>NZ_QRCU01000042.1 GCF_003369445.1 Arthrobacter silvisoli
TATCTCGCCCGATCGATCTACCGAACACTCAACGCGACAAACCCGAGCACCCGCGGGGCTTGACAGCTATAGAAGGGTCGGCGAAGGGCCGCCTCCGGGCGGACCCGACCACTTGTTTCGCGCTTAGGCGTGCATCTCCCGGTGCGCCGCCGCGAGCTCCACGTAGTGGGCTGCGTTGTGCTTGACGCCGTCGAATTCCTCGTCGCTGAGCTCCCGGCGGACTTTCGCCGGGACGCCGGCAACGAGGGAACGCGGCGGGATGACGCTGCCTTCGAGCACCACGGCGCCCGCGGCCACAAGGGAGCCGCTGCCGATCACCGCGCCGTTGAGGATGGTGGCGCTCATGCCGATCAGGCAGTCATCCTCCACGGTGCATCCGTGCACGACGGCGGAGTGGCCCACGCTGACCCGTTCGCCGACCGTGCAGGGGAAGCCGGGGTCGGCGTGCAGTACCACGTTGTCCTGCAGGTTCGAGCCTGCGCCCACGCTGATCGCGGCGGTGTCGGCGCGCACGGAGACGCCGTAGAAGGCGCTCGCGTTCTCGCCGAGGCTTGCCTTGCCGATGATCGAGGCGCTTGGGGCCACGAAAGCCGTTTCATGGATCTCCGGGGTGTCCCCGGCGAAGGTGTAAATGGGAGCCATGCAGGCAAGCCTAGCCGAGCGGGCCCACCCAACCGGGTCGCATTGTTGCCGTTACGGGCGCCCAAAACGCCAACTGCTGCGAGCTAGTCGGGCAGCGCTGGCGTCCGCAGCACCAGGAACTGATAGTGCTGTACCCACTGCCCGGCGCCTGGCCCGGATTCGGGGCCGACGCCTTCCGGCCACGTCTCGAAATGCTCCACCGTGCCATGCCGGCCGAAGATCTCCCGCACCGCAGCATCGCTGCGGCGGCTGAAGAAGCGCCGCGGTTCGATGTCGTCTTCCGGGTTCAGGACCTCTTCGTCCTCGCCTGACCAGAGCCCGACGGCGATCGGCGCACCCGGTCCGGTGACCCGCACGAGTTCGCGGACGACGTCGTCGATGGCGCTGTTGGGTACGTGCAGCAGGGTGCTCATCGACCACGCGGCGGGGAAGGCGGCGTCCGCGAACGGCAGCGCGCGGCCGCTGGCCACCGAGGCGTCCAGGCCCTTGGCGCGGGCGAGCCGGACGCTTTCCTCCGAGAGGTCCACGCCGCAGTAGTGCAGACCCGCCTGGACAAAGCCGAGCCCGTCGACGCCGGAACCGCAGCCGAGTTCCAGCAGGCCGTGCCGATGTTCGGACTTGAGGAAGGTGATGAACCATTCGCGGCAGGCCACCCGCCGCGGAGTCAGGGGCCGCGCATCCCGGGCAGCAGCCTCGCGGTTGTAGTACGTCGCCAGGTCCGTTTCGTAGCCGCCGGGTTCATGGCTGTTGCCGGGTTCATGGCCGCCGCGCAATGGTTCCCCGTCCATGGCTCAAGGGTAGACCTCCCCCTGCTGCCTCGCAGTTAAAGGCGTTTTGAGCCCCCAAACGACCTCAACTCCGAGTTACGTGGGGCAGCGCAGCTAGTTGAAGACGACCGTCCGGTTGCCGTCCAGCAGCACACGGTGTTCGGCGTGCCACTGCACGGCCTGCGCCAGGGTGCGGCCCTCCACGTCCCGGCCCATCTGCACGAACTGGGCGGCGGTGCGGGCGTGGTCCACCCGGATGACTTCCTGCTCGATGATCGGGCCCTCGTCCAGGTCCGCCGTGACGTAGTGGGCGGTGGCGCCGATCAGCTTCACGCCGCGGGCATGCGCCTGGTGGTACGGCTTGGCGCCCTTGAAGGACGGCAGGAACGAGTGGTGGATGTTGATGGCCTTGCCGTTGAGCTCGGTGCACAGCTCATTGGAGAGCACTTGCATGTAGCGGGCCAGCACGGTCAGTTCGATGTCGTGCTCCCTGATCAGCTTAAGCAGCTGCGCCTCGGCCTGCTGCTTGGTATCCGGGGTGACGGGAATGTGGTGGAAGGGGATGCCGTAGAACTCGGCGAGGCCTTCGAGGTCCCGGTGGTTCGAGACAATGGCCGGTACCTCAATGGGCAGGGTGCCGCTGCGCTGCTGGAAGAGGAGGTCGTTAAGGCAGTGGGCGTCCTTCGATCCCAGGATGAGGGTGCGCAGCTTCCGGCCCACGGGGTTGATGTCCCACTTCATGCCGAACTCGGCGGCCACCGGTTCCAGCGCCGCTGCCAGTTCTTCCTGCGTGGATGACGTGGTGGCTTCCACACGCATGAAGAAGTTCCCGGTGGTGGGGCTGCCGTACTGCTGGGAATCGGTGATGTTGCAGCCGGCCCCAAGCAGGGCGCCGGCAACGGCGTGCACGATTCCGGGCCGGTCCGGGCAGGACAGGGTCACAACAAAAGACGCGGGAAGGGTGGAGTCAATCACCTGACAAGCCTACCGTTGCGCGGCTGCTGTACTGTTAAGACCGTCGCGACTGGCGTTGGGTGGTGAACCACCAGGGAGCGGCACGGATGAAGACCACGGATCGTACGCCTGGGCCGAGGGTCATGTCTTACCTTTGGCCCTGCCGCGCCTCATTGCTTACGTAGTCCGTAATTATGAGTGACTCCGGATATGCCAGACGGTAGCCTGACCTGTGAGAAGTACCAGTTCCCTAGCCAGGAGATCTTTGTGTCGACCAACATCACCTCTGCGACTATCAGTAACCAGCCGCTTGCCGAACTCGATCCCGAGATCGCAGCCGTCCTGGAACAGGAACTCGGCCGCCAGCGCGGCACCCTGGAAATGATCGCCTCCGAAAACTTCGCTCCCCGTGCCGTCATGGAAGCACAGGGTTCCGTCCTCACCAACAAGTACGCCGAGGGCTACCCGGGCAAGCGCTACTACGGCGGCTGCGAATACGTCGACGTTGCCGAGCAGCTGGCCATCGACCGCGTCAAGGCCCTCTTCGGCGCCGAGTTCGCCAACGTCCAGCCGCACTCCGGCGCCCAGGCCAACGCCGCAGCCCTCTCCGCCCTGATCAACCCGGGCGACAAGATCCTGGGCCTCTCGCTGGCCCACGGCGGACACCTGACCCACGGCATGAAGCTGAACTTCTCCGGCAAGCTCTACCAGGTCGCCGCCTACCAGGTGGAAGAAGACACCTTCCGCGTGGACATGGACAAGCTCCGCGAGCAGGCCATCGCCGAAAAGCCGCAGGTCATTATCGCCGGCTGGTCCGCGTACCCGCGCCACCTGGATTTCGCCGCCTTCCGCTCCATCGCTGACGAGGTCGGCGCACTGCTCTGGACGGACATGGCCCACTTCGCCGGCCTCGTCGCAGCAGGCCTGCACCCGAGCCCGGTGCCGCACTCCGACGTCGTCACCTCCACCGTGCACAAGACCCTCGCCGGCCCGCGCTCCGGTGTGATCCTGGCCAAGGAGCAGTACGGCAAGAAGCTCAACTCCAACGTGTTCCCGGGCCAGCAGGGCGGCCCGCTGATGCACGTGATCGCCGCCAAGGCAGTGGCCTTCAAGATCGCCGCTGGCGAGGAGTTCAAGGAGCGCCAGCAGCGCGTCCTGGAAGGCGCCAAGATCATCGCCGAACGCCTCACCCAGCCGGACGTCGCCGACGCCGGCGTCTCGGTCCTCACGGGCGGCACGGACGTGCACCTGGTCCTGGTGGACCTGCGCAACTCGCAGCTGGACGGCCAGCAGGCCGAAGACCTCCTGCACTCGGTGGGCATCACGGTCAACCGCAACGCCGTGCCGTTCGATCCCCGCCCGCCGATGGTCACCTCCGGCCTGCGCATCGGCACTCCGGCCCTGGCCACCCGCGGCTTCGGCGCCGCAGAGTTTACCGAGGTTGCGGACATCATCGCCACCGCCCTCAAGGCCGGCTCCGCCACCAACGTTGAGGCCCTGCAGGCCCGCGTCGACAAGCTCGCCGCCGATTTCCCCCTTTACCCCGAGCACGAACAGTGGTGAACGCATCGATGGCACAGACCGCCAAGATCCTCGACGGCAAGGCAGCTTCCGCCTCCATCAAGGCCGAACTGACTGAACGCGTCGCCGCGCTCAAGGCCCGGGGCGTTACTCCGGGCATCGCCACGGTGCTGGTTGGCGCCGATCCGGCCTCGCAGCTGTACGTCGGCATGAAGCACAAGCAGTCCAAGGCGATCGGGATGAACTCGATCCAGAAGGAACTGCCGGCGGACGCGACCCAGGAACAGGTCGAGGCCCTCATCGACGAACTCAACGCGGACCCGTCCTGCCACGGCTACATCGTGCAGCTGCCGCTGCCGAAGCACCTGGACACGGACGCGATCCTCGAGCGCATCGACCCCGCCAAGGATGCTGACGGGCTTCACCCGACCAACCTCGGCAAGCTGGTGCTCAACGTCAACGGGCAGATCGACACGCCGCTTCCGTGCACGCCCCGCGGCGTGATCGAGCTGCTCCTGCGCAACGGCTACGAGCTCAAGGGCAAGCACGTCGTCGTCGTCGGCCGTGGCGTGACCATCGGGCGGCCGATGCCGCTCCTGCTCACGCGCCGTGAGGTCAACGCGACCGTGACGGTTGTCCACACAGGCACCCCGGACATGTCCAAGCACCTGCGCGAGGCAGACGTCATCGTGGCCGCGGCGGGCGTCAAGCACATCGTCAAGGCCGAAGACGTCAAGCCGGGCGCCGCGGTGCTCGACGTCGGCGTGACGCGCGAGGACGATCCCGAGGGCGGAAAGCCCAAGGTATTCGGCGACGTCGACCCGGCCGTGGCCGAGGTCGCGGGATACATTTCGCCGAACCCGGGCGGCGTGGGTCCGATGACCGTCGCGCTCCTCATGACCAATGTGGTCGAAGCAGCGGAGCGGGCAGCGGCCAAGGCCTGATCACCCAAGCAACCGGACGCACCGGTGTGCGTCCATCCGCCACGACGACGGCGGCAGCCACCCGGCTGCCGCCGTCGCCGTTTAAGGGAACTTGCGTCCGCCTTACTTCAGCTGCCCGCGGATCTCACCACCCGGGAAGTTCGGGGTGTGCACGTTGACGTAGTAGCTGCGGGGGCTGGCCACGATGGCCGCGAGGAGGGCGGGGTCGGCGGTGGTGCAGGCCTCCTGGGTCCAGGTGGTTCCGCTGCCCACGGTGAGGGGCACCACCACAGGCCCGGCGACGCCGCGCGGAGCGAGGTGGATGTGGGCGGCGAGCGCCGGGAGCGACAAGTTGCGTGCCGTGAGCGTGTAGCAGAGTTCCCCGCCGCTTATCGTGTAGCTGAAGAAGCCGCTGGCCCCGGTGTTTGAGCCCGTCGTCTCCTGCTCGGTGTTCAGCGGGATGGCAGGAACCCCTCCGGGATTCGCGGTGGCGACACCGGCACCTCCGGCTGCCAGGGCGGCGACGACGCCCAGCACGGCGAGTGGTTTGAGTGTGCGGATTGCTGGCATTTCTGGTCCTCCTTGAAGACAAGCACTGTTGTTCAGCGGAAGTCCCCCAACGTTGACCACGGTACGCCCGGCCGGGGCCGGACAACAGGGACACCGCCTACTCCCGGGGGAGTAGGCCGTTTGCTCCCTGAACCGGACGACGCCGCAGGCCGCGGGGGCTAGGCTCGGAGCATGCAGCGCGGTTTCAGCGGCGGGCACGGTTTCCACCAGGGTCCGGGACCCGGCAGGCGCAAGGGGCCGCCCACGTCCTTCATCGCCATCTCCGTGGCCCTGATCCAAGTGATAGGGACGGTCTTCGCCGCCAGCCACCAGGAGAACGCCCGGCCCTTGGATGCGCCTGCCTTCGTGCTGCTCCTTGCCGGCCCCGCCGCGCTGCTGCTGCGGCGCCGGATGCCGGTGCTGATGCTGCCCCTGACCTTCGCCGCAGCCCTTGCCTACCTCCTGGCCGGTTACCCATGGGGCCCTGTGGTGGTGTCCTTCGCGGTGTCGCTGCTGCTGAGCGCCGCCGCGGGCCTGAGCTGGCTGGCCTGGCTGGGCGCCGGCGCCGCCGCCCTCACCGTGCTGCTCTGGTCTGTCCTCGGCGGCGACGAGGCCTGGCCGCTGCGCTCCGCCGCCGCCGCGGCCTGGGCCGCCATCCTGGTCCTGCTCGGTGAGGGGTTCCGGCGGCGCAGGGAGCAGATCGCCGAGTACCGGCGCCGGCGTGCGGCAGCAGAGCAGGCCGAGCGGGACGAATACCGGCTCACCCTGGCCCGGGACATCCACGACGTCGTGGCCCATTCACTGTCCATGATCAACGTCCAGGCCTCCGTGGCGCTGCACCTGGGCACAAACGAACCCGAACGGCTCCGCCCGGCACTGGAGGCCATCAAAGCCGCCAGCAAGGAATCCCTCGCGGAAGTCCGGCAGTTGCTCGGCGTGCTGCGCGACGATGCCCCGCTGCATCCCGGTACGCGACCGGGGCTGGCCCGCATCCCGGAACTGGTGGAGCACGCACGGCTGGCCGGGCTGCGGGTGGAGCTGGCCAACGCGGTGGACCCGGCAACGGTGCGCGAACAGCAGCAGGAAGCGGCCTTCCGGGTGGTCCAGGAAGCGCTGAGCAACGTCCGCCGGCACTCCGGTGCGGTGTCCGCCGTCGTACGCCTTGCGGTTGCCGGGAACACGCTGGAGGTGACGGTCGACGACGACGGCACGGGCCTGGATTGGTCAAAGCAGGGCGGAGCGGAACCCGGCAACGGGCTCACCGGGATGCGGGAGCGGGTGGAAGCACTGGGTGGCAGCCTCGCCCTGCTGCCGCTGGACGGTCCCCCGCCGAACAGAGGCCTGCGGGTCGAGGCAAGGATTCCCCTGCGAGAGGCGGCCGGACCATGATCCGCATCCTGCTGGCCGACGACCAGACCCTCATTCGTGCCGGGTTCCGGGCCCTGCTTGACGCCGAGCCGGACATGCAGGTGGTGGGCGAGGCCGGGACCGGGAGGGACGCCCTCCGGCTGGCCGTGCGGGAGGCGCCGGACGTGGTCCTGATGGACATCCGGATGCCCGACGGCGACGGCCTGGATGCCACCCGCCGGATCATGGCGGAGCCGCGCCTGGCCGGGACCCGGATCATCATCCTCACCACCTTCGAGCTTGACGAATACATCGCCGAAGCCGTCCGTGCCGGCGCCGCCGGCTTCCTGCTCAAGGACACTGAACCGGCCGAACTGATCCGGGCCGTGCGCGTGGTGCACGACGGCGACGCCCTCCTTTCGCCTTCGGTGACCCGTCGCATCATGGCCCAGCTGGCCGTGCACAGCCGGGCGGCCGCGGAACCGGTGGCGCTGGAACAGATCACCGGGCGGGAGCGGGAAGTCCTGGCCTTGGTGGGCGAAGGGCTGAACAACGCCGAGATCGCCGAGCGGCTCTTCATCACCCCGCTCACCGCGAAGACCCACGTCTCGCGGATCATGAGCAAGCTCATGGTGCGTGACCGCGCCCAGTTGGTGGTGCTGGCCTACGAATCGGGCCTGGTCCGGCCCGGCTGGAGCAGTTGAAGTATTCCGGGGCCTCCCGGTGGAGTAGGCGCCGGATCCGGATTGCCTCCCTGGGGCAGACGTTTCCGGGCGACCCGGAAAACAGACTGGATACAGAGCCGGAACAGGCTTGGACGGCCCGGAGGACCCGGGCCCGACCGCCAAGAGTTTGGACCCTGACATGTTGACATCACTGAACGCCCTCGTCGCAGCCCACGGGCCATGGGACGGAGGCGGCTTCTGGCCATTTTTCCTGCTGATTCCGCTCTTCTGGATCCTGGTGATCGGCTTCTTCATCTTCTTCGCCCGCCGCAGCTGGCGGCACAACCACCACTGGGCCGCCGCCCAGGGAGCCGAAGGCGTGCTGCGCGAACGGTACGCACGGGGTGAAATCGACGAGACCGAATACCGCCAGCGCCTGGAAGTCCTGCGCGCGAATCCGAAGTAGCGGGGTAGCGGTGTTGGGCCCACGCCGCCCGGGTTCCCTGGCCGCAGCGAAGCCAGGCCAGGGAGGCGGTGGGGATTGTTCCAGAAAGTTGTGCAATAGCTCTTTCACGTTTTTCCCGGCTCAACTAGGGTGCTGAGGGTGCACAATGAAGCCACCCGTTCCGCAACCACTCCAGCAAGCGCCCAGATGAACCCTGATGCAGTGATCAGCGCCGAGCAACTGCGCAAGAACTACGGCGACGTCGCCGCCGTCGACGGCATTTCCTTCGAGGTGCCGGCGGGGGAGTCGTTCGGTCTCCTCGGCCCGAACGGCGCGGGCAAGTCCACCACCATGAAGATGATCGGCGGCGTTTCGCAGCGTACTTCCGGGAAGCTGAGCATCATGGGCCTGGACCCGGACGTCAACGGCCCGGAAGTCCGGGCGCACCTGGGCGTGGTGCCGCAGCAGGACAACCTGGATGAAGAACTCAAAGTCCGCGAGAACCTGATCGTCTACGGCCGCTACTTCGGCCTGCCGCTGAGTTACCTGCGACCCAAAGCGGACGAACTGTTGGAGTTCGCGCAGCTGACGGACAAAGCCAAGTCCCGCGTGGACGCGCTCTCCGGCGGCATGAAGCGGCGGCTCACCATCGCGCGCTCGCTGATCAACGAGCCCAAGATCCTGCTCCTGGACGAGCCCACCACGGGACTCGACCCGCAGGCCCGGCACATCCTCTGGGACCGGCTCTTCCGGCTCAAGGAACAAGGCGTCACCCTGATCCTCACCACCCACTACATGGACGAGGCCGAGCAGCTGTGCGACCGGCTGATCGTGGTGGACAAGGGCCGGATCATGGCCGAGGGCTCGCCCGCCTCCCTGATCCGGGAACACTCCACGCGCGAGGTCCTCGAGCTGCGCTTTGGTTCCGAGCGCAACGCCACCATCGGCGCCGAACTCCAGGGCGTCGGCGAACGCCTGGAAACCCTGCCGGACCGGGTACTGATCTACGCCGAGGACGGCGAAACGGCCCTCGAGCAGGTCTCCGCCCGCGGCCTGCACCCGCTGACCTCCCTGGTGCGCCGCTCCTCCTTGGAGGACGTCTTCCTCCGGCTGACCGGACGGAGCCTCGTTGACTAACGGAACGGACAAGCAGCTTCCGACGGCGGACCCCGGCCTGCGCGCCCACGCGCCTGCCGTCTCGGCCGCCCGGGCCCGGCGTTGGGGCTCCTTCTTCTACGCGGAGCAGGTGCTGCGCGTGATGCGCGGCTACTCCTGGTCCTTCATCATGTACAGCATCGCCCAGCCGGCGGCCTACCTCTTCGCCATGGGCGTCGGCCTGGCCACCCTCGTGGACGCCAACGGGGCGGCGGCGTTCGGCGGCGTGAGCTACCTGCAGTTCATCGCACCCGCGCTCATCGTCTCGGCAGCGGTCATGACGGCGTCGGGCGAGTTCTCGTACCCGATCATGGACGGCTTCAAATGGCGCCGCGTTTTCTACGGCCCGCACGCCTCGCCGCTGGTGCCGCAGCAGATCGCCGCGGGCCACGTGATCGCCGTGACCCTCAAGTTCCTGGTGCAGTCCGTGGCCTACTTCATCATTGTGGCGCTCTTCAATGGATCGCCCGGGGCCTGGGGCTGGATATGCGCCCTGGTGGCAACGCTGGCCGGTCTCTCTTTCGGGCTGCCGCTCATGGCCTACGCCTCCAGCATCACCAAGGACAGCGGCCAGTTCGCCCTCGTGCAGCGCTTCATCGTGGTCCCGCTGTTCTTGTTCTCCGGAACGTTCTTCCCCTTGGATTCCCTGCCCCTTGCCGTGCGCTGGATCGGCTGGATCTCCCCGGTGTGGCACGGCACGGAGCTGGGCCGCATGTTCACCTACGGCATGGAGGAGAGCCCGGTGCTCACCGTGGTCCACGTGCTCTACCTGGTGGCCGCGGCCGCAGCCGGCTGGGTCCTGACCCGCCGGCAGTTCGTGAAAAGGATGGGCCAATGAGCGAGGTTGCAGCAGGGCAAGGCAATACCCCTGGTGGCCCGCACAGCGTCACCGAAGCTGCCCGGCAGCGCAAGTTCGGTGCCCTCTATTCACGCAACGTCCAGGCCGTCGTTGCGCGCGGGCTCATGGCCGCCAAGAGCAGCACCTGGCTGATCCTGGTCTCCGGGTTCTTCGAGCCGGTGCTGTACCTCATCGCCATGGGTGTGGGGCTCGGCACGATCGTGGGCGACGTGGAAGGCCCCGGCGGGCAGATGATCAGCTATGCGGCCTACATCGCGCCGGCATTGCTGGCGGTTTCCGCGATGAACGGCGCCGTTTACGACTCCACCTGGAATGTCTTCTTCAAGATGAACTTCGCCAAGCTGTACCAGGGCATGCTCTACACCTCGCTGGGCCCGCTGGACGTGGCCATGGGCGAGATCTTCCTGGCGCTGCTGCGCGGGCTCCTCTACGCGACGGGATTCACCGCAGTGATGGGCGTGATGGGACTGCTCACCACGTTCTGGGCCGTGCTGATGATCCCGGCGTCGCTGCTGATCGCGTTCGGCTTCGCGAGCCTGGGCATGGGCATCACCAGCTTCATGAAGACCTTCCAGCAGATGGACTGGATCAACTTCTTCATGCTGCCGATGTTCCTGTTCAGTGCCACGTTCTACCCCTTGAGCGTCTACCCGGAAAGCATCCAGTGGCTCATCCAGGCCATGCCTCTCTGGCACGGCGTGGAACTGCTGCGGCAGATCAGCGTGGGCGCCTTCAGCCCCGCTACCGGGCTCCACATCGGCTACTACCTGGTGATGATCGTCGTCGGTGTCGCCCTCACCACGGGGCGGCTGCGCAAGCTGTTCCTGAAGTAGGTGCCTACCGGGGAGGCTGAGGCCGCCCGCGGCCGATGGACCGCCGTGTTCGCCGGAGGTGGAAGCGGGCAGGATGGCCCGCGGAGTTTGCGACAATAGGGGAATGCAATCTCTTGGCGACTCTCCGTCTTCCGTCCCATCCCAGTCCCCGGCGCAGGGCCTGTTCAAGGGCTTCCGCATCGGCGGGCTTGGCATGACAGTGGTGCTCATCGCGTTCCTGGTGGCCGTGATCTTCGCTGCCAACCAGAACGACGTGGTGGGCTGGATTGTCGCCGTCATCTCACTCGGCTGGCTGCTCCTTGCCGCCTTCGTGGTGTTCAGCATCCAGAAGGCCGCCCGCAGGGCCAGCCAGAAGTTCACCGAGGCGCAGAACGCCTTCAATGCCGCCACCGGCCGGGCGCCGTCGTCGTCGAGCGCTGACCACGGAGGCACCCGGGTGGTGTCCGAACGCAGCGAAGCCGACGACATCCGTGACCTCAAGCTGGACCACTCCTTCAAGATCGTCCAGGTCCAGGTGCGTGTGATCGAGGACGAGCGGGCCAAGGGCGAGGCAGCCAACCAGGACACCATCAACCGGGCCTTGGAGACCATCGCCATCACGTCCTCCAACGCCCGGGACATGATCAAGACGCCCGGCGATTCCGGGGAGCCCGTGACCGGCACCATCATCGATTAGAGTAGGCGGGTGAGCTTGGCATTGAAGAAGGATTTCCTTCGCATCGCAACGGTCAACGTCAACGGCCTCCGCGCCGCCTACCGCAAGGGCATGGCTGAATGGCTGGAACCCCGCGAGGTGGACATCCTGTGCATGCAGGAAGTCAGGGCGCCTGATGCCATTGTCCGCGAGCTGATCGGCGAGGGCTGGCACATCCTGCACGCCGAAGCCGAGGCGAAGGGCCGCGCCGGCGTGGCCATCGCCTCCCGGCAGGAACCCGTGGCCACTCGCGTGGGCATCGGCGACGACTACTTCGCCACCGCGGGCCGCTGGGTCGAGGCCGATTACGCGGTGAAGACCTCCACCGGAGAGGACAGCGCCCTCACCGTTGTCAGCGCCTACGTGCACTCCGGCGAAGTGGACACCCCCAAGCAGGTGGACAAGTACCGTTTCCTGGACGTCATGATCAAGCGCCTGCCGGAACTGGCCAAGCACAGCGATCACGCCCTCGTGGTGGGCGACCTCAACGTGGGCCACACCGAGTTTGATATCAAGAACTGGAAGGGCAACACGAAGCGGGCGGGCTTCCTCCTCGAGGAACGTGCCTACTTCGACCGCTTCTTCGGCGAGGAAATCGGTTGGAGGGATGTCCACAGGGGCCTGGCGGGAGCCATTGACGGCCCCTACACGTGGTGGTCCCAGCGCGGCAAGGCCTTCGATACCGACACAGGCTGGCGCATCGACTATCACATGGCCACCCCGGGGCTCGCCGACGCCGCTGTTGTGGCGGTCGTGGACCGGGCTGCGTCCTATGACACCCGCTTCTCCGACCATGCCCCGCTGGTAGTGGACTACCGGCTCTAAGCTCCCGAAAGTTCTTCCATGACAAGCTCCACGACTGAAACCGTTGCCGTGCCCGCAACGTCCACCAAACTCGCCGCAGGCCAGAAGCACCGCGTGCTCTCCGGCATGCAGCCCTCCGCCGATTCCCTGCACCTGGGCAACTACATCGGGGCCCTGGTCAACTGGGTCCGGATGCAGGACGAGTACGATGCCATCTTCTTCATCCCGGACCTGCACGCCATCACAGTGCCGCAGGATCCCGCCGAGCTCGCCCACCGCACCCGGGTGACCGCGGCGCAGTACATCGCCGGCGGCGTGGACGTGGACAAGTGCACCTTGTTCGTCCAGTCGCAGGTGCCCGAACATGCCCAGCTGGCGTGGGTGCTGAACTGCATCACCGGATTCGGTGAGGCCTCCCGGATGACCCAGTTCAAGGACAAGGCCCAGAAGCAGGGCACGGACCAGGCAAGCGTCGGGCTGTTCACCTATCCGATCCTGCAGGCCGCGGACATCCTGCTCTACCAGCCGCACGGAGTTCCCGTGGGCGAAGATCAGCGCCAGCATGTCGAGCTCAGCCGGGACCTGGCCAACCGGTTCAACTCCCGTTTCGGCGAGACCTTCCAGGTTCCGGAGGCCTTCATCCAGAAGGAATCGGCCAAGATCTACGACCTGCAGAACCCCACCGCGAAGATGTCCAAGTCCGCGGAGTCTCCCGCAGGCCTGATCAACCTGCTGGACGATCCGAAGACCACCGCCAAGCGCATCAAGTCCGCCGTGACGGACACCGAGACGGAAATCCGCTTCGACCGCGAGGCCAAGCCCGGGATCTCCAACCTGCTCACCATCTACTCCACCATCAGTGGACAGCCGGTGGAGAAGATCGTGGCGGACTACCAAGGCAAGATGTACGGACACCTGAAGGTGGACCTCGCCGAACTGGTCACCAACCACCTCACCCCGATCCGGGAGCGGGCACAGGAACTCCTGGCGGACCCGGCAGAACTGGACCGCCTCCTGGCCCACGGCGCGGACAAGGCCCGCGAGATTGCCTCGGCCACGCTCGCCGATGTCTACGCGAAGGTTGGTTTCCTGCCGTACGGCGGAGCCCGCTAGGCCGATGCGTCCTGCCAGCAAGCTCACGGCCGAGGCCGGTTCCCGCACCAGGGGAACCGGCCCGGCCGAGGATGCCCTGGCAGCGAAAGACGAGCCGGAAGGCGTCGGCGACGGGGGGAACCCGAGCGTCGGCGTCATCCTGGGCTTCCCGGCGGACATCGCCGCGGAACTCCAGCGGTGGCGGGCGTCCTTCGGCGACCCCATGGCCGAAGTCATCCCGGCGCACATCACCCTGGTCACCACCACGCCGGCCCACGACTGGGAAGCCACCACCCGCCACGTCCGCAGCATCGCCGGCCGCCAGGCCCCGTTCACGGTCACTATCTCCGGTACCGGCTCTTTCCGGCCCGTTTCCCCGGTGGTGTTCCTGAAGGTCGAGGACGGCTTCGGCGAGTGCGTCAGCCTGCACGAACAACTGCAAAGCGGCCCGCTGGAACGCGACCTTCCCTTCCCGTACCACCCGCACGTCACCGTCGCCCACGACGTCGCCCCCGAGAACCTCGACGAAGCCGAATCCGTGCTGAAGGACTACAGCGCCACCTTCCCTGTGGCTAGCATGGGACTCTACGAGCACGACAGCAACGGAATCTGGCAGCTACGGGAAGAATTCGACTTTGGCGGCGATACTGACGAAGCAGAAACTGACCAAGCGGCGACTGACCAAAGGGCGCGCGTCCAAACACCTGCCGCATCACACGAAGAGCCTTCACGGCAAGCCCACGAACGGGGCTGAGGATCCGCCGTCGCCCGCGGAACTTGCCAAGCTCAAACTGGTCCTGATCCAGCGCAGGCTTGAATGGGGCAAGGCCCGGCGCTCCGGGCAGGGAATCGCGGCCCGGCAGCTCGCGCTCCTGCAGCTCCTGCTGGCCCGGCTCAATGTATTCCGGCCCATGCGCGTCTGGCAGCATTACAACCTGGCCCACGGACCGCTGATGAGCGCGGGAATCGGCTTCACCATGTTCTTTTCGATCACCGGCCTCCTGGCCACGGGTTTCTCCATTGCCGGCCTGGTGCTCGCCGGGCAGCCTGCCCTCGTGGACGCCGTGGTCGCGAGCGTCGCCAAGAGCGCCCCGGGCCTGTTGAAGGTCGACGGCGGCCAAGGTCTCGTTGACCCGCACGAACTGCTCAATCCGGGCGGGCTCGGCCTCACCGCAGTCATTGCCGCCGCCGTCACCGTGTTCACCTCGCTCGGATGGATCGCGAGCATGCGCGACGGCCTCCGCGGCGTGGTGGACCTGCCTCCGCTGAAGCGGAACCCCGTTCTGCTGAAACTGTCCGACGCCGGCACCCTTCTGTTGCTGGGCGTGGCACTGATTGCCAGTTCGGGTGTTTCGCTCGTCTTTGGTACCGCGGCAGACTGGTTCATCGGCCTGTTGAACCTGGACGCGCGGGTTGCCGGTCCCAGCGCGGGGGCCGTGAAGCTGGTGGTGCCGCTGCTGCTGAACTGGGCCACGGCCGTGGTGATGTTCCGGCTGGCCGGCGGCCTGCGCCTGCCCAGGCGCGCATTCCTGGAAGGGACAGTCCTGGCCGCCGTGGGGACCACGGTGCTGCAGGTCTTCAGCACCGAGCTGCTGGCCCGCGCCGGCCAGAATCCCATCCTGGCGCCGTTTGCCATCATCATCGGCCTGCTGATCTGGTTCAACCTCGTCAGCCAGGTCTACCTGCTTTCAGCCTCCTGGTCCGCCATCCGGAACGCGGACCTTAGCGCCACGGAGCACAGGAAGGCCCAGACCCTCGGCTCGCGGCCGGTGCGGCTCTAGGCCGCCAGGCCGCTGGGCCCACGCCGCCCGGGTTCCCTGGCCACAGCGAAGCGGAGGTCAGGGAGGCGGTGGGGACTAGCTGTCCAGGTACTGCCCGGCCCACGCGGAGATAATCCGCGCCACCCGTGCCGCCTGTCCCTTGCCGGTGAGCAGGTGTTCCGTGCCTTCGAGGAAGACGAAGCTGCGCGGGTGCCGGGCGGTCTGGAAGATCTCGCTGGCGTTCTCAATGCCCACGGTGTTGTCGGTGGGGGAGTGCAGCACCATCAAGGGACGGTGCAGGGTGCGGATGCAGTCGCGCAGGTCTGCCTTCTCGATGTCCTCCACGAAGTGCCGCCGGATTTCCCTGCGGCGGCCGCCCAGGTTCACCTCGGCACTGCCTTCGTTGAGGATGGTGTCCACCTCGGCGTCGAACATGTGCTCCACGTGCTTCGGCTGGAACGGCGCGGCGACAGTGGCCACCGCCGCGACTTCCGGCAGGCTGCCGGCGGCCGCCAGTACCGCCGCGCCGCCAAAGGAGTGCCCCACCAGCAGCGAGATCGTCTTGTCCTGGCTGCGCATGAACTCCGCAGCCTTGATGGTGTCCGCCACCTTGACGCTGAACGAACCGTCCGACCAGTCCCCGGCCGAATCGCCCAGGCCCAGGTTGTCGAAGCGCAGCATGCCCACACCCTGCTCGGCCAGGCCCTTGCAGATGCGCGACGCGGACGGGCTGTCCTTGCCGAGGGTCAAGCCGTGCGAGAAGAGGCCCCAGCCACGCACCGGGCCTTCGGGGACGTCCAGGATGCCGGCCAACTGGGCGCCGGTGCTGCCTTCGAAACTGACCTTCACGGATGTGGACACCTGTCCGCCTTTCGTTGTCCCGCCGTCCAGCGTACTGTCCGGCAGGGGCTTGGGTGATTAAGCGCCGACGACGGCGGCCCACCGGAAGGTGGGACGCCGTCGTCGGGCTGTACTGCTGTCTTTGCGGGAACCGCTAGATCTTGCGGGCCAGGATGGCCTGCTTGACCTCTGCGATCGCCTGGGTGACCTGGATGCCGCGGGGGCAGGCCTCGGAGCAGTTGAAGGTGGTGCGGCAGCGCCACACGCCTTCCTTGTCGTTGAGGATCTCCAGGCGCATGTCGCCGGCGTCGTCACGGGAGTCGAAGATGAAGCGGTGGGCGTTCACGATCGCTGCCGGGCCGAAGTACTGGCCATCCGTCCAGAACACCGGGCAGGAGGAGGTGCAGGCGGCGCAGAGGATGCACTTGGTGGTGTCATCGAAGCGCTCACGGTCCTCGATGGACTGCAGGCGTTCCTTGGTGGGCTCATGGCCCTTGGAGATCAGGAACGGCATGACCTCGCGGAAGGACTGGAAGAACGGTTCCATGTCCACGATCAGGTCCTTTTCGACCGGCAGGCCCTTGATGGGCTCGACGGTGATGGGCTTGGACGTGTCCAGGTCCTTGAGCAGGGTCTTGCAGGCCAGGCGGTTGCGGCCGTTGATGCGCATGGCATCGGAACCGCAGATGCCGTGGGCACAGGAGCGGCGGAAGGACAGCGAACCGTCGATCTCCCACTTGACCTTGTGCAGGGCGTCCAGCACGCGGTCCGTGCCGTACATGGTCAGCTGGTGGTCTTCCCAGGCAGCCTCTTCAGAGACTTCCGGGTTGTAGCGGCGGACCCGCAGGGTGATGTTGAAGGTGGGGATTTCCCCGCCACCGCCAACGCCCGCGGGAAGCTCGATCTTGGAGGCCGGCTCAGCCATTTCGCTCGTCATTAGTACTTACGCTCCATCGGCTCGTAACGGGTGAAGACAACGGGCTTCGTCTCCAGACGGATGCCCGCAACGGACTCGGCCGAGGACTCGGTGGTCACCGAGGAATCCTTGTAAGCCATGGAGTGCTTCATGAACTTCTCGTCATCACGGTCCGGGAAGTCTTCACGGTAGTGGCCGCCGCGGGACTCTTCGCGGTGCAGCGCACCCACGGTCATGACCTTCGCCATGTCCAGGAGGAAGCCAAGCTCGACGGCCTCCAGCAGGTCCAGGTTGAAGCGCCTGCCCTTGTCCTGGACAACCACGTTCTTGTAGCGCTCCTCGAAGGAAGCGATGTCGCTGAGCACCTGCTCCAGGGATTCCTTCGTGCGGAACACCTGCATGTTGGCATCCATGGTGTCCTGCAGTTCCTTGCGGATCTGGGCCACTCGCTCGGTGCCGGTGCCGCTCAGCAGTCCGTTGAGCATGCCACGGGTCTGGGCCTCCGGGTCCTCGGGGAGTTCCACGAAGTCGGCAGTCTTGGAGTATTCCGCGGCGGCGATGCCGGCGCGCTTGCCGAAGACGTTGATGTCCAGCAGGGAGTTGGTGCCCAGGCGGTTGGAGCCGTGGACCGAAACGCAGGCAACCTCACCGGCAGCGAACAGGCCCGGAACAACCGTGTCGTTGTCCTGGAGGACCTCCGTGGAGATGTTGGTGGGGATGCCGCCCATGGCATAGTGCGCGGTCGGGAACACCGGGACGGGTTCCGTGAACGGTTCCACACCGAGGTAGGTGCGGGCGAACTCGGTGATGTCCGGGAGCTTGGCTTCGATGTGCTCCGGTTCAAGGTGCGTCAGGTCAAGGAGCACGTAGTCCTTGTTCGGGCCGCAGCCGCGGCCTTCACGGACTTCGTTGGCCATGGCGCGGGCCACGATGTCACGCGGCGCGAGGTCCTTGATGGTGGGGGCGTAGCGCTCCATGAAGCGCTCACCTTCGGAGTTGCGCAGGATGGCGCCTTCGCCACGCGCACCTTCCGTGAGCAGGATGCCCAGGCCGGCCAGGCCGGTGGGGTGGAACTGGAAGAACTCCATGTCTTCCAGCGGGATGCCACGGCGGAAGGCGATGCCCATGCCGTCACCGGTCAGGGTGTGGGCGTTGGAGGTGGTCTTGAAGACCTTGCCGGCGCCGCCGGAGGCGAAGACCACGGACTTTGCCTGGAACACGTGCAGTTCGCCGGAGGCGAGGTCGTAGGACACCACACCGGCTACGCGCTTCTGCTTGTAGGGGGTGCCGTCCTCACGGACCGCGTCCTCTTCGACCAGCAGGAGGTCCAGGACGTAGTACTCGTTGTAGAACTCAACGTTGTGCTTGACGCAGTTTTGGTACAGCGTCTGCAGGATCATGTGGCCGGTACGGTCGGCCGCGTAGCATGCACGGCGCACGGGGGCCTTGCCGTGGTCACGGGTGTGGCCACCGAAACGGCGCTGGTCGATGCGGCCTTCGGGCGTGCGGTTGAAGGGCAGGCCCATCTTTTCCAGATCCAGCACGGCGTCGATGGCTTCTTTTGCCATGACCTCGGCTGCGTCCTGGTCAACCAGGTAGTCGCCACCCTTGATGGTGTCGAAGGTGTGCCATTCCCAGTTGTCTTCTTCAACGTTTGCCAGGGCCGCGCACATGCCGCCCTGGGCAGCACCCGTGTGGGAACGGGTGGGGTAAAGCTTGGTCAGTACCGCGGTGCGCGCACGCTGACCGGATTCGATCGCGGCGCGCATGCCGGCGCCACCGGCACCGACAATTACGACGTCGTACTTATGGACCTGCATACCGGATGCTCTTTCTCTCAAAGTCAGATGGTCAGCGGAGCAACTCCGCCGATGTGGGCGCCGCCGTCGGGCAGCGCGGCAGCAACGCTACGGCGCGGGGCAGAAACCGCCCGGCAGCTGGACACCGTCGACAACGGGGCACGGGTTGAAGGTGAAGATCACCAAGGTGCCGAGGATGACGATGACTGCGCTGGCAGCGTAGAGGACCACCTTGAGCCAGAAGCGGGTGGCGTCCTTCTCGGCGTAGTCGTTGATGATGGTGCGCACACCGTTGGTTCCGTGCAGCATCGCGAGCCACAGCATGGCGAGGTCCCAGAACTGCCAGAACGGATCGGCCCACTTGCCGGCAACGAATCCGAAGTCGATGGCGTGGATACCTTCGCCCACCAGCAGGTTCACGAAGAGGTGGCCGAAGATCAGCACCACCAGGACGACGCCGGAAAGGCGCATGAACAGCCAGGCGAGCATTTCGAAGTTGCCCTTGCTGCCGCCGGTGCGCTTGTACTGCGGCGCGATCCTGCCGGAGCCGATCTGTCCACTGCGTGGGTTCTGAATGGCGGTCATGGCTTAGTGGCCTCCCAATGCGAGGGACAGGTGGCGGATGGCGAAGCCTGCGAAGGTCACCAGCCAGAGCGCCAGGACAACCCACAGCATCTGGCGCTGGTACTTTGCGCCCTTCTTCCAGAAGTCGACGGCGATCACACGCAGGCCATTGAAGGCGTGGAAGATGATCGCTGCGACAAGGCCGGTTTCACCCAAGGCCATGAGGGGGTTCTTGTAGGCGCCGATGACGGCCGTGTAGGCCTCGGGGGACACACGCACCAGTGAGGTGTCCAGGACATGGACCAACAAGAAGAAAAAGATCACAACACCGGTAATGCGGTGTCCAACCCAGGACCACATGCCTTCACGGCCGCGGTACAAGGTGCCAGCTGGTTTTGTCGGCACTGAATAAACCTTCCTGCATCACAGCGGCGCTGGCACGGGACCATGCGGGGGAACGCCAGCTGCGAGAGCACTCGTAGCTCAGCCTAAATCTAGGCTTCGCTCACAGCTTATTCAATTCAGGTCTCCCTACCCCGCTGGCGAAATCGAATGTTTCCCGCGTTGTTTTCAGCCTTTTACATACGCATATGAGACGAACACCACAAAAGGGTTTATCCGGGCACGGTCGGATAAGGTAAGGCGGTGAGTACAGACAATGCTGCCCTCCCTGAATCCCCGCTGAGCCGCTTCCACGCGGTCATTCCGGCCGGTGGAGTCGGGACCCGCCTGTGGCCCCTTTCGCGTGCCGCCGCGCCGAAGTTCCTCCACGACCTGACCGGTTCCGGCAGCACCCTGCTGCGTTCCACCTACGACCGGCTCGAGCCTCTCGCCGGCAACCGCGTACTGGTGGTCACCGGCGTCGCGCACCGTGCGGCCGTCTGCCGCCAGCTCCCGGAAGTGGGCGAGGACGAACTGGTCCTCGAAAGCGAGCCCAAGGACTCCGGTGCGGCGATCGGCCTGGCAGCGGCCATCCTGCACCGCCGTGACCCGGACACCATCATGGGTTCCTTCGCCGCGGATCAGGTCATCAGCCCGGACACGGTCTTCCAGGACAGCGTCCGGGAAGCCATCCACACCGCAGCCACCGGCAAAATCGTCACCATCGGCATCAAGCCGACCCACCCCTCCACCGGCTTCGGCTACATCCGCAGCGGCAAGCTGCTTGACATCGACGGCGCGCCAAATGCCCATGCCGTGGTCGAATTCGTCGAGAAGCCCAGCGAGGACGTCGCGAGGAAGTACCTCAAGGCCGGCGACTACGTCTGGAATGCAGGCATGTTCGTGGCGCCGGTGGCGCTGATGCTCAAGCACCTCGAGTCGAACCAGCCCGAACTCTTCGCCGGCCTGCAGGAAATCGCCGCCGCGTGGGACACCCCGCAGCGCGCCGAGGTCACGGCCCGGGTGTGGCCGACCCTGCCCAAGATCGCCATCGACTACGCCGTGGCTGAACCGGCAGCGGCGGCGGGCGATGTCGCCGTTGTGCCCGGCGCCTTCCGTTGGGACGACGTCGGTGATTTCGCCGCCATCGGGCGGCTGAACAGCGCCGGCGACGTCGACGAGGTCACCGTTCTCGGCGACGGCGCCCGCGTCTTCACTGAAAACGCCAGCGGCGTGGTGGTATCCGACACGAAGCGCGTCATCGCCCTGATCGGCATCAAGGACGTGGTGATCGTCGATACCCCGGATGCGCTGCTGGTCACCACCAAGGAGCATGCCCAGCGGGTCAAGGGCGCCGTCGACGCGCTCAAGGCCAGCGGCGACACCGACGTCCTCTAGCCCCCAGGCGCGGTCCGGAAGGGCACGATCTCGTAACCAAGAGACCTCTTTCGGTCCGCGGCGCGCCGGGGTGGCTAGAGTTGTGAGGTGCGCAATTTCACGACTGAAACCGAGCCGACTCCCGTGGTGGGTCCCTGGCTCGAAGAACTCCTGCCGGAACTCATCGAATTCCGAAGGGACCTGCACGCGCACCCGGAGCTTTCCTTCAAGGAATTCCGCACTACGGACAAGCTCGTGGAGCGGCTCGAAGCTGCAGGGCTGAAGCCCCGCCGGCTCGAAGGGACCGGCCTTACCGTGGACGTGGGGGAGGGGCCGATTGCCACCGCCCTGCGCGGGGACATCGACGCCCTGCCGATCATCGAGGAAACGGGGCTTCCCTTCGCCTCGAAGAACCATGGCGTCACCCATGCCTGCGGCCATGACGTGCACACCACCACCATGCTGGGCGTGGCGCTGGTGCTGCATGGCATGCACCAGGTCCGGCCGCTCGGCGGTGCCGTGCGCATCATCTTCCAGCCGGCCGAGGAAACCATGCCGGGCGGTGCGCTGTCCTGCATTGATCAGGGCGTGCTCGAGGGCGTTCCCCGGATCATGGCGCTGCACTGCGACCCGCGGATCAATGTGGGCCAGATCGGCACCCGCATCGGCGCGATCACTTCGGCTTCGGACACCATCAAGATCGAACTGACCGGCCGTGGCGGGCACACCTCGCGCCCGCACCTCACCGAGGACCTCGTCTTCGCGCTGTCGCAGATCGCAGTCAATGTTCCTGCGGTCCTGTCCCGACGGGTGGACGTGCGCAGCGGTGTCTCCGTGGTGTGGGGGCAGATTTCCGCCGGTTCGGCACCGAACGCGATCCCGGCGAGTGGTTACATGGCGGGCACCATGCGCTGCCTTGACCGTGACGCCTGGCACGATGCCGGCGAACTGCTCGACGACGTCGTCCGCGAGATTGCCGCACCGTACGGTGTGGAGGTTCATCTGGAGCACACCCGCGGTGTGCCGCCGGTGGTCAACTCCGAGGATGAGACAGCCATCATCGAAGCCGCTGCCCGCGCCGAACTCGGCGAGCATGCGGTCGTCTTGACCCCGCAGTCCATGGGTGGGGAGGATTTCGCCTGGTTCCTGGCCGACCTTCCGGGGGCCATGATGCGGCTTGGCACCCACACGCCCGGCGGCGAGGAATATGATCTGCACCGAGGCGACTTCATTGTGGACGAGCGGGCACTCGGCTACGCCGTGCAGGTCCTCGCCGCGGCAGCGCTGCGCACCATGCGCGACCTCTAGCTTTCCAGCGCGAACTGGCAGCAGATGCCCTCTCGGAGCGATTTTGAGGGCATCTGCTGCCAGTTCGCGCTTCTCTTGGGGCGATTAGGTTGTGCACAATTTAATTGTGAGCTATTGTTTTCTGCATGAGTGATGCACCCCGGCTGAACCACCAGGTCTGTTTCGCGTTGTACTCCGCCTCGAAGGCGGCGACGGCGGTCTACCGGCCCGTGCTCGATTCGCTCGGCCTGACCTACCCGCAGTACCTCGTGATGCTGGTGCTCTGGGAAGAGGAGCCCCGCACCGTCCGCGAACTGGGTGCCGCGCTCGGACTCGACTCCGGCACACTGTCCCCGCTGCTGAAGCGGCTGGAGGCGCTCGGCCTCGTGGAACGCCGTCGTTCGCTTGAGGACGAACGGCGCGTCGAGATCCACCTGAGCGACGCCGGCCGCGCACTCAGCGAAGGCGCGTCCGCCGTGCCGAAGCGCCTCGCGGACGCCGCCGGTCTGACGCCGGACGAACTGTCCCAGCTGCACGGCACCTTGCTCCGGCTCACCGCCGCACTGCAGGACGCGGACAAGCACTAGACCCTCAACCGACTCCAGGAATCCACCAACCCCGCACCGAAGAACGGACAAGACACTGTGAAGACCCTCTACACCGCGGAGGCACTGGCCTCCGGCGAAGGCCGCGACGGCAACGCACGCACCAAGGACGGCAAGCTGGACGTCACCCTTGCCAGCCCCGTGGAACTTGGCGGCAACGGCCAGGGCACCAACCCGGAACAGCTTTTCGCCGCCGGCTACGCCGCCTGCTTCCACTCGGCGCTGCGCCTGGTGGGCCGCAAGGCCCGCGTGGACCTCAGCGATTCCGCGGTCGCCGCGAAGATCCACTTCGGCGCGCTCGACGGCGGCGAAGGCTACGGCCTCGCCGCCGAACTCGAAATCGCCCTGCCGGCACTCGACCGGGAAACCGCCGAGGAGCTCGTGGCCAAGGCCCACCGGATCTGCCCCTACTCCAACGCGACCCGCGGGAACATCGACGTCGACATCAAGCTCGTGGAGGTGGCCGCGTGAGCCGCGACCTTCCGCTCAGCGGCCGCGAGATCCAGCTCGCTTCCCGTCCCCATGGCCGTCCTGTGCCGGAGAACTTCCGCCTCGCCGAGGCCGGAATCCCCGCCCTCGGGGACGGGCAGGTCCTGGTCCGGAACGAGTTCATGTCCGTCGACCCGTACATGCGCGGCCGGATGAACGACAGCAAGTCCTACTCGGCTCCCTACCGCCTGGATGAAGCGCTCGACGGCGGTGCTGTCGGTAAAGTGATCGCGTCCCGTTCGGACGCGCACAAGCCGGGCGACGTCGTCGTGCACCAGCGCGGCTGGCGGGAATACGCGGTGGTGGACGCCGCGGCGGCGACTCCTGTGCAGGCAGGACTGGCGCCGCATTCGGCCTTCCTCGGCGCCCTGGGAATGACCGGGCTGACCGCCTACGCCGGCCTGCTCAAGGTGGCCGAGTTCAAAGCCGGGGACGTCGTGTTCGTCTCCGGTGCGGCCGGTGCCGTGGGTTCGATCGTGGGGCAGATCGCCAAGGCAATGGGTGCGGCGAAGGTCATCGGCAGCGCCGGAAGCCCGGACAAGGTGGAGCGGCTCCTGGAACTGGGCTTCGACGCCGCGTTCAACTACCGCGATGCCCCGGTCCTGGAGCAACTGCAGGCCGCGGCGGGAGAGGGCGGCATCGACGTCTACTTCGACAATGTCGGCGGCGAACACCTCGAAGCCGCCCTTGCGCTCATGAACACCGGAGGACGGGTTGCCATGTGCGGGGCCATCGCCCAGTACAACTCCACCGAACCGCCCGCCGCCCCGCGCAACCTGGCCGTGGCCATCGGCAAGCAGCTCACCCTCCGGGGCTTCCTCGTGGGCGGGCAGCGCCAGCACGCGGCGGAGTTCGCGGGGCGGATGGCGGCGTGGCTCGCGGACGGAACCGTGCGCTATGACGAGACCATCGTGGACGGTCTGGAGAACGCGCCGCAGGCATTCATCGACCTGCTGGACGGCGCCAACACCGGCAAGATGCTCGTGCGGATCTGACGTCCGGATCCGGACTGCAGGCACCCTGGCTACTGCAAAGTAACGAAAGTTCAACAATCTGCCGTTCCACAGGTTTTTCTGCTACCGGGGTGTGTTCCGGGCCACTAGGGTGGTGCCATCAGTGCGCCCCAGGCGCAGTGCTGCGAAGCATCAGTGAAAACAGAATTTCAGGCCCGAGTCTTCGAAACGGACACTCATTGACCGACCGTCGTAGCATCAATCACTTTCTTCCTGGAGGAAAATTGAAGCAATCACTGCGTGCCACCCTCAAGCGCGGTTCGTTTGCCGGCATCGCCACGGCAGGTGCAGCAGCCCTCATGCTCAGCGGTTGCGGCGCAGCCCCGGATGCCGGCTCCGGGGGCAAGTCGGCCAGCAACTACACCGGATGCATCGTGTCCGACTCCGGCGGCTTCGACGACCAGTCCTTCAACCAGTCGTCCTACGACGGCATGAAGAAGGCGGAGAAGGATCTCGGCATCAACTTCAAGTCGGCTGAATCCAAGTCGAACAGCGATTTCGAAACCAACCTCAACGGCATGATGAGTGCCGGCTGCAACCTCACCGTCACGGTCGGCTTCCTCCTCGGCGATGCCACCAAGAAGGCTGCCGCCGACAACACGGACAAGCACTTCGCAATCATCGACTACTCCTACAAGGACCCGATCGCCAACATCAAGCCTGTCGTCTACGACACCGCGCAGGCGGCCTACCTGGCCGGCTATGTTGCCGCAGCCACGACGAAGACCGGCAAGGTGGGCACCTTCGGGGGCATCAAGCTCCCCACCGTCACCATCTTCATGGACGGTTTCTATGACGGCGTCCAGGCCTACAACAAGGCCAAGAGCAAGAACGTCCAGGTGATCGGCTGGGACAAGGCCTCCCAGAACGGATCCTTCACCGGCGACTTCGAAAAGCAGGACACCGGCAAGCAGGTCACCAAGAACCTCCTGGACCAGGGCGCGGACATCATCATGCCCGTCGCCGGTCCGGTCGGAAAGGGGGCCGGTGCGGCCCTGAAGGAAGCCAAGGCCGCCGGCAAGGACGTCAAGCTCATCTGGGTCGACTCCGACGGTTACCTGACCGCCCCGGAGTACAAGGACCTCATGCTCACCTCCGTGATCAAGAAGATGGACGAGGCCGTCGAGACCGTCGTCAAGGATGACAAGGACGGCAAGTTCACCAACGCCGCCTACGTCGGCACCCTGGCCAATGACGGCGTCGCGATCGCCCCGTTCCACGACCTCGACTCCGCTGTTTCAGCGGAGACAAAGTCGGCAGTGGACGCACTGAAGGCCGATATTGTCTCCGGCAAGCTCGTGATCGAGTCCAAGGCCAGCCCTAAGAAGTAGCCGATTCCGCCAGACCGCCGCCAGTACCGAGTCCTCGGTACTGGCGGCGTGTTTTTGCCCCGGCCGGCGCTTCACCCGCTCCGGGGCCTCGCGAGATACGCTTGGCTCACGCTCCCGGAAACGGGCAGCGTGGCCGTCTTTCGGACTCAAAGAACGGTGGGAGTTGTGAAACTCGAATTGAAGGGGATCTCGAAAGCCTTCGGATCCTTCTATGCCAATCAGGACATCGACCTTGTGGTCGAACCCGGCCAGATCCACTGCCTCCTCGGCGAAAACGGTGCCGGAAAATCCACCCTCATGAACGTGCTGTACGGTCTGTACGAGCCCACCGCGGGCCAGATCGTGGTGGACGGACAGCCCCGGTCCTTCCGCGGCCCGGGCGACGCCATGGCCGCCGGGATCGGCATGGTCCACCAGCATTTCATGCTGGTTCCCGTGTTCACCGTGGCGGAAAACGTGGCGCTCGGCGCCGAACCCGCGGGACCGGGTGGAATCCTCAACCTGGAGAAGACCCGCAGGAAGATCCGCGAAATCTCCGAACGGTACGGGTTCGACGTCGATCCCGATGCCCTGGTGGAGGACCTACCCGTCGGCGTGCAGCAGCGGGTCGAGATCATCAAGGCCCTGGTGCGCAACGCCAAAGTGCTCATCCTGGATGAGCCCACCGCGGTGCTCACTCCGCAGGAGACGGACGAACTGCTGGACATCATGCGCCAGCTCAAGGCCTCGGGGACCTCGATCGTCTTCATTTCGCACAAGCTGCGCGAGGTCAAGGCCGTCTCCGACGTCATCACGGTGATCCGTCGCGGAAAGGTGGTGGGCGACGCCCCGCCGACGGCTTCGCCCACGGAACTGGCCTCCATGATGGTCGGCCGCCCCGTCAGCCTGAGCCTGAACAAAGCAGCGGCACAACCAGGGGAGCGCACCTTCGTGGTCCGCGACCTCACCGTCCGCGCTGCCAACGGCACCAATGTAGTGGACGGCATCAGCTTTGACATCGCGCGCGGCGAGATCCTCGCCGTCGCCGGCGTGCAGGGCAACGGACAGACCGAACTCACCGAGGCGATCCTGGGTGTCCAGGACCACGTCTCGGGTTCCGTCACCCTCGAAGGCAAGGAACTCCTGGGCCTGCCAGTCAAGGAAGTGCTGCGCTCCGGCGTCGGCTTCGTCCCCGAAGACCGCTCCCACGACGGGCTCGTGGGACCCTTCTCGGTGGCCGAAAACCTGGTCCTGGACCTCTACGACCGCGCCCCCTTCGCCAAGGGCGTGGGCATGAGCCCGGCGAAGGTGGCCGAAAACGCCGCCGCCAAAATCAAGGAATTCGACATCCGCACCCCCTCCGTGGGGTCGGCCGCAGGCACCCTCTCCGGCGGTAACCAGCAAAAGGTCGTCATGGCCCGGGAACTGTCCCGGCCGCTGCGGCTCTTCATCGCCAGCCAGCCCACCCGCGGCGTGGACGTGGGCTCCGTCGAGTTCCTGCACCGCAGGATCGTGGCCGAACGCGACGCCGGCACCCCGGTGATGATCGTGTCCACGGAACTGGACGAAGTGGCCGAGCTCGCGGACCGGATCGCCGTACTGTACAAGGGCAAGCTGGTGGGCATCGTCCCTGCCGGAACCCCTCGAGACACGCTCGGCCTGATGATGGCCGGGGTGAGCCCCGAAGGAGGCTCCGATGACAACTAAGGACACCAATCCCGAGGTCGAGCCCGAAGACGGGCCGGGACCCACAGGGGAGTCCGGCGCCGAAGTCCAGGCCGCCGACGTCGCACTCGACACGGCGGGCGGCACCCTGGAACCCTCGCTCGTTCCCGTCTCGACCCAAAGCGGGGACACCGGTCACCAGCAGGCCACGCTGCTGCGCCGGATCGTCATGGGCAACGGCTTCGTGTCGGTCCTCGCGGTTTTCGTGGCCCTGGTGCTGGGCGGTGTGCTGATCGCCAGCACCGATCCCGCCGTGGCGAAGTCCGCGGGCTACTTCTTCGCCCGTCCCAGCGATTTCCTTTCGGCGCTGTGGGGCGCCATGACCAAGAGCTACATTGCGCTTTTCCAGGGCTCGGTGTTCAACCCGCGGCAGGGCTTTTCCCCGCTGCTGGAAACCATGACCGTGGCCACTCCGCTGATCTGCGCCGGCCTCGGCGTCGCGCTGGCGTTCCGGGCAGGCCTGTTCAACATCGGCGCCCAGGGCCAGATCATCATCAGCGCCACCCTGGGCGCTTACGCCGGGTTTGCCTGGCACTTGCCGCTGGTGCTGCACCTGCTCGTGGTGATTGTCATGGGTGTGATCGGCGGCGCGGCCTGGGGCGCGGTGGTGGGCCTCCTCAAGGCCCGGACCGGTGCCCACGAGGTCATCGTGACCATCATGCTCAACTACGTGGCCCTGTTCCTGCTGGACTTCCTGCTGAACACCGAGGCCTTCCGGCGTCCCGGGGACAACAGTCCCATCTCGCCGCGACTGGATGACTCGGCGGTCTACCCGCAGCTCATCCCGGGCTCGCGCCTGCACCTGGGATTCCTGGTGGCCGTCGCCCTGACCGCGGGTGTGTGGTGGCTGCTCAACCGCTCCACCATCGGCTTCGAATTCCGGGCCGTCGGCGCCAACCCGGCAGCTGCCCGGACCGCCGGTGTCAACGTCCAGGCCGCCACCGTCCTGGTGATGGCGATCGCGGGAGCCCTCGCCGGCTTCGGCGGCATCGCCCAGGTGGCGGGAACGGAGAAGGTGCTCACCGGCGGTGTCGCCGCGCAGATCGGCTTCGACTCCATCACCGTGGCCCTGCTGGGGCGCAGCACACCATGGGGCACCCTCTTCGCCGGCCTGCTGTTCGGGGCGTTCCGAGCCGGTGCCGTGCAAATGCAGATCCAGACCGGCACCCCGATCGACATCGTCCTGGTCGTGCAGTCCCTTATCGTCCTGTTCATCGCCGCTCCTCCGCTGATCCGCTCGATCTTCGGGCTCAACCCCGGCAGGAAGAAGCGCGCCAAGACTGCGGTGAAGGCCGCCGTCGCCACCGGAGGTGCCAAATGACCACCGCAACCAAGCCGGCGCCCGGCGCCGCAGGGCCGACGACGGCGCTCCGCCCGTCGCTGAAGGTTCCCGTGTCGCTCGGGGTGCTTTCCCTGGTGGCCCTGGTGTTCTTCGGTTTCCTCGGGCCGGGCAAGACCGCCGAGATGAAGATCAGTGAGCAGGGCGACGCGATCGTCCTGCCCGCGCTGCAGATCCCGGGCCAGGCCGGCGGCATCGTGCTGGCCATCCTGCTGCTGGCCATGGCCGCCTACTCCATCTACCTCTGGAACCGGGGCGAGCGCTCGCCGAAGTGGCTCCCTATCGCGTTTGCGGTGGTGTTCGTGTTCGCCCTGCTGGTGTGGATCGTTGCCGGCGCCCGTGAGCCGTCCATTTCGCTGGCCGGCTTGATTGCCGGCTCTGTGACCCTGGCCGTGCCGCTGGTTTTCGGCTCCTTGTCCGGTGTTCTCTGCGAGCGGGTCGGCGTCGTCAATATCGCCATCGAAGGCCAGCTGCTGGGCGGTGCGTTCACTGCCGCGCTCGTGGCCACGGTGACCCACAATGCCTACATCGGCTTGCTCGCCGCGGCGGCGGCGGGCGCCTTGGTGTCGATGGTGTTGGCCGTGTTCAGCATCAAGTACCTGGTCAACCAGATCATCGTGGGCGTGGTGCTGAACGTCCTGGTGTCCGGCTTGACCGGCTTCCTTTTCGGCACGGTCATGGCGCCGGACAAGGAGCTGTTCAACACCCCGCCTCGGCTGGACATCCTGCCGATCCCGCTGCTCTCGGACATTCCGCTGATCGGGCCGATCCTGTTCGAACAGTCCGTGGCGGGCTACCTGATGTACGTGGCCGTGGCAGTGGTCTGGGTGGGCCTGTTCAAGACCCGTTGGGGCCTGCGGGTCCGCGCCGTCGGAGAGCATCCGCAGGCGGCGGACACCCTGGGCATCAACGTCAACGCCACCCGCTTCTGGAACGTCACCCTGGGCGGCGCGATTGCGGGCATCGGCGGCGCCATCTTCACCTTGGTGACCATCGATTCCTTCACCAAGGAGATTTCCGGCGGCCGCGGCTTCATCGCCTTGGCGGCCCTGATCTTCGGCCGGTGGAACCCGATCGGTGCCTTTCTGGCCTCCCTGCTGTTCGGTTTCGCCTACAATCTCCAGTCCATCCTGGGCATCATCGGCACCCCCGTGCCCAGCCAGTTCATGGCGATGCTGCCCTACCTGGTGACGATCTTCGCCGTCGCCGGGCTGGTGGGCAGGTCCCGGCCCCCGGCGGCCAGCGGCATACCGTACGTGAAGGGCTGAGCCTTGGTCGAAAGGTACGTGGACTGGGAGGCCTTGGAGTCGGCCGCCGTCGCCGCTATGGAACGGGCCTACGCGCCGTATTCGAAGTTTCCGGTGGGAGCGGCAGCCCTCACCGAGGACGGCCGGATCATCAGCGGCTGCAACGTCGAAAATGCCAGCTATGGCCTAACCCTGTGCGCCGAATGCGCGCTCGTGGGGGCACTGCACATGAGCGGCGGGGGCCGCCTGGCGGCCTTCTATTGCGTCGACGCCCAGGGCGCCGTGCTCATGCCTTGCGGCCGCTGCCGGCAATTGCTCTACGAATTCCGGGCGCCGGGGATGCAGCTCATGACTACGCAGGGCATCAAGAGCATGGACCAGGTGCTGCCCGATGCCTTTGGTCCGGAAATTTGGAGGAACCTCAATGACACAAGCAAATGAACCGTTCGACGCAGTCCAGATCATCACCATCAAACGGGACAAGGGCACCCTGACCCCGGAACAGATCGACTGGACCATCGACGCCTACACCCGCGGCGTCATCGCCGACGAGCAGATGTCCGCGCTGAACATGGCCATCCTGCTCAACGGCATGGACCGGGCGGAAATCTCCCGCTGGACGGCAGCGATGATCGCCTCGGGCGAGCGGATGGACTTCTCCGGCCTGCGGCGTCCCGACGGCGGTGTGAAGGCAACGGTGGACAAGCACTCCACCGGGGGAGTGGGGGACAAGATCACCCTTCCGCTCGCGCCCTTGGTGGCCGTGTTCGGGGTGGCCGTGCCGCAGCTGTCCGGCCGCGGCCTCGGCCACACCGGCGGCACCCTGGACAAGCTCGAGGCCATCCCCGGGTGGCGGGCAGCGCTGAGCAACCAGGAAATCCTGGACCAGTTGCAGGACATCGGAGCCGTCATCTGCGCCGCCGGCAGCGGCCTGGCACCGGCAGACAAGAAGCTCTATGCCCTCCGCGACGTCACTGGAACGGTCGAGGCGATTCCGCTCATCGCGTCGTCGATCATGAGCAAGAAGATCGCCGAAGGGACCGGCTCTCTGGTCCTGGACGTCAAGGTGGGCTCGGGTGCCTTCATGAAGGACGAGGACCGGGCGCGGGAACTGGCCGAGACCATGGTGGCCCTGGGCAAGGACGCGGGCGTGAACACCGTGGCCCTGCTGACCAACATGGACACCCCGCTGGGCCTTACCGCCGGTAACGCCATCGAGGTCCAGGAATCCGTGGAGGTGCTGGCCGGCGGCGGCCCGGAAGACGTCGTCGAACTCACCGTCCGGCTCGCCGAAGAGATGCTGGCCTGCGCCGGTATCAACGACGCCGATCCCGCCGCCGCGCTCAAGGACGGCCGGGCGATGGACGTGTGGAACCGGATGATCGAGGCCCAGGGCGGAGACCCCAAAGCACCGCTGCCGGTGGCGAAGGAGTCCGAGGTGGTCTACGCTCCGGCCGACGGCGTGCTCCTGGAACTGGACGCGCTGTCCGTGGGCGTGGCGGCCTGGCGGCTCGGGGCCGGCCGGGCCCGGAAGGAAGACGCCGTGCAGGCCGGGGCCGGGGTGCGGATGCACGCCAAGCCCGGCGCCTATGTGCGCGCCGGCGAACCGCTCATGACCCTCCTGACCGACACCCCGGAAAAGTTCGAGCGGGCCAAGGAAGCGCTGCAGGACTCCGTCGTGATCGGCCCGGAAGGCTCCCGTCCGGCACAGCGGCTGATCATTGACCGGATTTCCTAGAATCGGAACGCCACGGCCGGACCCCTCGTTAGGAAACCGTGCAGGCAATCAATGACTTCATCCTCGCGGCCGCCGGGCAACCCTGGGTCCTGTTCCTTGTTCTCGCCTGTTGCCTGATCGACGGTTTCTTCCCGCCGATCCCCAGCGAATCCGTGGTGGTGGGCCTGGCCGCAGTCTCCGCCACGGCCGGGGTGCCCAACGCCTGGCTGCTGATCCTCGTGGCCGCCATCGGCGCTTTCAGTGGCGACAACATCGCCTACCTCCTCGGCCGCAGGATAGGGACCAGGCGCTGGGGGTGGATGCGGACCCAGCGCATGCAGGGGGCGTTCCGCTGGGCGTCGCGGGAACTGGGCCGCCGGGCAGCCTCACTCATCCTGGTGGCCCGCTTCATTCCGATCGGGCGGGTAGCGGTGAACCTCACTGCCGGCGCCACGCACTTCCGGCACGGCGAGTTCATCGCCCTCACCGGTTTGTCCGCCGTCCTGTGGGCCGGCTACTCGGTGGGGATCGGCGTCTTCTTCGGCCAATGGTTTGAGCACAACCACCTGCTGGGCGCCGTGATCGCCATCATTGCCGCAGTGATCCTGGGCGTGATCGTGGACCGGATCATCAGCAAGGTGCGCGGTCCCCTGCCCGAAGACCTGGACAGGGCCTGATCCCGTCCCTGTGGCCCCTCAACCCTGGGTATGAGGCGCCCGACGCCGGAAAATCACCCCGCAGGGGGAGCCGCCGATGCCGCCTGCCGGGATAGCGTTTGAAGCGGTGATTCCCCCGGCCGGGGCGTAGCGAACGACGCGCCGGCCGTGGGACACTTGGACAAGCTGTCCAGCCCTTATTTCCCCGCCCTTATTTCCCCCGGTCAGATCGCCCGGTCAGTACTAGGAGCCGTCGTCCGTGGAATTCCTGAACCAGATGCTTGAGCACGCCGCCGGGCAACCGTGGATCTACCCTGTGCTCCTGGTGTTCTTCTTCATCGACGGCTTCGCCACGATCCTGCCGAGCGAAACCGCCATCGTGGGCCTGTCCGCCCTCTCCCTGCACCACGGCGAACCGAACCTCTGGATCCTCGGCGCCACTGCCCTCGTCGGCGCGATGGCCGGGGACAACATGGCCTACTTGCTGGGCCGCAAGATCGGCCTGGACCGCTGGAAATGGATGCGCCGGCCGAAGGTCAGGAAGATGTTCGCCTGGGCCCAGTACGAGCTCGGCAAGCGCGGGGCCGTGCTGATCTTCACCGCCCGCTACATCCCCTGGGGCCGTGTGGCCGTCAACTACGTCGCCGGGCAGACCGGGTTCCGGCACCGTACCTTCTTCTTCCTGGACGCCTTCGCCTGCCTCACCTGGGTGGGCTACTCGATCGGCGTCGGTCTCCTCGCGGGGCGCTGGGTGCACAACAACCCGCTGTTGGGCGTCGGCATCGCGGTGGCGTTCGCCGTCGTCCTTGGCTTCGTGGTGGACCACGCGCTGCGCTGGTGGCACCGGCACCTGGAGAAGAAGGATGCCGCCGTGGCCGCGGAGCCGGAGGTGCAGGACGAGAAGGAAGCCGCCCGGATCCCGGACGCCGGGTAAACGGCCGCCTCCACCGCCCCCGCGATGTGGGCCCACGGCCGGGGACCCCTGCACGTTACTCTTAGTCCGTGACTGAACCCATTGTTGATGCCGCCCCTGCCCTCGACTTCGATCTGAAGAGCCTGCCCAAGGTCTCCCTTCACGACCATCTGGACGGCGGACTGCGCCCGGCCACCATCATTGAACTCGCCGAAGCCGTCGGCCACACCCTGCCGTCCACGGATCCCGTGGCCCTGGGCGAATGGTTCCGTGAGTCCGCGGACTCCGGCTCGCTGGTCCGCTACCTCGAGACCTTCGACCACACCATCGCCGTGATGCAGACCAAGGACGCCCTGGTGCGAGTTGCCAAGGAATTCGTCGAGGACCTCGCGGACGACGGCGTCGTCTACGGTGAGGTGCGCTGGGCGCCGGAGCAGCACCTCCGGAAGGGCCTCACCCTGGACGAGGCCGTGGACGCCGTTCAGGAAGGCATCGAAGCAGGTGTGGAAGCTGTCGCCGCACGTGGCCGCGACATCCAGGTGGGCCAGCTCATCACCGCCATGCGCCACGCGGACCGCAGCCAGGAGATCGCCGAACTCGCCGTCCGCCACCGCTCAAACGGTGCCGTGGGCTTCGACATCGCCGGCGCCGAGGACGGCTTCCCGCCGTCGCGCTTCAGGGACGCCTTCACCTACCTCGCCGAGCAGCACTTCCCGGCCACCGTGCACGCCGGCGAAGCGGCGGGCCTGGACAGCATCCGTTCCGCCCTCGTCGACGGCCGTGCCCTGCGGCTGGGCCACGGCGTCCGGATCGCCGAGGACATCTCCGTTGAGTTCGAGGTGGATCCGGAGAACGACGGCGAAGAGGCTGTGGGCATGGTGACCCTTGGTGAGGTGGCCGCCTGGGTCCGCGACCGCGGCATCGCCCTGGAGATCTGCCCCTCCTCCAACCTGCAGACCGGAGCCATCGCCGAGTTCGGCGAGGGCATCGAGAGCCACCCGATCGACATGCTGTACCAGCTGGGCTTCAACGTCACGGTCAACACCGACAACCGGCTCATGAGCGGCGTGACCCTCACCAACGAGTTCGAGCTGCTGGTGGAAACCTTCGACTACGATCTCGACGACCTGTTGGAGCTCACCCTCAACGCTGCCGAGGCCTCCTTCCTCTCGCTGGACGAGAAGGAAGCCCTGGTCGAATACATCAATGACGCCTACGCCAACCTTGCCGGCTGACCATCCGGCACACGGCGCAGATGGCTCCTCCGGCGGCCTTGTCCCCGGGGGAGCCGTGTCCCGTCTCGTGGAGGTGATCGCGGCCCTGCGTGAGCACTGCCCGTGGATGGGCGCCCTCACCCACGAATCACTCGTGGAGTACCTGATCGAGGAAGCCTACGAAGTGGTGGACTCGATCGAGGCGGGCAAGGAGGAGGAACTCGCCGGTGAACTGGGCGACGTCCTGCTCCAGGTGGTGCTGCACGCCCGGCTCGCCGAGGAGAACGGCCGCTTCGATTTCGACGACGTCGCCCGTGCCATCACCGCGAAAATGGTCCGCCGCAACCCGCACGTGTTCCGGCCCGACGGTACCCTGCAGGATTCTTTCCCGGCCACGGTGGAGGAGATCGTGCAGAAATGGGATGCCGTCAAGAAAGCCGAAAAGCCGGGGCGCAGTGATCCCTTCGAAGGCATCCCGCCGCACCTGCCCGCCCTCGCGCTCGCGCAGAAATCCCTCGACCGGGCTGACCGGGCAGAAAAAGCGGGCCGCGCCGGAAAGCCGGATCCCGCCGTCGTGCCCGTCCCGGTCCATGAGACGGAAGCCGAGCTCGGCGACTACCTGCTCGCCGTCACCGCGGCCGCGAGGGAGCAGGGATTCGACGCCGAACGGGCCCTGCGTGGCGCCGTGCGCCGCTACCAGGGCCGCGAGGAAGGAACCCCCTGAGGTGCCTTCCAGGAAACCGTTCCGTAACCTTGGCCACTCTCGACTAGGCTAGTGCCGACGAGGACGTCGAGACTTTCCCTCTAGATTCCCAGTAAATCGCTTCACCATAAGGAGCAATCCATGGCGCTTATCGATGCCATCCACGCCCGCGAGATCCTTGACTCCCGCGGAAACCCGACCGTAGAAGTAGAGGTTCTGCTCTCCGACGGCCAGATCGGCCGCGCCGCGGTTCCTTCCGGTGCCTCCACCGGTGAGCACGAGGCAGTCGAACTGCGCGACGGCGACAAGGGCCGTTACCTCGGCAAGGGTGTCCAGAAGGCCGTCGACGCCGTCATCGACGAAATCTCCCCGGCCCTGATCGGCTTCGACGCCACCGACCAGCGCAGCATCGACCAGGCCATGATCGACCTGGACGGCACCCCGAACAAGGGCAAGCTTGGCGCCAACGCCATCCTCGGCGTCTCCCTGGCCGTGGCCAACGCCGCCGCCGCCTCTGCCGACCTGCCGCTGTACAAGTACCTGGGCGGCCCGAACGCCCACGTCCTGCCGGTCCCGCTGATGAACATCCTCAACGGTGGCTCCCACGCCGACTCCGACGTCGACATCCAGGAATTCATGATCGCCCCGATCGGTGCAGAGACCTTCTCCGAGGGCCTGCGCTGGGGCGTGGAGGTTTACCACAACCTCAAGTCCGTGCTGAACGAAAAGGGCCTGGCCACCGGCCTGGGCGACGAGGGCGGCTTCGCCCCGAACCTGCCGTCCAACCGCGCCGCCCTGGACCTTATCCAGGAAGCGATCAAGAAGGCCGGTTACACCCCGGGCAAGGACATCGCCCTGGCCCTGGACGTTGCCTCCTCCGAGTTCTTCAAGGACGGCGCTTACCAGTTCGAAGGCAAGGCCCTCAGCTCCGCCGACATGAGCGCCTACTACGCCGAGCTCGTTGCCGACTACCCGCTGGTCTCCATCGAGGACCCGCTGGACGAGAACGACTGGGAAGGCTGGAAGATCCTCACCGACGCCATCGGTGACAAGGTCCAGCTGGTGGGCGACGACCTCTTCGTCACCAACCCGGAGCGCCTGCAGCAGGGCATCGACGCCGCCACGGCCAACTCCCTGCTGGTCAAGGTCAACCAGATCGGTTCGTTGACCGAAACCCTCGACGCCGTGTCCCTGGCACAGCGCAACGGTTACACCACCATCACCTCGCACCGCTCCGGCGAAACCGAGGACACCACCATCGCTGACATCGCCGTCGCCACCAATGCCGGCCAGATCAAGACCGGTGCCCCGGCCCGCTCCGAGCGCGTTGCCAAGTACAACCAGCTGCTGCGCATCGAAGAGGAACTCGACGACGCCGCACGCTACGCCGGCCGCAGCGCGTTCCCGCGTTTCAAGGGCTAGTATCCGCGAAAACGGCTGACCGGTGGCTATGGTGGAAAGACCATGGCCGCCGGTTCCGTTTAATCGGACACCGCGTTTAATCGAACAGCGCGTCGGGCGGCCGTGCGAGCGTAGAACCCAGCAAGCAGCCGGGCGTGCACCATGTAGTACAGGCGAGCAGTACAGGAGTGTCATGGCAACCCGCCGCCCCAAGGTCCCCCGGGCTGACGCCCTCGGCCGGCCCCAGCAGAAGGCCGGCGGCGACGTTATCCGGGCGGATTTCGGCGAATCCCGCAAAGCCGCCCCCGCTCCGGACATCCACGCCCCGGCGTCGCCCGCTGCCGCTGCTTCGGCAACCGGCACAGCGGCGGCACAAGGCACAGACGAAAAGACTGCCACGGCTGCAAAACCGAAAGGGCCGGCGTCGAAGGCCGCCCCGGGCAGGGCCGCGCCGCGGCCGGTGATTTCCAGAACTGATGGCAAAGAAGGCGGCGCCACCGGGGAGGGGGACGATCCTGTCCCGGCGAAAGGCTTCTCGGGACGCATGCTGGCGCTGGCCGTCGTCATGGTCGCCATTACCATCCTGCTTGCCCCGACGGTGAAAATCTTCCTGGAGAAACGCGCCGAGATCTCCGCCCTGGAGGCCGAAATCGCGGGCAAACAGGCCGAGCAGGAAGACCTCAAAAAGCAGATCTCGCGCTGGCAGGACCCCAACTACGTCAAACAGCAGGCGCGCGACCGCATTAACATGGTTATGCCGGGTGAAACGGGCTACTGGGTATTTGGTGCGGAAGTTCCCGCCGGTACACCCGGTGGCCGCACCGGCGATGGAGCGTCCGGAACCCCTGGAAACCTGCCTTGGGTGGATGGCCTGTGGGAGTCGATCCGACGCTCGGCAACAGACTAGACGCGGTGCCCGCCGCCGTCGCGCCCTGAGGGAACGGCAGAACAGGGCAGGAAGGTGGCAGCGCCAGTGCAAGAGAACACGGCCCCTGCGACGGAGGAATCCCGCATGCCCTCGGCACATGACCTGGACGTCCTGAGCCGCCAGCTCGGCCGGCCCGTGCGCGACGTGGTGGAAATCCCCGCCCGCTGCGTCTGTGGCAACCCCCTGGTTGCGGCAACGGCACCCCGGCTGGGCAACGGTACTCCGTTTCCCACCACTTTCTACCTGACGCACCCGGTCATCACCTCCGCCGTGTCGCGCCTCGAAGCCGGCGGCACGATGAACGAGATGAACGACCGCCTTGCCGCCGATTCCAGGCTGGCCGATGCCTACCGCGAAGCGCATGAGGCCTACCTGCGGGCCCGGGACGAGATCGCCGGCCGCGCGGGCACGGGCGAGGTTCCGGAAATCGCCGGTGTCTCTGCCGGTGGCATGCCCACCCGCGTCAAGTGCCTGCACGTCCTGGTGGGGCATTCCCTGGCCGCGGGCCCGGGCGTCAACCCCCTGGGCGACGAGGCACTGGAAGCCATCGCCGAGTGGTGGACCAAGGACCGTTGCTACTGCGAGGGCGCCTGGGAGACCGAGGGCGAGGCGCCGTCCAAAGACCTCAGCCGGCACGGACCGCAGGGCCTGCCCGCCATCGTGGGCCGCCCCGCACCTGTCCGCAAGGGCCAGGACACCGCCGAGACCACGGAAGAAGGCACCGCATGAAGCGCGTGGCTGCGATTGACTGCGGCACCAACTCCATCCGCCTCCTCATTGCCGACGTGAACGGGGCCGATGTGAACGGTACTGGCGGAGGCGCCCCGCTGAGCGACGTCGTCCGCGAAATGCGCGTGGTGCGCCTCGGCCAGGGCGTGGACGCCACCGGCGAGCTCGCCCCGGAAGCCCTGGAACGGACCTTCGACGCGAGCCGCGACTACGCCCGGCTGATCGAGGAGCACGGCGCCGGCGGCGTCCGCTTCGTGGCCACCTCAGCGAGCCGTGACGCCCGCAACCGGCAGGTCTTCGTGGACGGTATCCGCGATTTGTTCGGCGTCGAGCCGGAAGTGGTGTCCGGCGACGAGGAAGCCGCCCTGTCCTTCGCCGGCGCCAGCAGCGTGCTGCCGTCGCGCGGCAAGGACCCGGTGCTGGTGGTGGACCTGGGCGGCGGCAGTACCGAGTTCGTGCTCGGCGACGCCGACGGCGTGATCGCGGCCAAGTCGGTCGACATCGGCTGCGTGCGCCTCACCGAACGGCACCTGCGCAGCGATCCGCCTACCGCGGCGGAAATCGCCGCGGCGGAAGCCGACGTCGACGCCGCCCTCGACCTCGCAGCCGGAACCGTTCCGCTGGAACGCAGCACCGCCGTCGTCGGGGTGGCCGGTTCCATCACCACCATCACGGCACACGCGCTCGGCCTGGACCGCTACGAACCCCAGCGGATCCACGGCGCGACCCTCAGCCTCGAGCAGATCAGCAAAGCCGCCACGGAGCTGCTGGACATGACCCGCGAAGAGCGCGCGAAACTGCCGTACATGCACCCGGGACGGGTGGACGTCATCGGCGCAGGCGCACTGGTCTGGCGGCGCATCCTGCAGCGGCTCGCGCAGTCCAGCGCCGGGACCATCACCGGTGCCACCTCCAGCGAACATGACATCCTCGACGGCATCGCGCTGAGCATCAAGTAATGGGGGAGCCGCTGATGACGCATCTGCCGAAGGCCTCCGGACCACGACGGCGCCGCCGGACCCTGTCTGCCACGCTGGCGGGCCTGCTTGCCTCCACCGGGCTCGCCGCGGTTTTGGCCGCCGGCGGCCTGGCCACGGCGCAGCCCGCCGCCGCCGACACCTGGCGGGACAAGGAGTACTGGCTCAAGGAATCCGGGATCGCCGAAGCCTGGAAGGAATCCAAGGGCGCCGGGGTGAAGGTCGCGATCATCGACAGCGGCGTGGACGGCCGCCACCCGGACCTGAAGGGTGCGGTGGTCGGCGGCACGGATGTGTCCGGTGCGGGCAACCCGGACGGGCAGAAGAGCATCGGCGCCAAGCCCGAACACGGCACCCTCGTGGCCACCATGCTTGCAGGCCGCGGCCACCAGAAGGCAAGCCCCTCCGCCTCGGCCGGTGCCGACAGCAGCGGGGGACCGGAAGGCATTATCGGGGTCGCCCCCGAGGCGGACATCCTCTCCGTCTCCACCTGGCTCGGTTCGGCGAACCCCGCAGGCAAGACCGACCAGGAGCAGATCCCACTGGCCGTGCGCTGGGCTGTGGACCACGGGGCCAAGGTCATCAACATCTCCCTGGGCAGCACCTCCCCGGAGTGGCCGCAAAGCTGGGACGCGGCTTTCCTGTACGCGGAACAGAAGGATGTGGTGATCGTCGCCGCCGCGGGCAACCGCATCGGCGGGAACGTGCAGGTCGGCGCGCCGGCCACGATCCCGGGCGTGCTGACGGTCGGTGGCCTTGACCGGGACGGCAATGCGAGCGTGGATTCGTCGTCGCAGGGCATCAGCATCGGGGTCGCGGCCCCTGCGGAAGAGCTCGTCGGCGGCATGCCGGGCGGGCGCTACGCCGACTGGGCGGGAACTTCCGGGGCCACGCCGATCGTCTCGGGCGTGGCAGCGTTGATCCGCTCCAAGTGGCCGGACATGAGCGCCAAGCAGGTGATCAACCGGATCGTCAGCACCGCGAAGGACTCCGGGGTCAAGGGCAAGGACCCGATCTATGGCTACGGGGTGCTCGACGCCAAGGCAGCCCTGGGCGCAACCGTCCCTGAGGCCAAGAGCAACCCTCTCGGTTCCATCAGCGACTGGATCCGCGTCCACCGGCGCGGCGACTTCAGCACCCCGACGCCGGAGCCAAGCCCCACCAAGAAGGCAAGCGCCAAGCCCACCTTGAAGGACCCCACTGTCCCCGCGGCCAAAACCCCGGCCGACGCCGGAACTGCACTTCCGGGCGTGGTGGTGATCGGCTTCGGTGTCCTGTTCGTCGCCATCGTTGCGGGCGCCGTCATCCAGCTGCGCAGGGTCTATCGGACCACCCCCGCAGAACCGGACACAGGCACCCTGGACGCAGTGGAGCCGGGCGCCAGGAAGTAGCCGCCGTGCCCCGCAGGGGAGCCCTCAAAAGCAGCTAGTGAAGATTTTCACAAAGTGCGCTATTCTGGATTCATGGCACCCACCCCTGAGCTTATTGACCGTCCCCGTGTTCTCGTTGTCGGCGGCGGTTACGTCGGCCTCTACGTCGCACTGAAGTTGCAGAAGAAGATCGCAAACGCCGGCGGCATCGTCACCGTCGTCGATCCCCTGCCCTACATGACCTACCAGCCCTTCCTCCCGGAAGTTGCCGGTGGCAACATCGAGGCGCGCCACGCCGTCGTCTCCCACCGCCAGCACCTGAAGCACACCGAGCTGATCCAGGGCCGCGTCACCAGCATCGACCACGCCAACCGCACTGCGGTTGTTGCCCCGGCCGACGGCGGCGCCCCGTTCGAGATCCCGTACTTCGACGTCGTCTTGGCCGCCGGTGCCATCACCCGCACCTTCCCGATCAAGGGCCTCGCGGACAAGGGCATCGGCCTGAAGACCATCGAGGAAGCCGTTGCGCTGCGCAACAAGGTCCTCGAGCGCATCGAAGCCGCGTCCACCATGACCGACGCTGCAGCGCGCGCCAAGGCCTTGACCTTCGTGGTCGTCGGCGGCGGCTTCGCCGGCATCGAGTGCATCACCGAAATGGAAGACCTCGCCCGCGCCGCGGTCAAGAACAACCCGCGCATCAAGCAGGAGGAAGTCCGCTTCATCCTGGTCGAAGCCATGGGCCGCATCATGCCCGAGGTCACCGCACCGCAGGCCGAGTGGGTCGTCGAGCACCTGCGCAGCCGCGGCATCGAGGTGCTGCTGAACACCTCCCTCGACAACGCCGAGGGCACCCTGAAGCTGATCAACATGCCGGACAAGTCCCCGGCCGAGGAAGTAGCTGCCGACACCCTGGTGTGGGCCGCCGGCGTGCAGGCCAACCCGATGGTCCGCTCCACCGACTTCCCGCTGGAACCCCGCGGCCGCGTCAAGGTCCTCCCGGACCTGCGCATCGGCGGCGACGAAGGCATCGTGGAGAACGCCTGGGCCGCCGGCGACATCGCCGCTGTTCCGGACCTCACCGGCAAGGGCCTGCCGGACGGTACCTGCGTGCCGAACGCCCAGCACGCCCTGCGCCAGGCCAAGAAGCTCGCCAAGAACCTCTGGGCCTCCCGCTGGGACAAGCCGCTGACCGACTACAAGCACAAGAACCTCGGTGCTGTGGCCGGCTTCGGTGAATGGAAGGGCGTTGCCAACATCAACCTCCTGGGCCGCATCGGCCTCAAGGGCGGCCTGGCCTGGCTGGCGCACCGCGGCTACCACGGCCTTGCCATGCCCACCGTCGAGCGCAAGTTCCGCGTGATCTTCGGCTGGATCCTGGCCTTCTTCGCAGGCCGAGACACCACCCAGCTGATCGACCTGGACAACCCGCGCGGCGCCTTCGTGGCCGCTGCCACCCCGGCCCCCAAGCCCGCTGCTGCCCCGGCACCCGCGGCCCCGGCCGAGGACAAGGACAAGGCGCCGGTCACGGCCGACGCCAAGTAAGTCCCCACCGCCCCCCTCGCTTCGCTACGCTCAGCCAGGGAACCCGGGCGGCGTGGCCCCTGCTTACGAGAACGGCGGCCGTCTCCCCGCGCGGGGAGGCGGCCGCCGTCGTCGTATCTGCCGGGCACATGCCCGGACACGGACCGCCCAGCCCTAGACTGTCTGCCATGGCAGGCGAAACTGATCTGACGGCGCTTCTCGCATCGATGCATCCGGTCCTCCGGGAGGGCGAGTACGTATATGCGCTGTGGCCGCATGGCAAGCCCCTGGAGGGCGACATCGAGGCTGCCGTCCGCGAAGCCGAGGGCCTCACGGTGGTGCTGCACCGCGACGAAGCCGAACGGCTGGGCCTCGCCTACGACTTCGTGGCAGCCTGGATCACCCTGCAGGTCCATTCCGCGCTGGAAGCCGTGGGCCTGACGGCTGCCGTCAGTTCTGCGCTCGGTGCTGCGGGGATCAGCTGCAACGTCCTGGCCGGCTTCCACCACGACCACCTCCTGGTGCCCACCGCACAGGCAGGCCATGCGATGGAAGTCCTCACCCTCCTTCAGCAGGGGCTGGTGCTGCGCGGCGAGGTCCCTGCGGACCGCGAGGCGATCCTGGCCCTGGCAGCATCGGCGTTCTCGATCAGCCCGGTCACCGGCCTGCCGGTGGACGGTATCCCGGCGGAGGTGGGGCTCCTGGCGGAACTCTTCGCATGTGAGGAATACCTCCCCGAGTTCAGCATCGTGGCCGAGTTGGGCGGTGAGATCGTGGGGCACGTCATCAGCACCCGCGGCGCCGTGGACGGGCTCGCCTTCCTCGGGCTCGGGCCCATCAGCGTGGAGCCGCACCTGCAGCGGCGCGGAATCGGCTCGGCCCTGCTCCGCGAAACAGCCCGCCGCGCCGAGGCTGCGGGGGAGGCCGGCATCGCGTTGCTCGGCAGCACCGTGTACTACCCGCGCTTCGGCTTTGTCCCCGCCGGCTCGGTGGGCATTGGCGCTCCCGATCCTGCCTGGGGCGAGCATTTCCAGGTGCTGCCGCTGCCCGGAATGCCCGACGGCGGCACATCCGGCGGCGTCAGGGGGACCTTCCGCTATGCGGCGCCTTTCCAGCGGCTGTAGCTGGGCCCGGGAGGCGGCCGGCGGGGCCAGGCCGTGGCGCGTCCGCCGCAGCCCCACCTGGGCTGGTCCGCCGGGTTAGGATAATCCGGGCGCCCCAGTAGCCCAATTGGCAGAGGCAGCGGACTTAAAATCCGCAAAGTCAGGGTTCGAGTCCCTGCTGGGGCACGACGCAAGGCAGCCCCGCTTCCCTTTGTTTTTCAAGGGAGGCGGGGCTGCTTCGACGTTTCAGTGAGCCTGCCCGGGCCTTGGACGGTGGCCTATTTGGTGGCCTATCAGGCATTCCGCTTGCGTCGGAAGGCATCCAGCGAGACAACCGCGGCGTCCGGCTCGGTCGGCCGAGGCGCTTCCCACAGGGCCTGCTCGACCCGCTTCGCGGCCTCGATCTTCATCTCTTCTAGGACATGCTGGTAGCGCTTGAGCATGGTCACCGACGACCAGCCCATCATCTCCATAACGATGCGCCCGTCCACCCCCATGAGCAGGAGCAGGGTGGCTGCCGTATGGCGGGCATCGTGCAGCCGCACCTCGGGCACTCCGCACTGAGCGATGAAAGCCTTCCAGGTCTCCCAGTCCGTGGAAGCGTGGAACGCCTTGCCGTCCCGCTGCGAGAACACGAGGTCGAGCTTGTCACCGTTCTGTGGCTTGAAGCCGGTCCAGTGCTTGCCCTCTTCGATGCGGATCCGGGCCTGCGTCTCTTTGTGGCGCCGGAGTGCGGAGAGCAATTGGGGTGGCAGGGGAAGGGTGCGCCTGCCGGCGGCCGACTTCGGCGTCCCAACGAACCGGCCGCCCCCGTGCCGCTCGGGGCATTTGAAAGCGTGCCGGCCGCACGGCTCACTCTCGGGGCAACCGTGTTGCCATGAGAGGGAGTAGAGCTCGCGGTGGACGTGCAGGACGCCGGTGTCGAGATCGACTTTGTCCCAGGCAAGCGCGAGGGCTTCGCCCTGGCGTAGTCCGAGGGCCAGAGCAACAAGCCATCGCGTGCCGCCCTCAGTCCGCTCGGCGACGACGCGAAGCTTGCGGGCATCGTCGGGAGTGAGCAGGTGAGGATCGAATGCCGCCGGCTGGGGTGCTTCCAACTTCTTGGCCGGGTTGGCGCCAAGTCGGCCGCGCTGCACGGCAACAGTCATCGACCGGGAAAGGATCCGGTGTAGCTGGGAGACTGTCGATTCGGATCGTTTGGCCTCGCGCATCGCCCCGTAGAGTTGCTCCAGGTGCTCAGGGGTGAGCTTGTCCAGGCGGACCTTGGCGACCTTGGTTCCGACTACCCATGTCCGAATGTAGGAGCGGTAGCCGACCAGTGTTCGCGGTTTCAGCTTGACCGCGGCGATGTTGGTCAGCCAGTACTCCAGCCAGTCGATCAGGGTGGGAGATCGGGTGCTGGCCAAGAGCCCGTCTTCCTTCCGGCGCACCGCATCCCGCCGCGCCGCGTTCGCCGCAGCGGCGGTCTTGCCATAGACAGCGACCCGGCGCCGCTTGCCGTCCGCGCCTCGGCCGAGGTCAACCTCGGCGCGCCACCGCCCGTCCGGGAGTTGGTAAGCCTCACCGCCGTCGCCTTTCGGGTGACTGTGACAGGTTTGTTTGGCCCCGGTAGGACGGTTATTTCTGGCCCCACTTCCTGACTCGCCGGTGTGGTTGTGACGGTT
>NZ_QRCU01000076.1 GCF_003369445.1 Arthrobacter silvisoli
GGGCGGCACCTTGGGGGTGCCGCCCGCCGTCGTTTGTTTAACGTGAGCCGGAGTCCGCTTACGCGTGGATCTGGTCCTCCACGTGCAGTGTGCCTGGCTTCTGCGGGCCGAACTTGCGCCACAGGCGGATGAAGAGCGGCAGGGCAAGCAGCACGACGACCAGGATGTAGACGACCACGGCCACCGGCTCGTTGAAGAGGCCGGAGATGTCGCCGGCGCTCAGCTGCAGCGACTTGCGCAGCTGGCCCTCGATGCGCGGGCCAAGGATGAGGCCGATGATCAGCGGAAGCACCGGGAGTCCGTAGCGGCGCATCGCGAAGCCGAGGGCGCCGAGCACCAGCAGCAGCACCAGGTCGAAAGCCTGCATGTTGACCGAGAAGGCTCCGAGGGTGGCGAAGAACAGGATCCCGGCGTACAGGTACGGGCGCGGGATCTGCAGCAGCTTCGCCCAGAGCGGTGCCATGGGGAGGTTGATCAGCAACAGCAGGGTGTTGCCGATGAACAGGCTCGCGATCAGGCCCCAGACCAGCACCGGCTCGTTCTCGAACAGCAGTGGACCGGGTTGGATGCCGAACTGCACCAGGGCCGCCAGCATTACGGCCGCCGTCGCGTTGGTCGGCAGGCCGAGCGCCAGCAGCGGGGTCAGGGTGCCGGCCGCGGAGGCGTTGTTCGCCGCTTCCGGCCCCGCAACGCCTTCGATGGCGCCATGCCCGAACTCCTCCGGGTGCTTGCTGAGCTTCTTCTCCGTCACGTAGGACAGGAAGGTGGGAACTTCCGCGCCGCCGGCAGGCATGGCGCCGAAAGGGAAGCCGAAGGCGGTGCCGCGCAGCCACGGCTTCCAGGAGCGCTGCCAATCCTTCTTGCCCATCCACGGCTGTCCCACCGGGATGGTCTCGGTCTTGTTCCGGCGCAGGTGGGCCGCGATCCAGAGGGCCTCGCCCACGGCGAAGATGGCCACGGCTACCACCACGATGTCGATGCCGTCCGAGAGCAGGGGAAGGCCGAACACGAGGCGCTGCTGGCCGGTCACGGGGTCCAAGCCGATGAGCCCGATGCCCAGGCCCAGGCCCAGCGAAGCGAAACCGCGGACCTTGGAGGAGCCCAGCACCGCGGTGACGGTCAGCAGGCCCAGGACCATGATCGACAGGTAACTGGACGGGCCGAGGCTCACCGCGAACTTCACCACGAACGGTGCGCAGACCGCCAGCAAGGCCGTGCCAATGGTGCCGGCCACGAAGGAACCGATGGCGGCCGTCGCCAGGGCCTGCGCGGCCCGGCCGGCCTTGGCCATTTTGTGGCCCTCGATCGCGGTGATCACGGTGGAGGATTCACCGGGGGTGTTGAGCAGGATGGAGGTGGTGGAGCCGCCGTACATGCCGCCGTAGTAGATACCGGCGAACATGATGAGCGCGCTGGTGGGGCCGAGATTGTAGGTCACCGGCAGGAGCAGCGCCACCGCCATGGCCGGGCCGATGCCGGGCAGCACGCCCACGGCCGTACCCAGGAGCACGCCGATGCAGGCGTACAGCAGGTTCATGGGGGTCAGCGCCGTGCCGAAACCCTGCATGAGCAGGTTGAGGGTATCCATGTCAGAGAACTCCTGCCAGGATTCCGGCCGGGAGCTTGATGCCAAGGCCGAAGAAGAAACCGTAGAAAGTGGCCAGGGCCAAGCCCACCGAGACGAGCCCGTCCCGGATGTAGTGGCGGCTGCCGAGGGCCCAGACGCTGCCCCAGAAGAGCAGGGTGCCGGAAATGACCCAGCCCGCGGCGTCGATCAGCAGGATGTTCAGCACGAAGGCGCCCACCAGAGGCAGGACGGTCTTCCAGTCTGCCGGGTGGGTCAGGTCCACGTCTTCGCCTTCCTCGGCCTGGCCCCGGCCACCGCGCAGCACGTTGATCGCCAAGGCGGCCGCGGAGACAAGCAGCAGGACGCCAACGACCAGCGGCATGGTGCGCGGGCCCACCGGATCGGACTGCGAATACGGGGCGGCGATGCGGGACGCGTCCAGCAGGACGACGGCGCCGGCCGCCCCGAGCAGGGCAGCGATGCCCAGCTCGGAGCGGCCTTTGCTTGCCGGGGTTCCGGCGTCGGTCTTTTGGGTCACGCCAGCCCCAGCTTCGTCAGGACATCGGCAACCCGGGTGTCCTGTTCCTTCAGGAAGGTGCTGAATTCCTCGCCGGTGATGAAGGCATCGGTCCAGCCGTGATCCTTCAGGGCGGCCTTCCATTCATCGGTGCCGTGCATCTTGGTCAGCGCGGTCACAATGCGGTCGCGGTCGGCGTCGGAGACGCCCGGAGGTGCCACGATGCCGCGCCAGTTGGTGAATTCGAGGTCGATGCCGGATTCCTTGAAGGTGGGGGCGTCGATGCCTTCGAGCCGTTCGGCGCCGCTCACCGCCAGGACGCGGACGGAGCCGGTCTTGATCTGCTGGATGTATTCGCCGGCACCGGAAGCGGCGAAGCCGATCTTGTTGCCGAGGATAGCGGGCAGGAGGTCGCCGCCGCCGTCGAAGGAGACGAAGTTGACCTTCTTGGGGTCGATGCCCACGGCCTGGGCGAGCTGCATCGGGAGCAGGTGGTCCGGGCCGCCCGGGCTGGAGCCGCCGCCGACGGCCAGCTTGGACGGGTCCTTCTTCCAGGCGTCAACCAGTTCGCCGATGGTCTTGTAGGGGGAGTCCTTGGGGACCATGATGGCGCCCGGTTCCTGGATGAGGCGGGCCAGCGGAGTGGTGGCGGTGAGCTTGGCCTCGGACTTGTTGGTGTAGCTGGCGCCTACCACGCCCAGGCCCATCAGCATGGCCAGGTCCTTGTTGCCCTTTTCGTTGACCAGGCGGGCCAGGCCTACGGTGCCGCCGGCGCCCGCGAGGTTGAAGACCTCGACGTTGGTGGCGGTCTTAGTGTCGTTCATGACCTTGGCTGCGGTGCGGGCGGTGGTGTCGTAGCCGCCGCCGGCGGTGTTGGGGACCATGATCCGCAGTCCGGTGAGCGGACCCGAGTCCGCGGCGCTTCCGCTGGTGGCGGCGGAGCCACCGCCGCTGGTGACGCCGCAGCCGGTGGCCGCGATTGCAAGGCCTGCAGCGACGGCAATGGCGCGCAGTGCGTTCAATCGACGCATTGTGTGTTCCTCTTCTCATCATCGGGGGAGTGGTTTCACGCTATGGCCTGACGTGACCCCGGTCACGCTTGTGTTCTCAAAGATTGTTTTGTTCATTGTGGTCACGTGCCCTTGGCATCCCGCGGCCGGATAATGAAGGGAAACCACTGCCGAAGGAACCCCGTGCCCGAAGACGTGCCGCTGACGCAGCCCGGCCATCCCCAGCCCGGCACCTCCCAGCCCCGCCGCCGCCGGCGCCTGTCCCTGGCCGGCCAATACCTCGTCCTGCAGCTGCTGATCGTGGCGGCAGTCCTGCTCGGGGTGATCGCGATTTCCCAGGTCCAGTCCGCAGCGACCTTCGAGCGGGTGGAGGGCCGCCGGGCGCTTTCCGTGGCCGAGTCCCTCGCCGCGAACCCCACCGTCCGTACGCTGATCCCGACGGCGGAACCCCGGCACGGTGCGGCCCTGCCATCGGTTGCCGAATCGGTCCGGACGGTGTCCGGCGCCAGCATCGTCATCCTGGCCAAGACGGACGGCACCATCCTTACCTCGCCGGAGGACCCCGCCGCCGTGGGCACCCCGCTCCCGCTGGGCGCCAGCACGGCCCTGCAGGGGCGGGCCTGGACGGGGGCCATGGACATGGGCGGCAGCCTTTCCCTGATGGCCCACGTTCCCGTGCTCGACGACGGCGGACGTACGGTGGGCATCGTCGCCGTCGGACGCCAGTACCCTTCCGTGCTGGAACGCTTCGGTGAGACGGTGCCCGATCTGCTCGTGTACCTGGGCGTGTCCCTCGCGCTGGGCGCGGCCGGCTCGCTGCTGCTGTCCCGCCGCGTCAAGCGGCAAACCTTCGGCCTGGAGCCGGGCGAGATCGCCGGCCTGGTGGAGCACCGCGAGGCCATCCTGCACGGCGTGAAGGAAGGCGTGATCGCCCTGGACCCGCAGGAACGGATCACCGTGGCCAATGAAAGCGCCCGGGAGTTCCTGGGCCTGCCGGAAGATTGCGTGGGCCGCAGCCTCGGCGAGCTCGGGGTGCAGCGGCAGCTCCGTGAGGACCTCACCACCGAGCAGCCCGAGCCGGACCGCCTGCTTCTGGTGGGGGAGCGGCTGGTGGTCCTGAACCGCAAGCCCGTGATGTCCCGGGGCAGGGTGATCGGCTCCGTGACCACCCTGCGCGACCGCACCGAGCTGTCCTCGCTGGAGAAGGAACTGGGCCGCACGCGCAGCACCACGGATACCCTCCGCGCCCAGACCCACGAATTCGCCAACCAGCTGCACACGATTTCCGGGCTCATCCAGCTGGGCGAGTTCGACGAGGTGGTCACCTTCGTGGACGGCGTGAGCCTCAGCCGCAACAAGCTTTCGGACGATATCACCTCCCGCATCCACGACCCCGCGCTTGCCGCCCTGCTGATTGCCAAGAGCAGCCTTGCCAGCGAACGGAACGTGTCCCTGGAGCTGGATGCCGCTTCCGGATTGGAAAAGGTGGATGAGGAGCTTTCACGCGACCTGACCACCGTCGTCGGGAACCTGGTGGACAATGCCATTGACGCCGCTGCCATGGACGCCGACGGCGGTGCAGTGAATGCTGCTGGCGGCTCCGCGGATGGCAAAGTCAGTATCAGGCTCGTCGAGGAGGCAGGCAAGGTGACCGTCACCGTGCGGGACTCCGGTCCCGGCGTCGCGCCCGTCGAACGGGAGGACATCTTCCGGCGAGGCTACAGCACCAAGGCGTCCGACAGCGACGGCGGCCGCGGCTTCGGACTGCCCCTGACCCGGCTGGTGTGCCTGCGCCGCGGCGGGGACGTGGAGGTCCACGACGACGGCGGCGCGGTCTTCACCGCGACGCTGCGGCGCTCGCCCGGCAAGGCGGACACGGAGGAGGGAAGCCCGAACGCATGAACCACGCCCAAACGATCAGGGTCCTGGTGGTCGACGACGACTTCATGGTGGCCAAGGTGCATTCGGGCTTCGTCCGGCAGCTTCCCGGCTTCGAAGTGGTGGGCGCGGCGCACACCGGCGCCCAGGCGGTGGCCGAGGCCAGGCGGCTGCAGCCGGACCTGGTGCTCCTGGACATCCACCTGCCGGACATCAACGGCTTGGAACTGCTGCAGCAACTGCGCGACGTGGTGCCCGAACTGGACGTGCTGGTAATCAGCGCCGCCCGCGAAGTGGAAACCGTGCGACGGGCGCTGCGCGGGGGGATCGTGCACTACTTGATGAAGCCGTTCTCAGCTGACGACCTGCACGAACGGCTCGAGCACTACCGGCAGAGCTACCGGGCCCTCTCGCCGGGCTCGGCAGGCGGGACGGCCGAGCAGGCCGACGTGAACCGGGTCTTCGGCCTGGGCGGGAGCTCGCGTCCGCTGCCCAAGGGCTTCAGCGCCGAAACCCTGCGGCTGGTGGAGGAGCTGCTCCGCAGGACCGCAGGCGCGTCCGCCGACGCGGACCTGTCCGCCACCGAGGCCGCCGACTCCCTGGGCACCTCGAGGGTCAGCGCCCGCCGCTACCTTGAGTACCTCGTGGAGGAGGGCCGGGCCGTGGTGCAGCTGCGGTACGGCGGGATCGGCAGGCCTGAGCGCCGTTACAGGTGGCAGGGCTGAACCTTTTCCGGGATTTTCCGGGCCGGGGTGTCACAGACCGGGCGTGGCCGGTGTCTTCATGCTGCAAGGCAAGGAAACCGAACCCGCAGGAGGAATCATGACCACCCGGATCCCCGCCGCAGAAATCACCGGCCTCTACGGCTCCCTCATCAAGAAGTTCAGCGCAAAGATGTTCGGCAAGGTACCGGAGTCGCTGGGCGTCATGTGGCACAACCCGGCCGTGCTGAAGGCATCCATGGGTATGGGCCAGAAACTGCAGAAGTGGAACAGCTGTGACGAGTCGCTGAAGTCCTACGCCCACATGGCCGTGGCCTCCCTGATCGGCTGCACCTGGTGCCTGGACTTCAACTACTTCATGGCCCACAACCGCGGCCTCGACCTGGAGAAGGCGCAGCAGATCCCTCGCTGGCGCGAATCCGGCGTCTTCACGCCGCTGGAACGCGACGTCCTGGAATACGCCGAAGCCATGAGCACCACCCCCGTGGAAGTCACCGACGAGCTCGCCGCCAGGCTGCTTGACCAGCTCGGCGCGGCGGCTCTGGTGGAGCTCACGAGCGTGATCGGCTACGCCAACCTCACCACCCGCGGCAACGTCGCGCTCGGCATTGAGTCCGAGGGCTTCTCGGACTCGTGCGGGCTGAAGCCCCTCGCGGTGCCGGGCCTCTCGCGGTCCCAAGCGGTCGCGGGGTAGCGTGGCCGGTATGCGCAGCTCCGGCACCACCGACGGCCTGGATCTCTTCGTCACCCACCGCAGCCTGCTCTTCACCGTGGCCTACGAGATGCTCGGCTCCGCCGCCGACGCCGAGGACGTGGTGCAGGAAGCCTGGCTCCGGTGGGCGGGCCTGGAACCCGAAGCCCGGGCGGAAGTGCGCGAGCCGCGGTCCTACTTCGTCCGCATCGTCACGCGCCAGGCGCTCAACCGGCTGCGCACGCTGAGCCGGCGGCGGGAAGAATACGTGGGGGAGTGGCTGCCCGAGCCGCTGCTCACGGTGCCGGATGTCGCCGAGGATGTCGAGCTGGCCGAGAGTGTTTCCATCGCCATGCTCACGGTGCTCGAATCGCTTGCCCCGGTGGAGCGGGCGGTCTTCGTCCTGCGTGAAGTCTTTGACGCGCCCTACGAGGAGATTGCCGAGGCGGTGGGGAAGTCGACGGCGGCCGTGCGGCAGATCTCCAGCCGCGCCCGCTCCCATGTGGCGGCCCGGCGCCCCCGCATGCAGGTGGACCGCACCGAGCAGCAGGCCGTCGTCGAACGGTTCCTGGCGGCCGTCACCACCGGGGACGTGCAGGGGCTGATGGACGTCCTGGCTCCGGACGTGGTCCTCATCGCCGACGGCGGCGGAGTGGCGCAGGCGGTACGGGTGCCGGTGTACGGCGCGAAGAAGGTGGCCAACCTGCTACGGCCCTTCCCGCAGTGGGCGGTCAGCCCGCACATTGGCCTGGTCTGGCTCAACGGTGGCCTGGGCATCCGGATCGACGACGAAGCAGGCGGCCCGTCGCTCATCAGCGTGGTGGTGGAGGACGGGCGGGTCGCCCGGATCTTCGCCATGCGCAACCCGGACAAGCTGGGCCGTTTGGCGGAGGAAACCCTGCTGGCGCGCTAGTGGATCCAGCTCCGTGATTCTTCGATTTCCCGCGCCACCTGGCCGGCAATTTCCACGAAACTGCTGGCCGCCGCACCCTGCTTGCGTCGCTTGTGCCAGGCGACTCCTACGGTCCGCGGAGTGACCTTCTCCACCGGGAGCATGGTGATTCCCGGGCGGTGGGGGTCCACGGACAGCAACGGCAGGACGGCGCAACCGTAGCCGTCGGCAGTGAGGCTGAGGATGGTTCCGTTGTGGTTGCTCCGGAAGATGACCTGCTTGCTGAGTTGCGGGCGGCCCAGCCGCGTCTCGATTTGATGCACATCACGCATTTGCCCGTAGGCAATCAGGGGAAGGCCTGCGAGGTCGTCTGTGGAGACCGGTGTTGTCCTTGCCGCCAGCGGGGAGTCGTTTGAAACCACCAGCACGAAGGGGTCATCAAGAAGATTGACCGCTTCGAAGGGGCCGTCGGTCATCGGAAACACCACGAAGGTCAGGTCCAAGTCCCCGGTTTCGACCATCCCGAGAAGTTCTTCGTCGTCATCCGATTCGGTCAGGACGACCTGGACCCGGGGGAAGCGTTCGGCGAAAAGCCTGAGGGCCCGCGGAAGGATCCGAACGCTGATGCTCTCGTAGCATCCGACCCGCAACGTCCCCGCTTCGCCTCTGTTCAGCGCGGACAAATCGTCCAAGGCGCTCTCCAGGCGCGAGTGGATTGCCTCGGCGTGGTCAACCAGGATCCTGCCCGCCGGCGTGAGGGCAACCACGCGCACGCCTGACCGATCGATGAGGCGGTGGCCCACGATCTGCTCGAGCCGGCCGATCTGTTGGCTGACCGCCGATTGCGTATACCCCAGGGATCGCGCTGCCGCGGTGAACGAACGGGTCCGGCCGACCTCTGCCAATGCGATGAGGTGCCGGAGGTCCAACTGGCTGAGCGGTGACTTGTCCACTATCCCATCATATAAGCGATTTTAATGAATAGAACAAATAATCAGTGTTTGCCCTAATAATGTGACCCGCGCCATGCTTGTGGAGTACCGATTTCCCCCTGAATTTCCAATGAAGGAGTACTTCCCATGGCCACAGTGACGACCCCGGTGATCGCAGACATCCTCGACCTGGAGCGCTACCCCCTGGACCGCCTGGACAGTCCCAAGGGGCGGCTGCTGCTGGACTCCTGCCGCGCGGCCCTCCGGTTTGAGGGGGCATGCCAGCTCCCCGGACTAGTGAAGCAGGACGCCGTCCAGCGGCTGGTCGCCGAGGCTCTGGACAAGCAGGACCAGGCCTTCCGGACCGACAACACGCACAACGTCTACTTCGAGGGCATCGACGAAAGCCTGCCGTCCGGCGACCCCGCTACGTTGCTGCAGCATTCGTCAAAAAAGGCTGTTGCATGGGACCTTATCGAGAAGGATTCGCCCCTGCGAATCGCCTACGAATGGGAGGGCCTGACCAACTTCATCGGCCAAGCCATGGAAATGGACAGCCTGCACAAGTACGCCGATCCGCTGGGTGCCTGCTCCCTGATGATTTTCGAGGAGGGCGATGAGCTTGGATGGCACTTTGACCGCTCGCCCTTCGCCGTCACCCTGATGCTGCAGCCTTCCACCGCCGGAGGCGAATACCAGTACTTCCACAGGCTCCGCACCCCCGGGGACGAAAACAAGGCAGGCGTTGCGGCCCGGCTCCGCGGTTCGGAAGCAGGGCGGATCAAGTTGTCCAGCGAACCCGGAACACTGAGCATGTTCCGAGGACAATATTCAATGCACCGCGTCACCCCTGTTCAAGGACAGCAGACGCGCATCAATGCCGTGCTGGCCTACTCGGAGAAGCCCGACGACAAGATGAACTCCCTGACCCAGCAGCTCTTCTACGGCCGGACAGCGTGACATGAAATCTCCGATCCTGGGATCAGACAGGCAAACGCCCTGCATGCCCGCGCACAAGGGGTCCGGGGAGGATACCGCCGGCCCGAAGCTGCCGGAGTCCCGGGTCATCCCCCTGCATGCTTTTGGCCCGGGCGATTGCGCCGGATGCGGGGGCTGCGCGCGCCGGGAAAATGCAGGCTCCGGCTGACTGCCAGGTGAACCGGTGTCCGGCCTGCCGGCCCCGGTTCACCTGCGCGGCGGGACCACCGGGGGCAGCGAATCAAAGCGCTGCCGAAGAAAAGGCCATCGGCTTTGACATCCTTGAGCTAAGGAACGGGGGGCTGGAAGCAATAGAGGCGCTCAAGAAGGAATCCCCGCACAAGGTGGTGATTGTCGACCTGAACGGTGCAGCCGGCGAGAAGGCGGCCCGCAGGGTTTTTCAGGCAGGCGCTGATCTGGTGCGGGTTTCCGGGGAGAGCGAGGACTCGGCGATCGCCGGCGCCGTGAGGGCGGCGACGGCATCGCACCATAAAGGCGTGGTCGTTGACCTGAGCGAAGTCCAGGACAAATGGCGCCGTGCCGCCGAAGTCTTGAAGCTGGGCGCCACCTTCGTCGAATTCCTGCCGGGACTGATGAGCAAGCCATCCGGAGCAAGCCCCTTACCTTCGAAGACCACCCACCCACATCTGGCCGCTGCGTGCTCGCAGCCGCTCTCCCAAGGAGATCTGACATGAAGAAGTACCTGACCGGATTCACCCTGGCGGCCGCTGTCGCCATCACTCTCAGTGGCTGCGGCGGAGGCGACCCCATGAGTTCGTCCACCACCCCGGCAGGAAGCTCCGGTGACAGCATCATCGTCGGTTCCGCGGACTTCCCTGAAAGCCAATTGATCGCCAAGATCTACGCTGAGGCCCTCAAGGCAAGCGGAGTCGACGTCAAGGAAAAGCCGAGCATCGGCAGCCGCGAGGTCACCATTCCCGCCCTTAAGGACGGCTCCATCGACCTCATGCCCGAATACAGCGGATCGCTCCTTCAGTACCTCGACCCCGGCACCAAAGCCGTGACCCCGGATGAGGTCATCCGGGAACTCGGCGCGAACACCCCTGCCGGATTGATCCTGCTTTCGGAATCCCGGGCGGAGGACAGGGACGTCCTTGCAGTGAAGAAGGAGACAGCGGAGAAGTACAACCTCACGTCCTTCAGTGACTTGACGCCGGTAGCCGGAGAGCTGGCCTTGGGCGCCTCTCCGGAGTGGAAGACGCGCTTCAACGGCCTTGTGGGACTGAAGTCCGTCTACGGCCTTGAGTTCAAGGAATTTTCAGCCCTCGACGCCGGCGGGCCGCTTACGCTGAACGCCCTCCTTTCGGGCCAGGTCCAGGTAGCCGACCTCTTCGGCACGGATCCCGCGCTGGCAGAGAACAACCTCGTGGGACTCAAGGACGACAAGAATCTCTTCCTGTCCGAGAACATCGTGCCGCTCATCAACCAGAAGAAATCCACGGAGGCCGTCAAAGCAACCTTGGACAAGGTTTCCGCGGCGCTCACTGCGGAAGATCTCATGAAGATGAACGGGCGGGTGGCCAAGTTCGAGGACATCGGCGAAATCGCCAGGGACTGGCTCCAGAGCAAGAAGCTGGCCTAGCCGGCAGTCTCAGAACTGGGCCCGTCTCAGAGCTTGGCCAGAGGCGAGAACGCGAGCCCGAGGACAAACGCCACTGCTGCCGTCACCGCCGGGGTGAGCAGCCAGAAGCCCAGGATCCGCAGCACCATGGGCCGGTTGGTGACGGAGAAGTTCTGGTTGGTGCCGGCGCCCAGGACCGCGGAGGTGAGGGTGTGCGTGGTGGACAGCGGCAGGTGCAGGCCGATCGCCCCGATGAAGAGCATCAGCGAACTCAGGCTCTGCGCCACGAAACCGCGCAGCGGATCGATACGGGTCAGCTTGTGTCCGAGGGTGTGCGAGATCCGCCAGCCGCCGAACAGGGTGCCGACGGTCAGCAGCACCGCGGTCAGCACCACCGGCCACAGAGGCAACTCGCCGCCGTCGTACAGTCCTGCCGCAACGCCGGCCAGCAGCAGCACCGAAATGGTGCGCTGGCCGTCCTGCAGGCCGTGGCCGAAGGCGACGGCGGCCGCGGAGACCGCTTCGGCCCGCCGGAAGCGGCTGTGCACCACGTCCGGCTGGGTGAAGCGGGCAGCCCAGGTGACCGGCCAGACCAGCAGGTAGGCGGCACCGAAGGCAATGACGGGGGAGAGCACGAGCGGCAGGACAACCTGGAACAGCAGCGCGTTGTCCACGCCGCCGATCGCGTGTCCGCCAATCAGGGTGCTGGCCGCGCCGGCACCGGCGAAGCCGCCCACCAGGGCGTGCGTTGAGGACAGCGGGATGCCGCGCCACCAGGCGTAGGCGCCCCACAGGATGGCCGCGGCGAGGGCGGAGGCCAGGATGGCCAGCCCGCTGACGCCGTCGGGCAGCTCGAACAGGCTTTGGCTGGACAGCAGCGCGAAGCCGCCACTCAGCATGGCGCCGGCGAAGTTGAACACGGCGGCCAGCAGGACCGCCACCGAAGAGGTCAGGGCCCGGGTCCGGACGGAGAGTGCGACGGCGGTGGAGACGTCGCGGAAGCCGTTGAGGAAGGCGAAGCCGCAGGCCAGGGCCACCACGAGGGCGAAAAAGCCGATCGCCACGTCAGGCTTCCTTGACGATGATGCTGCCTACCTGGGTGGCCACCCTGCGCATGTCCTTGGTGACGTCAACCAGCTGGTTGGCGATGTCGCGGTGGCGGGCGTACTGCGCGGCTTTCATGTCCCGGTACATCTCGGCCACCCAGGTCCGGTGGCTGCGTTCGGCCCGTTTGGCCAGGCGCAGGATTTCGATCCAGTAGTCCTCGAGTTCGTCGAGGTCGTCCAGGCGGCCCATGGCCTCGACCGTGAGCTCGGCCTGGCGGCTGATGATTTCCAGTTGGTCGGCCGCCCGCTTGGGCAGCCGGTCCAGCTTGTACAGGGCGACGAGTTCGCCAGCGGCATCCAGCTTCTCCATGGCTTCGTTGAGGAAGCGGGAGAGGGCGTACATGTCTTCGCGGGGGAGCGGGTTGATGAAGCTGGTGCGCATGTGGGTAAGAAGCGCGAAGTGAAGTTCCGTGGACTTCGATTCATGCCCGTGGAGTTCCTCGACGAGCCGCCCGTGTTCCGTGACGGGTGCCCCGAGGATTTCCGAGAGCGTTCCGGTGGCCTCAAGGATCTGGCGCGCCATCTGGGAGAGAAGCTTCAGGCCCGCGGATTCCTGGGGAAAAAGGCGGAGCTTCATCGTGGTGCCCGTCCTGCGGATCCGGCTGGGTGTGCGGCAACGGGGGTCGCATGACTTGACGCGGGAACGTTCACAGACACCAACTTTACGGCAGTTATACCTGCGCCCCGGACTGATTTGCTTCAGCCCGGGCGCTGCGTCCGTGGATGCTCTGCGGCGCGAACGCGGCGGCGGCCGTGAAGTGGACATGAAAATGGTGCCGAACCGGATACGCCTCTCGGCGGTAGGCCGCTCGAAGCGGCTATAAGTTGAAGCCCGGGGGTTTCGCGGTTCGACACCAGTTTCAGTCTTATACCTCGCCCAAGCTAAGTCAACCTTGACAGATTCGGCTCAGGGTGCCTCTGCCGGGGCGCCGGCAGGCTCAATCCAGTTCGCCCAGCCGCCACGCGTTGGCCGCGTGTTCGAGGTCTTCGGCGGTCTTCACGAGCTGGTGCGAGCTTCGGGTGAGTTTGCTGGCATGGCCTTCGTTGGCGTGCTCCGCGCTGTCCGCGATGGTCGCCTGGCCCAGCGCCACCACGCGGCAGAATGCAGCGGAACGTTCCAGCGCGACGTCGAAATCGCCGTCGAACGCGCCCGACAGGATGGCATCCGCCATCTGCTTCATCTCGTCGGCTCCGGGCGGTTCCGCGGCACCGGCGACCACGTGCGAAACCTGCGCGGTGTCCCGGCCGGCCTTGAAGTACACGGAGATCCGTTCGGAGTTCTGCATGGTGGCGGCGCGGAGGGCGTAAAGCCGCCACAGGGCGCCGGGAAGGGAGCGGGCCGGGCTCTCGGCCCACATTTCGGCGATGGCGTCCAGGCCCTGTTCGTCCGCCAGCTTGACCAGGCGTTTGGTCACCTTGGGGTCGTCGCTGTCGCGGCCGCGGCGGACCAAGGCCTGTGCCGCCAGGTGCGCAGCCTCCGACACCCTCGCCGGGTCCGCCCCGCCCGCGAAAGGCTCAAAATCGATCGGCGCGAAAGGCTTGGGCTTGTGGTGCCTGGGTGCTCCGCCGGAACCGTTGGAGGCTGCTGGATCGCTCATGCCCCAACGCTACTCCTGTGCTTTCGCTAGTGCACTCATGGCTTGTTTGGTTTCGGGGCGGGCACCCCGGTTTGTGGGGTCTTGTTCTCTGCGGGAGGCTCCCCTCCTGACCTTCTTTCGCGCCGGCCGTGCCCCGACACGCCGCCCTGGGCCCCGCACCGCCGTCGTTCTCCGGTCAAAAAGGGTCAGGAAGGCTCTTGGGTTTGCTCCCCCTTTCAGCGCCCGACGGCGGAGCTTGCCGGGATGTCATGGCCTCCTTTGGTGTGCGGTAGAGTATTTATCGTCCAGAAATGGACTGGGCCGGCGGTTGCCGGCAGGGGCCTTTAGCTCAGTTGGTAGAGCATCGGACTTTTAATCCGTGGGTCGTGGGTTCGAGCCCCACAGGGCCCACCCCTTTTCTTCTTCCGCTCCTGGCGGGCGGCGACGCCCGTGCCCTGGACTCCCGGCTATCCTCGAGGGTATGGATACGCGCCCCTTCCTGGACAAAGTCATGCCCGAAGCCTGGGACGCCGCGGAGGCCTATGCGGCTGAGATCAGCAAGGCTGTGTTGCAGCGCGGACTCACTGCCCAAGAGGTGGAATTCATCAAGGTGCGCGCCTCCCAGATGAACGGCTGTGCCTTCTGCCTGGACCTGCATTCCAGGCAGGCCCGGCACGCCGGAATCGCCCAGCAGAAGCTCGACCTGCTGCCTGCCTGGCGGGAGACCGACGCGTACACGGATCGCGAGGCGGCCGTCCTCTCGATCACCGAAGCGGCCACGAAGCTGCCGCTGACCGAAGATAGCCAGGCCGAGCTGTCGGCCGCCCGGACAGTCCTCGGCGAGGAAACCTTCGTTGCGGCTGAATGGGTGGCGGTCACGATCAACGCCTTCAACCGCATCTCAATCCTCAGCGGGCACCCGGTGCGGCCGCGCGACGCCGACGGCAAGCTCATCCACTGAACAAGACTTCGCTGGACACGAACTCACCGAACAACAAGACGAGGAGCCCCACACATGACCGATTCCCGTTTCGAAGTGCAGGACCGGCCTGAAGAATCACGCTACGTGCTCATCGACCGCGGCGCTGACGGATCGGCGCAGGACGTGATCGGCGAGGAATCCTACGTGGACGTCGATGCCGCCGGAGAGACCCAGCGCGTGCTGTTCCACACGGGTGTCTCGGAGGACTACGCCGGCCAGGGCCTCGCATCCGTGTTGGTGCGCGCCGCCGTCGAAGATGTCATCGCCGCCGGCTACGCCATCGTCCCGGTCTGCCCCTATGTCGCCGCCTGGTTGCCCAAACACCCCGAGTACGCCGACAGCGTCGTCAAGCCCGCTCCCGCGCATTTCCGCGCCGTGCAGGCCGTGGCCATCAGCTAGCGTCGGCGCCGCCCCAATAGCCCCAGGACCTAGCCGGCGTCCTGCCGCCGTACCATTTCGTTGATCCAGGCCGGCGCGAAGGGAGAGGTGCAGTTGGGCGGCGTCGGGTAATCCTTCAGCACCTCCAGGCGCTCGCCGATGTCGACGGCGCGGGCACGGTACGCGGCGTGCTCGATCCCGATCTGGGCCAGGCACGTGTTCATGGCCCACTGCAGGCGGTCCGGGGCGGCCTTCATTGTGGCCTCGATGATGTCCAATAGCCCGGGAAGGTCCAGGCCCTCCGGACTCTTGACGACGCGTTCGCTGGTGAGAGCCCAGCCCGCACTTGCGACCACCGGATCCGGATCGGCAAACCAGGCCTGCCGCAGTTCCTCGGCGTGCGGGCCCTTCTTCACCACGTAATTCACCAGCCAGTCGTGCACCTTGGGAGTACGTGCGGCGCGCAGCATGGCGTCCAATTCCTCCCGCCCGAACGCCTTCGGCCGGCAGATGAGCAGGGCCAGCAGTTTCGCCGCGGTGTCGTCCGTGGCCCACAGTTCACGTGCCAGGTCCTGCTGGATTTTCAAGCGCTTCGCAAGCGCGCGCAGCTTGCTGAGGTTGACGCCGTGGTCATCGCCGTGCCGCTCATTGACCTCGCGCGATTTCGGGTCCCCGAGTTCGGCCAGCTCGGCCATCGCTTCGGCAAGAGTGGTTCCGTTGGGCGTCGCCTCGGCCACGTCAACCTCCTGTGATCTGGTGCGGATACAAGCGTACCCACGACCCGTTTTCGGGCATGAAGTCTGATTTTTTGAAACGAATAACATCGGCGTGTCGCGGCTGCGACGCGCCGATTGAATTCCTAAAGGGTATTGACTTATAAATCGGCACAGGAATACTCTCCCGCTTGGGTCGATCAAATCGGCCCGCATCCGGTCCGGACGGAGCCTCAGGGCGTTCCGGAGAGCGTGAATGTCGTGGTCTCGCTGGGAGGGGCCACGCGCGTCCAATGCAAGTGGCATTTGCCTGGCAGCGGGCGCATTCTGGGGGTTTACGTCCGCGAGGATGCACGCGATGACTTGGACTGTGCTGGGGTCGGCCCTGCGGCGGATAGTGTCCGCTGCAGTGGCGCTTTGCATGGTGGTTGCCTTCAACCTTCCCTCGGCCGTGCCGGCCTTGGCCGCTTCCGCGGCCGCTGGTTCACGTGCCCCGGGACTTCAAGGATTCGTGTTGTTCGAGGGCGAGCACCAGGACGCCGCGTACACCGCCGGCGCCCAGTCCGGCGTCACGATCTCGGCCGCGGACCTCGCCGCACTGCAGGGTTCCGCGGCGGCCCAGTGGCCGGGCTGGAATGTCGGCGGGGCCACTGTCTTCCTGCAGGACCTGCCCGGCGACGCACTCGCCATCACCTTCGGAAACAGCATCGCAGTTGACCCGACGGCGGCCGGCTGGGGCTGGTCCGCCACCACGGGTGTACCGGCTCCGGGAACCATGGACCTGCTGACCGTCCTCGCGCACGAGTACGGCCACATCGCCGGGTTTACCGACGTCGAGGGCGGGGCCGATCTGATGACCCGGACCCTCAGCCCGGGGGAGCGGCGCTTCAACAACCCCGAGCGGATGTACCCGGCAGCGGAGCCCGCACCGGCCGCTGAACCGGCGGCCGCCGTCGAACCCGCACCGGCCGCTGAACCGGCGGCCGCGCCGGCACCTGAAGCCGCGCCCGCACCCGTGGAGAACCCGGCTCCCGCAACGGAACCCGCTACGGGAAGCGAAGCAGCTCCGGCCGCCGAATCCGGTGCACCCACCGGACCCACCCCCGCACCGGCTTCCGCGGCCGGAGCCTCCGTGACGGCAGAGTCCCCTTCGGGGCCGGAAGCGCCTTCGGAACAGGCTCCGGCCTCGGATCCTGCAAGCAGCGGTCCGGCAACCACCGATCCGGTCCCGGCAGCAGCGCCCTCCACCTGGGTCCTGGCCATGGCCGGTACCTCGGCCGCCCTGGTCTTCAACGCGGACGGCACGGCCACCTTCGCGGGCGAGACACGCAGCCTCGCCGGCATCGACGCCATCAGCGTCACCGGGACCGCGGGTGATGACACCTTCACCGTCGACCGGGGAATCAACAACCCGGCCATCACCGTGACCTTCGACGGTGCGGCCGGCTTCGACACCCTGGTCACGGCGGGCGCCACCGCCAGCAGCCGCTCCGTCGCGGCCGACCCGCACTCGGGCACCCTGTGGCTGGACGCCACGGTGATCAACTACCTGAACATCGAGCCCATCGCCTCGGGCGACGCCAGCAACGCGGTCTACGAACTGACCGGCGGCGACGACGATGCCACCCTCACCCTCAACGGCGGCGGTTTGCTGGAGCTCAGCGGCGCCACCTTCGAGACCGTGGCGTTCGCCGCCCCCACCACCTCTCTGACCATCAAGGGCGGCGCCGGCAAGGACAAGATCATCATCTCCGGCACCATCGCCCTGATGGCCGCATGGTTGCTGATCCAGATGGAGCTCATCGAGGTAGCCGACGACGCCGAGATCACCACCACCGGCGATGTCACCCTCGAAGCGGCCGACTCCGTGACGGGCGGACCCGTCCTCGGCTGCCTCGTGGCCCTGGCGACGCACTGCACCGACGCTGCGGTCACCATCAACGGCGGCAACATCAGCGCCAACAACCTCAACCTCACCGCCACCTCGAGCATCGTCCCTGACGCGAGCCACTTCGCCGCCTACGCCATCAACGTCGATTCCAAGGCCGCGGTGAACGTCACCGGCAACGCGCACCTGGCAGCAACCGGGGCCGTAGTCATGTCGGCCAGCTCCACGGTGGGCCCTGTCACGCTGACCAAGGACTACGGCGACCTCGCCATCATCTCCTCCGACGCCGGGGTGACCGTAGGCGGAAGCGCCGTGGTCACCGCCGGTTCGAATGTCACCATGACGTCCACCTCAACCGTCGACGCCGGAGCCACCCCGGGTTCGGCCGGCAAGGACGAGGGGGAAGCCGACTCCTCCGGTACCAGCACCTTCGACGCCGCCGTCGCCATCTTGACCGTGACGGCCAAGACCATCACCAAGGTGACCGGTAGCGCGCACCTCGAGGTGGTCGGAGACCTCGCCCTCGCCGCCATCAACCACGCGGCGCTCACGGCCACCGGCGACGCGAGCGACGCCAACTCCGGTGCCGGCATCGCCGTCGCGAACCTGGACCAGACCACCACCGCCTTCATCGCCTCCACCAGCACCACCCCGACCACGGCCGCCAAGCTCGACATCACCGCGGACTCGGAAGGCGCCAACAACGCCACCACGAAGGCCGGCGTCGAAGGCTCCACGCAGAACGACAAGGACCCCAACTCGGCCGACCGCGGCAACGGCCAGGCCAACACCGCCGACGGCAGCATCGGCATCACCGGCGCACTCTCCGTGAACGTCCTGCACAGCAGCACCGCCGCATTCATCTCCGGCTCGCGGGTCACCACCACCGGGGTGCAGCGGATCCACGCCGGCTCCAGCAACGGCGCCACGGCCACCGCGGACGGCAGCACCACCTCCGGCAGCGGACTGGGCGTCGGCGTGGCGGTCGGCATCAACGTCGTCACCCTGCTGACCGAGGCCTACCTGGCCGGCGGTGCCATCCTCAACGCGGGCGGCGTGGTCCTCGAAGCCTTCGGACCGGCCGCCGGCAAGAACACCTTCTCGGCGGATTCCACCTCGGGCGCCGGCGGGGACGCCAGCGTGGGAGTCGCCGGATCCCTGGCCCTGAACATCATCACCGCCACCACCCTGGCCAACGTCCGCGGCGCCGGTGCCAACCTCAACGGCTCGGACCTCGCCCAGACGGCCAAGGCAAACCACGAAAACAAGGCCAAGGCCAAAGCGAAGCAGGACGGCGGCGGCTCGGTGGGCATCGGCGCCTCCGTCGCCATCAACATCATCAACAACGTCGTGGCGGCGGGCCTGGCCGTCAACGGCATCCTCACCGCCGCCAAGAAGCTCACGATGAACGCCACCACCACGGACGCCACCACCACGGAGGCGAGCGGCGGCGCGGCCGGCGGCAGCGCGGCCGTCCTCACCGGCGTCGTCGGCATCACCATCTCGAACGTTTCCACCAGCGCTTCCGTCCGGCGGGGCAGCGCCCTCACCACTACCGGCAACATCACCGGCAAGGCCGACCAGACCGCCACCGTGGACACCAAGGCCCTCGGCGCCACCACCGCCGGTGCCGGAGCCACCCTCGGTGCCGCGATCTCCTTCGCCCTTACCTCCGCAGAGCACCTCGTGGACTCCTCGCTCAACCGGAACACCACCTCCGGCGGCCTGATCAGCATGGAAGCTGTCGGCACCTCCACCACGTCCACCACGGCAACCGCCAGCGCAGCCGGCGCCGAGGGCGGCCAGAGCGCAGGCGGCAAGGACTCCTCCAACAAGGACAGCAAGGAAAAGTCCGACGCCCAGCTCGGCTTCGCCGACTCCAAGTCCACCTCCACCAACGCCAACGGAACCAGTACCCCGGCCGCCAAGAACGAAGACGGGACCACCGTGACGGTCGCCGCCGCGATTGCCCTGAACCTGGTGACCTCGACGACGACGGCGCTCGCCGCCGCTGCGGCCGGCCAGCCTGCCATCGTGGTCGTCGCCGCCGGGGCCGTCACGTTCAAGGCGCTGAACAACACCGACGCCAAGGCGGTGGCTGACGGCTCGGCCAGCAACGGCAGCTCGGTGACCATCGGCGCAGGCCTCGCCATCAACAAGGTGATCCTGCGGAACGAGGCAGGCATCGGCGTCGGGACCGCGGTCACGGCGGGCGGCCTGAACCTCACCGCGGGCATGCGGCCGCTGGCCGGCGGGACGGATACGGTGCACACCTTCGAGGCGGACGCCAAGGCCGGGGCCTCCGGCAGCAGCGGCAACCTGGGCATCGCCGGCGCCTTCGCGCTGAACATCATCGACCAGGACACGCTCGCCACCGTCCATGCCGATCCGACCCCCGCCCCGCAGGCACCGGCAGCACCGGGCGTGGCGATCGTGGGCGGCGGTGCAGTGGCGATGAGCGCCAACTCGAACTCCACCTCGAACGCCAAGGCCAAGGCGAGCCAGTCCGGCAGCGGAACCGTGGGGATCGGCGCGGCCTTCGCACTGAACCTCATCAACGACACGGTGTACTCGGGAATCGACCAAGTGGGAGACCCGACCCGCGGACCCCCGCTGACCGGAGCCGGAAACGTCACCATCGCAGGAACCACCGCGCACACCCTGACCACCAGTGCCGAAAGCGGATCAGCGGGCGGAACAGTCAGCATCACCCCGGCAATCGCGATCACCATCGCCAACATCCTCAGCAGCGCCTCGCTCGGCGCCAGCGCCACGGCCCTCACCGCCAGCGGCGCCGTGGACGCCCAGGCCACCCAGACCGTCAAGGCCACCACCACCGCCAAGGGCGACACCAAGGTAGGCAGCACCGCCGGCATCGGCGTCTCCCTCGCACTGGCCATCATCGACAACGACGTCGATTCAGGCAGTGCCCGCAGCATCACGGCCGGCGGCGCCGTCAGCTTCAAGGCCACCGGAACCTCCGACACCAAGTCCACTGCCGAAGCTTCCGCGAAGGGCGCCTCGCCCAGTGAAGGCAGCAGCGGAGGCGGCAAGAACGTCAACAAGAAAGCCGACGACAACCTCAGCCAGGCCAAGAACACCCAGTCCGCCGAGACCGGCAAGACCTCCAGCACCAGCTCCACCCCGAAGGCCGCCAGCAACGACGACGGCGGAAGCTCCGTTTCGATCGCCGGAGCCATCGCCATCAACGTCGTGGAAACCACCTCAAGGGCCTGGTTCGCCAACGGAATCACCATCAGCTCCGGCGGGATCGTCACCCTCAAGAGCCTGGCCAACACGGACGTCCTGGCGAACGCCAAGGGCGACAGCGCCGCGGACGCCAGCGTTGGCATCGGCGCCGGCGTGGCCGTGAACAAGGTGGACATCATCAACCGGGCCGTCACGGGCACCGCCACCATCACCGGTACAGGCCTGGTCCTCACTGCGGCCCTGACCGGCGGCGACAGCAATGACGTGGTGCGGCGCTGGACCGGCAGCGAATGGAAGGCCGTGGAAAGCGGCGCCGAACTTCCCGGCCCGTCCAAGGACGACCTCGCCTACGTCAAGACCAACGGCGGCACCGGCGGCAACGACGGCATCTACAAGTTCAATGGCAGCGACTGGACCCTGGACCAGGACGTCACCATCACCAGCGGCGCGGCGTTCCCCGGTTCACCCTCCAGCGGCGACTACTTCCTCCTCACCACCGCCCACGACGGCCACCCGCGCAACAGCGTCTACAAGTACGACGGCAGCGAGTGGGACTTCGTCACGGCAGACACCTTCGGGCAGAAGGAAGAACTTCCCAAGAACGAGATCGAACAGAACGACTGGTTCCAGCTCACCGCCCAGGACGGCGGCAACGCCCCCGGCTTCTACAAGCGCAACGGCTCCCAGCAGTGGGTGGCCCAGTCCGTGACACTGACCGACGGCGACCACTTCCCGGCCAGCCCCGCCACCGACCAGCTCTTCCGGCTCTGGGAGCACGAGGTTTCCGCCACCGCCCGCGCCGGTGCCAGCAAGGCCACGAGCGTCGGCGTCGCCGGGGCCCTGGCGCTGAACATCGTCACCAACGCCACCGAGGCCGTGCTGCAGGCAGGCGCCTCGGCAACGCTCGGCGGCTCCGCCGTCGTGATCTCCGCGCTCAGCAACGAATACGACGACGCCAAGGCCAGCGGCAAGGCCGAGGTGGGCAGTGCCACGGGCGTCGGCGCCTCCGTCGCCCTCCAGGTCCTGGTGCCGTCCACCGTCCGGGCGGAAGCCGAAAACGGCGCCACCCTCACCGGCGGATCCTCCGTGACCGTGGACGCCTTCGGCTTCCGCGAGATGGTCACCACGGCGGAGGGCGGGACGGCCGGCGGCACCGCGGTCACCCCGGTGGTGGCCCTGCTCATCAGCAAGGACGACCACGTTATCGCCCGCCTCGGCACCGGCTCCGCCCTGACCAGCTCCGGCGCCGTCAAGGTCACCGCCACCCACCTCAACCGGATCCGCACGGAAGGCAACGCCGAAGCGGCCGGCAAGGACACCGCCGTCGGGATCGACATCTCCATCAACGTGGCGGTGGGCTGGCAGACGACGGCGGACATCGCCCGGCACGTCACCGGCGCCTCCGTGGACGTGGTGGCCTCCAGCGAAATCAAGAGCGAAGCGAAGGCCGTGGCCAGCGCCAAGGGCGGCAGCGAAAGCGATCCCAAGAGCGGCGACCAGAACGCCAACAGCCAGGTCAACGGCGACAACCCGAACACCAAGGACCAAGGCACCGGGACCCTGCCGAGCTCCAGCGGCGGCACCAACGGCAGCAACGGCGCCACCAACGCCAACGGCAAGGCCAGCAGCGAATCCGGCAGCAGCGGCGGCGGAACAGGGGTGGCCGGCGCCATCGCCGTCAACTGGGTGGTGATGGTCAACACCGCACGGATCACCGCCAACCGCACCGTCACCGCCACGGCCGGCGCCGTCACCGTCCGCGCCCTCAGCCACGTGGACGCCAACGCCCGGGCCATGGGTTCGGCCATCGACCTGCAGAACGACACGGGCGTGGGCGCCGCGATCGGCCTGAACGTCCAGGACCTCACCAGCATCGCCACCATCGGCGCCGGTGCCGTGGTCAGTGGCAACGCCGGAATCACCGTCGAAGCAATCACGCCGGCCGGCCAGCGCAACGACTTCATCGTCTGGGGCATCGCCGCCGGCGGCGGCAAGAACAGCGCCGGCGTGGCCGCCTCGGCGGGCGTGCAGATCCTCCTCATCACCACGACGGCGTCCGTCGGCAAGGGCGCACAGCTGGACTCCGCGGCGGGCGGCGTGACCGTCCGGGCCACCGAAGCCATGGGCCTGCAGCTCATCGCGCTCTCCGGGGGCTTCTCCACAGGTAGCGGAACCGCAGTGGGCGGGGCCGTCGCGGTCAACTACCTCGAGGTGGCCACCAAAGCCTTCATCGACTCCGGCACCACCGCCGGGCAGGTCACCTCCGTGGACGCCGACGGTGCCCTGAGCATCAGCGCGAAAGCCACCCTGGTGCCGCTCGAACCCGAAACCCCGCTGCAGGGCAAGATCACCCTGCCCTCGGTCACGAACGTCGCGGTCGGTGCGGGCGCCAGCAGCAGCGGTGCGGCAGTGAGTGGCTCCTTCATCATTGACATCATGTCCTTCGACACCCAGGCCTACCTCGGCAACGGTGCCCAGATGAACCAGGATGGCGCCGTGGGCGGGGCGGGCCAGTCCGTGTCCATCACCGCCGAGGACAGCCTGCAGATCGTGAACGTCGCAGGGGCCCTGTCCTTCAGCGCCAGCTCTGCCGCCGTGGGCCTGACAGTGATCGTGGACGTCATCAACTCCAACGTCCGGGCCAGGATCGGCGCCAGCTCCGCTGTCCGCGCGGGCGGCAGCGTCACGGTCGAGGCCAAGGGCGGCGAGGACTGGTTTGAACTCTCCGTGGCCGGCGGCGTGAGCGGAAGCAGCGCGGCCGTCACGGGCGCCGTGCTGGTGTTCGTGTTCAACCAGGGCGGCAGCAGCCCCGCCGTCGTCGCCTCCATTGAAGGCGGCGCCGAGGTCCACGCGCTCGGGACCGTCAAGGTCCTGGCGAGCCGGACCGCCAGCGGGCCGTTCTCCGCAGGCAACCTGGCAATCGGCGGCGGCTCGGCCGGCGTCGGTGCCTCCGCCGTCGTGATCGTCCGCAGCAGCGTGGTGGACGCGTACGTCGGCGCCGGCGCGGACATCGAAGCCGGCGGCGCCGGACTCACGGTCAGCGCCATCCAGTCCGGCGATTTCAAATTCCTGGCCGTCGGCGGTGCGGGCGGCAACTCCGCCGGCGTGGCCGGCTCCGTGGTGGTCAACGTCAGCAGCGACACCACCAAGGCCCACCTCGACGCCGGGGCCTCCTCCGCCGGGACGCACACCACGGTGCTGGCCAAGGACACGACCGCGGTCCTTGCGCTCGCGGGCGTGCTCACCGTGGGCGGCTCGGCCGGTGTGGGCGCCGGCGTGGACGTCGAGGTCATCACCAAGGACACCCAGGCCTGGATCGCCAAGGACACCTCCGTCACCGGCACCGGCAACCTCACCGTGGACGCCCAGTCCGCGGAGAAGATCACCTCCATCTCCGTGGGCGGCAGCTTCGCCGGCTCCGCCGCCGTCAACGTCAACGCCGCCGTGTCCGTCCTGTCCATCACCACGAAGGCCTTCATCGCCGACGGCACCTCCACCTCCGACGCCGCCGTCGTCGCCATGGACGGCAGCGTCCGGGTCAACGCCGACGAATCCCTCACCCTGAACGTGATCGGCGGCAACATCGCAGTGGGCGGCAGCGCCGGCGTCGGCGCCGCAGTGTCCGTGCCGGTCACCACCAAGGAAACCCACGCCTGGATCGGCAACTACGCCAAGGTCTCCGCCAAGGGCGCCGGCACCGTCACCGTGGCCACCGGCAGCTACAGCGTCACCACCAAGGACCTGCGCTTCGCCCCGGCCGACGTCAACACCGGCAGCGACACCATCACCCTGGCCAACCACGGCTTCCAGAACGGCCAGCAGGTCCAGTACGACCGCGGCTGCGACACCGGCGGCTGCGGCATCACCGGCCTGACCCACCGCGGCGTCTACTACATCGTCAACGCCACGGCCAACACCTTCCAGGTCTCCGCCACGCAGGGCGGCACGGCCGTGGACCTGCAGAGCCAGGGCAGCACCGAAAATCAGCGTTTCTTCGCCACCGACGAAGCCAACGTCCAGGAAGACAACACCCTGCGCTTCAACCCGCAGACGGCGGTGTCCGGCAACCAGATCACCACGCCGTACTCCGTGGGCGCGGCGAACGACGACGCCGTGGTCTACAGCTCCGGCGGCGGCGCGGTGATCGGCGGGCTGGTGGACGGCGGCACGTACTTCTACAAGAGCCTGGGCGGGAACACCTTCCAGCTGCTGAACAAGAAGAGCACCGACGGCGGCACCCCGGTGGCGCTGTCCCTCAGCGGCACGACGGGCAAGGCGCACAGCATCACCAAGTCCGGCACGGCCCCGGGCGGCGACGCCAGCGCCATGGGACCGCGCGTCATCCAGGCCGGCAGCACCCCGGACTTCCGCGGCATCGCCGTCACCGCCAACAACTCCGACAACATCGGCGCCTTCGGCGTGGCGGTGGGCATCGGCGGCACGGCGGGCGTCTCCCTCGCCGGCGCCGTGGCCGTCAACACCATACGCACCTCGGCGCACATCGGCTCCAACGCCCGCATCAACTGCGGTGCGACGTGCGCCTCCAACGTTGCCGGTGCCAACACCGGGCAGTCCGTCCAGGTCTCCGCGGCCAACCAGTACTACCAGCTGGGCATCGCCGCCGCGGTGGGCATCGGCGGCACTGCCGGCGTGGCCGTTCCCGTCGATGTCCGGGTGGTCAGCATCGACACGTACGCCTACATCGGCACCGGCAGCATCGTCAACGCCCGCAACAATATTGCTGTCACCGCCAACGCCAAGGACGCCGTGGTCTCCGTGGCCGCAGGCGCCGGCGGCGGCACGGTCGGCGTGGCAGGCACCGTCGCCGTCACCGTCCTGAAGGTGAACACCTTCGCCTGCACCGGCACCCCCACGGGCACCCTCGCCTTCGAATGCCTCGGCACCGGGGCCACCCTGAAGGCCGACAACAACGTGCTGGTGTCCGCGAAGGACGACACCCGCCTGCTCCTGCTCACCATCGCCGCGGCCGGCGGCTATGTGGGCGTCGGTGCCGCCGTCGGCGTCGCCGTCCTGGACAAGAAAGTGCAGGCCTACCTGGGCGCCGGCGGCGTGGTGGACGCACTGGCCCTCGGCAGCGCGATCGGCGGAGTGTCCAACGGCTCCGGGCTCAGCGGCTCCGGGACCGCAGCGGACTTCGGCCGCCAGTCCTTCTCGGGCGTGATCGTCCGGGCCGACTCGGTGGAGGACATCTTCGGCCTGGTCGCCGCGGTGGGTGGCGGCTTCGTGGGCGTGGCCGGCGGCGTGTCCGTGGCCCTGCTGACCGTGCTGGTGAAGGCATTCATTGGGGGCAACAGCACGGTCAACGGCCAGGCCGGGGCCAGCCCGGCCCAGGGCGTCAATGTCTCGGCGACGGACCGGTTCAAGTCGCTGACAATCGCCGGCGGTATCGCAGGCGGTTTCGTAGGTGTTTCCGGCGGTGTGGATGTCGGCGTGGCCAACAATTCTGTTCAGGCCACTCTGGGCGCCGGCGCCACCGTCCACGCCGCCGGGAACGTACAGGTCTACGCGGTCTCCGCCAAGGACGTCAGCACCTTCGCCGTCAGCGTCTCGGGCGGATTCGTCGGCGTCGCTGCGGCCGTGTCGGTCTGGACTGTGGGCACGACCGCCACAGGCGGGTACCACGCAGCGCCGGGCGGCGACTACCGCGGCAACTGGAACGCCGGCACCAGCTACCGGCGCGGCGACGTCGTCACCGACACCGGCGACGGCAAGCGCTACTCCGCCAAGGAAGACGGCGTGCTGGGCGGGGCCTCACCCAGGAACAACCCGGCCAAGTGGCTGGGCGAATCCAGCGCCTTCGGGCGCGGCGACTGGTCCGCGGCGGAGTACTACAACAAGGGCGACGAAGTCCGCGACACGGTTGACGGCAAGTACTACACTGCGACCGCGGACGGCGTGCACAGCGCCACCCGCCCCGGCCTGGACTCCGGCAACTGGGACGAAGGCGGTTCGCTCAACAGCATCCAGCAGGGCGGCTCGGCGGCCCAGGGCGGCAGCGGCGGCTACAAGGACAACACCCTCACCGGCACCACTGCCGGCGCGGCCGCCGCGTGGACCAGCGCCCAGGCCTGGGATGAAGGCGCCCTCGCCAGCTACAACGGCCAGACCTGGTCGGCCACCGAGGACATCGCCAGCGGCGTGGCCCTCGCGCCGGGAACCGCGGGCGCCAAATGGCGGCTCGTCTCCGGCTCGGAGACCAAGACCAACCAGCGGCTCGCCGATCAGCTGGGCGTCGCCTCGGGCCGGATCTCCGCGGCGGCGCCAGCCAGCAACATCGGCAACGACGCGCTCGGCACCGTTCCTACGGGCGGCACCACCGCCACCATCAACGCGATCGTCCTGGCCGGCGGCCACGTACGCGCCTGGGCCAAGGACCAGTTGCGGATCCTCGGCGTCGCCGGCGCCGGCGCTGTGGGGGCGGTCGGCGTCGGCATCTCCGTCCTGGTCCTGAACATCAAGAGCAACACCGACGCCGGCATCGGCTCCACCGCGCAGATCACCGCGGGCTCCGGCGGCAGCGGCGAGGTGTCCGTCCAGGCCGGCATGGACGAGGACTCGGTGGGCTTCGGCTTCTCCGGCGCCGTGGGCGCCGTCGGGATCGCCGGACAGGTGGTGGTCATCAACGATCGCGGCGCCCAGCGGGCCCACATCGACGGCGGCGCGCAGATCCTGCAGGCCGGCGGCGGCGTCGCGGTCGGATCCACCGCGGACCGGCACCTCGAGAACTACTCGATCGGCCTGGCCATCGGGGCGGTCGGCGCGGGCGTGTCCGTGTCCGTCGTCAACGTCTCCGGCGACAACACCGCCGAAACCGGAACGGTCGCCGTCGGCGGCACCGGAACCGTGGCCAGCTTCACGTCCAGCACCGTGGACAATATCAACGTCTACGGACTGGGCGTCAGTGTCGCCGGCGGGGCCGGGGCCATTGGCGGCGTGGTCACCCTCGTCAGCCTGGCAGGGACGGCCAAGGCCTCGGCCTCGCCGAGCGGCGCCGTGGGCTCGGGCGGGGTCGCCGCCACCGCCACCGGCACCCGCACGGTCCAGGCCACCACCCTCAACGTCACCGTGGGCGGGGTGGCGATCGGCCTCACCGTGGTCCGCGCCGACTCGGCCCGGCACCTTGAGTCCATCGTGGGCGGCAGCGCCACCACCAGCGGTGCGGTCGAATCCACGGCCACCGCCGGCAATACCGCCACCGTCCGCTCCCCGGGCGTCTCGATCGGCGGCGTCACCATCGGCATCACGGTGTCCTTCGCGGAACTGTCCGGGCACACCTTGGCCAAGGCTACCGGCACCGTGACGGGCGCCTCCTCGATCGACGTCGTGGCCACGGCCGCCAACAAGGCCGACACCGAAACGGTCCTGGTCTCGGGTTCCCTGATCGGCCTGAGCGGGGCCTGGGCCAGCTCCAGGATCACCTCGGACGCCTGGATCCGCGCGATCGTTGACGGCACCGCCAGCCTGGGCTCCACGGGAACCATCACCGTCAAGGCCCGCACCCAAGGCGAGGGCAACTACGCCAAGGGCATCGTGGACTCCACCAGCGGCGGGCTCGTCGACCTCAAGGCCATGGTGGCTGTGGCCCGCGTGGCCAACGAGGTCCGCGCCACCCTGGACGGCGCCGTCACCGCGGCCGGCAGGCTGGACGTCCTGGCCGACGCGCACAACAGCAGCGAGGCACGGGTGAAGACGGCCGCCGTCGCGCTGGTGAGCCTGGCGATCGGCGCGGCGGATTCAAAGATCGACGCCGGAACCCGCGCCACCGGGGCGGGCAGCATCGCCGCGGCCGGTGCCGACCTCAGCATCAAGGCCACCAGCGTCAACTCCGCCACCGCCTACTCCAACGTCATCACAGGCGGCCTGCTGGGCGGCGTGGCCGTCAGTGCCCCCGTCGCGGATATCTCGGCACCCACCGGAGCCCAATGGGACGGCCAGGTCACCGCCGGGCGCAACATGACGGTGGAAGCCGACGCCACCAACACGGCCAACTCCACCGCGAAGGTCCTGGCCACCGGCATCGTCGGCGTCACCGGAGCCTCGGCCCCGGCGAACATCACCACCGCCACCGTCAGCTACGCGATCATCGGCGGCGCCGCGAAGATCAGCGGCCTCACCCAAAAGCTCCTCGTCTATGCCCACGCGGTCAACCGGGCCACGGCGGTGGCCGGCGGCAAGGGCATCGGCGCCGTCAGCATCGGCGTCATGTTCCCCAATGCCACGGACAAGGCCGTCACCAAGGCCGAACTTAACGGCGACGTCGGAACCACCCACGTTGATCCCGCCGTCGGTACCGTGGGTGACGCCGGAGCCCTCACCATCGAGGTCAAGGCGATCGGCGACGACGCCAGCAACGCCAGCGTGGACAGCCTGAGTATCGGACTCGTGGCCGTCTCGGCCTCCTCCGCCGAGGCCCGCACCGAACCCGAAGTCCGCGCCCAGCTGGGCGGCGGCAAGGTCACCGCGACGCAGGGCGTCACCGTCCTGGCCCAGTCCCTCACCGACGCCGACTCCTACGCCTACGCTGCCTCCGGCGGCGTGATCGACATCCAGGCCGGCTTCACCGCCACGTCCTTCGCCAGCCCCAAAGTCTCCGCGATCGTCACCGGCGGCTTCGTCCAGGCAGGCGGGCTGCTTTCCATCACGGCACTGCACGGTGCGGCGCAGTCCCCGCTGTCCGACGGCACAGTGGCCGGCATCAACTGCAACGGCGCGGACACCATCTGCTTCACCCTGCCGCACGGCATCGGCACCGGAACCACCGTCACCTACAGCGCCCCCGCCTCCTCGGTGCCGGGCGTCGCCGAAGGCACCGTCCCCAACCCCAACGCGATCCCGGGCCTCGGCGACGGGCGCACCTACGGCGTCATCAAGGTGGACAACAACACCCTCCGGCTCGGCGTCGAATTCAACGCAGCCGGCGTCGTCAACGCCCAGACGGGCACCCTGCACTTCGCCGCCGGCCACAACTTCCGCACCGGCGACCGGGTGGTCTACAACTGCAACGGTGGCGGCGCCCTCGGCACCCTCCCGGTGGCCGGCCTCGCCTGCGGCAGCTCCTACTACGTCTTCGCCGTGGACGAGTTCGACATCCGGCTCTCCACCACCCCGCTCGGCACCGCCGGCAGCAACGTGGTGACCTTCAACCCGAGCACGGCCATGCCGGACGGCGCAACCTTCCAGGTGGCCGACACCACCGGACTGGACGGCCGCGCCGTGGTCTACCACGCACCGGCCACCATCGACTTCAAGTCCAGCCTGGTGGACGTCAACACCGACGGCAGCGGGCAGCTCCAGGACAACGACAACAACGGCATCGACCACGACAGCTCCTGGAACACCATCTACGCCCCGTCCCATGGCGCCATCGACAACGCCGAGTACGTCTACACCGTGACCGACGGCCCGGCCATCGGCGGCCTGTTCAACGGCCAGCACGTCTGGATCGTCCTCGAGGACCTGGATGGCCTCGGCAGCATGTTCGCCGCCGGCAACCACATGATCCGGCTCGCCGATTCGGCCTGCCACGCCGGAATCGGACAGTACGACGCCGACCCGGGCGCCGGCGTCGACCTCCACCCCTGCACCGAGGTCATGCAGATCATCGCCCTGGTGCCGAACACCAGCCCGGCAGGGCTGCGCGCCAACCACTCGCTGCGCCGGGTCGGCTACGAATCGATCGGGCTCGTCGAAGGCAACATGTACTTCATCGACGTCGTCAACGGCACCGATTTCCAGCTGCGCAACGCCGCCGGAACACTGATGACCGGCTTGGACACCAGCAAGCTCGGCACCCACCGGCTGGTCAACGAAGGCATCGCCGCGGTCAGCGGCGGCACCGGCACCCAGCAGCTCTACATCGACCTCGGCGCCGGCGCCCTGAGCGGCACCCCGCACGTGATGATCGGCGTCGGCGGCCCCGGCGCACTCCTGGCCGACCCCGCCGGCTCCACCAACGGCGTGGCGAGCGCAACCTCCACGGGCATCGGCGGCGGGCTCTTCCGCTTCAGCGACGTCTTCTCCGAGGTCACCTCCAAGCCCTCCCTCACGGTGGACGTCCAGGCCGGCACGCTGCGCGGCAACGCCGTCCTGATCGACGGCACTTCGTACATCAACGTCGCCGTCAGCTCCGTGGGCAAGGGGGGCGGGTTCCTCGGCTTCGGCGCCTCCAACGCCTTCGCCGACGCCGTCAACACCGTGCGGGTCTTGATCGGCAGCACGGCCAACATCTTCGCCTCCACGGACCTGCAGGCCACCGCCCTCGGCATCACCACCGCCAACGGCGAGGCCGTCAACCGCACCGGCGGGCTGATCTCCGGAGCGGACACCGACGTCGACCTCGAACTCGGGTACTCCGTGAAGACCGAGGTGGCCGGCACGCTCTACGCCAACCGCTCGCTGCTGATCGACGCCGCCGCCGGCTTCAACGCCAACGCACGGGCCTCCTCCGGCTCCGGCGGCCTGGGCACCAACGCGGACGCGAACGACGACAGCGGCCAGGGCGCGCAGATCGGGCACGACTACACCGCCGAGGTGGCCACGAGCCTTGGCGGAACCGCGAAGCTGCGCGGCGCCCAGGTCCAGGTCTCCGCCGGCGTCGGCACGGCCTTCGCCATCGACTTCACCGACGGCAGCATCGACGGCCGGGCGCTTGAGGCCCGCGGCGTCGCCCGCTCCGACGCCGACGCCTACGCCCTCGGCGCGGACTCCGACGCCGGCGCCTACGTCAGCGTCACGGACAGCGTCCTCACCAAGCTGGACACCGGCTCCTACATCGAAGGCGAATCCGTCTACATCCGCGCCGCCCACGAACACCTGAACCTGCAGGCCGACGCGAACGCCAACTGCGGCTGCGGCGGCGGCGACACCGACGCCCGCGCCTACGTCTCCTTCACCGGCAGTTCCGCGGTCCAGGGCCTCGACGAATCCGTGATCCGCACGGCCGAACTGCACGTGGCCGCCCTGCAGTACTTCGACCGCCTGTACTACCACGCACACCGTTCCGGCGGGCTCTTCGACTTCGGCAGCGCCGACGGCGACATCAGCTACCAGCCCAAGCGCGACATCCTGTGGGAATCCACGGTGTACCTGCTGGGCGAACCCAACCCGGTGCTGATCGTGGACGCCAGCGGCAAGATCATCGCCAAGACCTACAACGTGACCGTCCGCTCCACCCAGTTCGGCCCGGCCCTGAACATCGGCGACACCGTCTCCGGCCCCACCATCTGGATCGACCCGATCCTCTACGACGAACTGCCCGCGGCCCTCTTCGAAGCCAACAACGCCGGAGGCGAATGCGACGCCGACTGCAACGGCCTCATCCACGGCAGCCTGGGCATCTTCTACATGCAGGAAACCTGGAACTCGGTGCTGATCCGCAACAGCTCGGACAAGAACATCGTCCTCAAGGGCACCACGGACCCGCAGAGCGTCTCCATCAACACGCTCAATTCCCACCTGACCAGCACACCGGAAGCGGTCATCAGCGTCTCCGTGGACAACGGCCCCCACGCGCCCCCGGCCACGCAATGGTTCTGGCACGTGCACCACATCTTCCCGGCCACCGGCGTGGTGATCGAAAGCCTCCGGCCCACGGCCACCACCGGCTTCGACCTCACCGTCGACGGCGACATCCGCAACCACATCGGCAGCACCCGCCTCAGCAACCAGCGCGGCTCCATCCTGCGCGGCAACGACGCCGGCACGGAGACGTTCTACAGCAACACCATCACCCTGGACTCGGAATCCGGCTCCCTCGGAACTGTTCCGAACCCGCTCATCCTGGTCCTCCTCCAGATCTTCCACACCGGCGAGCCCGGCGTCCCCGCGGTCCTCAAGCCCGTAGGCCTGGACGCCGAAGCGGGCCAGGACCTCTACCTGGACCTCACCGTGCTCCGGCGTGATTCCCTCACCGCCAACCCGGCCGCCATCAACCCCGTGATCGGCCCCATCAAGGCCGGGCACGACGCCGTCGTGATCCTGCGCGACAGCGGCGAAGGCATCAACGGCCCCGGCATCGGCGACGTCAACGTGGACATTTACACCCCGGACAACAAGCCGGCACCGTACGGCTCGGGCAGCGTCCTCGAAACGGTCCCCACCACCTGCTACTTCCGGCCCGACGGCGCAGCCTGCACCGGCGGCACGGACACCCCCGTGGTGGTGGGCGGCGCCGTCGTCGCTGTCGCCTTCGGCTCCGACCTCACGCCGATCAACGCGAACTACACCTTCAGCGACCTCCGCGCCGGCCACAACATCGCCGTCTTCCACCCGTCCGCCGCCACGGCCATGACCATCAAGGCCTTCACCGACGTCGACGCCCAGTGGAGCGACGACGACACCGGCGCCACGCACGGCGTGACCGACGGCTCCGGCAAGACCGACGTGCTGAACAACGGCAACATTTGGGTCATCGAGCAAAGCGGCAAGGGCGACCTGCGCGTCGGCCACATCCACGCCACCGGCCTCTGCACCGGCCCCGCCGCGCTGTGCGCCACCCCGATCCCGGCCGACGTCCGGCTCGACTCGCCGGCCCGCATCCTCGACGCTGAACTCGACAGCGGCGTGCTGGACACTGACGACGACGGCACCCTGGTGGACGCCTACGACCTCGACATCAGCGGCAACCACAACGGCGTCGACGTCACCGGCCGCAACATCACCCTCACCGCGGGCGACAACGGCCTGGGCGAGGCCGGCAGCGTCTCCGGCACCGGCGGCATCGGCCTGCCGGACAACTTCCTGGAGATCCAGGTGGACGCCGTGGGCGGCTTCCCGTCCGTGGCCAAGGGCCTGCTGAACGCCCATGACCTCGCGGCCGACGACGACAAGACCCTGGGCATCTACCTCGACCAGGTGTCCGGGGACCTGCGGATCGGCATCGTGGAAACCGCCGGCGATGACAGCCTCAGCACCGGCAACGTGTCACTGCGCAGCCGGGCCGGATCCATCATCGACGGCGCCGCCAACGGCGCCGGGGACGCCGCGGCCGACGTACTGGGCCAGACGATCGACATCGACGCCCACGGCGGCTCGATTGGCACCGCCGCCAAGGACGTGGACATCGATTCGCTCCGCGGCTCGCCGTTCGCCTGCAGCAACGCCAACTGCGCCAACAACCCTGGTGGAACTTCCGACGCCGGCCTCGCCGCCGTCGCGGACGACGTCGCCCTGGAAGCCGGCACCGGCATCTACCTGACGGAAACCGACGCCTACCTGCGCCTGGTCCTGGCCCACGCCGTCACCGGCAACATCCGCATCACCGTCCGCGAAACCGCCGGACTCGATGAGGACCTGTTCCTGATCCGCGACGGCAGCGCCAACTTCGCCGAGGACAACACCACGGTGCCGGGCAACGACGCCGACCACCTGCGCAGCATCCCGGCCGGTACCGTCTTCGCCGAAACCGGCAGCGTGGAGCTCCGCGTCGGCGACGACGTGACCCTCCACCAGAACAGCCAAATCCTCGCCGACCTTGGAATCGACATCCGCGGCGACTTCGGCAACGCGGACACCGGCGGCACCCTGGCCGTCCCGGACCCCGAGCACGGCAGCAGCATGATCCTGCGTGGCCGGATCATCGCGGACTGCACCGTCACCCCGGGCGACGCCACTGGCGAGCCGATCGGCACCTGCGCTCCGAGCACCAGCAACCCCGTGCCCAGCCGCCAGGTGCACGTCTGGGGCGGCTCCGACGTCGACCTCATCCAGCTCGGCGACCCCTCCGGACTCGACCTGGCCCAGACCACCAACCCGGCCCTGAACAAGGAACAACAGGGCGATCCCGGCTACATCTTCCTGGGCTCCAAGACCACCATCCACGGCAACGCCACCACCGCCTCGAACTCCGCGGACGGCGAGGACCGCATCACGGTCTGGTACCTGCAGTCCATGAACGTGCTCACCAGCCCCACCGGCCTCGCCAATCCTGGCCTGGCAGGCAACGGCGCAGGGCACACCCTCACCCTGGACGGACAGGGCGAAAGCGACCACTACACCGTCTACACCAACGGCAGCCACGGCAACATCCGCAACTACGTCATCAACGTCCTGGACACCGGCGCCCCGAACGCAGGCGTGGACGAACTCGCCATCCACGGCTACAACAACACCGCCGCCGCCTATAACGGCTACCTGCCCGGCACCACCCGGAACGCCGCCACGGACGACATCTTCCTGCTGCGGGCCCTGAAGTGCATCGACAACGAGAGCCCCTTCGACCTCGGCACGGGCGTCCCGAGCACTTGCCTCAGCCCGACGGAAACGGCGGACCACCCGGCCTTCATCGCCCTCTTGGCCGGCAGCCTCGCTGCGGACGGCGGCATCGGCTCCTACCGCGACCGGACCGCCGGCAATGAACCCAGCGCCCTGGTCCAGCGGATCAACTACGACACCGCGCTCAACGGCCGCATCACAGTCTTCGGCGAGGGCGGCAACGACGCCTTCTACGTGGACGACACCTCCGCCACCATCACCTTGGACGGCGGCGCCGGCAACGACGTGTTCCAGATCGGGCAGATCTTCGGCACCCAGCGCGGCGGCCAAAACGCTCCCGACGGCGGCGCCCTCCTCCCGGCCGACACCTTCCCGGCGCTGGTCCCCACTACCCGCGGCTGGCTCAGCCCTGGGGCGCACGCCCCGCTGCTGGCCACCGGCGGCACCGGCAACGACCAGTTCACCGTGTACTCCAACCAGGCCGAGATCCAGCTCAACGGCGACGACAACAACGACATCTTCATCGTGCGGGCCTTCGCGGTGGCCGCGGTCTGCGACACCGACGCGGACAGCATCGCCGGCTGCGGCCTGAGCGACGTGTCCTTCGTGCCCGCCGGCGGCACGTTCCCCACCACCGCTGCGTTCGGTTCCTGCGTCATCAACGCCGGCTACACCCGCTACGACCGCAACGGTGACGGCGTCTGCAACAACGCCGACGCCCACACCACCTTCAACCACCTCGCGGGCAGCAACGCCGACCTGGACAACACCAAGTGGGAAGACGACACCATCCCGCTGGACCTGAACGGCGTGGCGGTTCCCGTGATCGGCCTGGGCTTCTCCACCTCCCGGCCCCTGGACATCCGGGCCGGCGGCGGCGAGGACGAGGTCCAGTACAACGTCAACGCCCCCGTCAACGTGGACGGCGGCACCGGCTTCGACAAGCTGGTGGTCCTGGGCACCGAGTTCGCGGACGACTTCGCCATCACGGACAAGGGCATCTTCGGGGCCGGCCTGAACGTCAAGTACACCACCATCGAAGTGGTGGAAGTGGACGGGCTGGAAGGCGACGACCAGTTCTTCGTCCAGTCCACCGCCTATGGTGTGGCGTACCGGGTGATCGGCGGCCTCGGCTCGGACATGATCAGCGTGACCGGCGACGTCACCGCGGACATCGTGACCCGCGAACTCGAGGGCCTCAGCGGCGCCGTGGACCACATCGTCACCTCGCCCACCGACCCCGGCTACGACGGCCTCACCGCCGACGGCGTGCCCTACAACCTGGCCACCCAGGACCGCGGCATCGTGGTGATCCGGGAGGGCACCGGCGGCACCCGGGTCCGCGAAGGAGCCGCCGGCACCGCCGCCATCAAGAGCTACGCCTACTACACGGTGGAACTCGCGGTGGTCCCGACGTCGAACGTGTACGTGACCGTCTCCGCCGCCTTCGCGCCATCGCAGGAAGCTGACGGCAGCCTCACCAACCCGGCCCCGCTGCCCAACGGCCTGGGCGACACCGTGTGGCTGTGCGTGGGAACGGTGGACGCACAGTGCGACGAGCTCTCCGAGTTCCAGCGGCACTACGTGGTCAACGGCGCGGTGGTGGACGAGGCCGGCCGGGCACTGACCCTGACCTTCACGCCGGGCACCTGGAACACGCCGCAACGCGTCTACCTCTGGGCCGTGGACGATCCCCGGGCCGAAGGCGACCGCACCGTGGTCCTGCAGCACAGCGTGATCAGCCAGGATCCCCGCTTCCACCGGGCCGCGGTCCGCCAGGTCAACGCCCTGGTCTACGACAACGACACCCCGGGCGTGTACGTCACCGAGGTCGAACCCGGCGGAACCGCCACGGACGGCCGCACCGTGGTCATCGAAGGCAGCGCCCTGACGCAGCGCACCGACGACCTCCTGCTCAGCCTCGCCAAGGCACCCGCCCCGGGCCACACCATCTGGGTGAAGGTCTGGATGGACGCGGACAGCCAGCGCCTCATCCAGCTCGACTTCAGCCTGGTCCCGGCCGGCCGCTGGCTCGCCTTCTCCGACGGACACGGCGGCACCTACTACTCAGTCAGTTTCGATGCCACCAACTGGAGCACCCCGCTGCGGATCGTGGTCAAGGCCCGCACCAACAGCGACCCCGGCGACCCGCTGACCGCCGTCGTCAACTACGAACTGGACACCTTGCTCACCGCGCCTGCCGCGGCGGCCGCCTACCCGTTCCCGAACCTGCGAAGCGGCCTGCAGCGCACCGACGTGCTGGTGTACGACGACGAAACCCCCAATGTGGTCAGCCTCCCCACCGGGACGGACACCGTGGTGGTCAAGTGCGGCAACACCGCCTGCACCATCCCCGGCGGCACCGACGGGTACACCATCCGGCTCACCAGGACCCCCGCCGGCGGTGCCGGCGGGACCGTCCGGATCGCCCTGATCCCGGACGGCCTGGTGGACGTGGTCTCCGTGGGCGGCGTGGCCGTTACCCCGGCGGACTACGCGGTGGTGGGCGGGGACATCCCGGCCCGCGCCTTCCAGGGCGCCTTGGCCATCGCCGGGGCCACCATCAGCCGGGCCAACGGCAGCGACCTCGGCAGCTTCCTCGACGAAGGCTTCGCCGCGGGCCAGCGGATCACCATCTCCAGCTGCGGCGCGACCATCTTCACAGTGCTGTCCGTCAGCGCCAACGGCAAGTCCATGGTCCTGTCCGCCGCCCCGGCCTGCGCGGGCGGCGCCGGCATCAGCATCAACCGGATCACGCGCTCCGGCGCGTGGGACGGCACTGCCACCACCGAATTCGTAGGCGGCGCCTGGCGGCTGGTCCGGCCGGTTGTTGGACCGACGGGTGGCAGCTGGCTCGCCGACGGCTTCAGCGAAGGCCAATGGGTGCAGATCTGCCAGGCCGGCACCTGCATCCGGGCCAAGATCGCCGTCATCCGCGGGGACAACGCCGGGCACGACGAGAAGCTGGAACTGCGCAACTTCGCCCTCAGCGGCGACTCCTTGGCCGGCTTCGGCGCCGGCGCCTTCACGGTGGTACGGATTGCCGCCGTCGTGGACTTCACCGCCGCCAACTGGTTCCAGGAACAGTTCATCGAACTCCGGGCGGACGTCGCCTACGAACAACCGCTCCAGCGGCAGGGCGTGAAGATCTTCCCGGCCGGCCAGCACCTGGTGTCCCGGCTGCGCGGACCGCTCGCCGTGGAGGGCGGCGTCACCGGTGCCGACCGCTCCCTCCAGTTGGGCCTGAAGCTTCCGGGCGAACGGGACCGTCCGCTGTTCGCGATCGCCGCCCAGGCGCCGGAATCCAAGCAGATCGACATCCTGAACATCTACAACGATTCCTCGCAGGCGAACGGGCGTGGGGCCATGAACAGCACCTCGCTGCGCGGCTTCAGCATGGCCAAGGACCTCGACTTCGGGGCAGCCTACGGCGGGGCCGAGGGCCAGACCTTCGGCGAACCGCAGGTGTTCCCGGGCGGCATCAGCTACGGCACCGTCCAGTTCGTGGACGGCCAGTTCGCCACCAACGGCGCCAAGTCCACCATCGAGATCTTCAACCTGATGCTCGGCACCGGCAACGACCACCTGGACATCCAGGGCACCCTGCAGCCGGACGACGCCGTGAAGCTCACCGGCACCGTGGTCCTGGCCCCGTCCGTGGGCGAATACGGCTCCACCCACCGGGTCAGCCGGCCCGCCCCGTTCGACTGGAAGGCCCAGGGCTTCCTGGCTGGCCAGCCGGTGACCATCAGCGGCCTCGCCGGAACGTGGAAGGTGCTCGGCTTCGGCGACGACGACCCGACGGACACCACCGACAACACGGTGATGTACCTGCTGCAGCTCACCGGCCCGGCGGCCGTGGCCTCCACGGCCCTGCGCACGCTGGTGGCCGCGGACGTGCCGGTCAGCGTCACCGGCGCCGTCACCACCGTTCCGAACGCAGCCAACGACGGCGGAACGGTCACCCGGGCGGGCGGCAGCTGGATCGCCGACGGCTTCGTCGCCGGGCAGCTGGTGATGATTCAAGGCGTCCCGGGAGCCTGGCGGCTCACCGCGGTGACGGACCTGGTGCTCACCCTGGGCCGCGGAGACCCGCTGCCCGCCCTGAGCGGCAGTCGCACCGTGTTCGTTCCCGGACCGCACGGCGGCCTGACCACCGTCCACGGCGGCGGCAACTCCTTCATCCGGAACGCCTTCGACATGGAACGCTCCGCCCCCGGCGCCGGCGCAGGTGTTGGTGCACCGACGGGGACGGGCCTGGTCCTCACCCGCCTGGACGGGCTGCCGTGGGCACTCACCGACTTCCTGCCGGGCAGCGGCTACTTCGCCCTGGACCCGTACGGCCACGGCCCGCAGCACATCCAGCTGGCGGGGGAGTCCTTCACCCGGCTCATCCTGGGCTTCGGCAACGCCGCCTGCCCCTTCGCCGACCCTTTCCCGCACTGCGGCGAAGGCTCGGTCATGTACCTCTCCGGGCCCGTCTACAGCGGCCCGCCGGCGGTCGTCCCCACGGACGTGCACGCGGCCAAGCCCGTGGCCCTGACCGCCAGCGGCACCATGCAGCTGCACACTGACTACCTCGTCCGAACCGACGGCGGCTCCTTCCTCGCCGACGGCTTCACGGTGGGCATGCAGGTGCGCATCAGCGGCCTCGCCGGGCCCTTCACCATCAAGGCCCTCACGGCCACCACCATGACGTTCTGGAACGCGGCCCTCCGGCCCACCGTCCACCTCAACGCCGCCGGCGTGGCGGTCTGGGACGCGCCGGTCTTCACGGTGACCGGCTACGACCCGAACCGCGACGGCGGCCTCCTGATCGGCGGCGACACCATCACCGTCTGCAAGCTCGTGGCCCCGGTCATCGACGGCACGGCCGTCCCCTGCGACCTCGACGCAACCGCGGGTCCCGGCTCCCCGCTGGTGGTCTATGGCGACACCAGCCAGGACGGCGTCTGGTACTCCGGCCACCCGTACGACGTCCTCGGCATGGAATTCGGCCCCAAGCCCTTCGACCCCTTCGTCAACATCCCGGACGCCGAGAACGAGGACGACGAGTGGATGCTGGGCCTGGCCAACCCCTACGACTACGCCGGCAACGACATCATCGACGCCTCCGGCCTCTTCGCCCACCTGGCACCCGCCCAACTGCCCACCGTCGGCTTCACAGCCTACGGCGGACTCGGCGACGACCTGATCATCGGCAGCCAGGCCGGCGACCACCTGGCCGGCGGCTCGGGCGACGACGAAATCCGCGGCCAGCGCGGCGTCGACCACATCTACGGCGACTCCGGCGTCAACGTCAACGTCTTCACCCGGGCGCTGGACATCGCCGTCGTCGACCGCAGCCCGCTGCCGTCCGCCACCGGGGCCGGCTTCCTCAACAACGGCACCACCATCCAGCCGTACCCGTCACCGGTCCGGGACGACCTGCTGACCGCGGGCCGGGACCTGCTCTTCGGCGAAGGCACCGGGACTGTCGGCTCCACACCTGAACGCGCGTACGACGACATCGTTTTCGGCGACCACGGCGCCGTGATCCAGGACGTCGCGGACCCGAACGAACCCGACACCCGGCTGCAGAAGATCCGGACGACGGCGCTCGCCTCCGTCCTGGCGGTCGAGTCCCGTAACCTGCAGCGCGGCACGGATGACATCATCTTCGGCGGCCTCGGCCGGGACCTGCTGATCGGCGGGGCCGGGAACGACATGGCCGACGGCGACGAAGCCGACGACCTCGTCCTCGGCGACAACGCCTACCTGCTCCGCACCGATTTCCTCAGCTACCACTTCCAGACCCTTTGCGGCACGCTCCTCTACAGCCGGAGTGACCAGCCCAACGCCTGCGGTGGAACGGTCACGGAGGACAACAGCGGCCTGCTCCTCGTGGACGGCACACCGCGCGCCTACCGCGATCCGGACGGCGCCCCCTGGTGGGCTGAGTACGACGTCACGGAACTGTTCCACGACTTCGCCTCGGACGAGGGAAGCAAGTGGGCCGGCAGCTTCGGAAACGACTACCTGGCCGGCGGCGCGGGCCACGACGTGATCCTCGGACAGCTCGGCAACGACGTCATCCAGGGCGACGGCGGCATCGAGCAGGCCTTCGCCCGCCTGGTGGACGACCCCACGGTGACCCTGCACGCGGGCGCCTCCCGCACCCCGCTGGGCTGCACCGGCGCCCCCGGCAACGTGGTGTGCGACTTCACCGGCGTGCTCGCCGTCGTCGCCTCCTTCGAGGCCGCCACGGACGGCGAGGACTACATCGAGGGCAATGCCGGCAACGACGTGGCGTTTGGCGGACTTGGCCAGGACGACATCGTGGGCGGCAGCAGCGACTTCTTCTCGCTGGGTACCCCGGAACTCCGCCCGGATGGCCTGCCCTTCCCGGCTCTGGCCTACCTGCCCGGCGACGACCGCGGCGCGGACCTGCTGTTCGGCGGCGCCGGAACGCAGATCGCCATGAACAACCAGGTGAGCGGCGTGCCCGGCACCCCGGGCCTGCCCGGCGGGATCCTGGCCGACAACACGCTCCCGGCCAACATGCACGCCCGCGACGCCGACACCATCGTTGCGGACAACGGCCGGATCATCCGGATCGTGGGCACCAACCACACGGACATCAACCCCACGGGCGCAGCAGGCACGGCCAACTACGTCACCTTCAACTACGACAACTACGGAACTCAGCGCATCGTGGTCCGCGGCGTCCACTTGCTCGACTACACCCCGGGCGGCCCGGACTTCGTCCCCGCCAACTTCGGCCAGGGCGCCGGTTCGGACTGCAACGGCTCGCCCACCCAGCCCACCTGCTCGATCGTCCTGGACACCGCCACCGGCACCTGGAAGTACACGCAGATCGGCGGCCGGGACGAGGTCCACGGCGAGTCCGGCGACGATACCGTCTACGCCGGGGCAGACCACGACGCCCTCTATGGTGACGCGCAGGACGACGACCTGATCGGCGGCTGGGGCAACGACTGGATCTCCGGCGGCACCGGAACGGACGGCATCCTCGGCGACGACGGGCGGATCTTCACCAGCCGCAACACCGGCTGCTCGCTCGCCTCCAGCGCCGTGTGCACGCAGCTGGGCGAGCCGCTCTACGGCGTCTACAAGTTCCGCACCGTGGACCCGGACACCCGCACCAGCGAAGGGGACGTCCTCAACGAGGCCATCTACACCCCGGGCCGGGTGCAGACCGCCACCATCAACGTTGCCGGCCAGCTGGCCAAGGCCGCGGACCTCACCCCGTACAACCTGGGCGACAACGTCAACGCCAGCCAGCACCACGTGGCCAACCAGCCGCTCTTCGACGCCAACAACTCGGACGACATCATCTTCGGCGGCTGGGGCAACGACTTCATCCATGGCGGCGCGGGCGACGACGCCGTCTCCGGCTCCGAGGCGCTGGGCACCTCCTACGCCCAGCACTTCGACGCCGGCGGCAACGAGGCCAACGGCAACGCAACGGGCCTGGAACTGATCGACTACCTGCACCCGTACAACCCGGGCGATGTGCTGCACTTCGGCGCCGACACCAACGCCTGGCACAGCAACAACCACAACATGGGCCGGTTGGGCGAGTTCCTGCTCTACGACGAATACGATCCGCGCCGCGTCGTCCTCTTCAACACCGACGGAAGCGTCTGGAAGGGCATCACCCCGCCGTGGACCCGGCAGTTCTTCCTGAACAACGACGCCACGTCCGGCAACTGGGTGACCGCCTGCATCGCCGTCGACAACCAAGGCAACTGCACCGGAACCATCACCAACCAGCCCTCCGACGGCGACGACGCCATCTTCGGCGACCTCGGCAACGATTGGTCCGTGGGCGGCACCGGCCAGGACACCATCTGGGCCGGCTGGGGCAACGACCTCTCCAACGCGGATGACCTGCTGACCACCAACAACGGCCTCAACGACGCACCCGACGGCGTGAACTCCAGCTACCAGGACCGCGTCTTCGGCGGTGCCGGCCTGGACATCCTCATCGGCAACACCGGCGGCGACCGGTTGATCGACTGGGTGGGCGAATTCAACAGCTACCTCGTGCCGTTCGCACCGTTCGGCATCGCCACCGTCAGCCGCCAGGTGGAACCGCAGCTGCCCAGGTTCCTGTACGCCCTCTCCCGCAGCCAGGGTGCGGACCCGACGCGGGCCACCGACACCGGCAACGACCCCGCCCGCAACGGCGAGCCCGACGGCGAGCTGGGCCTCATCACCCAGCACGACCACGGCCAGTGGCAGACGCAGACCGGCGGACCCACCGACCCGCAGGCCGGCAACATCCCGGGTGGCCGCCGCGACACCCTCCGCGGCGCCGACTTCAACGACGGCACCCTGCAGGGCTTCGCCACCGACTCAGGTGCGTTCACCGTCCAGAACGGCCTGCTCAAGGTGACCGCCGCAGGACCCTCGCAGGACGCCGTCGCCGTCTGGTACTCGGACGCCTACAAGTCCGTGTACTACGAGATCGCCGCCAAGATCTCCATGGACAAGGCAACCGGCGGCTGGAAGGCCAACGCGTTCACCATCTTCGACTACTTCGGCCCGGAGGACTTCAAGTTCGCCGGCATCGACGACTCGATCAACAAGATGGTGATCGGCCACCGCAACGCCTCCGGCTGGTGGTACGACGCCCAGGCCGCGGTGCCCGGTTCGGTGAGCGCCGGCAGGTACTACGAACTGAACGTGGTGGTCAACGGACTGGTGGTCATCGTGACGATCGACGGCAAGAACGCCTTCAGCCACCAGTTCCCGGTGCGGTACGTCGACGGCGACGCCGTGGCGCTCAACAAAGGGCTGGTGGGCTTCGGTTCGCAGCAGGCCCAGGGCTGGTTCGACAACATCGCCCTGACGGTCATCTCGCCGGAGATCTCGCTGGACCGCACGGAATACTTCGACGACGGCACGGCCGAGGCGTTCACCCCGGCAGCCGGCTCGTGGACCATCGACACCGGCCGCTACCTCGGCATGGCAGGCACTACCGGCGGCGCGTTCCCCGCCAACACCGCGCTCGCATCAGCCCAGTTCGGCAGCACCGGAATCGACCCCCTGTCCTACGTGGAGGTCGAGGCCGCATTCCGGGCCTCCGGCGTCACCGGCATCGTCTTCGACTACTACGCCGCCAACGACTACAAGTTCGTGGTGCTGGACGTCCCCGGCCAGCGGGTGCTGATCGGGCACGTGAGCCCGCGCAGCGGCTGGGTGGTGGACCAGGCCATCGCCCGGACCATCGCGGCCGGCAGCGAACAGACCCTCAACCTGGTGCTCAAAGCCACCGTGGCCACCGTGACGCTCAACGGCCAGGTGGTCACCAGCCTCCCCTTCAACTCCGCCGTCGCGGACGGCCGCACGGGCCTGCTGGGCAGGCCGGTCCCGGGCACGGAGCCCGCCTCGTTCAACAGCTTCCGCTTCCGCACCGACGACGACCAGTTCACCCCTCCCGCCGTCATCCAGCGCGAGGTGCGGATCGGCGACGCCACCATGGTCGAAGGCAACAGCGGGTCCAGGACGGTGACGCTCACCCTGACGCTGAGCCAGGTCCAGGCAACGCCGTTGACGCTCGGTTGGCGGACCCTGGCAGGGACCGCGGCGGCCGGTTCGGACTTCCTCGCCGCTTCCGGAACCGCGACGTTCGCTGCCAACAGCACGACAACGACCATCACCGTGACGGTCTACGAGGACACGCTCTACGAATCCGCCGAGCAGTTCATGGTCCAACTCCTTGCCGGGCCGGACTTCAACCTCGCCGACGGTTACGGGCAGGTGACCATCAGCAACGACGACGCCGCGCCGGCGGGCTACACTGCCCCGGCCGGCAGCCCGGCCGCCGCTACGATGTCGTCGCCGGATACGTCGTCCTCCACCCAGGCTTCCGCCACCCAGCCCACCTCAACCACCTCCGCCGAGCCGGCACCCGCCGCGGCGCCCTCCGATGGCCCGCTCACCGTGAACTACCTGCCCGACGGCGGCGTCAGCTTTACCGTGCAGGGCGCGAACAACCGGGACTACTACACGGTGCGGATCGTCTGCGGGGACTACTCCACCACCCTCACCGTGGTGATCGGCGCGGACGGCACCGGCATCACCCAGGCCGTCTACCCGCCGTCGGGCAACTGCACGGCCACGCTGGAAATCCCCAAGCAGATCAACCGCTCCCGGGTCCTGGCCACGGTTACGTTCACGGTGTGAGAACCGGGCTCTGGCCAGTCTGCGGACCGCTCCTTGTAGCCCCGGTTGATACGGGTACTGCGAGCTCCCGCTTCGGCCGTGTTCCCAGCATCTCGAAACCTCGTCGAAACACCCCGCGCCTACTCTTGTCACAAACCATCGGGAAGCGTGCCCGGCGATGAGGAGAAGCGATGCATTTGATGCCCCGTGAGCAGGAAAAGCTCATGATCGTGGTGGCCGCGGACCTGGCCCGGCGGAGGCAGGCCCGGGGCCTCAAACTGAACCATCCCGAAGCCGTGGCCATCATCAGCTACGAGCTTATCGAAGGCGCACGCGACGGCCGCACCGTGGCCGAGCTCATGAGCTGGGGAACCACCATCCTGGGCCGCGAGGACGTCATGGAAGGCGTGCCGGAAATGATCCACGACGTGCAGATCGAGGCCACCTTCCCCGACGGCACCAAGCTCGTCACCGTCCACCACCCCATCCGCTAGGAGGCCGCACATGATCCCGGGCGAATACCGGCTCCGCCCCGAGCCGATCCACTGCAACAGCGGCCGCGAGGCGATCGCCGTCGACGTCGTCAACCGCGGCGACCGGCCCGTGCAGGTCGGCTCCCACTACCACTTCGCCGAGGCGAACCAGGCACTCGAGTTCGACCGGGAGGCTGCCTACGGCCACCGCCTGGACATCCCCGCCGGCACCGCGGCGCGTTTCGAACCGGGGGACCGCCGCACCGTGCGGCTCGTGGAACTCGCCGGGAACCGGGAGGTTCACGGGCTCAGCAATGCTGTCAACGGAAAGCTCGAGGGCGGCACCCGCCTTGAGGGAGGCACCCAGTGAGTTTCGAGCTTCCGCGGCGGCAGTACGCCGAGCTGTACGGCCCGACGACCGGCGACGCCATCCGGCTCGCCGATACCGGGCTGTTCCTCGAGATCGAGAAGGACTACACGGTCTACGGCGAAGAAGCGGTCTTCGGCGGCGGGAAGGTGATCCGCGACGGGATGGGCCAGAACGGGCAGGCCACCCGGAATGAAGACATCCCGGATACCGTCATCACCAACGTGATCGTGCTGGACTACACGGGCATTTACAAGGCTGACGTCGCGCTCCGGGACGGCCACATCTTCAGGATCGGCAAGGCCGGCAACCCGGACATCAGCAGCGGCGTGGACATCGTGATCGGCGCAAGCACCGAGATCATCGCCGGTGAACGGAAGATCCTCACCGCCGGCGGCATCGACACCCACATCCACTTCATCTCTCCGGACCAAGTGCCCGCTGCGATCAGCAGCGGCATCACCACCATGGTGGGCGGCGGCACCGGCCCGGCCGAGGGCACCAAAGCCACCACCGTCACCCCCGGCGCCTGGCACATCAAGCGCATGCTGCAGGCCGCCGAGGGGCTGCCCGTGAACATCGGCGTCTTCGGCAAGGGCCACGCCTCCGCCGTCGAGCCCTTGGCCGAACAGATCCGTGCGGGCGCGGTGGGGTTGAAGGTCCACGAGGACTGGGGCTCCACGACATCTTCAATCGACAACTCCCTCAAGGCCGCGGACGAATACGACGTGCAGGTGGCCATCCACACGGACACCCTCAACGAGTGCGGCTTCGTGGAGGACACCATCAAGGCAATCGACGGCCGGGTCATCCACACCTTCCACACCGAGGGCGCCGGCGGCGGCCACGCCCCGGACATCATCAAGATCGCCGGCATGCCCAACGTGCTGCCGGCCTCCACCAACCCCACGCTGCCGTACACGCGCAACACCATCGAAGAGCATTTGGACATGCTCATGGTCTGCCACCACTTGAACCCGGACATCCCGGAGGACGTGGCCTTCGCCGATTCGCGCATCCGCGCCGAAACCATCGCCGCCGAGGACGTGCTGCAGGACCTCGGCATCTTCTCGATCACCTCCTCCGACTCGCAGGCCATGGGCAGGGTGGGCGAGGTCATCACCCGCACCTGGCAGCTGGCGGACAAGATGAAGAAGCAGCGCGGCGCTTTGGCTGACCCGGCCGGGACTGCCCACGGTTCCGCGGACAGCGACAACTTCCGCCTCAAGCGCTATGTGGCGAAATACACCATCAATCCGGCGATCGCGCAGGGCATGGCGGACTCCATCGGCTCCGTGGAGGAAGGCAAGTTCGCGGACCTCGTCCTGTGGGACCCGGCGTTCTTCGGCGTGAAGCCGGAGCTGGTCATCAAGGGCGGGCAGATTGCCTATGCCATCATGGGCGACGCCAACGCCTCCATCCCCACGCCGCAGCCGCGCACCATGCGGCCCATGTTCGCCACCTTCGGTAAAGCCATGCAGAAGTCCTCCATCACCTTCCTGTCCAAGGCGGCCATCGAGGCCGGCGTCCCGGAGGAACTCGGCCTGGAGAAAACCATCCGCCCGGTCTCGGGCATCCGCTCCCTGAGGAAGGCGGACCTGAAGTTCAACGACGCGACGCCGGACATCGCCGTCGACCCCGAAACCTACAAGGTGACGGTGGACGGCGAGGACGTCAGCTGCGAACCCGTCACGGAGCTGCCCATGGCGCAGCGCTACTTCCTCTTTTGAGCGGTCCGGATTCTGAGCGGCACGGAGAAAACAGCATGATCATCGAGAAAATCCAGGGCAACCTGCACGAGCTGCCCGATCCCGGCTCCTACGCCGGCCACCACAAGGAGAAGGTGGTGCTGCCCAGCGCCCTGCTGGTCAAACGCATCCAGCGCGTCACCACGGACCACGGCAAGGAGCTCGGAATCCGCCTGCCGTCCGGTTCCCCGGACCTGCGCGACGGCGACATCCTGGCTGTGGAGGAAAAGAACCTGATCGTCGTGTCGGTACTGCCCACGGACGTGCTGGTGATCGCCCCGCGCACCATCCACGAAATGGGCGTCGTGGCGCACTCCCTGGGCAACCGGCACCTGCAGGCCCAGTTCTTCGACGCCGCCTCCGAGTACGCCGCCGAGGTCATGGTCTGCCAGTACGACCACACCGTGGAGGACTACCTCAAGCACGTCGGCGTTCCCTACGACCGCCAGGAACGGGTCATGCCCGTTCCGTTCCGCCATGCCGAGCACACCCACTAGCCGCCGCCTTGCCCTGCAGCAGCTCACGGATTCCGCGCTGCCCACCGGGGCGTTCGCGCACTCGTTCGGCTTCGAGTCCTACCTGGAGCGCGGGCTGGTGCACGACGAAGCAAGCTTCGGCACCTGGCTGGCCGCGTTCCTGGGCCAGCAGCTGACGTACTCGGACGCCCTGGCCATCCGCTTCCTCTACGAAGGTATGCCGCTCGCGGAACTCGATGAGCACCTGAGCGCCCAGCTGCTTCCCCGGCAGGTCCGCGAAGCGAGCACCAAGATGGGCGGCCGGCTGCTAGAGATCGGCTCCGAGGTCTTCCCGTCCCCGGAGCTGGAAGCGTACCGGGCTGCGGTGGCCACCGGCCGGGCCGCCGGCCACCAGCCGCTGGCGTTCGCCGTCGTCGCGTGCTCACTGGACATCCCGCTCGAGGAGGCGCTCCCCGCGTACCTTTTCGCCGCGGTCACCTCGCTGACCCAGAACGCCGTGCGGGCCATCCCGCTCGGCCAGAACGCCGGGCAGCGGGTGCTGCGTGCAGCGCACGACGGTGTTGCTGCCGCGGTCGAACGGGTCCGCACCCTTACACCGGACGACTTCGGAGCCGTCAGCCCGGGCCTGGAAATTTCGCAGATGCGGCACGAGAGACAACGTGCCCGCATGTTCATGAGCTAGTAGGAGGACACCATGACTGAACTCGTTACATCAGAACCGGTCAAGATCGGCATCGGCGGGCCCGTGGGCGCCGGCAAGACCCAGCTCGTGGAGCGCCTCACCCGGCACATGAGTGCGGAGATCTCCATGGCCGCCATCACCAACGACATCTACACGATCGAGGACGCCAAGATCCTGGCCGCCAACGGCATCCTGCCCGAGGACCGGATCATCGGCGTCGAAACCGGCGGCTGCCCGCACACCGCCATCCGCGAAGACACGTCCATGAACACCGCGGCCATCGAGGAACTGAAGAGACGGCACCCGGACCTCCAGGTGATCTTCGTCGAATCCGGCGGCGACAACCTCTCGGCCACCTTCAGCCCCGAACTGGTGGACTTCTCGATCTACATTATCGACGTCGCCCAGGGCGAGAAGATCCCGCGCAAGGCCGGGCAGGGCATGATCAAATCCGACCTTTTCATCATCAACAAGACGGACCTGGCGCCCCACGTCGGCGCGGACCTGGCCGTGATGGAGCGCGACTCCAAGGAATTCCGCGGCGATAAGCCGTTCTGCTTCACCAATCTCAAGACGGACGAAGGCCTGGAAGCGGTCATCGAATGGATCCGGCACGACGTCCTGATGCTCGACCTGGTTCAGTGAGTACCTTGTTCATTGAGTACAGTCCAGTGAGCGGATCGTGATGAGCACCAGTACGACGGCGGCCGGCGCGCGTTCGACGGCGGCGCCTGCCGCAGCCGTTGGGTCACCGATGGGGGAGCTCCGCCTGCGCGTGGCCCGCCACGGCGGACGTTCCGTGGCCGTGCACCAGTTCCATCAGGGTGCCCTTCGGGTCTTGCGGCCGCACTACCTGGACGACTCGGGGCAGCTCGGCTACGTGATGGTGAACCCGGGCGGGGCGTACCTGGGCGCGGACTTGTACGTGATCGACGTCGAAGTTGAAGCCGGGGCCTCGCTGCTGCTGACCACCCAGTCGGCCACCAAGATCTACCGTACGCCGGGCTCCTTCGCTGAACAGCGCATGTCCATTCGGCTCGGCGAGGGCGCCAGACTGGAACTGGCGCCGGACCAGCTCATCGCCTACCGGGAGGCCAGTTACCGTCAGGACACCCGCATCACCGTGCATCCGGCGTCGAGCCTGGTCATGAGCGAAATCGTCACGCCCGGATGGTCCCCTGAACGCACGGCCTTCCAGTACGAGGAACTGCGGCTGCGCACCGAAATCCGGGTGGAAGGCCCGACGGGGGAGGCGGGCTTGCTGGCACTGGACAACGTCCTGGTCAAGCCGCGGCGCGGTGCCCAGGCGGGTAACGTCACGGGGCTGGGCTTCATGGAAGGCCGTAGCCACCTGGGGTCGCTGCTGGTGGTCGATGCGCGGGTGGACCAGGCGCTCGCCGATGAACTGCACGCGCTGGCCGCACCGCATGACGCCTTGGCCGGTGTCTCCCTGACCGCGACGGTCGGCGGAACCACGGGGCTGGTGCTGCGGGCGCTGTCGGACAACACTGAAGAACTGAACCGCCTTCTCGGTGCCTGCACCGCGCACCTGCGCAAGCACTGGTACGGCCAGGAGCCGCTGAACCTGAGGAAGTACTGATGACGACTCTGACCGGCTTCGCCGTCCTGTACCGGCAACGCGAAGACCTGCCGCTGCGGACGCGGCTGCTGTTCACCTTCGGCGCGGTCGCCGCCCTGCATCTGGCCGCCGTCGGGCTGCTGCTGTTCGGCCTGCTGCGTTCGGGGGAAAGCGGCGGACAGCCGCTGGCGCTCGGGCTGGTACTCACCGCGTACCTGGCCGGCGTCAAGCACAGCTACGACTGGGACCATCTCGCGGCGATCGACAACTCCACCCGGAAGTTCGTGGCCCAGGGCGGGGAGCCCGTCAGCGTGGGCTTCGCGTTCAGCCTGGGGCACAGTTCCGTGGTGGTGCTGGCCGGGGCACTGGTGCTGGCGGGCGCCACCGTGGTGGGCCAGTTCATGGAGGACGGCAGCGCCGCGAACCTGGTGCTCGGGCTGATCGGCAGCGGAGTTTCGGGCCTGTTCCTGCTGGCGATGGGCATCTTCAACGGCGCGGCGTTCCTCCGGGCTACGCAGCTGTACCGGCGGTCGAAGGCCGGCGGCGCGGTCGCCGTCGAGGACCTGGAGGCCCGGGGGTTTGTCGCGCGGCTGCTCGCCCGCCCGCTCGCCCGGGTGCGGCGGCCCCGGAACATCTACGTGATCGGCTTCCTGTTCGGGCTGGGTTTCGATACCGCCACCACCATCGGGCTGTTGGTCATGACGACGGCGGCCTCCCTCGCCGGGGCCTCTCCGCTGGCGCTGCTGTCCCTGCCGTTGGCGTTCGCCGCGGCCATGACCCTCTGCGACTCGGTCAACGGCGTCGCGATGATGCGTATGTACCGCTCTGCTCTCGCCGACCCGCAGCGGAAACTGGGCTTCAACGCCGTGATCACCGGGATCTCCGCGGCCTCCGCGTTCTTCATTTCGGTCATCACCCTCGGCGGTTTCCTCAAGGCCGCGTTCAGCCTGGACGATCCTGTGACCAGCTGGCTCGGGTCGATCGAGCTCGGCGAGGCCGGACTGCTCCTCGCGGCGGTGCTGCTGGCGGCGTGGGGGATCGTGGTGTTGCGCGGACACCCCTCCTAAAGAGCAACACGGGGTCACTTACGGCCCGTTCCGGGACGCAACATGGGCCGTAGCTGACCCCGCGTTGCTGGGAGGAGCCGTGACGGGTGCAGGGCCGGGTGGCAGGATAGGGCGCATGGAACTGCACATCACGGGGGATCCGGCCGCCGACAAACTGCTCAGCGACGACGCGTTTGCACTGCTCACCGGCATGCTGCTGGACCAGCAGGTGACCATGGAGTCGGCGTTCGCCGGACCGGAGAAGATCCGGACGCGCATCGGTTCCATCGCGCCGGCAACGGTTGCCGGCTACGACCCCGGGGACTTTGTCGAGATGTTCAAGGAGAGCCCTGCCGTGCACCGCTTCCCGGGCTCGATGGCGGGCAGGGTCCAGGCGCTCGCCGAGACCGTTGAGCACGAATGGGGCGGAGACGCCACCGCCATCTGGACGAAGGGCGAGCCCGACGGCAAGGAAGTGCTGAACCGGCTCAAGGCGCTGCCGGGCTTCGGCGAGCAGAAGGCCAAGATCTTCCTGGCCCTTCTTGGCAAGCAATGCGGTCTCCAGGCACCGGGTTGGCGCGAAGCCGCCGGGAACTATGGCCAGGCCGACGTCTTCCTTTCCGTGGCAGACATCGTGGATCCGGAATCGTTGCGGAAGGTCCGCGCCTCCAAGCAGGCTGCGAAGGCCGCGGCCAAGGCTGCCAAGTCCGCAGGGCACTGAATCCGGGGCATCGCGGAATCCGGGGCCGCTGTCCCATGTCCCCTGTGGCCGGGGCGGACTAAACTGTGGATATGTCCGCCATAGCAGCGCGCAAGTTGTACAAGCATTCGGGCACGGGCCTCATTTTCCGTGGGGCGTTGGCCTTGCTTCTGGCCTTGGCGGTGGCGTCCTTGCCGGTTGCCACGGTGTTCGCCCTCGCGTATGTGTTCGGAATCTACGCGATGACCGATGGCCTCGCGAACCTCGCGCATTACTACTACGATCCCGTACGCCACTCCCGCTGGAGCATGATCGGCGGGATTGCCTCCGTTGCCGTCGGCCTGGTGGCCGTTTCGTGGCCCGGCATTGCGGTCGCGGCGCTGGCTCTCCTCACGGGGATTTGGGCCTTGGCGTTGGGAATCACGCAGATCTTCATCGCGCTTGAAGGCCGGACCACCCTCAGGGCCTGGCGGAGCCCAGCGCTGACAGGATTTGTCCTTATCGCGTTTGGCATCCTTCTCCTCGTCAACCCAGGCATCGGCATCCTGGCCCTTTCGGGGCTGCTGGCGGCGTTCACCGCCGTCGCAGGCTTGCTGCTGGTGGTCTCCGGGTTTTCAATGCGAAGGGTTGCCGCCCTGCGAGCCTAAGCGGGCGCGGGCACCGGTTCCGCCGCCAATTCTTCTGTCGTGGGCGGGTTCGCACCGGGCCTGCTGACCGTGATGGCGGCCGCTTTGGACGCGGTCCGGCCGAGGAGTTCGAGCACCGCAGGTGCCAGGCCGTCGCTGCTGCGGCTGAGCAGGCCGTAGATCAGGGCGGCCATGTAGGAGTCGCCGGCTCCGATGGTGTCGGCAACAACGGTCTTCACCGCCGGCACGTGCAGGCGGTTGGCCGGTGTCGCCAGCAGGGATCCTTCGGCGCCGCGCGTGATTACGGCAAGATCGGCGCCAAGCCCGAGGATACGGTCGGCGGCATCGTCCAGCCCGAGGCCGGGGTAGAGCCAGCGCGCGTCCTCGTCGCTGAGTTTGACCACATCCGTCAGCGGAACGAGGTCCTCGAAGATGGTGAGCGCTTCGGCATGGGTGCCGAGCAACGCGGGCCGGATATTGGGGTCGTAGGTGACCAGGGTTTCGCGGTACGACTGCTCGAGCAAGGTCCTGACGGCTCCCGCTCCAGGAGAAAGGAAGCTGGCGATCGACCCGGTGTGCAGGATCCTGGGGAGGGAAGCGGGAGCCACGGGCGCCAGTTCCCAGGAGATGTCGAACTCGTAGCTGGCGGAACCGTCGGAGGCCAGCGTGGCGGTTGCCGAAGCGGTCCGCCCCGCCGAGATGGACCCCGGGAGCAGGGACACGCCGGCCGAGGACAGGTGGCGGGAAATCGCGGCACCGCGTTCGTCGTCGCCGATCGAGGTCAGCAGGCTGGCCCTGACCCCGAGCCGGCCCAGCCCGTAGGCCACGTTGGCGGGCGAACCGCCCGGGTGTTCAACGGTGCCGTTGGAGGTAGTGACGACGTCGATGAGCGCTTCGCCGATCACGACGACGTCGGCTGAGTTCGCCTGGGGAGCGGAGGCTGTGTACGAGTTGGCCATTGCCGGATGCCTTTCGCGGGGCCGTCCGCGGACGCGGCGCTGTTGGGCTGCGCCGGGTCCGCGGACGGGAGGTGGGATGGAGCGCCGTCAGGACGGTTCAGGCCGTTGCGGCACCTGTCATGATCGCCACAGCATCCGTCATGGAGTGCGATTGTGGCGTGATCGTGGCCGCGCACTTGCCGAGCCGCTGGATGTGGATGCGGTCGGCGACGTCGAACACGTGAGGCATGTTGTGGCTGATCAGGATGACCGGCAGCCCGCGGTCCCGGAGGTCCCGGACCAACTGCAGAACCTGGTTGGATTCACGCACGCCCAGGGCCGCCGTCGGCTCGTCCAGCACCACCACCTTGGAACCGAAGGCAGCGGCCCGGGCCACGGCAACTGCCTGACGCTGCCCGCCGGAGAGGTTCTCCACCGGAACGGTGACGTCCTGGAGCGTGGAAATACCCAGCCGGATCAGCTCCGCCTTGGCCTTGCGGCGCATGCCTTTGGTGTCGAGGACCCGGAAGATCGATCCCAGGGGCCCGGGGAGCCGCTCTTCCCGGCCAAGGAACAGGTTCGAAGCCACATCCAGGGCGGGGGAGACCGCCAGGTTCTGGTAAACAGTCTCGATGCCGTGGGCCCTGGCGTCCTGGGGCCGCTTGAAATGGACCTGCTGCCCGGACACGAGCAGTTCGCCGGTATCCGGGATCTCGGCCCCGGTGAGGCATTTGATCAGGGTGGACTTGCCGGCCCCGTTGTCACCGATGATGGCCAGAACTTCGCCGGGGTAGAGGTCCAGGCTGACGCCGTCCAGCCCCACCACCTTGCCGAAGGTCTTCACCAGGTTGCGTGCCTGCAGGATCGGTTGGCGGGTCCCGGTAGCCGGGGTGGGAACGTCGACGGCGGTCATGACTTAACCTTTCGGATCCACTGGTCCACCGACACAGCGACAATGATGAGCACGCCGACGGCGAGGGTCTGGAACAGGACGTCCAGTCCGGCGAGGGACAGGCCGTTCCGGAAGACGCCCACGATCAGGGCCCCGAGCAACGAACCCCAGACGGATCCGCGGCCGCCGAAGAGGCTCGTGCCGCCGATGACGACGGCGGTGATCGAGTCCAGGTTCAGGTCCACGCCGGCGTTGGGGCTGGCCGCGTTGGTACGGCCGATCTGGATCCACGCGCCGACGGCCAGGACCGCGCCTGCGGCCAGATAGACGCTCATGAGGACCCGGTTGACGGGGATACCGGCCAAGCGGGCCGCCTCCTTGTCGTCACCCACGGCATAGACATGGCGCCCCCAGGCGGTCTTGCCGAGGATGAATGCCACGGCGATGTAGAGCAGCAGCATCGTGACCACCCCGGTGGAGATCCGGACCGGGCCCACGGGGAAGGTGCTGCCCATCCAGGTCAGCAGGGCCGGCATGCTCGAGCCCCGCACCGTGGAACCGCCCGAGTACAGCAGGGTCAGCGCGATGAAGATGTTCAGCGTTCCCAGGGTCACGATGAACGGCGGAAGCTTGAACCTGGTCACGAGGAAACCGTTGAGCGCCCCCGCGGCGAGTCCGACGACGAGCCCCGCCACGAGTGCCAGGGGTGCCGGCATGCCGTTGTTAACTGTCATTTGCGCAACCACCATGGACGCCAGGATCATTACGGCGCCCACTGAGAGGTCGATTCCCGCAGTGAGGATGATCAGGGTCTGTGCGATGGCGAGGGTTCCCACCACGGAGACCTGCTGCGTAATGAGGGAGAGGTTCTCAACGCGCAGGAATCGGTCGTTGAGGATGCCGAACACCACCACGGCTACCAGGAGCACGATGGCTGGGCTCAGGGCGGGATAGCGGTGCAGCACATTGCGGATGCGGCTAAGGGGTGTGCTCCGGTCCAGGAATTCCTCGGCCGGGTCGGTGGGCTTTTCGGCCGGCGGTCCGGCTGCTTGCTGTTGCTGGGTCATGTTTGCTCCTGACAACGGCCGGTCCTACTTGCCCCAGCAGATCTGGGCAGCATCCGCCGTCGTGATGCTCTTGACGCCTTCGGCCGCCTTGTCGGTGACCAGTTCGACTCCGGTGTTGAAGAAGTCCAGTCCTGCCGAGTTCTCCGGCTTCTTGCCGGTCTTGGCGAGGTCGACGATTGCCTTAACGCCGAGCTCTGCCATCTTGACCGGGTACTGCTGGGCGGTGGCGCCGATGACGCCTGCCTTGACGTTGTTCACGCCGGCGCATCCGCCGTCCACCGAGACGACGAGGACGTCTTTTTCCTTGCCGGCGGACTTGAGTGCCTCGTACGCTCCGGCGGCGGCAGGTTCGTTGATGGTGTACACGACGTTGATGTTGGGGTTCTTGGACAGCAGGGTCTCCATCGCCGTGCGGCCGCCGTCCTCGGCGCCCTGGGAAGCCTGGTTACCGACAATCTCGTAGTCGCCGCCCTTGCCGCCGGTGTACTTGCCGGTCTTGGCTTCGTCGCCGTTCTTCTTCTTGTCCGCCGTGTCGATGCCGAGGCCGGTCAGGAAGCCCTGGTCGCGGTTGTAGTCAACGGAGACCACCTTGTCATCGAAGAGGTCGATCAGGGCGATGGTGGCCTTCTTGCCTCCCAGCTGCGCGGCGGTCCACTTTCCGATCAGCTCGCCGGCCGCGAAGTTGTCCGTGGCGAAGGTGATGTCCGCGGCATCGGCCGGGTCCGGAGGGGTGTCCAGTGCGATGACAAAGAGGCCGGCGTCCTTGGCCTTCTTCAGGGCGTCGACGACGGACGGGCCGTTGGGGGTGATGAGGATTCCCTTGTCGCCCTTGGAGATGGCGTTTTCAATGGCCTGGATCTGGGTGTCCTCGTCGCCGTCGGCCTTGCCTGCCGCGAGTTTGAGGTCGACGCCGTCCGCTTCGGCAGCCTTTTTCGCGCCGTCCTGCATGGAGACGAAGAATGGGTTGGCGGTGGTCTTGACGATCAGCGAGACGCCGATCTTTTCGGATGAAGCCCCGGTGGAGGAGCCTGTGCCGCCTGAACTGCCTCCGCAGGCCGTCAGGCTCAGTGCACCGAGGGTCAGGATTGCGCCGGCGGCGAAGAGGCGGCGGGCGGTGGAGCGAGGGGCGATGGAACTCATCTTTGAATCTCCTGTCTCAGGGCACGTGGCGTGCCTGACAACGATGTCATCCCCATGTGTAATGCAGCTCACACGCTATAGTCAACGCGTAGACCTCAAGGGGGAGAACATTTCGTGACAACGTTGTCTCATCGTTACCAAGCCAGCCAAGGCGGGCGTCCGACCATGCGCCACGTTGCTGCCCTCGCGGGCGTCGGCATCAAGACCGTCTCGCGCGTCATGAATGACGAACCCGGGGTATCCGAAGCAACCCGGCAGCGTGTCCTGCAGGCCAGCCGGCAGTTGAACTACCAGTTGGATATGGCTGCCGGCAGCCTGCGCCGGTCCGGACGCCAAACCCTGTCCATCGGCTTGCTCCTGCCAAGCGTGGCCAATCCCTTCAGCAGCGAAATACACCGCGCGCTGGAGGACACCCTCTCCGAACGCGGAATCGCGGTCTTCGCGGCGAGCCTCGACGACGATCCCGAACGCGAAAAGGCGCTCGTGGCGGCCTTCCTCGGCCGAAGGGTGGATGGCATGGTGCTCACGCCGATCGGCAGGAACCAGGCGTACGTGATCCCGGAGCATTCACGGGACCTCCCCATGGTCTTCATCGACCGCGAACCGGTGGGCATCGAGGCAGACGCCGTGGTCACGGATAACGCTGCGGGAGCCGCCCGGGCCGCGGCCCACTTGGTGGGCCACGGCCACACCCGGCTGGCCTACTTTGGTGACACGCCGGAAATCCAGACGGCACGGGAACGCCGCCGCGGCTTCCTCGAGCAACTGGGCCAGGCCGGCATCCCCACCTCCACTGTTTACGTCCGGGAAGGGCTGCGGGATGTGGAATCAGCGCGGCTGGCGGCCCTTGCCGTCCTGTCCTCGGATGAACCGCCTACCGCCATCTTCTCCAGCCAGAACCTGGTCACCTTCGGGGTCATGCGCGCATTGAAGGAACTGGGCGCGAGTCGCCGCGTGGCGTTGGTGGGCTTCGATGACTTTGCCCTTTCCGACATGATGGATCCCGGAATCACCGTGATTGCCCAGCATCCTGAACGGATCGGCAAGCTCGCAGCGGAAAGGCTGCTTGCCCGGATAGATGGCGACGACGGCGCGCCGCGGACTTACGTGGTCCCCTCCGAACTGATCGTGCGCGGCTCCGGCGAGCTGCTGCCGTCGTACTGAAGTCCTGCCCAAGCCCATCACCAAAGCAAGGAGAGCCACGCATGGCCAAGACACTGTATGCCGAATTCACCGTCAAGCCCGGCAGCGAGGAACGGGTCGCGGCGATGATGCGCGAGCTGACGGAACGCGTGCGCCAGGAACCCGGCAACCAGTTGTTCCTGCCGTACACCCGCGAATCCAATCCGCGGGAGTACTTCGTGTTCGAGGTGTATCGCGACGATGAAGCCTTCCGTGAGCACATCACCGCCGATTACGGGGCCGTGTTCAATGCCGAACTCACCGAGCACATCGAGGAAGACGGCTCCGTGCTGACTTGGCTCGAACCGTTCGCCTGATCAACCCCGGGACCGTGCAATTGTCTGTCTGCACATCGCATTGGGCTATCTCTGGCCAAATGCCCATTGGTGTGAGCTGCGCGACTTTCTAGGCTTGAGGAAGTCCCGATCACCAACGGCCAAGCATGAGGTTCAACGATGAAGCGCATCGCACTCCTGGGCAACCGCGTTGCCCCCGTCAGCCCTACCGGTTCCCACGTCCCCGCCTCGGGGCCCTGGAGCCCCGACGCCGAGCCCCAGGCCGTGCAGACCTTCGCCGAAGGCCACGTCTTCCCGGCCCACAACGGTACTCCCACCATGTGGCGCCCGCGTCCGGCCATGGCGGTTTCGGCGTGATCCCCGCGGTTGCACCTAGCAAGCCCGCGCCCGAAGCCCGGCTCGTCCCGCCCGCTGATTGGTCCACCTTCACCCGCGGCGACGCCGTCTGGGTCCACGAGGACGGCTGGGGCTACGACAACGGCATCGTCGACGAAGTGGCCGGCGGACACCGCATGCTGTGGATCGTCCTGGAGCAGGGCGGCCGCCGCCTGATCTGCGGCAACGACCCCCTCGAAGTCTGGGCCGCCTAGCCTTCGGGCCCGGGCATCAGGCCGCCCGGCGTTCGCGCATACGGTCGAGGAATGATGCCCCGGAAAAGGCCAGCGTGAGGGCGACGGCGATGATCAGCGGCGCGTGCAGCGCCGCTGCGATCGTGGCCCCGGCAAACGCGGTGCCGCCAGAGCCCGCGGCGATTTTCAGAGCCCCAACCCAGATGAACACCTGGCCCCGTGCCATGGCGGGCGCATATTCGCTGCGTGCGGCCAAGGTCGCCGCAAAGAACAGCGAGTTTGCCGCCCCTGCAACGGCGTAGGCGCCGATTGCCGCCCAAAACAAGCCCGTGAGCGCAACGAGGCCCAGCGCGGCAGCGACGACAGCCGCCAGAACGGTCATGGTGCGGTCGGCGTCGCCGGGCAGCGGTTTGATCATCAGCACTCCGGAACCGGCCAGGCCGCCCAGCCCGTAGGCCGCCGTCAGGATCCCGGCGGCGGCCGGGGCGACGCCGAGGGGAACGGCGGCACCGACGGCGGTGATCGGGAGCGCCGCGACGGAGAACGCCACGATCACGGTCAGATAGAGGGTTCGGCGCAGCGGTCCGGTGGTGAGCATCAGCCGGAGGGTTTGTGCAGGGTGGGGAACCTCGCCCGAGCCGGCCGGAGGTGCCGCATGGGGAAGCAGGCGTATGAGCCCCGCGGCGCCGAAGGTTCCGGCGGCCAGTACCAGTGCTGCCACGGTCGGGCTGGACCAGGCGGAGATCGCAGCCACGAGCGAGGGGCCGATGGTGCCCCCGATGCCGTAGGTGGCCACATCCCAGCCCTGCGCGCGGCGCTGGCTCGTGCGGTCGGGTCCGGCAATCGCCGGAAGGCGGCTGCTGATGCCGCCCGTGAGCAGGGGGCCGACCAGCCCCGAGATAACCAGCAGCGCCACAGTGATGACCGTCCACACGTGCGGGTAGGCGAGGACGGCGGCGGCCAACGTCGCACCATGGAAGATGCAGGCCCAGGCAATGACGGTGCGCCCGTCCTTCGCGGTGTCGAGTACCCGTGCGATGAATGGGCCGGCCAAGTGTGGGGCCGTGATCGCCGCACCCAGCAGGCCGGCAAGCCACCCCGGTTCGCCGCTGGTGGTCGCCAGCAGCACGATGGCCACCACCGCGCCCCCATCGGCGGTGCGGGCCAGGGTTGCCGCGGCGACGTACCGGACCAGGCCAGTGGCAGCCTCGCGAGGGCTGTCCGGCAAGCGCGGTTGCTGGCCCGTCACGGGCGCGATGGTGCTTTTCACTGTGCTTTTCACCGCGGACTGGTGCTTGCGGCCAGGTCCAGCAGTTCGCAGACGCGCTCGACGGCGGCACGGTCGCCGCCGTCGAGCCCCCTGATCGGCAGCGGGAGGCTGTGCGACGCAACGAGTCCGAGGTGTTCGGCGATCGCCGCAGTCACGCGGATGCTGCCGTGGCGGCCGAACAGGTCCCAGAGGGGCTGCAGGTGCGCGGAGGTCTCCCGTGCTTCGTTGGGATTCCCGGATTGGGCGGCCCGGATCAGGGCCAGGGCCGGGGCGGGCAGGATCCCGCCGATCACCGAATACCAGGCGTCGCACCCGGCGTTCAGCCCGGTCGCAGCGAACGCGTCGCCGGAGACCCCGATGGTGACGTGGGACGGAAGGATGCTGCGCAGGTGGGCGATCCGCGCGGACGCCGCATGGGGATCGGCGGGAACCCCGGGGATCTTGATGGAGGCAACGTGCGGAAACGCGGCGATGGCCTGGTAGAGCTCGTCGGTGAAGGTGAAGCGGGTGGTGCCGGGGTTGTCGTAGACCGCCAGCGGAACGGACAGTTCGCGGGTCACGTCCTCGAACAGGCCGTACACGTCCTCAGGGGTGAGGGCCTGGTAGGAGACCGGCGCAAGCAGCACTCCCGAAGCGCCGGCATCCTGGGCGTCCTCCACGAGTTCGAGGACGTGCTTGGTGCGCAGCGCGCCCACTCCGATGACGACCGGTACGTTGCCGGCGGCCTCGACGGCCAGCCGTGCCACGCGGGCGCGCTCTTCCCGGGTGAAATAGGCGTAGGAACCGGTCGATCCCAGGGCGGTGATCCCGTCGACGCCGGCCGTTGCGAGGCGCTCCACCAAACCGGTGAATGCGGCGTCGTCGATGCGCTGCTCAGCCAAGGGGGTCAGCGGAAAGGCGTTGAGGCCGGTGAACATGATGGTGGCTCCTCGGGCGGGCGTCAGGCGGTCGGGCGGGGTGCTTGCGGAGGGCTCCGCAAGCACCCCCGTACTCATGCTCACAGCCGATTTGGTCCTAACATAGGTCCAAGAATAAAGAGACTGAGAGGTCCAAAATGAAGGCTGAACTTCCGATAGTCCTGGACCGCGCCAGCCCTGTTCCCTTGGCCGCGCAGCTCGCCGGCCGGCTTCGGGAGGCGATCCTCGAAGGAACCCTTCGGCCTGAACACACCCTGCCCGCTTCGCGGCGTCTTGCCGACGAGCTGGGCGTCTCCCGCGGAGTCGTGGTGCGGGCCTACGAGCAGATCTCCGGCGAGGGGTATCTGGAAAGCCGCGGATCGGCCGGTACCCGCGTGGCAGTGCGGCTCGACGGCTATGGAACGCCGGCGCCGAAGGCCGCTCCCAAGCCCGCGTCGCCGCCGAAAGCCATGATTGACCTGACTCCCGGCAGGCCCTCGGGCGAGCCGTTCCGGGACCGCGAATGGCGGGCAGCCTGGCGGAAAGCCATAGCTGAGCCGGTCCAGATCCAGCCCCCGCCGGCGTCGGGAATGCCCGCCCTGCGTGCCGCCTTGGCCCGCCACCTCGGCGCGTCCCGCGGACTCACCGTGGATGCGGCGGACATTGTCATCACCGCCGGAACCAGCGACGCACTCCAGCTGATCGTAACGGCACTGCGAAGCACTGCCGGCGCTCCCAGGGTCTTTGTTGAAGACCCCGGGTACCCGACCGCCCGCCGGGTCCTTAAAGCCGCGGGTGCTCTCGTTGAGGCCATTCCGGTGGGAGAAGACGGGACCAAAGTGCGCCGGCTCAACGCCCTGCGGTCCCGCCCGGATGCCATCCTGCTAACCCCCAGCCACCAATATCCGCTGGGTGGCCGGATGCCCGTCCAGGAACGCCTCGCCCTGCTCGAGTGGGCCGAGCGGAACCACGTGACCGTTCTCGAGGACGACTACGACAGCGAATTCCGCCATACGAGGATGCCCTTGCCGGCGCTTGCCTCCCTGCCGTCCAACGCCGAAGTGGTCCTGATCGGTTCCTTCTCGAAAACCCTGAGTCCGTGGCTGCGCTGCGGCTACCTCGTAGTCCGGGGAGCCGCGGGGGAGCGGATCAAAAGGGCCAGGGAAGAGTTGGATACCCCGGTGTCAGGTATCTTGCAGTCCGCGCTGGCCAACTACGTCGACGGCGGCGGGCTGGCACGGCACATTGCCCGGGCCCGGCGCCAGTATGCCCACCGGCGGGCGCTGATGATCGACCGCCTGGGAGCGCGGGACGACCTGAAGCTGGCAGCCCTCGACGGCGGACTCCACGCCATCGTCCGCCTCGACGGGAGCGTGGACGCCCGCGCCGTCGTCGAAGAAGCGCTGAAGCACGACGTGTGCGTGGTGGCCTTGGAGGGGTATTTTGCCGAAGCCGCCCCGGAGAACGGGCTGGTTATCGGCTACGGTGCGCCCTCGGACCTGCAATTGGCCCGCGCGCTGGACATTATCACCGCCATTATCGATCGGAAGGCGAATGGAGCCATCGCCTGATCCAGATGAGACGGTGGCACGCCGGCCCCGCCGTGCTACCCCGGCAACAAGAACGGGGAGGACCGGGCGCCCAAGATGCGCCGGTCCTCCCCGCAAAGTACTTTCCGGTATCCCGGGTGCTGCCCCTTTCCCGGGTGCGGCCGGTGCGCGTGGAGTCAGCGTTCCAGCCGGAAGCCTAGCTTGATGGTGACCTGCCAGTCGGCCACGTCGCCCTCGCTGAGGTGGCCGCGGATTTCCTTCACTTCGAACCAGTCGAGGTGCCTGAGGGTCTGTTTTGCGGTGGCGATGCCGTTCTTGATGGCGGCGTCGATGCCTTCGGAAGAAGTCCCAACAATCTCGGAAATGCTGTAAGTGTGGTCAGCCATTTTTGTGCTCCTCGCGATCGTCCTTGATGCCTGCGGGCGGGCATGGCCCGGCAAGCAGGCGGTGAGAGCAGGCTAACCCAGGCCGGAGCTCGCGGCTAGACACTCACCGGCGATTCCAGACAAAATGCGGGGCCCGCTCTGCGTCCTTTGGAGGATCCATTGGACGCAGAGCGGGCCCCGCAACGGGGGCGAGGGCCCTTAGGCCTCCAGTACGTAGTTCTTCAGGTCGTCCAGGGTCTGCTGCATGTGGGCGTCCATGGCCTGGCGCGCCTTGTCCGGGCTGCCGGCGGCCAGCGCGTCGAGGATGTTGCGGTGGTGCCCGATCGCGTGTTCCTGGATCTCGGGAACCTTGGAGGTCTGGGTTCGGCGGGTTTCCAGGACGCGGTGCAGGGGCTCGAAGAGCACGGCGACGAACACGTTGCCGGAGGCGTGCAGGATCACGTCATGGAAGGCCAGGTCCGCCTCCACGAACGCGGAGACGTCGTTGCTCTCGTGGGCTGCCTGCATGGCGTCGACGTGGCCGCGGAGCTTATCCACTTCCGCTGCCGAGATCCTGGACGCTGCCAGTTCGCAGGCTCCGGTTTCGAGCATGCGCCGCAGTTCGATGAGCTGGACGGCCGCGGCGGCGTCGTTCTCCCCTTCGGAGGCGGCGCGCAGCACAGCCTCGAGGGAGGCCCAGCGGCTGAGCGGGTTCACGAAGGTTCCGCGGCCGCGTTCCACGCTGAGGATCTGCTGCGCCTGGAGGGTCTTCATGGCTTCGCGGACGGTCATCCGGCTGACTTCGTGTTTCGCGCTGAGCTCGAGTTCCCCGGGGACCACCGTTCCGGGCGGAAATTCGCCCGCCACGATGCGGTCCAGCAACTCATCAGCGACGACGCCGACCAGCGACTTGCGTGCCATGGTGCTCCGTTCCCTTGCGCCGGCTGGGCCGGCTTGCCGGTGTCGCCGCGAGGGCAACACCATAGATGTCTGACATTTTACGCCGCGTTGCAGCGCCCCGCCTGTCACCCGGTGAAACACTGGCCCGCGTTGCGCACAATCGACGCAACGCGGGCCAGGGTTTTACGAGTCTATAGGGGTGGAGGGCTTCAGCCGGCCATGATGAGGTGGCTGGCCGGGTCGTAGCGGAAGGTCACCGGGCCGCCGGGGTGGTTGAGCAGGATATTGCTGCCGTTGGCCGCACCGCCCAGCCCGTAGTTCTCAGCCCAGGAATTGTTGATGGCGGCCTTGAATTCGTAACTGCCCGCCGGGAGGTCGGCTACGGGGAGCTTCCAGAGGCCTTCGGCCGGATCGTAGGCGAGCTGGGCCTGGGCGCAATCCGGCATCCAGTCCCCGGCGCAGCCCAGTTCCGAGTCCAGGCTGCCTGGCACGGACACAGCTCCAGGCTGCTGTCCGGCGTAGGCGGCACGGATGACGTTGGTGCTGTGGTCGTAGATGAACGTGACAGCGCCGCCCGGGTGGTCCAGGGCGATGTTGGCTCCGTTGGCCTCCCCGCCTGCTCCGTAGTTCTCGTCCCAGCTGCCGTTGAGTGCCGCCTTGAACTCGTAGTGGCCGGCCGGCAGTTCCGGGACGCGCAGCAGCCACAGCCGGTGCGTGGGGTCGTAGTTCATGCCGGCCTGGGCGCAGCCGGGCTGCCAGTCCGCGGAGCAGCCCAGTTCGCTGTTGAGGCTGCCGGCCACCGTGACCGAATCCGGCTGGGTGGGTTCGCCGACGGTCCCACTGCGGATATCGCTGGTGGCAGTGTGGCCGGCGTTGTCCAGCACGACGGCCCGGTATTCGACGCTGGTGCCCGATGCCAGGGCGGACACGTCGTGGAAGACCTGGTACGGGGCGTTGTCATCGACGCCGATCCGCTGCCAGTCGCCGCCCGGAACGCGGGCTTCGAAGCTGACTTCGTTGAACGACGCGCTGTCGACGGCGGCACTGACCTTCATGCGGCTGCTGTCCGCGGCGGCGGTGGCGGGCTTGCCAAGCGCGACGGCGGGCGCCGCCAGGGAGGCGGGGAGCTTGTCGACGGCGCGGTACACCACAGCCGAGAGCGGCGGCACGGTGATGGCCAGGGTGGTGTCCGCCGCCGTCGTGAGTTCCTTTGCCGCGTCGCCGTAGATCCGCTTGAATCCGGCGTTGGCCCGGTAGGTGGGCACGGCGGCGGTCTGTGTGGTTTCACTGTTGTTCAGCGCCACCAGGTACTCGCGCTGTTCCGTGGCTCCGGTGCGGGAGAAAGCGTAGATGCCGGGACCGTCCGCGGCATAGCGGTGCTGCTGGGCGCCGTCGCGCAGGGCGGGGTGCTCCTTGGTGAGGGCGGCGAGTTCCTTGATCTTGCGGTATAGGGGGTGACCGGTGGTGAAGTTGGCGGTGGCGTGCGTGGCCGAGGTGCCCAGCAGGTCGTCGTCGAGGTATTCCTGGACCTGGCTGGCGAACATCGGCTGGCGGGAGTCCTGGTCCCCGCCGGCTCCCGTGAAGCCCTGTTCGTCGCCGTAGTAGACCACGGGGTTGCCGCGCGAGAAGTACATCAGTTCGTGGGCCAGGCTGTCCCGCTTGACCAACTCGGTGTCGGTGGCACCGGCGTTGTCCTGGGAGATGAACATGCCGATCCGGCCCATGTCGTGGTTACCCAGGAAGGTGGGCAGCTGGTAGACGTTGGAGTCGGCGTCGGTGTACCAGTCGTCCCCGCCGAAGAAGTCCTGCAGGCCGGATGCCTTGCTGCTTTGCGAGGCGAAGCTGCGGGCCGCGCCCTGGAAACCGAAGTCCAGCACGGCCTGCATTTGGTTCCGGGTGGTGTACTTCGAGGTGAGGCTCTTGGAGGTGTCGAAGACCTCGCCGAACATGAAGAACTCGTCCTTGCCCTGGGCCTTCGCGTAGCTGAGGACCCGCGGGCCGAACTGCTGCCAGAACTCGTCGTTGACGTGCTTCATGGTGTCGATCCGGAAGCCGTCGATCCCGAAGTCCCGGATCCAGCCCGTGTAGATGTCCACCATGCCGTTGACCACGCGCGGCTGCTCCGTGAAGAGATCGTCCAGGCCGAAGAAGTCCCCGTAGGTGGAGTCCTCACCGGCGAAGTTCGTGTTGCCGCGGTTGTGGTAGAGCGTGGGGTCGTTGAGCCAGGCCGGGACCTTGACGTCCTTCTCCGCGTCGGGAACGAACGGCGTATAGGGGAAGGATGTGGCCGCGTCGAGGGTCGGGAAGTCCTGGGTGCCGGCGTATGCATGGTCGTCGAAGACCTCGCCGCTTGCGGTGCGGTAGGGTTCGGTGGCCTTGGAGATGTAGGGCGCGGAGGAGGTCTCCCGGTACTGGATGACGTCCGCGGTGTGGTTGGCGATGATGTCGAAGTAGACCTTCATGCCGCGTGAGTGAGCGGCGTCGATCAGCGACTTCAGCTCGGCGTTCGTGCCCAGGTGCGGGTCGATCTGGGTAAAGTCCGTGACCCAGTAACCGTGGTAACCGGCCGAGCTGTTGTCCAGTTGCCCGCCGCCCTGGACTGCTTTGTTCTTGAAGCTCGGGGTGAGCCAGAGGGCGTTGGTGCCCAGGCCCTTGATGTAGTCCAGGCGGTCCTGCATGCCCTTGAGGTCCCCGCCGTTGTAGTAGCCCTTGCGGGTGGGTTCGAAGCCGGAAACCAAGGGGTCCGGGCCGAGGCCGCCGGTGTCGTTGGCGGTGCTGCCGTTGTTGAAACGGTCGGCCATGACGAAGTAGAAATTCTGCTCGCTGATGCCGCCGCGGACCGAGTGCCCGGCGTCGGGCGAGGGTTTCCGGGCGGTTTCTGCGGCGCCTGCCGGTGCGGTAGTGGAACAGGCCAGTGCTGCGGCCAGGACGACGGCGGCGGCCCGGCCGAGCGGCCGACGGTGGCCGGTCCGGCGCGCAGCTGTGCGCTTGGAGGTTCTGGGGAATGACAAGTGATTGAGCCTTTCACGAGACGGGGTGCTGTGTGGCAAGTCACAACTGTAAGCGTTTGCTGGACGTTTATCCACGATTTTCCGGGACCGTTTGCGAGTTTTGGTGATCGATCTGGCGAAACTCTGGAAACGCTTCCAGCATGCACACTCTGCTGGATCACCCCCGCGTTGGCTGGAAAGCGCAGGGCCTTCACGGTTTCCTCAGGTCGTGGTGCCGGGTGATCCGGCAGAATGTCGGGCAGCCCATTGAGATTGGGCCAGGGCGTGGTGGATTCCGCGGCATCTTTCGATCGGCGCCTGGCTGCCTTGTGGAAACATGCGGCGCGGCGTGGCCTTTTTTCGGAATGTTGCCGCGGAAAGCTGCAGGCTCGACGTTGGAGCCCCGGCCGCGACTGGGAACAAGCCCGCGGTCGGCGAAGAGCCGGCCGGGGTTCCTTGGGATATGGCCAGGCGCTGTGATTCCCTCGCCGTTGCCGCCGGCGTCGGCCGTGCAGGAGCCGGCCCGGGTCAAGGTGTCAGCCATCCGGCCATCGTAGCGACGCAGGTCACTTGCGCCGTGGTGGCCGGCCGTGTCACACTGGTGCAAATGCAAGATGTCTGACATCTTACATTCCTGAACAAAACAGCCTTCCCACACAATGGAGTGCCCGTGGCCCTTGAAGCCGACGTCCTGGCCGCCTTCCCGGCCGAAGTCCAGGTTCCCGCCCAGCTCGTGGCCGACGCCGTCGCCGCGTCCGCTGCCGCCTCGCCGCGTATCCTCGTGGTCCTGGACGACGACCCCACCGGAACCCAATCCGTGGCGAAACTGCCCGTGCTGACCCGCTGGGACGTCGCCGACTTCGGCTGGGCCTTCACCCACGTGGTCGGAAACGGCCTGGAACCCGCTGTCTACGTCCTCACCAACACCCGCAGCCTGGACCCCGCCGAGGCCGCCGCCCGCAATGAGGAAATCGTCCGCAACGCCCTCGCCGCAGCCCCGGCCGCCGGCGTCCGCGTGGGCTTCGTCAGCCGCTCCGACTCCACCCTCCGCGGCCACTACCCGCTGGAAACGGACGTCATCGCGGCCACGGTCGCCGAGGTTGACGGTGTTGCCACCGACGGCGTGGTGATCGTTCCGGCCTTCCCCGACGCCGGCCGGGTCACCATCGGCGGCGTGCACTACATGCGCGGCGATGCCGGCACCCTCACCCCGGTCTCCGAGACCGAATTCGCCAAGGACGCCACCTTCGGCTTCGCCAACTCCGAGATGGCGAAGTACGTGGAGGAAAAGTCCGGAGGCCGCTTGGCCGCCGGGGACGTGATCGTGCTGGACCTGAACACCATCCGCGCGGGTGCCGCTGCAGGCGCCCCCGCGATCTCCGCCAAGGCCATCGCCGACGCCATCGAATCCGCCACCGACTCCACACCGATCGTGGCCGACATCGTCACCGAAAACGACTTCCGCCTGCTCGCCCTCGGCCTCGAGGAAGCCGAACACCGCGGAAAGAAGCTCCTCTACCGCGTGGGCCCGCCGTTCGTCCGCGGCCGCATCGGCCAGGAAATCCGTGCCGCCCTCAGCGGCGAGGAAGCCTATGAGGGCAACACCCCCTCCACCGCCGGCGGCCTGATCGTGGTCGGCTCGCACGTGGGACTCACCACCCGCCAGCTCAACGTCCTCACCGCCGAGCACAGCTCCGCCCGCATCGTCGAGATCGACGTCGAGAAGCTGCTCGCAGACGAAAGCGAAGCTGACGATTACCTCGGCACCGTCGTGTCCGCCGTCGTCGATGCCCTGCACGAAGGCGACGTGATCGTCCACACCAGCCGGCTGCTGATCAAGAGCGACGACGCCGCCGCGAGCCTGCGGATCGCCCGCACCGTCTCCGCCGCCGTCGTGAGCGTGGTGAACCGCACGCTGAAGACCTTCCCGCCGCGCTTCGTCATCGCCAAGGGCGGCATCACCTCCTCCGACGTCGCCGCGCACGGCCTGGAAATCCGCCACGCGATCGTCCGCGGGCCGATGCTCCCGGGCATCGTCTCCCTCTGGGAGCCGGTGGACGGCCCCGCCAAGGGCATCCCGTACATCGTCTTTGCCGGCAACGTGGGCAACGACGACTCCCTCGCCCAGGTCACCCGCAAGCTCAGCACTTCCTTCTAAGAATTCAATGGAGAACACCATGACCAGCAACTACACCGTCACCGTCCTGGGCCTGGGCGCCATGGGCCTGCCCATGGCCACCCGCCTGGCCTCCCAGCTGACCGTCCACGGTTTCGACATCGCCGAACCGCGGCTGGACCTGGCCCGCGACGCCGGCATCAAGACCTTCGCCTCGGCCCGCGAAGCTTCCCAGGATGCCGATGCCCTGCTGCTGGCCGTCCGCAACGGCGAACAGCTCAACGACGTCCTCTTCGGCGGGAACGGCGTGGCCTCCGTGCTCAAGCCGGGCGCCGTCGTCATCCTCGGCAGCACCGTGGGCACCGAAGCAATCCCGGCAACGGTCGAGCGGCTGGCGGCGTACGGCGTCGACCTCGTTGACGCGCCGCTGTCCGGCGGACCCAAGCGCGCCGGCGAAGGCGATCTGCTGATCGTGGTCGGCGCCGCCCCGGGCGCCCTCGAAAAGGCCCGCCCCGCACTGGAGCTGCTGGCGTCCACGCTCAGCATCGTGGGCGACAAGCCCGGCGACGGCCAGGCCCTCAAGACCGTCAACCAGCTGCTGTGCGGTGTGCACATCGCGGCCGCCGCCGAAGCCCTGGCCCTTGCCGACGCCCTCGGCCTGGACCAGGAGAAGACCCTGGCCGCCCTCGAAGCAGGCGCCGCAGGTTCCTTCATGCTCTCCAACCGCGGCCCGCGCATCCTCGAGGCCTACAGCGAAGACGGCGCCGAGGTGCTGTCCCGCCTGGACATCTTCGTCAAGGACATGGGCATCGTGGGCAAGGCCACCCGCGCCGCCGGACTGGCCGCACCCGTGGCCGCCGCCGCAGAACAGCTCTACCTGCTCGGCCAGGCCCAGGGCCTCGCCGCCGCCGACGACTCCGCAGTCATCAAGGTCGTCGCGCCCACCCGGCGCACCAAGTAACACGCCACCAAGTAACAAGCCCCCAAGCAGTACATCCCCAAAGCCGCTTGACGGCGGTCCCCCTCCGCCGTCAAGCAACCCCGCTAGCCTTTAACTAGCACGTCAAAGGAGACAATCCCCGATGAATCCCCTCATCACTTCCTTGGCGGTGCGGGCCGCAGATGCCCCTCCCGTCATCAAGCCGGCCGTGGAGCTTGGCACCCCGCTGCTGCTGACCATCGCCGCCCTCGGCGTCGCCGCGCTGCTGGTCATGATCATCCGCTTCAAAGTCCAGGCCTTCGTCGCCCTGCTCACCGTGAGCATCGGCGTCGCCCTCGCGGCCCAGATCCCGCTCAAGGACATCTTCACCGTCGTCACCAGCGGCGTCGGCACCACCATGGGCAAGGTGGCGCTGCTCATCTCCCTCGGTGCCATCCTCGGGCGCATGATCGAAGTTTCCGGCGGCGTGCAGTCCCTCGCGGACCACTTCGTGGGGCGCTTCGGCCGCACCCGCGTGGGCATCGCCCTGACCACCGTCGGCTTCCTGGTCGCCATCCCGGTGTTCTTCGAGGTGGGCGTGATCGTGCTGGTCCCGATCGTCTACGCCTTCTCCAAGCTCCTGAACCTGCACCCGATCAAGTTCGGCCTGCCCATGGCCGGCATCATGCTCGCCATCCACGTGGCCGTCCCGCCGCACCCGGGCATCGTGGCCGGCGCGGGCGTCCTGGGGGCCGACGTCGGACTCATCACCATGCTGTCCCTGGCTATCTGCGTGCCGCTTGGCTTCCTCTCCTACTTCGTTGGCGCTCTGATGAACCGCCGCGAAATGGAGCTCCTGCCGTCCGTCAAGGCCCAGCTCGCTGAATACGGCAATCCGGATACTGTCCACGAAGGCCACAAGCGCCAGCACGCCACCACGTCCGGCCCCGGCGCCACCTCGATCAACTCCGCCGTCATGGCCCCGCCGTCCGCCGGCCTCATCATGGCGCTGATCGCCACCCCCATCGTGCAGATCATGGTCGGCACCGTCGGCACGCTGGTCCTGCCGAAGACCCATGAGCTCTACGGCGTGTTCGCGTTCATCGGCACCCCGGCGTTCGCATTGCTCGTCGCCGTCATCCTGGCCTTCTTCCTGCTGGCCGTGCGCCGCGGCTGGTCGCTGTCCGAGACCGGCGAAATCTTCGAACAGTCCCTGCCCCCGATCGGCTCGATCCTCATGATCGTCGCCGCCGGCGGCGTGTTCGGGGAAGTCCTGAAGGTCAGCGGCATCGGCGCTGCCCTTTCCTCGACCCTGTCCGGCATGGGCCTGCCGATCATCCTGCTCGGCTTCATCATCTCCCTGGCCCTGCGCGCCGCCCAGGGTTCGGCCACGGTGGCCATCGTGACCACCACCGGCCTGCTCACCGCGGCAGTGCAGGGCGGCGGCTACACCCCCGTTCAGATCGCCCTCATCGTCATCGCGATCGGATTCGGCGCCCTCGGCCTGAGCCACGTCACCGACGCAGGCTTCTGGGTGGTGGTCCGCTACTACGGCATCACCGTGGCGGACGGCCTCAAGACCTGGACCGTCCTCACCACCATCCTCGGCCTGGCCGGCTTCGCCCTGACCTTCCTCCTCTGGATCCTGGTGGGAGGCCTGGCCCACTGATGCGAGCCAGACTCGACGAACTGGTAACGGCCGCCCTGCAGCGCGGGGCGGCCGTTCCGGCGTTTACCTGTTACGACTTCACTACCGCCACCGCCGTCGTGGAGGCCGCCGAGGAAACCGGCCTGCCGGTGATCCTCAACGTCGCACCCAAGACCGCGGCCACGCGTGCGGGCCAGCGTCTCATCGCCGCCCTCCGCGGACTGGCCGACGGCGCTTCGGTTCCGGTGTGCGTCCAGCTCGACCACGCCTCGGACCTCGCGGTCATCGTCGAGTCCGTCCGCTCCGGCGCCGACTGTGTGCTCGCGGACGGTTCCTCGCTCGGCTTCGAGGAGAACATCGCGCTGGTGCGCGAGGTGCGTGCCGCTTTGGACGCCGACGGCGGACCCGCCCACTCAGATGCCATGGACGCCGACGGCGGACCCGCCGTCGTGCTCGAAGCGGAACTCGGCGGGCTGGCCGGCGACGAGGACAAGGCCTTCGCGCTCGACTCGGACGTTCAGGCCGCAGGTCTCACCGATCCCGCCCAGGTGCGCGACTTCGCGGAGCGCTCCGGCGCGCAGCTGCTGGCCGTGGCCATCGGCAACGTGCACGGCAAGTACAAGGGCGCCCCGCAGATCCGCTGGGATGTGCTGGAACGGATCTCCGCGGTCGCGAACGTGCCGCTGGTGCTGCACGGCGCCTCGGGCATCCCCGCCGATGAGCTGCTGAAGGCACGCACCCTGGGCGTCGGCAAGGTCAACTTCAACACCGAACTGCGCACCGCCATCCTGGCCGCCCTCGAGGCTGAAACCGCCGCGCACCGGGCTGACGGCGAGAACCTCCAGGGCCTGCTGGGCCGCTGGAGCGCTACGGCCAGGGAGTTCGCCGCGGCCACGCTGCGGACGCTGGGGGAGTAGTACCTAGCCCGTCAGCACCCGGAAACCCAGCTCCGCGTTGAAGCCGTGGATCTCCCGGGTGTCGAGCGCCGACATGAAGGCCAGGGTTTCGGCCGTGATCACCTGGCCCGGCACCAGCACCGGGAACCCGGGCGGATACGGCGTGACGAACGATGCCGACACAAGTTCCTCGCCCGCCGCCACCCGGCGGGCGAGCTCGCCGGCGTCGAGGTATTCCGTGGCCCCCGGCTTGTACGTCGCGAAGTAGGCGTCCCGCATGTTGCCGTCGGGCGTCAGCGAATCCACCCTGAAACGTTCCGCGAAGCGGCTGAAGTCGGGGAGTGGTGGCGGCGAGCTGGTCAGTGCCGCCACGCGGGCTTCGTGAGCCCGCCGGCCCAGGCCGCTCATGGCCGCCTGCTCGTCCTCGAACGATTCCGCGAGCTTCACCAGCACCTCCACCAGGTACGCCACCGAACTGCGGGAGGTGCCGATGTTGGTCATGAACAGCACGCTGTTCCGCGAGGTCTTGTTGACCTGGATGCCGTACTTGTCCATCAGGTATTCGTGCTTGAAGGTGTCGCCGTCCACGCCCGAGAGCCCGATGTGCAGGGTCAGCCGGCTGGGGTCCACCACGAACTCGTCGCGCCGCCACGACTCCGCCATCGCCGCAAGCCCGTCGCGCAGCGGCATCTGCCGCTGCGTTTCGCGGTACTTCGCCGGGATGAGGTCCCGCGTGCCAAGGACCCGGAAATATTTCTTCAGCAGGGGGTGCCGTGCCACGGCCTGGGCGATGCTCACCGCCAGGTCCGCCTGCCGCTGCACCAGCTCGTAGCCTTCGAACTCCACCTGCCGGCGCCCCATGTCCAGGGAAGCCAGGATCTGGTAGTTCGGCGAGGTGGAGGTGTGCGTCATGTACGCCTCGTGGAAGCTCTCAGCGTTCAGCTGCCCAAAGTCCTGGTCGTGGATGTGGATCATCGAACCCTGCCGCAGCGAGGTGAGCGTCTTGTGCGTGGACTGCGTCGCATAGACCCGCAGCCGCGCCGTCGCCGGGTCCGGGATGAGCCGGGTCTGCAGCAGCTGCTCGTCGCTGACGTTTTCAAGACCCCCGACGGCGGCGCTGTTCACCCCGGTACCGCCTGCGGCGCCAAGCCGCCGCTGCTGTTCGGCGTACTTCCGCGCGTACGCGGGATCCCGGAACTGCTTTTCGAGTTTCTGCGCCGCTGCCATGGCCGTGCGGCGCCGGTAGATGTGGTGGAAACCGGCGAACGCAAACCAGGCTTCGTCCCAGAGGAACACCAGGTCCGGCTTGATGGCCAGGCATTCCTCCATGACGCGTTCCACGTCGTAGACGATCCCGTCAAAGGTGCAGTTGGTCAGGGCCAGCATCTTGACCTCGTGCAGCCGCCCCGCCCGGCGGTAGTCCAGGAGCATGCGCTTGATGCTCTCCAGCGGCACCGCGCCGTAGAAGGAGAACTCGTCCAGCGGGTAGGCGTCCAGGTAGGCAACCTGTGCGCCAGCCAGCATGAGGGCGTAGTGGTGGGACTTGTGGCAGTTGCGGTCCACCAGCACCACGTCCCCGGGCGCCACGATCGACTGGTGCACAATCTTGTTGGCCGTGGAGGTTCCGTTGGTGACGAACAGCGACCTCTGCGCCCCGTAGGCCCTGGCTGCCAAGGACTGCGCCTTCTTCAGGGAGCCGTGCGGGTCCAGGAGGGAGTCCAGCCCGCCGGAGGTCGCCGAGGTTTCGGCCAGCAGCAGGTTCAGTCCGTAGAACTCGCCCAGGTCGTCGATCCATTTCGAGTTGACCACCGAGCCGCCGCGCGAAACCGGCAAGGCGTGGAACACCCCGGCGGGCTTGCGGCTGTACTGCTGCACGGCGTGGAAGAACGGCGCCTCGTAGCGAGCTGCCGCACCGCCCAGCAGGGACAAGTGCAGTTCCAGGCTGTCCTGGCGGCGGAACAGGCGGCGGAAACGGCGGGTCAGGGAGCCCGCCAGTTCCTCGATGGACACCCCGGCCACCAGGTAAAGGTCCAGCTCAGGGCGCAGCCCACCGAGCTTTTCCGCGAGCATCAGGATCCGGTCCATCGGCCGGGCGGGCACCTCGCTGCCGATGAAGCCCTCCAGGAAAGTGCGCAGGTCCCGGCTCAGCCGCTGCCGGCTGCGGGCCACGAAACCGGGCCGCAGCACGCAGGCCTGGAGGTCCGGGTTGAGGAGCACGGCCACCAGGGCGTCCTCGAAGCTGGGCACGAACACCGGCTCGTAGACGAACTCGTCGGCCGGGCGGCGCTGGGCCAACAGATCGGCCCGCATGGCCTCACGCTCGGCCTCGGACATGTCGTCGATGACCAGCACCTCGAAGCGCCGCCGGGTTTCGGCGTGGCCTTCGGCTTGCTCGGCTTCGCGCTCCGGGTCCGGCGCCGTTTCCGGGGACACCTGCCCGTGCCGGGACAGCCGCCGCGTGACCGGCTCGATCAGTGCCAGTGCCCCGGCGTAATCGCCCTGTTCCAGGCTATGCCGCAGCTCCGCCACGTAGCCCTGGCCCGGCGCGGCCCAGTACATTTCCAAGGCCTCCAACGTGGGCAGCAGCCGTGCAGCTTCGGCGGACAGCCGCCCGTTGCCGGGGCTGTCCGTTCCGCGTCCGTGCCCGACGGCGGCCGCCTGCTTGACTGCGTAACCCAGGTATTCCCACGCGTCCACCCTGAGCCGCCAGGCGCTGCTGGGCACCTCGCTGCCGGGAGTCCCGGCAGCCGAGGTTTCGGCTCCGGTGAGGTGGCCCGGGAGGCGGGTGCCGGCGTCGGGTGCTGTGTCGGGTGCTGTGTCGGGTGCTGTGTCGGAAAGATGTGGTCCGTGCTGCGGGGCGGCTGCGGCTCGGGGCTGGCGGAGGGGCGCTGCGGGAAGCATGGGGATCCTGGGTCTCGTTCTGCTGGTGCCGGCGGCGTCGTTGCAGCCGGGCTGTTCCCACTAAACGACGAATGCCCTGTGGCGCGGGCCGCATTACTCCCGGTTTTGTCTGGAACCCCGGAATGCCCCGCTACGGCCCCTCCCGCCACAGCGGCAGCGGCACCACGCCCGTACTGCGGCCGTTCCGGTCCAGGATGTGGCCCAGGCGTTTGTAGGTGCGCACCACCGCCTGCCGGGAGATCACCGTGCTGCCGGGCGCGCGGGCCGCCAGCTCGCGTTCGTGCGCTTGGATCTCAAGGTAGTCGCGCACCCAGAAGGTGACCACCAGGTTCTGGGCGCCCAGAACCTGGGCGCTGAGGCGGCAACTGGGCAGTGCCGCGAAGTAGCGGCCGACGTCGTCCACCTGGCTGGCCGGGACATTGAGGGCAAGGCTCACTTCGCGCAGGTTCTGCTGCACCACGGCCGCGGTGTCGCAGCGCATGGTGATGTAGCCGGCGGCGAGGAAGCGTTCCACCCGCCGGCGCGCGGTCTGGGCGGAAACCCCGCACGCGGCGCCGAGCCCGGCCCAGCCCGCCCGGCCGTCCCGGGCCAGGGCTTCCAAGAGGTCGGCGTCGAGCTTGTCGGGGGAGTAGGCCGGCGGGGCGGGAGTGGTCTCCTTGGCCATGAGCCGGGCCCGTGCGGGCTCGAGGGTGCCGCTACGCCAGTCCGAGGCCTGCCTGTACAGCCGGGTCACGAACACCACTTCGCGCCGGGTGACGCCGGGCAGGTCCGCGAAGGAGCCGGTGACGATCGCCATCAGCTCCTCGTGGCTGGAGGCAAAGCAGTCCACGAACAGGTCGTGCGGCCCGGACACCAGGGACACTGTGCCGAACGCCGGTTCGGCGCACAGCCGCTCGATCAGGGCGCCGTGCTGTTCCGGCACTGAGGACAAGGTGATGAACGCGGACCAGCCGGCGCTAAGGTAGCGCGGGCCGGGAGACGGCGTGATCCAGGCCAGGCCCTGCCCGGCCAGGGCGCTCCAGCGCCGCGCCACGGTGGGGCCGGACAGTTCGAGGACGTCCGCCACGCGGGACCAGTCGGCCCGTGGGTTGATCTGGAGGGCGTTGACGATTTCAAGATCCAGCTCGGAGATCATGGAAGATTCTTTCAAATTTGTGCGAGTGATGGAGGCTTTCGTCAATAATCCGCGGGTGCGTGACGGCCTGAATATCGTTGTGACTCGCGCCACTCCGGGCGCCCCGAACCCAAAGGAAGCATATGGCAAGCAAGACAGTGCCAGCCGCGACAGCGCCGGCGGCCGCACTTACCCGCAGGACGATCCTCGGCATGATCCTGGCCATGGCCCTGGTCGAATCCCTCAGCGGCGTCACCCAGGGCTACCTGAATCCGATCCTCCCCGCACTGGGCCCGGTCTTCGCCATCGACGACCCCACCATCAATGGCATCTTCCTGATCTCGAACGTCAGCTTCGCCGTCCTCACCCCGATCATCTCCCGCCTCGGCGACAGCTACGGCTACCGGCTGGTGCTGCGCTGCTCCGCCGTAGTTGTGGCGCTGGGCGCCTTCATGATGGCGTTCTGGCCATCGCTGTGGACGGTGACTGCCGGCGTCGTCATGCTCACCTGCGTGGTGGGTTTCATCCCGCTGATGATGGGCATCCTGCGCGTCAGCAGCCCCTCCCACATGCGCACCGGCGTCAGCGTAATGATCGGTGTCCTTATGATCACCTTCGGTGCGGGCGGCTTGCTGGCCGGGATCATCGGCGCCTCCGAGCCGACCCTCGGCCTCTGGGTGGCGGTGCCGTTCGCCGTCGCAGCGCTGCTTGCCTCCTTCCTCCTGCCCGACGCCGGAACCCCCACCCGCGAAGGCCTCGCCCTGGCGCCGCTCATGTCGTGCTCGCTGGGCCTGATCGGCTTTGTGGTGGCGCTGTCCATGGGGCCGGAATGGGGCTGGCTCGATGTTCGCACCCTCCTGGCCGGACTGCTCGGGCTTGGCCTGCTCGCCGTCTGGGTGAGGATCGACTCCCGGCAAGCGGGCGGCCGCTTCATGGACCTGCGCATGCTCGCCAAGCCGCGGATCCGCGCGGTTTCGCTGGCGACGTTCTTCTTCGGTTTCGCCTCGATCAGCTACTTCGGAACGAACGGCATCTTCCTGCACGCCCACCCGGACAAGGCCGGCTACGGTTTCGCCCTCAGTTCCTTCAACATCGCCGTCATCCTGGCCATCGGCTCGGTGCTGTCCCTGGTGTCCTCGTTGCTGACCGCCCGGGTGCTGCGCAGCTTCGGCGAACGGGCAACCCTGGTGTCCGCCGGGGTGCTGCTGGCCGGCGGCTTCGCCGTCATGGCCCTCGCCCATGGCTCCTTGGCCGGATACTGTGCCGGCTTCGCCCTGTTCAACCTCAGCCTGGGCATGTACCAGGCGGGCACCCGTGCCCTGTCGGTGGAGGGTGTCCCCTTGGAGGAAACCTCGACGGCGGCCGGTCTGAACGAGCTGGCGCTGTCCGTCGGGATCGCGGTGGGCGCCGCCGTCGTGAAGTTGATTTCCTCAAGCACCGCCGACGGCGGGCGGATCAGCGAGGGCGGTCTCTTCGCCATCTGGGGTGCGCTCGCAGTGGCCGCGCTCGTGGCCTCGGTGGCGTCGGCCCGGTACCCGAAGGTCAAGGTGAAGGCATGAGCAACGCGGCCCTTGCGGCGCCACCCGCCGTGCAGCAGCAGTTGGAATCCGCGTTGGAGCGCTGGGAGGCCGACATCCTGGGCCTGAGCCACGCGATCCACGCGGACCCCGAACTGAGCGGGGAGGAGTACCGGGCGGCCAAGCGCGTCCGTGCCCTGCTCGGCACCGCGGGGTTCGCCTTCGACTCCGTCCAGCCCTCGCTCCCCACGGCCTTCAGCGCGCGCTACGGCAGCGGGAACCTCGTGGTGGGGCTCTGCGTCGAGTACGACGCGCTGCCGGATATCGGCCACGCCTGCGGGCACAACGTCAACGCCGCCAGTGCCGTGGGCGCCGCCCTGGCGCTGGCCGCCGTTGCGGACGAGCTTGGCATCACCGTCAAAGTGCTCGGTACGCCGGCGGAGGAAAGTGTGGGCGGCAAGGTGGAGATGATCGAGGAGGGATTCTTCGGCGACGTGTCGCTGGCCATGATGGCCCATGCCGCCGCCTCCGACGTGGTGGGCGGGACCTCCCTTGCGATGTGCATGTGGGAGGTGCTCTACGAGGGCCGCCCCGCTCACGCCGCGGCCGCTCCGGAGGAGGGCATCAACGCCCTGGACGCCTTGGTGGTGGCGCAGGCTGCCCTCGCCCTGGCCAGGCAACAGCTGCCCGCCGGAGCCATCGTCTCGCTGATCGTCACCGAGGGAGGGAGCGCGGTCAACGTGATTCCCGAGCGGGCCCGCGCCAGCGTGGAAATGCGCGCCCCGGACATCGCCACGCTGCGCGTGATCGAGGACCGGGTCCGCCGCTGCCTCGACGCCGGGGCGCTGGCCAGCCGCGCCTCGCTGACCGTGACGCCGTCGGGCAATCCCTATGCGGAACTGCGGCAGGACCGCTATCTGTCCGAGGCGTACCGGGAAGCCATGGTGCTCCGTGGGCGCGATGTCGCCTTCGATCCCGCGCCGGTGGCGTCCACCGACATGGGCAACGTCTCGCTGCTCTTGCCGAGCATCCACCCGCTGGTGGGCTACGAAGTGGGCGGCGCGGCGCACCACACCGCGGAGTTCGCGGCGCACGGGGCCACCGCTTCGGCGGACCGGGCAGTGCTCGACGGCGCGTTCGGCCTGGCAATGGCAGCCGCGGCTGCCGCCTTGGATCCGCGGGAGCGGGCGCGGCTGGTGGGGTGAGCCTGCATTTGCTGAGTTCTGGCGGGCGGCGCGGGATTCCTGGCCGCGGTCGCGTGTGACGCGGCGCGGACGCGGGCGGCGCGGCTAGGATCGGTCCATGACCGTTGCTTCCCTGGTATTTGCGCTGCTCGCCGGCCTCCTGCACGTGTACATCTTTACGATGGAGTCCGTCACGTGGACCCGGCCGGCAACCTGGAAGCGTTTCGGCGTCGCGTCCCAGGCCGACGCCGAAACCACCAAGCCCATGGCCTTCAACCAGGGCTTCTACAACCTGTTCCTCGCCGTGGGCGCGCTCGCCGGAATCGGCTTCGTGCTTTTCGGGCGCCCGCAGATCGGCTGGACCTTGGTCTTCGCATCCTGCGGCTCCATGCTGCTGGCCTCGCTGGTCCTGCTTGCCAGCGGCCGGAAGTACCTCCGCCCTGCCGTGCTGCAGGGCACGACGCCGCTGCTCGCCGTCGTGCTCGGGGTGCTGGCGGTTGCGCTGGGGTAAGGGCGAAACACCATTCCCGAGGGGGCTGTGCTTTGCAGGCGGCAGCTAGGCAGCTGACGCCGGTTCCAATGCCTTGAGGATCAGTTCCAGACCGTAGCCGAATTCGTTGCCGTAGTCGTAGTCGGGCTGCATGACAACTTGGGTGGCGATCTCAACCAGGTGCGGGTATTCCCCGCTCGCGAACCGCTCGATGATGGGGGCTGCCACCTGAGCCATCGGCTCGCCGCCTGCGATTGGGAGCGCGGCCTCTTGAAGGGCGAACCCATAGATGTAGCTGTCCAGCAGGGAGTAGGCGCGGGCGGTCTGTTGCACGGTAAAGCCTGCCGCGCGCAGTGTGGCCAAAGTTGCCTCGTGGTGCTTCAGGGTCTCCGGGCCGGGAGCTTTGCGGGATTCCAGCAGTCCGATCGCCCAGGGGTGGCGCCGCAACACTTCCCGGGCCGAGTGGGCGCGGCGGCGCATCTGTTCCTTCCACTCGCCGCCAGCCTGCGGGGTGCTGATCTCAGCAAAGACGAGGTCCACGAGGCCGTCCAGGATTTCGTCCTTGTTGGCCACGTAGTAGTAGAGGGACATCGGCTTGGTGCCGATGCTCTGGGCGAGCGACCGTATCGACAGGCCAGTGATGCCCTCGGCGTCGGCTAGCTCGAGAGCTTTCTGCAGAACCTTCCCGCGGCTGAGCTCAGGCCGGCCTGCGGCGCCTTCGCCTGTCATTTGCATGCTCCTCTTTGCCCTTCCACTTTCGTACACTGTACTGTAGCCTCCTTCGTACAGCGTACGAAAGTTGTTGGCTCACAGGAGGGATGCCGTGAAAACCCAAGAGCGCTCTCATCGTCAGGGCACCGAAACGACGGACATGCGGGCTATTGCCCGGGAAAGCTACGGCGGGCCGGAGGTGCTGCGCTTGAAGCGGGTGGCCCGTCCGGTCGTCAAAGGCAAGGATGTGCTGGTCCGGGTCCGGGCAGCCGGCGTGGACCGCGGGGTCTGGCACATAATGACTGGCCTTCCATACCTCGGGCGTCTCGCATTTGGCCTCCGGAAGCCGAAAGACCAGGTACTGGGCATGGATCTCGCCGGTATCGTGGAGGCCGTGGGCCCCGAGGCCACGAAGTTCGCCGTCGGCGACGCGGTCTACGGCAGCGGCCGGGGTTCTTACGCCGAATACGCCGTTGCGCCGGAGGCCAAACTGGCCGCAAAGCCCCAGAATCTTTCATTCGAGCAGGCCGCGGCCGTGCCGGTCTCCGCCGTCACCGCTCTCCAAGGCCTCCGCACCGGAAAGATCCAGCCGGGACAGAAAGTGCTGGTGACCGGCGCATCCGGCGGCGTTGGAAGCTACGCCGTCCAACTGGCCAAAGCCTACGGCGCGCACGTCACCGGTGCCTGCAGTACCGGAAAGGTCGGGTTTGTCCGCGACCTTGGCGCCGACCAGGTCATCGATTACACCTGTGAAGACTTCGTAGAGGCCGGCCCCTTCGACCTCATCCTGGACATCGCGGGCAACCCCCGGATCCCGCGCCTGCGTCGTGCCCTTACAGCTACGGGAACGGCAGTCATTACCGGCGGTGAGGGAGGCGGGAAGCTGGGAGGGGGACTGCACCGCCAGTTGGGCGCCATTGCGCTGTCGCCCTTCATCGGCCAGCGGCTGACCATGTTCTTCGGCCTGGTCCGTAGTGCCGACCTTCAGGACGTTTCTCGGCTCATCGAAGCCGGCGAGATAACGCCAGCCCTCGACAGAAGCTTCACGCTGGCTGAGGCGAAGGACGCCCTCCGATACCTGGAAGACGGCCACGTGGCCGGCAAGGTGACGCTGTCCGTTTGATGCGGACGCTAGCGCTATGCAGGACCTTGTCGGAGCCAACTTCCTGCAGCAGGGTCCCAGGTCCGTCGTGGGCATCCGCTCGCAGATGGGAAGTGAGATTGGGTCCCAAGCAAGGCGCGAAGTGTCCGGGAGCGCCTGGTCCCACTGAAAAGTTATCGACCTCCAACCCTTCGGGCAATCGCGTCCTGGATCTCTTTCACCGGCGGCGAGTAGCCCCGCCGGTTCTGGATCCTGAAGTCCACCAGCCGAGGAAGCCTGGCAATGGGACCAAGGTCGCCGTCGGCGATCTTCGTCGTGCCATACAGGTATAGGAGTTCCAGCCGGTCGAGGCCTGCCAGGGGCGCGGCCGTTGGAATTTCCCCGCAGTCGCTGAACTCGAAGAACCGAAGTGATGGACAGGAAGCCACGGCTCCGATCTCGGCGATCTTCCGGCAGGATGACAGCTGCAGGGTATCAAGGACCGGTGAGGGAGAACGCTGAAGCGCACTGATGTCCTCCAGATTCTTCGCCACGTAGACACCCAGCTCTGCCAGCCAAGGCATCTCCTCGACACCATCCAGAGAGCGGACCCGGGGATAGTCCTTGAAGACCAGGCTCGCTAGCGAAGAGAGCATGGCCAACGGCGTGAAGTCCGGTTCGGAGTACGAAAGCAGGAACAGCCGCTCCAACTGCGGCGCAAACCGGATCGAGCCTTGGACCTGCTCCCAGGACGCCGACAAGGCCCGCAGACGCGGCAACTGCTCAAGCTCGATCGTGGCGCGAGGGTCCGACTGAACATGCAATGACTCGAGATGGTCCGCGACCGAATAGATCGGCGAGAGATCTGTAATCGTTCTGGCGAGCAAATCCAGTCGCCGGACCGGCAATTCTTTCACGAAGGACAGATCCTTTTCGCGAAAGCCGCGTGCATAGTTGAGGACCAGCCCCGTGGCGCGCCCTTTTATCAAATAGGCTTCGGCTTTCCGCGACCAATCGCCCGTCACCACCAGGTCGACGCCCTCAGGTGTCTGCTCAAGCGTGAAAGTCATCTCAATCCTCTCTTTGAGTGGACCCAGGGTCCGTGCCGCCCGGCTTCAGTTCTTCCGGGAGAGCTTTCGGTCATCAAACAGCTACTCGAAGAAATCGTCTTGGCATCTGCGCCACAAAGTCCGGAGGAAGTCAGGTCCCTACCGGAGTCTCTATTCTGGAAGCGAGTAACCCAATGCACGGTGTTCTTCATCGAGGAAACGCGCCCAGTTCTGCAACAGGCCGCCCACCCCGACCGCTTCACTTGGTCGAGAGACCGGCATGTACCTCACCAGCCGGGCGATCTCCGGCGGATAATCGAAGTCAGCGTATATTTCTTCCACCGCCCCCAGGGGGTCCTTCAATTGTGCGCGCTGAAGGTAGGCTGCCTTCAACTGCAGGTAGAGCCATTTCCGGGCTGAATCACGAGGGTCATCGAATCGCCCGGGGAAATCGAGTCCTTTGAAGATCTCGGGGATGCGATCAACTTCTACTTGGAGCAGGACGGCGAGCTCGTAGAGCAAGGAGTCGGAACTTCCCCTGCTGATTTCGGCCACCGCTATTTCAATGACGGTCCGCTCCTTAATGAAGAAACGGTCCAGGCCATATCGAAGGTCGCCCGCTGTCATGGGTATCTGCTCCGAGAGTATGAAGGCAGAATCAAGTTCAAAGATGATGGCCATCGCTCTTCACTCGACTAGCCGCTCACGTTTCCACGCAGGAATGAAGCCCCGATGGACCAAGTGGGTCCGCGGGTGGTTGTCCCACGTGACAATCCCTGCGGCAGCGCGAGGAAACGCTCCGCGATGGGATGGATGGGTGCGCTTCATAAACCCCAGTCCCGGCGCCAGTACTCACTCAGTTCGTAGTACTCGCCCTCGTCTTCATCCTTAGCAATTACGCCGGGGACCACGTAACCCCGCCGCCCAGCGCACTCGATTTCGAAGAATTTGATGTCGCACAGTAGGGGTCCTGTTTCCGCCCGGGGAGTGAGCCGGCCCATTCCTGCTGTGTAGGCCCAGACCCGAAAGCGACGATCGGGGTGATTTATCAGCGGCTCGTTCACGGAGCGAGCCTCCTACACGACCGTGATGCCCGGCCAGATACCATGAGGCCTCCACCACGTCCTAGGAAACACGCGAACCGGTCATCAGAACTGACTGTGGCGGTCAGACTAACCGACCTCGAAGGAACAAGGAAGGGATTGCGTCGGCGCCGACTCTTCGGGGCGCCGCGTCAGCGGTCCATGCCGGCCATTTCCTAGGCCGTCTCCGCAGCGGGCAGAAACGGAGTCCCGATTCGCCGCGCCGGCGCCCCCAGCCTTCCAAGCCCCCTGCCCTAATCCGCCAACTCGGCGGACAATGGAGCCAGCAGGGAACATCAGCCGCAGGGGGCGCGATGGGATTCTTGGGCCATGACAAGGCAGTTGCCGGGCAGGCCGCCACCGGAGTGCGGCGCGACCCGGTCATCGATATCGCCCGTTTCTTTTGCCTCACCCTGGTGGTCCTGTCGCATTGCATGATGGTCAGCCCGGTGCTGCAGGCCGACGGCACCGTGACCACGGAAAACACCCTCATGGAGCAGCGCTGGTTCGAGCCAGTGCTCTGGGCCCTGCAGGTCATGCCGCTGTTCTTCGTGCTGGGCGGGATCACCGGTCTGGAATCCTGGCGGCGGCTCCGGGATCGCGGCGGAACCGGCGTCGACTACGCCCAGCTGCGCCTCTTGCGACTCATCCGGCCCGCCACCGCATTGCTTGCCACCATGTTCGTGGGCCTGTTCGCCGCGCAACTCCTTGGGGTCCACCCGCAGGTCGTCCAGCTCATGGCCACGGGAGCCGGAATGCCCCTGTGGTTCCTCGCTGCCTACCTTGCCGCGCAACTGAGCGTCCCACTGCTGGCCAGGCTGCACGGGCGTGCGCCGTGGCTGACGCTCTCGGCCCTGGTGGCCGCGGTGATCGCCGTCGACTGCCTGCGCGGTGCCTTCCCCCTCGTGGCGTCCCTCAACATGGTGTTCGTCTGGTGCGCGGTGCAGCAGTTCGGCTTCTTCATCGCCGACGGTTTCCTCGCCGGGCGCAGCAGCGGATGGCTGGTGGGCCTGATCGCGGGCAGCAACCTTCTCCTCGGGCTGATCACCGGTGCCGGGGTGTACTCGGGAAACATGATCGTGAACCTGAACCCGCCGAACCTGTGCATGCTGCTGCTGGGCCTTTCGCAGGCGGCCACCCTGCAGCTGATCCGCCCGGCTGTCGCCTGGGTGGCCCGCGCCCGCTGGGTGCTCTGGGTGGTTTCCGTGGCCGGCCGCCGCTCCATGACCATCTACCTTTGGCACCTGCCGCTCCTCGTGGCGATGTCCGGCCTGCTGCTGCTCACCTCCTTCCCCAAGCCGGCAGCCGGCACCGCCGAATGGTGGTGGGCGCGCCCGCTGGTGCTGCTCGCCGTCGTCGTGCTGTTGCTGCCTGTCCTGCTGCTGTGCGGAAGGCTTGAGGAACGCCCGACGGCGGCCGTCCACGCGCGGGGCCGCGCGCCTGCCGCCGTGGTGACGGCCGGCGTCGTGGTCTTCATCCCCATACTGGACGCCGCGCTGAACGGGCTCACCCTCGCCTTGCTGGGCGGCGGGGCAGCCTGCTTCATGCTCGCGGTGCTACTGCTGGGACGCGTGGTGGAGCCGTCGCAAGCCCCGCCCGCCGAGCCTTCCACGAGGGCAGGCCAAGCCCGCCGGTTGCCATTGCCAGAGGCCGGATTACGTGCCAATGTCGAGTCATGACCGAGTTCACGGATTCCTTGGCAGAGTCGTTCCACGGTGACGTCACCACCGTCCGGAACGACAGATTCCACCGTTACGAGCTCCTGGTGAACGGCGAACTTGCAGTGATCTCGCAGTTCATGGACCGGCCCGGCCATATCGATTTCATGCACACGGAAACCAAGGAAAAGTTCAAGGGCCGCGGCCTGGCGAAGGTCCTCGCCCGCTTCGCCCTGGACGACGTGGTGGCCTCCGGAAAGCGGATCATCCCGCATTGCCCCTACATTGCCGCCTTCCTCCGCCAGCACGAGGGCTACGAGCTCGACATCGACTGGCCGGCCGAGCCGCCCGTCGGAGAGCCCGGCAACGAGTAGGGGCAGTTAGTTCAAGCGGCGCTTCTGCCATTGCCACGCGTGCCAGAAGAGCAGCGCCACGGTGGTCAGCGATGAGATCAGCAGAATCTGCGGCACGGAGTTCATAAGGACGAAGAACACAGGCACCGTGCCGGACTCCGGTGCGGTGCCACCAAAGAACGTGGGCTTGAAACTCTCGGTGATGGCCCAGCTCACGAGCGAGATGATGGCCGCGTCGAGGACCCAGAGGGCCACGATGAACGGGTTCACACGTAATTTCCTGGTGTCCTCCGGCGCGTCCGCCGGGTCATGCGGAAGCGCGTTTCCGTGCTCGTCGATCTCCCGGATGCTTGTGCTCGGGTTGGGTCCGTCCTGCATCGTTTCCCCCTAAGATGCCGTGCCGCGCCCAGCCCCCGCTGGGCGCGTTTGCTGAGGACTCTACACCGCAGCCTTGTCGGGTTCTGCGGGATCATTCCGGAGCCGGCCTAATATGCCGGCGCATATCCGAGGCCGGAGGGCTTGTCCCTTCGAGCGATGCCGCGGACCCCGCTCTGCAACCCCGTGAGCACGCGCCGCGCCTACGTCCCGCAGCGGAAAGGCGGCAAGCTACAGCACTGCTGCCCGACGGATCCAGTCAACGTTTCCCACCCCGTCACACCCCGTGAATTAGGGCACAAAAGTTTGACGAAAAGGCAAGCCTAAGTAAGGCTTGCCTTGCCTAACAGCGCGTGGAGTGTTGCTGGGCATTTGTTTGATCCCAGTGGAAGGAGGCCGACGTGACGTCGCCCAGCATGGAAGTCCGGCGCGGTGAAACCGAGCGCAGCGAAACCGAGCGCGGTGAAACCGGGCCCGGTGAAACGGAGCCCAACGAAGGACGCAATGACATCGGAGCTGGTGAAACCGATCCCAGTACCGAAGGCGGGATCGCGCCGGAAGCGGACTTCGGGACCAGCGTGGAGCTTGCGCTCGCGGCAAGCAACCAGCTTTTCAACGCGCGGAACTCGCCCAGTTATGTCGCGCAGGTGCTGCAGGGCGTCAACGCCGTGGCCACCAAGGTCCAACGGACCACCCGGCCGTTCACCGGCGTCGGGCATGCGGGGCTTAAGGCAAAAGTGGACGCAGTGGAGCTCAGCCGGCCCCTCCGCGACACCGCCGCCGCCCTCGAGGAACTCGACGAGCTTTACCTCAAGGACGCCATCTACTTCCATGACTCCCGCTACGCCGCGCACCTGAACTGCCCCGTAGTGATCCCGGCACTGGTGGGCGAGGCCGTGCTCTCAGCCGTCAATTCCTCCATGGACACCTGGGACCAGAGCGCCGGCGCCACAATGATCGAGCGCCGCCTCATCGGGTGGACCGCCGAACGCATTGGCTTCGGCCCGGACGCGGACGGCGTGTTCACCTCCGGCGGCAGCCAGTCCAATTTCCAGGCGCTCCTGATGGCCCGCAACCACGCCGTCGCCAAGCTCCGCGCTGCCGGTGCCGCCGGCAGCGGCGCCCGCCTCCCGCAGCTGCTGGACCGGCTGCGCATCTTCACCTCGCGGGACAGCCATTTCAGCATCCAGAAGTCGGCTTCCATGCTGGGCCTCGGTTTCGACGCCGTCATCGCCGTCCCCACTGCTGCTGACCACCGCATGGACCCTGCCGCGCTGGCCGCCGCCCTTGCCGAAACGCACGACGCCGGCCTGGTGCCGATGGCGGTCGTGGCCACCGCCGGGACCACGGACTTCGGCGCTGTGGACCCGCTCGCGGAGCTCGCCGCCCTGGCCCGCGCCTATGATTCCTGGTTGCACGTCGACGCCGCGTACGGCGGAGGCCTGCTCGTCTCGAACCGTTACCGCCACCTGATCGACGGCACCCACCTGGCCGACTCCGTCACCGTGGACTATCACAAGACCTACTTCCAGCCCGTGAGCTCCAGCGCGGTCCTGGTGCGCAACGGCGCCATGTTGCGCCACGTCACCTACTACGCGGACTACCTCAACCCGGAGAGCGCCGCCAAGGCCCAGGTCCCCAACCAGGTGGACAAGAGCATCCAGACCACCCGCCGCTTCGATGCCCTCAAGCTGTGGCTGACCCTGCGCACCATGGGGGCCGAAGCCATCGGCGCCCTCTTCGACGAAGCCATCGACCTCGCCGGGCGCGTTGGTGCGCTGCTGGCCGAGGACCCCGACTTCGAGCTCGCCGCCGAGCCGCAACTGAGCACCCTCGTCTTCCGCTACCGGCCCGTTGTGGGCGGTTCCCGCCTGGTTGAGGCGGCAGCCGACCGCCTCAACCCCGCCATCCGCGCCGCCGTGTTCGCCTCCGGCGAGGCGGTGGTGGCCGGCACCAAAGTGGACGGCCACCACTACCTGAAGTTCACCCTGCTCAACGCCGAGGCGAGCCGGAACGACATCCGCGAAATCATCGAGCTGCTGCGCCGCACCGGCGCCGGCCTGCTCGCCGGCACCAACAGCAAGGAAAACGCAGCATGAGCACTACTTCCAAAGCCGCCGCGCCCAAAGAGACCCCGGAATCCGGCCGCATCCATGACCTCGCGGGGATCGGCCTCGGGCCCTTCAACCTGGGCCTGGCCGCGCTGAGCGAGCCCATCGACGGCCTGGATGCCGTCTTCCTGGAACGCCGAGAGTCTTTCGACTGGCACCCCGGCATGATGCTGGAACCGGCGCACCTGCAGGTCCCGTTCATGGCGGACCTGGTTACTCTGGCCGACCCGACGTCCAAGTACTCCTTCCTGAACTTCCTCAAGCAGACCGGCCGGCTGTACCGCTTCTACATCCGGGAAAACTTCTACCCGCTGCGCGCCGAGTTCAACCAGTACTGCCAGTGGGTGGCGGGCCAACTGGACTCCGTGCGTTTTAGCACGGATGTGCTGGACGTGGCGTATGGCGACGGCGTGTACACCCTTTCCGTGCAGGGCCCGGACGGCGTGGAGGTGCTCAAGGCGCGGCGGCTGGTGCTTGGCACCGGCACCAGCCCCTACATCCCGGCGGCCTGTGCCGGGATAGTCTCCGGCGAGAATGCCGGCGGACTCGTCCTCCACAACGCCGACTACCTGTCGAGGAAGAGTGAACTGCAGGCCAAGCACAGCATCACCATCGTGGGCAGCGGGCAGAGCGCTGCGGAGCTCTACTACGAGCTGCTCGGCGAAATCGACGTCCACGGCTACCAGCTCAACTGGGTGACCCGCTCGGGGCGCTTCTTCCCGCTGGAGTACACCAAGCTGACCCTGGAAATGACCTCCCCGGAGTACGTGGACTACTTCCATTCCCTCCCGGCGGAGCAACGCGATTCACTGATTGACAGCCAGAAGAACCTGTACAAGGGCATCAACTCGGAGTTGATCGACGACATCTACGATCTGCTCTACACCAAGAGCCTCTCCGGCATCGTGGACACGCAGCTCTTCACGCACTCCTCGCTCAACGCCGCCGCCTGGGACGCCGCCAAAGGCACCCACACCCTGGAACTTCGCCATGAAGAGCACGGCCGCGACTTCACCCTGGAATCCGAAGCCGTCATCTTCGCCACCGGCTACAAGTACCAGGAGCCCGGCTTCCTGGCTGGGATAGCGGACCGCATCCGCCGCGACTGCCGCGGTCGCTTTGACGTCTCCCGCAACTACAGCACCGGCGTCGGACCCGGCGAAATCTTCGTCCAGAACGCGGAGTTGCACACCCATGGCTTCGTCACGCCGGACCTCGGCATGGCCGCCTACCGCAACTCCTGGATCCTGCGCGAAATCACCGGCCGCGAGGTCTACCCGATCGAGCGCAGCATCGCCTTCCAGCAGTTCGGCGCACCTGTTGCGGCCGACGCGCCCGTGGCCTCAGATGCAGCCGTGGCGGTGAAGGCATGAGCTTCACCTTCCGCCCTGTCGACCCGCTCACTGACGCACCCCTCCTCCACAGCTGGGTGAGCCGGCCGTACGCGCGCTTCTGGGGCATGGTGTCCTCCACAGTCCAGGACGTTGTGGAGGAGTACTCGCGAATTGCCGCGAGCGGTCACCACCAAGCGTTCCTGGGGCTCGACGGCGGCGTCCCCGCCTTCCTGATGGAGCGGTACCAGCCGGGCGAATCGCCACTGGCGGACGTCTACGAGGTGCAGCCCGGCGACATCGGCATGCACCTGCTCGTCGCCCCGCCGTTTGGCGAGCCGCAGCCCGGGTTCACCACCACCGTCATGCAGTCCGTGATGTCGCAGTTGTTCGAGGACCCACAGACGGAACGGGTGGTCGTGGAGCCGGATGCCAGGAACCACAAGATCCACGTGCTGAACGAGCGCGTGGGCTTCCGCCCCGAGCGGGTGGTGATTCTTCCCGCCCTGCCTGCACCGGAAGGGAGCCCTGCCGAAACCCACAAGGAAGCCCTCCTCAGCTTCTGCACGCGCACCGGTTTCCTCGCCACCCTGACCCCCGAACCAGCCGCAACTGAACCCGCCTACGTCCCCGCAGGAGAGAACCGATGACCGCCATTCCCGAAGCAAGCACCCGATCCGCCGGCCCGGTGGAGCACCTGACACCCGAGCGCTGGGCGGCCGCCAACCGCCACCTGGTCCGCAAGGCCATCGCGGAGTTCTCCCACGAGCGCATCCTGGCGCCGGAACTGCTGGAGGACGCGGGCGCCGGCGTCGGGCTGTACCGCGTGGTGAGCGACGACGCGTCGGTGGAGTACCGTTTCCAGGCGAGGGTGCTTGAACTGGACCACTGGAGCATCCCCGCGGAATCGATCGTCCGGGCTGGGCCGGGGGAGAAGGGACCCACTGAACTCCCGCTCGATGCCCTGGACTTCATCGCCGAATTCCGCGACACCCTGGCGATCCGAGAGGAGCAGTTGTCGGTCTACCTCGAGGAAATCAGCAGCACCCTGGCCGGTCACGCCTACAAGCAGGGCAACCCGCTCCGCTCGGCCGCACTCGCGGCCGGCATTACCGGCGGGGCGGACGTCGCGGCCGATTTCCAGGCGATCGAACGCACCATGAGCGAAGGGCACCCGTGTTTCGTGGCCAACAACGGCCGCCTGGGCTTCGGGATCACCGACTACCACGCGTTCGCCCCGGAAAGCGGTGCGGACGTACAGCTGCAGTGGATCGCCGTGCACCGCAGCAAGGCAGTGTTCACCTCCAGCGCAGGCCTGGGCTACCGCGCCCACTTCGAGGCCGAGCTCGGCGCGGACGCGCTGGCCTGCTTCGACGCGGAGCTCTCCGCGCGGGGCCTGGACCCGCAGGACTACCTGCTCATGCCGGTGCACCCCTGGCAGTGGGAGAACAAGCTCACCGTGACGTTCGCGGCGGAGATCGCCCAGCGGCATATCGTCCACCTGGGCACCGGCGAGGACACCTACCAGGCCCAGCAGTCGATCCGGACGTTTTTTAACACGTCCGCGCCAAATAAGTGCTACGTCAAGACGGCGATGTCCGTGCTGAACATGGGCTTCATGCGGGGGCTGTCCCCGCAGTACATGAAGGCCACCCCGGCCATCAACGACTGGCTGCACGGGCTGATTTCCCGGGACACCGAATTGCAGGAGCGCGGCCTGGCCATGATCCGTGAGTCCGCCGCGATCGGCTACAACAACCACTACTACGAGGCTGCCTCGGCCAAGGGCTCGCCGTACCGGAAGATGCTCTCGGCCCTGTGGAGGGAAAGTCCGCTTCCGCTGCTGGACGGCGGGCAAGGCACAGGGCAGCAATTGGCCACCATGGCGTCGCTGCTGCATGTGGACCCCGACGGCACTTCGATGGTCTCAGAGCTCATCAAGCGTTCCGGGCTGGAGCCCGCCGAGTGGCTCCGCCGCTACCTCGAGGCCTACCTGGTTCCGCTGATCCACTGCCTCTTCGAATACGAACTGGCCTTCATGCCCCACGGCGAAAACGTCATCCTGGTGCTGGAAAACGGTGTGCCGGTCCGGGCCATCATGAAGGACATCGCCGAGGAAATCGTGGTGATGGGGGAGCGGCTTGAGCTGCCGGAAGAAGTGTCCCGCATCAAGGCCGACATCCCGGCCGAGGAGATGGTGCTCGCCGTCTTCACCGACGTCTTCGACTGCATCTTCCGATTCCTGGCCGCAATCCTCGCGGAGGACGGAACGCTCGCCGAGGAGGAGTTCTGGAAGGTGACGGCCGGCGTCGTGCGTTCCTACCAGAAGCGGCACCCGGAACTGGCGGATCAGTTCGCCATGCACGATCTCTTCGCCCCGGACTTCGAGCTGTCCTGCCTCAACCGCCTGCAATTGCGCAACAACCAGCACATGCTGGACCTCAGCGATCCCTCGGGCGGTCTCCAGATGGCCGGCCGGCTGAAGAACCCACTCGCCAGGTTCGCCTGAGCGGAGGGGTGGCGCCCCGGCCGGGCGCCACCCCTCGTAAATCGCCCTGAACTGTGCTGCACTGAAGTCATCAGGCCTTGGAACTTGCGGGCCGATGGCGAGGTGGTTGGCATGGCCGGGCGGAATGATGACCATTGGGTCCTGATCGGGCGCGATCAGCTGCGGGGGTCACTTGCGGGAACCTGCGCTTTCGTGGCGCTGCTCTGCTGGTGGATCGGGCTGACGGGCTATGTCAACGCCGGCGGATTCGCCAGCGGTGCGGGTGGGGTACTCGTGTTCCTCATGCCACCGGCATGGATCACGGCGCTGGCCGTCGTCTTGATGCGCGGCGTCATCCATCATCCTCCGAAGACGGTCCGCCACGCTCCGCGGCGCCCGGGAAAATGACCCGGCGCTACCCCTCGTCCGTGCCCTCCGGTTTCTCCAGCAGGGCGCGGGCGTAGTTTTTCATGGAGCGCTGGTACCGCGGAAGGTGGGGCGCCAGCGCAGTGAGGGCGAGCGAGAGGGCTTCGCGCTCCCGCCCGGTGTCGGCGAGGGCGAGGGCCAGCACGGCGTCCACGGCATCGGAAAGCTGGTCCCTGCCGCGGCCGCGTTCGTCCGTCAGCATCGTCACGCTGATGTCCGGGCGGCCCAGGTTCCGCAGTGAGCTCGCCAGTTGGATGACCGCCCGACGCCGGCGCTCGCCTTCCAGCCCCGTTTCCAGCGCCTTGCCGTACAGCGGAACGGCGCGCTCCGGATAGCCCGTGGAGTCGTAGGCCGAGGCGAGCTCGAAGTCGGCTTCGGCCGCGCCCTGGGGCAGTTCCGCGCAGAGCTTCTTCATCGCGGTATGGAAGTCGTCGCGCCCGCGCTCGTCCAACGAGGCCCACAGGGCTGCAACGCGTTGCTCCCACTCACCTTTCTGCATACGCACAAGAGTAGCGGGAGTAGCGGGAGTGGCGGATGGGATCTGGCGTACTTGTGCGACTCTTTCTGGAGGCCGGCAAGCCGCATCAAATATTTAGATCTTCTTGGCCTGATTTATTCGCTATGCAGATGCAGATGGGCGCGTGATGATGGGTAAACCGTCACACAGGGCGCGATCTTTGATGTCGTGCGCGTCAAGTTACATAGGAGTATTGACATGGCTAGCCAAGAGGTTGAAGTCCTCGTTGTCGGCGCAGGTCAGGCCGGGATCGCGATGAGCGAGCATTTGAGTGAGCGCGGAATCACGCACCTGGTCCTGGAACGGGACCGCATCGCCGAGCGGTGGCGCACGATGCGCTGGGATTCCCTGGTCGCGAACGGACCGGCCTGGCATGACCGCTTTCCCGGGCTGGAGTTCAGCGGCCTTGAGCCCGGTGACTTCGCCTCGAAGGAACAGGTGGCCGACTACTTCGAGGCCTACGCAGCGAAGATCGACGCGCCGGTGCGCTGCGGCGTCGAGGTGGTGTCGGTCCGCAGGAAGGCCGGGGCTCCCGGCTTCCACATCCAGACCAGCGACGGGGACCTCGACGCCCGCTATGTCGTGGCCGCAACCGGACCGTTCCAGAAAGCGGTGATCCCCGCCGTCGTACCCGAAAAGGCGGGGCTCGTGCAGATGCATTCCAGTTCGTACCGCAATCCGGACCAACTGCCCGACGGCGGCGTCCTGGTTGTGGGGGCTGGTTCCTCCGGCGTGCAGATCGCCGCGGAGATCCAACGTTCCGGCCGGCAGGTGTACCTTTCGGTGGGCCCGCACGACCGTCCCCCGCGCAGCTACCGCGGACGCGACTTCTGCTGGTGGCTCGGGGTGCTCGGAATGTGGGATGCCTCCACTCCGCCGCAGGGAGCCGAGCACGTCACCATCGCAGTGAGCGGGGCAGACGGCGGCCGCACCGTCGACTTCCGCGAACTCGCCGATGGCGGGATCAAGCTTGTTGGCCGGACTGAATCATTCGAGGACGGCACCGTGCGGTTCGCAGGGGACCTCCGCGTCAACATCGCCAACGGCGACGCCCACTACCTTGGGCTGCTCGATGAAGCCGACGCGTATGTCGAGCGGAACGGCCTCGATCTTCCCGAGGAGCCAGAGGCCCGCATGGTGCGGCCCGACCCGGACAGCCTCACCGATCCCATCCTCGAACTCGACCTGGCCGGAGCCGGCATCCGCTCCATCATCTGGGCCACCGGCTTCGTCCAGGATTACAGCTGGCTCCAAGTGGACGCGTTCGACGAAAAGGGCAAGCCGCGGCAGCAGCGCGGCGTTTCCTCCGAGCCCGGGGTCTACTTCCTCGGGCTGCCCTGGCAGTCCCGCCGCGGTTCGAGCTTCATCTGGGGCGTGTGGCACGACGCCAAGTACGTTGCCGAGCAGATTTCCATCCAGCGCAGCTACCTGGCCCATAACGAGCAGCATGCACTGGTGGGGAGTGCCCCGGCCGCGGTGCAGGCTGCGGTACCGGCCGGGGTGGCTGGCTAGGCGCGGACAGGGCAAAGGCAGGGCAGCTGAATGGCCGCCCTGCCTTTGGTGCGTACGGGGTGTTCCTGCGCCCGTCCTTCGGGTCTCCTGTTGCGCCGGAGGGCAGGTTCCCGTGCGCTGGCCGGACACTGGTCCGGCGGTCTGTGCCGGCTACATGATGCCGGTCGGCACGAGCAGGCCCCAGGCCAGCGCGGGGGCGATGAGGACAACGCCGCCTGCGTACGCCATGAGCTGGCGGTAGACCCGCTGCCGGTCAGCGTCGCGTGCATTGGCCACCACGAGCGCTCCGTCCGTCGAGAACGGCGAAACGTCCACCACGGTGGCGGCGACGGACAAGGCGGCGACAGTCCCCGAGGCGCTCAGCGAACTGGTCGCCAGCAGCGGACCGGCCAGGGGTATGAACGCGGTCAGCAGGGCGGTGGATGACGCGAAGGCGGACCCGACCCCGATGACGTAGCAGAGGACGAGGGCGATCAGGAGCGGGGCGCCCAGTGCGAGTGCCTGCTCGGCGAGGGTGTCGATGACGCCGACGTGCTGGAGCAGGGAGACGTAGGTGATCATGCCTGCCACAAGCAGCACCGTGGACCAGGAGATGCCGCCGATGAAGGTCTTGTGTTCCTTGATGTTGACGAAGGCCAGGATCAGGCCCGCGGACAGCGCAACGAAGCCGATGGGCATGTGGAAACCGAGCGTGCACACCAGGATCGCGAAGATCAACGCCAGAGTGAGGATTTGCTGTCCGTTGGGACGTCCGATGCGTGGTGTGTCCAGGCCGCCGTATTCGTTGGCGTGCTTGTCGCGCAGCTTGCCCACGAGGGCGAACACCACGATGGTCAGCGCCGACAAGATGAAATTGAGGGCGAAGCTGGCCAGGAACAGTGCGCCCTGGTCGATGGGGAATCCATTCTTGTGGGCGATGTCGTGGACCAGCACGCCGGCCACGGAGAGCGGCGAGAAGCCGCCGGCGTGGGCGCCGTTGATAACGAACGCCCCCATGAGGACGGGGTGGATGCGCGACTCGTAGGCAAGTCCGAGGGCTGCCGGCGCCAGCAGGGCCACGGCCGCCGGGCTGAAGGTGCCAAGTGCGGTCAGCGCCGCTGCCATGAGGAAGAACACCCATGGCAGCAGCATGGTCTTTCCCCTGACCAGCCGCACGCAGCTTTGCACAATGATGTCGATCGAGCCGTTCCGCTGGGCCATGCTGAAGAAGTAGGTGACGCCGATGATCGTCAGGACGATACTCGCCGGGAACTCCTCGAGGATCTGCTTGTCGCTCATTCCGAGGACGAAGTAGCCCACGCCGAAAGAGGCAACAAGTCCCATGACGCCGATGTTCAAAGGCCACTTCGTGGCAACCACGAACATCACAACAAGGATGACGAGCGGGACGATCTGCGCGGCGGTCATGGTCGGCTCCGATTCCGAGGCAGCCGTTGGGTTGCCCAGGACACCACCGAACAGGAGGGCCAGCAAGCCCAGGACAGTGATGGCGGCTGCCGTCACCAGCAGGATACGACGGCGGCGCTTGGGCCGCCGGGAACGGTCGTCGAGGGTGTTGCTTGGTGCAGTCTTTTCTGCTGTCTTAGTCATGATGCTCTCTCTTCGTTGAGTAGCGTTGCTCAGTTGGTGGCCCGGCTCAGTTGGTAGCGCCGGCGAAGGTGACGTCGACTGTGCTGTCGATGGCCTCGGGAAGGTGGATTGTGGTGGAAGCGATGGTGCGGGCTGTTCGGTCCACGCCGACGAACTGGGATCCATCCCGTTCCTCACTCCAGGTCGCGATCACCCCGGCTGGCGTCCGCAAGCGCAGGGTGGGTTGAACTCTGCCGCCCGTGACGTCGTTCATGACGGTGCCCGGGGTCCGGGCGGCGAGCGTCAGCGCGATGCTTCCGGTGATGGCCAAGGCCGGGTGGGGCTTGCCCATGGAGAGCATCATGACGTTGGCGTCGCTTTCCTGGTCGGACTGCGCGGGGGGAGCAACTATCGCGACCTTGGGGACGGCGCGGGCCGCATCGCTGGTGGTTGCCGCGAGTCCCATGCGAACGGCTGCTTCACGTCGAATGCGCTCGAGCGTCTGCAGTTGGAGTTCGACGCCGCCGAACCAGCTGTCGTAGCGTTCCGGGTCAAGGCCCAGCTCCTCAGCGCTGAGGATCACCACAGGCGCACCGGCGTCCACCATGGAGACAGTCCAGCGGGTCCCGGCGGCGGTTATGGTGTCGGTGGCAGCCCCGCTCGGCAGGAGCCTGCCTGTGGTCTTGCCCGCGGGATCCTGGAACCCAAGCCCCACCTCGTAGCCCGGGAACGGCACACCAGGCATGTGCGCTTGGGGGACGAGCGGCAGTGCTCCCGAGGGGGTGGCCACACGTTGGATGATGACTTGGCCGGTATTCGTGTTGCGGGTGACGATCCGGGTGACATCGCCTTCAGGTGCCACCCACCCTTTTTCGATGGCGTAGAGGCCGACCACTGCTGAGCAGTTCCCGCAGTTGCTGCCCCAGTCCACCGTTGCCTCTTCGATACCCACCTGCGCGAAGGTGAACTCCACGTCGATATCCCCGCCCGGCGCCCGGTTGAGGATCATGGCCTTGCTGGTTGTTGACGTTGCCCCGCCAACGCCGTCGATCTGCCGGTGGTCGGGACTGCCAAAGAGCCGCGGGAGCAAGGCATCCGGGCTCGTTTGGGTCTCTTCCAGATGCGCCGATTCGAACACCCAGCACTTGCTGGTGCCACCGCGCATCCATTCCGCTTCGATCTTCATGATCTCTTCCTTGCTCTCCGAAGCCCCAGGCATTGAGGGGATGATTCGAGATTGAGCCAAATCACAAATGAAGACAATGTTTGATCTGTGGAAGGGGATGTAGCATTGCTTCATTCACTGTCTTGGAAGGGCAGGATGGAACGACGAAGCAGCGGATGGCTTGATGATCGTCGCCCGTGAAGGCGCGATTCATCGGAGGAATGCATAGAATTAACCATTCCTACTGAAAGGTAAAGATTTGCTAAACGAAGAATATGCAAGTCTTTTCGACATCCGGCGCCTGGCGCTGCTGGTTGAGGTCGTGGAGCAAGGGTCCATCACGGCTGCTGCCGATTTGATGTTGTACACACCCTCTGCGGTTTCCCAACAACTCAGGAAGCTTGAGCAGGAGGTCGGGCAACCGCTGCTGAACCGGCGCTCCCGCGGCGTCGTGCCCACGGAGGCAGGTCAGGTGCTGGCCGGCCACGCACGCAAGATCGTCGGGCAAATGAAGGCTGCCCAGGCCGACCTTGAGCAAATCGCGGGACTGAAGCGCGGCTCGCTGGCCGTGGGTACCTTTCCGACCCTTGCCGGTTCGTTCCTCCCTTTGGTGATCAGGGCTTTCAAGAAGCGGTACCCGGCCATTGGCCTGTCCTTGCGGAGTGCGCGCTTCGATGAACTCGTCAATGATCTCCAGTCCGGACTCACCGGCCTGTGCTTGCTGTGGGACTATCCGTGGAATCGCTTCCACGATGACACCATCCGCGTGACGGAGGTTTTTCACGAAAGCACAGTGCTCCTCGTATCCCGCAACCACCCCCTCGCGGACCGGGAGGAGATCCGGATGGAGGAACTCCGCAAGGAATCATGGATCGTCCGCGCCGAAGCCCACCCCGTGGTGGAAGTCCTGCAACGCTCCGCCCATGCGGCGGGCTTTGAACCGACCATCGGCTTCCTGGCCAACGACTACCAGGAGGCCCAAGCCATGGTCAGTGTCGGCATGGGCGTAGCCATGGTGCCCAAGACTGCTGTTGCCCTCCAGCACCCCGATGTGCGCGTCATCAGCCTTGGCCCCGATGCACCCCTGCGGCGGGTGTTGCTTGCCCAACGCCAGGATAAGGTCTACGCCCCGGCGGAGGTTGCCTTCCAGTCCACCTTGTTGGAGATCGCCCGGGAACGCGCCGAAGACTATTTGTAGAAGGCAAGGGACGCAGTCCCGCTACTCCAACCCCGCCAGCGACCTCGCCGACAGGGCGTCCTCGGTTTTCCGCGCATCCAGCAGGCCGCGCTCGATCACGAGCTCCGCGATGCTCCGCTCCGTAGCGAGGGCCTCTTTGGCCAGTTCCGCCGCGGCGCCGTAGCCAAGCAGGGGCGCCAGGCCCGTGACCACGCTGACCGAGGAGAGCATGCGCTGTTCCAGGATCCGGGTGTTCGCCCTGATGCCGTCAATGCAACGGGTGCGGAGTTGCCTGCACGCGACAGTGAGCCAGGCGATCGATTCCAGCAGCGCATCCACCATGACGGGTTCGAAGGCGTTGAGCTGCAGCTGGCCGGCCTCGACAGCCATGGTCACGGTGGCGTCGGCACCGACCACACGGAAGGCCACCTGGTTGACCATCTCGGGGATCACCGGGTTCACCTTGCCGGGCATGATGGACGATCCCGCCTGCACCGCGGGCAGGAAGATCTCCGCGAAGCCGGCCTGCGGTCCGGACGAAAGCAGCCGGAGGTCGTTGCAGATCTTGGAGAGCTTCACGGCCGCCCGCTTCAAGACGCCGGAGACGAGCATGAAGACGCCGGTATCGCCGGTGGCCTCGACCAGGTCGGCCGAGGACACCAACCGGAGGCCCGGGAGTGAGTTGAGTTCGGCGATGACGGCGTCCCGGTAGCCCGGCGGGGCCGTGATGCCGGTGCCGATGGCCGTGGCACCGAGGTTTGATTCGCGCAGGTGGGGGAGCAGTTCCTCAAGCCGGTTCCCGTCTTCACGCAAGGTTTGTGCGAACGCGCCGAACTCCTGGCCAAGCGACATCGGCACAGCGTCCTGCAGCTGGGTGCGCCCCACCTTGAGGATTCCGGAGAACTCCGTGGCCTTCGCCGCGAAGGCCTCGATCAGCCGGGCGTGTTCGGCGCAGAGACCGCTGATTTCCCGTTGCAGGGCGATCTTGATGGCCGTCGGGTAGACGTCGTTGGTGGACTGGCTGCGGTTCACGTCGTCAATCGGATGCAGCGCGGCGTAGTCGCCCTTGGCACGGCCCATCAGTTCCAGCGCCCGGTTGGCGATGACCTCGTTGGCGTTCATGTTGGTGCTGGTTCCAGCGCCGCCCTGGATGGCGTCCACCACGAACTGGCCGTCCAGGATCCCGTCCATCACCTCCAAGGATGCCTGTTGGATGGCCGCGGACTTGCCTGGCTCGAGGAGGCCGAGGCCTTCATTGGCGCGTGCCGCCGCGTATTTCACCGCGCCCAGACCCCACACGAGGCACCGCATGGTGCCAACGGTCCGCCCGCTGACGGGGAAGTTTTCGACGGCCCGCAGGGTGCTGATGCCCCAATATGCACCCTCGGGGACCGTGCGGTCCCCGAGGCTGTCGCGCTCCAGACGGGTTCCGGGTTCCCGGGAAGAAGTTCGATCTGTCATGGTCCTGTCCTGGGAATGGCCGGGAAGCCCGGCGTGATGGGTGGGTCCGTCCACCCGGCGGGTCCGCCTGGCTAGCCCGCCAGGAAGTCCAACGCCGTCAGCGCAAGGGCGGCGGCGCCGTCGTGAATGGCTTGGTTGGCGGCGTCGCCGACGCAGTGGACGGCGAACTCGGGCTGGTGGTTGGCCGCGGGGAAGCAGCCCAGCCCGATGTATGGGTGGATGGCCGGGACCACCTGGGACACATTGCCCATGTCGGTGGATGCCCGGTTCATGGTGGCCTGTTCGGGTGGAGCATTGAAGTTCCTGCCCAAGGATTCGGCGTGCCGGATGTACAGCTCCAGTGCCCGCTGCTCCGTGCGGAATTCCGAGTAGGGCTCGGACTCCGGGGTGACCGAGAGTTCGCAGCCGGACGCCACGGCCCCGGCTTCGAAGCAGCGGTGCACCCGCTGCTCCAGTTCTCCCAGCTCGGCAAGGGATTCGGCACGGACGTACCAGCGGCCCTCGGTCTTTTCGGGGATGGCGTTGGGTGCCTCGCCGCCGCGGGTCTGGATGCCGTGGACGCGGGTCCCGGACGGCAGTTGCTGCCGGAGCAGGCCCAGGGCAACCTGGGCCACCACGAAGGCATCGTTGGCGTTGATGCCGTGCTCCGGATAGGCAGCGGCGTGGGCCGACTTGCCGCGGTATTCCACATGGTTGTGGGCTACGGCGTAGGGCCGGGCCTCGGCGGAATCCACCGGGCTGGGGTGGGCCATCATGGCCAGGTCCAGGCCACGGAAGGCGCCCTTCTTCAGCAGTTCGATCTTCCCGCCGCCGCCTTCCTCCGCCGGGGTGCCGTAAAGCTCCACGGTCAGGTCCCGCTCGGCGGCGAACCCGGCCAGGGCGACGGCGGCCCCGCAGGAAATCGCGGTGATGATGTTGTGGCCGCAGGCGTGTCCCAGGCCGGGAAGGGCGTCGTACTCGGCCATCAGCCCCACCCGCCGGGAGCCGTTCCCGACGACGGCACGCATCGCCGTCGGGAAGCCCAGGTAGCCTTCTTCGACGGCGAAGCCGTGGTTGGCCAGGTAGGCGGCCGTCCAGCCGGCGGCTTTGTGCTCCTGCCAGCCGAGTTCGGGGTTGGCGTGCAGCGTCTCCGAAAGCCCGATCAGCGCCGGGTGCTGCACCGCGACCGATTCGAGCACCCGCGTGCGGGTGCTCGTGTGGGCAGTCAACGCCTCAGCGCTCATCGCCCGGCACCCCGTAGCCCACGGAAGCCGCGGGGTCCAGGCCGCGCACCACGTAGTCGTTGCGCTGCGGAAGCCAGACCTCCAGCAGCCGGGCGAGCTCCCCGATCGGATCCTCGTGCCAGTCGACCCGCAGGTCCGTGTCCCGCCAACCGTGGCCGGAAACCACCGACATGCCGGCCGAGCGCACGGGCCCCGCCTCGCCGCCGGCCGCCTCGGCAGCCCGCAGGGCGGCCATCAGCCGCACTTCGAGCTCGCCGGAGGTGGCCTCGAACTCATCGCAGAGGGCTTGGACGACGCCGGGTCCGGCGAGCATGTTGCCCGCCGCCACGCTGTGGGCGCCCCGGCCCTCGCCGATCACGCCGAGCGAGTGCTCGCCGCTGAACACCGCGGAACCGCCGCGCGCGTCGAGGACCACCAACTGCCGGTAACCGGCCGCCGGGGATTCGTGGACGACGGCGTCCACCGCCTCTTGCGCGGAGTATCCCGCCTGCAGGCGGTCCAGCAGGGCCGTGCCGAGCCGCGGATCGGTGATGTTCTGCGAGCTGACCGCCCCGACGCCGTCGCGCAGGTGTGCGCAGCGGGCCGCGACTGCGGGGGAGGAGGAGGAAACCGCGAGGCCGAAGCGGCCGTTGCCGTCGGTGGCGGCGATGCTGAAGGTCACGCTGCGCCCTCCGTGGAAACGGCCTCCGCCGAGGTGGTGGACAGCACGGCGGTGGCGTCGATCTCCACGAGCCACTCGGGCCGGGCCAGCGCCGAGACGACGATACCGGTGGACACCGGGAACACGCCCTTCAGCCAGCGGCCCATGGTGCGGTACACGGGTTCGCGGTAGCGCGGATCGATGATGTAGACGGTCACCTTGACGATGTCCTCGAGGCTGCTGCCGGCTTCCTTGAGCAGCATGTCGATGTTGGCCATGGCCTTTTCCGCCTGGGCCTCGACGTCGCCGATGCCCACGGACTCCCGCGTTTCCAGGTCTTGTCCGATCTGGCCCCGGAGGTAGACCACGCCGTTGGCCACCACGGCCTGGCAAAGGTCGTTGTCGAGGTTCTGTTCCGGGTAGGTGTCCTTCGTGTTGAACGTGCGGATGCGCTGGTGCTTCACTTTGGCCGCTGCCTCTTCGTCTCGCTGGTGGATGCTTGTGAATCAGCTTCCCGCCCGCCCTCGGAATCTGTCCAACAGTCCTTTTAGAACGGTTGTATCGAAAAATTAGATGAAGCGGCTATGCTCGTGGAATGGATGTCACGCTCACCCAACTGCGGTACTTCGTCGAGGCTGCCGCCCAGCTGTCGATGACCGGGGCTTCGGTCCGGCTGAACGTCGCCCAGTCCGCCGTCTCGGCTGCGATCGCGCAGCTGGAACGCCACGTAGGCACTCAGTTCTTCATCCGGCAGCGGTCCAAGGGACTGGTCCTCACCCCCGCGGGCGAGCTGTTCCTGCGCGATGCGCAGTCCATCCTGGCCCACGTCGAGGAAAGCCTCGACCATGCCCGCGGCGAAACGCAAAGCGTTGCCGGGCGCGTCCGCCTGGCTTGCTTCAGCACCCTGGCGCCGTTCCTGCTCCCGGGCATCCTGAGCAAGCTGCGTGAAGACCACCCGGCCCTCGAAGTGGACGTCATCGAATCCGACACCTCGGGGTGCGTGGCCGCGCTGCTCAGCGGACAGGCCGACCTCGCCCTCTGCTATGACCTGGACCTCCCCGAGGCGATCGCCACCTCCGTGGTCGACACCGCCCGGCCCTACCTGGCGGTGCCGCCGGACCACAAGCTCGCCGGAGCAGGCAGCGTGAAGCTCTCGGCGCTGAAGAACGAGCCCTTCGTGCTCCTGGACCTGCCGCACAGCCGCGACCTCATGCTGTCCATCGCCAGACTGGGCGGCCGCGAGCCGGACATCAGGTTCCGCTCGGCGAGCTACGAAACGGTCCGCACCTTCGTGGCGCGGGGGCTGGGCTATTCGATCCTGCACCAGCGCCCGCAGCACGGCTTGACCTACGACGGCGGAAAACTGGCCACAGTGGAAATCCAGGACGACGTGCCGGAGCTGAAGACCGTGCTCGCCTACCTGCGGACGCAGCGCCCCACGGCGCGGGTGCGTGCGGTGGCGCAGGCGGTGCGGCACCAGATCGCCGCGGCGAAGGCGGCTCGCTCTTAGGTCCCCGGACTGCTCAGACGGACTCCGCCCTGTCCGGGGCGAGGATGCAGAACTCATTGCCCTCGACGTCGGCGAGGACCCGCCAGGACACGTCGTCACCCTGGCCGACATCGGCGTTGCTGGCTCCCAGGTTCCGCAGCCGCTCCACCTCGGCGTCCAGATCGTCGCCTGCGTAGGGCTTCACGTCGAGATGGACGCGGTTCCACACGGTCTCCGGGCCGTCGGTACGGAGCAGCTCCAGGTACGGCCCCACGCCGCTGGCCGAACGCAGCCGCGCGTGATCGTCGTCCACCTCGTGCAGCGTCCAGTCCGTGGCCTCGCTCCAGAACCGGGCCATGGCCCGCGGGTCGGAACAGTTCACCACCACCGTGGCGATCGGCCCGGTGTCCCGGTAGATCTCCCGGGGCTCCAGGACGCAGAACACATTGCCTTCGGGATCGGCGAGGACCGTCCACGGGACGTCGCCCTGGCCGATGTCGGCGTGCGTGGCGCCGAGTTCCAGGAGGCGCGCCACCAACTCGTCCTTGTGGGCCGCGGAGGTGGTGGCGAGATCGAGGTGGGCGCGGTACTTCACCGTTTCGGGATCCGGCACGGCCACCACATCGATGCAGACGGCGGTGGGGTCCGGCCAGTTGAAGCCCAGGGGTTCAACGTTGGTCACCCCGGGTCCTTCGCTGGAAACACCCCAGCCAAGCGCGTCGGCCCAGAAGCGGCCAAGAGCCTCGTCATCCCGGGCCTTGAAATTCACCTGAACAAGTCGCAGAGCCATAGTGCCCGAGCCTACAACCCGCGCATTGGCCGGTACAGGAGGCGCGCGCCTAGTCTGACTCCCGCTCCGTCTGCAGGGAAAGCCGTGCCAGCGCACGCTCCATGAGGTGCCGCTGCCGGGAGCCCGTGACGGTGTCCGGGTCCAGCATCGAGGTCACGTGCAGGCCCATCATGATGTTCAGCAGCTCATCGGCAACCGCGTCCGGATCGGCCAAAGGCGCGCATTCGCCGTCGTGCTCGGCCTGCGCGAGGAAGTCCATCACCAGGCCGCGCCAGTGCAGCAGCGCCTCCCGGCCGACGGCGCGCAGGGCGTCCTCCGTCTGGGCCCGCTGCCAGAAAGACACGGCAACGCGTGCTTCGACGACCGTCAGCGGGTCCGCCGGGATGATCTCCAGGCACATGCTCCGCAAGGCGGCGAGGCCGCGGCGGCCGGCAGTGCCCGCGGCGATCCGCTCGTTGGTGCGTTCGCAGATCAGTTCATAGGACGCCAGGAGCAGCGCGTCCTTGTTGGGGAAATAGTGGGCCAGCACGCCGGGCGCGGCGTATCCGCATTCCCGGGCGATGTCGCGCATGCTGGCGTTTTCGATGCCCTGCCCGGCAATCAGCCGCCACGTGGTCTCGATGATCGAGCGGCGGCGTTCCTGGTGGTCGACCAAGCGGGGCATGCTGCTCCTTTCGGGACTCCGGAGCCCTACGATTCCGGGACGTGGACGGGCGACGGCGGCCGGGAGGTGCCCGGCCGTCGTCACCTTATCAGTGGCAGTGCTTCGGGGCGTCCGTTGTGGTGGCGCAGTGTCCAACGGACGACGGCGGCACGTTGAGCGTGGGGTTCGCGTCGAAGAAGCCGTGCGGCTTCAGTGTGAAGCCAGTGGTGTCCACTGGCATGATGGGCCAGTCCTCCGGGCGGGGGAAGTGGGTCAGGCCGAAGGAGTGCCACACCACCAGGTCCTGGCCGTCGATGTCGCGGTCCTGCGCCACGTAGGCCGGCAGGCCGGCGCCGCCCGGGTGCTGGTTGACGAAGTCGCCCGCTGCGTAGAGCTCGTCCCCGGCATGCCGGGTGACCCAGAGATGGTGCCGGGCAAACGCTGCACGGGAGGCGATCGAGGAATCATCGGCCATGGCCAGTGTGGGCTGCCCTTCGGGGTAGAGGGTGTAGCCCACGGGGTGCCCGAGCTGGTTCAGCGACTCCGGATTGCTGATGTGCCAGGTGCGGCCCTTGCTGCCGTCGGCGTCGCGCACGGCCTCGGATTCGCGGGCCAGCAGGGTCCGCTTCTGGGTGAAGGCGTTGCCGTGCGGGTTCCCGGGTCCCTTCGGGAGGCGCACGAGGTCAAGTTCCTCCACCCGGTTCGTGTCGCCGTCGAGCATCATGTCCAGGCGGGCGCTGAAAAGGTGCTGGTGGTACGGCGCGCCCAGGCCGGGGGCGATCTCCGAGGCGTAGGCGTACGCGTTGTCCGGCAGGGCCGCGGTGAACACGATGCCGGTGGCCTTGGCCTCGAATTCGATGGTGCCGTCCAGGTAGAGGTACCAGTAGAAGCCGTAGTCGTAGTTGCCCACCGTGGTGAAGAAGGACACCACCAGGCGGCGATTGCGGCGCACCTCGTTGGAGCCGGCCCATTCGTCCGTGTGCTTCCACAGGATGCCGGCGTCCTCTTCGTGGATGCAGATGCCGTTCTCGATGGTGCGCGGGTTGCCGAAGTCGTCGGCCACCACGGGGGACAGGTAGGTGATCTCGCCCAGGCAGTCGCAGCCGAGCTTGAGCTGGTTCGCGTCCCGGCCCACCAGGTATTCGCCAGAGTCGAAGTAGTTCTGCCAGCTCCGGTAGGGGGACGGGTCGCCGTACGGGACCACCATTTCGGAGATCGACGCGCGGTGCACCAGCGGGCGGCGGCGGCCGGCGTGCGTGTGGTGGAGCTGGTGCAGCACCAGGCCTTCCCGGGCGTCGAAGCCGACCCGAAGGTCCCAGCCCGCCCAGGAAAGGTGGTTGCCGTCCAAGGTGAAGCTCGGGCCCTCGGGTTGGGTGATCTCGATCGGCTTCAGGTCGGTGCGGAGTTCGCCGCGGATGGCAGGCTCGGTGTAGTTTCCGCTGACCTCCGGGACCGGCACGGGGCCGTCGTCGATCAGGCGGTCCACGCGGCGGTTCTCCACGTCGACGAACGCCACGAGGCCGTCGATCGGGTGCGCCCAGGCATGGTCTCCCGGGTGGTCCTGCCGGAAGCCCAGGCCGCGGAGCAGGCGTTTGCCCTCCTCGTTGTCGTACTCGAAGACGCCCGCCGAGAGCGGCGCGACGCGTACCTGTTCCGGGGTCAGGCCGCGGTCCGCCAGGGCGGCCTTCCATTGCGGGTCCGCGGCGAGGATGTCTTCGATGATGCCGAATTCTTCGATCAGCACGGGCAGTTGGCCGTCGACGGCGGGATCCAGCTCACGCTGTTCCAGGACTTCTCCGGCGGCCAGGGACAGCCGGACATCGAGTGAGCGGGACAATGCGGCGTCCCAGAGCATTGCCCGGACCGTGCGGTCCGGGGCGGCTGTGTCCGGGAACCGGGCGTCCACGTCTGCGTACAGGGCGGATTTCGGCGGCTCCACCAGGCCGAGGTACGCAAAGCGGGTGGTGTCGGCCACCAGGCCGGCGTCCGCCAGGATCCGGCGGGCCTCATGGATTTCCCGGGCCGAGAGCTGCTCCAACGGGTGCTGGGCCACAGCGGGCTGGGCCACCGCGAGCAGGGGGGTCGTCTGAAGGGTCATGGCACTTCCTGAAGTCTGGTTTTGATGGTACAACTGTTCAACCAACGCTTTGATGTTAGCCACCTCACAGCCCCGGCGTAAAGTCCCCCGACTGATCGGCGCCGGGCAGGCAGGAAATCCATGAACCACACTGCAGTACCTCCCGCAGCGCGCACCGGGCCCGCCCGGATCCGCGCCCGCCTGCGCGGCTGGAGGAGTGAGGGGATCCGCGCCCGGATTCCGGCGGGCATCGTGGGGGTATCCGTGGGTGCCGGGAGCGCAGCGCACGTGGCGGCCGCGCTGTCCGCGCCCGCCGGAGCCATGGCCTGGCTGATGGCGGCGATGGGTGCGGCCTGCCTCGCCTGTGCTTCGCCGATGGCCGCCCGGCCGGTCTGCGCCGGGCGGGTTGCCAAACATCTGCTCGCCATGAGCGCCGCGATGATCCTCATCCACCTGGTCCTGCTGCTTTCACCCGGCGCGGGTGGCCACCACGGCGCGGCTGGAGCCGCACTGCCGGGCCATGCGGGATCCATGCTTGTCCTCATCGGCGTCGAACTGGCCTGCCTGATGGGCGCCTCCGTGGCGCTCCGCCTGCACCGCCGTCCCGAACGACACTCCAAGAAGCAACCCTGAACGCAGAAGCAACCCTGACAACCAAGGAGCAACCATGAACACCACGCTTTCCCTCGACTGGCAGGACCGGGCGGACTCCCTCGCGATCGACGGCCGCGCCTTCGTGGACGGGCGCCGCGTCACCGGCGGACAGCCGCCGCGCACCACGGTCAGCCCGGTAGACGGCCGGGTCCTGGCTGAGCTCACCGCGTGCACCGCCGCCGACGTCGACCGTGCTGTTGCCGCCGCACGGCACTCCTTCCCGGCCTGGTCGCGGGTAGGGGCCGAAGCCCGGAAGGGCGTGCTGCTGGAACTCGCCGCGCTCATGGAACGACACGCCAACGAGCTCGCGCTGCTGGAAACCCTGGACAGCGGCAAGCCGATCCTGCAGACCACAACGGTGGACGTCCCGGGAGCCATTTCCACCCTGCGCTGGTACGCGGAAGCCGCCGACAAGCAGGCCGGGGACATGCCGGCGGTGCCCCCGGGAGCCACGGCGCTCGTCACGCGCGAACCGCTGGGCGTGGTCGCTGCCATCGTGCCGTGGAATTTCCCGCTGGAAATCGCCGTCTGGAAACTCGCCCCCGCGCTGGCGGCCGGCAACACCCTCGTCCTCAAGCCTGCCGAGCAGACCTCCCTGAGTGTGCTGCGGCTGGCCGAGCTGGCCGCCGAGGCCGGTCTCCCGGACGGCGTGCTGAACGTCGTCACCGGTTCCGGCCGCGAGGTGGGCGCCGCGCTGGCGCATCACATGGACGTCGCCGCACTCGCATTCACAGGTTCCACCGCCGTCTCCCGGACCCTGCTCGAAGCGTCCGGGCGCAGCAACCTCAAGCGGCTGAGCCTCGAAGCCGGCGGCAAGAGCTCCAACATCATCTTCGCGGACACCGAAGATCTCGCCGCCGCTGCCGCCAAGGCTGCCTTCGGGGCGTATTACAACCAGGGGCAGGTGTGCTCGGCGAACTCCCGGATCCTGGTCCAGCGGGAGGTCCGCGACGAGTTCGCGGCCCTGCTCACCGCGGCCGCGGCCGGCTACGCGCCGGCGGACCCGCTCGCGGGACTGGACGGCAACGGTGCGTTGATCAGCAGCATGCACGCCGACGACGTCGAACGCTGGATCGTGCGCGGGCGCACCGAGGGTGAGGTGCTTTTCGGCGGCGAGCGCCGGGAGATCCGCGGTTCCGACGCGTACCTGGAGCCCACCCTGCTGGGCGGGCTGCCGGCGGACCACGACGTCCACCGGGAAGAGATCTTCGGGCCGGTGGCCGTGCTGCAGGCCTTCGACACGGAAGAAGAGGCGGTGCGGCTGGCCAATGCCACCGACTACGGCCTGGCCGCCTCCGTATGGACCTCGAGCCTCTCGCGCGCGCACCGGGTGGCGGGGGAGCTGCTCGCCGGCACGGTCTCGGTGAACACCGTGGACGCCCTGGGCAACACCACGCCGTTTGGTGGCTTCAAGCAGTCCGGCTTCGGGCGCGACCTGTCCCTGCACGCCTTCGACAACTACACGGCGCCCAAGACGACGTGGATCCAATTCGGCTGAGTACATCGGAATTAGCGATGATCCGCATCGACTTTACCTTGTTTACGTGATGCAGCTCACGCTTCTACGCTGGTCTGACAGCAGACGAGGCCGGCCCCGCGGGGAACCCAGGGGAGGGGCCGGCCGGCAATCTGCAAAGCATCCTCCCCCTTTTTCCTAAGGACTGCCTTCCATGAAAACGATGCTCCTCCGTTCACGGCTTTTCGACATCGAACAGGAATCCATTGCCCCCATCCCCGAGGAAGCGCGGCACGGCCGTTCCCGGGAACTCTTCACCATCTGGTTCGGCATGAACATGACGCCCCTGACCGTGGTGACCGGCGCGACCGCCACCACGCTGTTGGGCCTCCCCATGGCGGGCGCGCTGCTCGCCATCCTGTTGGGCCACGCCTTGGGCGGCATCGGGATGGCCCTGCACGCCGCCCAGGGACCGCAGCTGGGAGTGCCGCAGATGCTCCAGGCCCGCGGCCAGTTCGGCTCCCGCGGTGCAAGCCTCATTGTCCTGGTGGCGATCCTGATGTTCGTCGGGTATTTCTCCTCGAACCTCATCGTGTCCTCGGACTCCATCACGGCTCTGCTGCCCGAAGCCAACGGTACCGGCATGATCATCGGCTGCGCCGTGCTGAGCTTCGTCATTGCGGCCTTCGGCTACAACCTGGTCCGCAAGGTCACGGAACTGGGGGCGTACATGGTCGGGGCCCTCGTGCTGGTTTCCTTCGTCGCACTTTTCGCCGGCGGCGACTTCTGGGCACAGATGAACCACGGCGAATTCACCTGGACGGGCTTCCTGGCCATGCTGGCGATCGGCATCGTCTGGCAGCTGACGTACGCGCCCTATGTGTCGGACTATTCCCGCTACATGCCCGCCAAAACAGGCACCACGGGCGCTTTCTGGGGTACGTACTTGGGCTGCGTCCTCTCCAGCGCCCTGCTGATGATCCTCGGTTCCGGGGTCGGGATCGCAGTAGCGGGTGCTGACACCATGACCGGGCTCAACGGCATCCTCGGCCCGGTGCTCGGCGCCGTCGTGCTGGTGGGCTTCGCGTTCGTGGCCGCCGCCGGAAACTCCGTGAACGCCTACTGCAGCGCGCTGTGTGCCTTGACGTTCGTGGAGACTTTCTTCAGCGGGTGGCGCCCGGGAGCCAGGGCCCGTCTGGTCACGTCCCTGGTGCTCCACGTGCTGGGCGTAGGCCTGGCGCTCGCCGCAGCCACGAGCTTCGCCTCGTCCTACTTCAGCTTCCTCAGCGTGCTGCTCTACGTCCTGATCCCGTGGTCCGCCGTCAACCTGGTGGACTACTACGTAATCCGGCACGGCTCATACGCGGTGGATGAGTTCTACGCCCCCGACGGCGGCCGTTACGGGCGGTGGAACGCAGGATCCCTGATCGTCTTCGCCATCGGCGTCCTCGCCCAGGTCCCGTTCATGGCAACACCCTTCTACACCGGAGCCGTGGCCGAGGCCATGGGCGGGATCGACATCGCCTGGCTGGTGGGACTCTCCGTGAGCGCCCTCGCCTACATCGCGATCGCCCGCACCGCCCCCGCCCTGGTGCGGCTCAACCCCGGCTCCATCACCACCCACGCGAAAGTGGCACCATGACCCATGCAGACTGGATTTTCCACGGCGGCCCCGTCCACACCATGGACCCGAGTCGTCCCCTGACCGACGCCGTCGCCGTGGCCGGCGGCAGGATCGTCGCCCTCGGCGAGGACGCCGCCGCGTGGCGCGGGCCGGCGACCGAATACCTCGACCTTGCGGGCAAGGCGTTGCTCCCGGGCTTCCAGGACGCCCACGTCCACCCGCTGGCCGGCGGGATGCAGATGCTCGGCTGCGATCTCTCCGGCGTCCATTCGTTGGCGGAGTACCGCTCCCTGATCGCGGACTTCGCCCGCACGCATCCGCGTGATGGATGGATCCAGGGCGCGGGCTGGTACGGCGACGTGTTCGACGGCGGCTTCCCGCACCGCACGGTGCTGGACGAGCTCGTCCCGGACAGGCCGGTGTTCCTCATCAGCCATGACGGACACGGTGCCTGGGTGAATTCGAGGGCACTGGAACTGGCCGGAATCACGGACGGTACCCCCAACCCGGACGGCGGCATCATCGCCCGGGACGGGACCGGCGCGGCCACCGGCATGCTCATCGAGCACGCCGCAGGCCTCGTCTCCGCCCTCATCCCGGAACCGGACGAACAGCACATCCGCCGCGCACTGCTTACCGCGCAGTCCTATCTGCACTCACTGGGCGTGACCGCCTGGCAGGATGCCGCCGTCGGGCAGGCCCTGGGAATGCCCGACTCGTACAGGCACTACCTGGCACTGGAGGCGGACGGGCTCCTGACCGCCACCGTGACCGGTGCCCTCTGGTGGGAGCGGGACCGCGGCCTCGAACAGATCGAAATGTTCAAGACCCGCCGGGAGGCCGCGCGGGGACGCTTCCGGGCCACCGCCGTGAAGATCATGGTGGACGGCGTCTGCGAAAACCTCACGGCGGCCATGACCCGGCCTTACAAGGGACACCCGCATGAGCTGGGCATGAGCCTGATCCAGCCGGACGAATTGGTGCGCATCGCCCGGGCGGTGGATGCAGAAGGATTCGACCTGCACCTGCACGCCGTGGGGGACCAGGCCGTGCGGGACTGCGTCACCGCCCTCGACCTGCCCGGCCGTCCGGGGTGGGATCCGCGGCACCAGATCGCCCACCTGGACCTCGTGGACCCCTCCGACGTTGCCCGCTTCGCGGCGAGCGGCGCCATCGCGAACATCCAGCCGCTCTGGGCCCGGCGGGACCCCGTGCTTGTGGAGACCAAGCTGCCTTACCTGGACGAGGCACACCAGCAGGTCCATTTCGCCTTCGAGACCCTGCGCCGCGCCGGCGTCGAACTGGCCATCGGCAGCGATTGGCCGGTCTCCAGCCCGGACCCGCTGTGGGGCATCCACACCGCGGTGAACCGCACGGCGCCGCCGGCAGACCCGCACGCCCGGGACGCGCGGTCGCAGAACGAGCCACTCCTGCCGGGGGAGGCCATCACCCTGGCTGCAGCGCTCGCCGCCCAGACCACCGGCGCGGCGCGCGCCAACAGGCTCGAGACCGAACGCGGAGCCATCCGTGAGGGCATGGCGGCCGACTTGGTGGTGCTCGACGCCGATCCCTACGCCGCCGAGGCCGCCGCCCTGGGCGGGATCGGCGTCGAACTCACGCTCGCCGGCGGCACCGCCGTCTACAGCCGCGCGAACGATGCCGCACTGTCCACCCATGCCGCACTGTCCACCCACCCTGCGCTGTCCACTAACCCCGCGCAGTAGCAAACTTAAGCAGAGCAAAGGACCGATCATGGATCAGCCAATCTCCTCAACCAGCCTTGCCCAAGAGCAAAGCAAGCATCTGCAGAAATCCCTGGGCCGCTTCGACATCCTGTTGCTGGTGGTCGCGGCGGTCATCTCCGTGGAAGTCCTGGGCCAGGTCTCGGGCTTCGGCGGCGAAACCTTCACCTGGACCCTCATCCTGGCCATCACCTTCATGGTCCCGTACGGGCTGATCTTCGCGGAGACCGGCGGCGCATTCACCGAAGAAGGCGGCGTGTACGTCTGGACCAAAATGGCTTACGGCCGCGTGGTCGCCGCCATCACCTCCCTTTTCACCTGGGTCACCCAGCCGGTGTGGGTGGGCGGCGCCATGTCGTTCGTGGCGGTGGAAACCTGGTCCGAGTACGTGGGCCACGTGGAGGCCGGCAGTGTGGGGGACTACCTCTTCAAGCTGGCGTTCATCTGGATCACCGTGAGCTCGGCCATCATCAGCCTGAAGCACGGCAAATGGCTGCCCTCCCTCGGCGCAATCCTGAAGGTGGTGTTCCTGACCTTCTTCATCATCGTCACCCTGGTCTACGGACTGCAGCACGGCTTCAACGGCCTGGACCTTGGCTTCTTCTCGCCCACCCTCGCCGGTTTCCTTGGCGTCACCCCGTTGCTGCTGTTCTCCTTCCTCGGTTTCGAATCCGGCAACAGCGCCGCCGGCGAAATGAAGAACCCGGCCAAGGACGTTCCGATCTCCGTGGCACGCTCCTCAATGATCGCCGCGGCGAGCTACCTCCTGCCGATCCTCGCCATCCTGCTGGTGGTGCCGTTGGACCAGATCACCGGCATCGGCGGGCTGTTCGGCGCCGTGGCCACGGTCTACACCGTGTTCGGCCCCGCGGCGGAGGCCATGCTCGCTGTCTCGGCCATCGTCTTCTGCTTCGTCCTGGTCTCGCAGGGCGCGGCGTGGATGATCATCAGCGACCGCATGCAGGCCATGGCCGCCGCGGACGGTTCCTTCTTCGGCGGCTTCTTCGGCCGCTTCCACCCCAAGCTGGGCACCCCGATCCGCGTCAACACCCTTTCCGGCCTCGTGGCCACCCTGTTCATGCTCGCCGCCATGCAGCTCAGCGGGACCAGCAGCGCGTTGTTCGGTGTGGTGCTGACCATCGCCATTTCCACCTTCCTGCTCAGCTACCTCCTGGCCATTCCGGCCGCCGTCAGGCTGCGGAGGAAGTACCCGGACGCCGTGCGGCCCTTCAAGGTTCCTGTTTCCGACACCGGGTTCCGGATCCTGGGCGTCATCTGCTTCGCCTGGATCCTTGTCGGCTCGTGGGTGGCGGTCTTCCCGGGAACCTTGGAGGTCCTCTTCGGACTGGGCTACGACTTCGAAGGGGTCTGGGGCGTCTCCCAGCTGACCTTCGAAGCCTTCGCCCTGGGCACGCTCGGCAGCATCCTCGCCCTGGGAATCGTGGGCTACATCCGCGGCAGGAAGGTCCGCGACGCCGCAGGGCAAGCCGCCGTCGCTCCTGCCGAAGGCAGGACTACGCTTGGCGTATGACCGCCATTGCGAATGCCCTCACCGCACTCGTCACCGGGGCCACCGCCGGGCTGGGCGCTGAGTTCGCCCGGCAGCTCGCCGAGGAGGGCCACCACCTCGTGCTCGTGGCGCGCGACGCCGGCCGGCTCCGGGCCGAGGCGGAGGTCCTGGAACGGGATTACAGCATCACGGCGGAGGTGCTTCCCGCGGACCTGGCCGACGACGCCGGGGTGGCCGCCGTCGTCGAACGCCTGCTGGACGCCGCGCGGCCGGTGGACGTGCTGGTCAACAGCGCCGGGATCGGCCTGTTGCACTCCTTTGAGAAGAACAGCGCCGACGACGAAAAGCGCCACCTGCGCCTCCACGTCCAGACCCCCATGGAGCTCTGCCACGCTGCGCTGCAGGGGATGCTGCAGCGCGGCTCGGGCCGGATCATCAACGTGGCCAGCGTGGCGGCGTTCGCCAACCGGGGCAGCTACTCGGCAGCCAAGGCCTGGCAGGTGAGTTTCAGCCGCTGGGCGAACCTCGCCTACGCCGCCCGTGGGGTCAAGGTGACGGCCCTCTGCCCCGGATTCGTCCACACCGAATTCCACGACCGGATGGGCATGGACAAGTCCGTGGCGCCGCGCTGGATGTGGCTGAAGGCAGAGCGGGTGGTCAGCGAGGCACTGGCGGACAACGAGGCCGGCAAGGCCATCTCGATTCCCACGAAGCGCTACAAGGTGGTGACCGCCGTCGCCCGCGTCCTGCCTGCACGGCTTACGGCAGGCCCGCCGAAGAGGCCGCTGCCGGCTTCGCCGGAAAGCGCCTCTACAGACGGCGCTTCCTCGAACGGATAAGCACCACCACGGCGATCCCGGTCAGCGCCCCCACCAGGGTCTCGATGCCGCGCTCTTTGATCAGGCGCCCTGGATCCGTATGTGCGGCCAACTCCGTCATCAGCAGGATCACCGGAGTGAAGAACACCATGGCCCAGCCGTAGTGCCGCGTCATGAAGAGCTCGGTGCAGAACTGGCAGATGATCACCAAGGCGACCAGCACAAGGGTGGCCGGGAGGTGCTGCAGGGGAGACAGCGGGCCGGGGAAAAGTACGACGGCCACGACGCCGAGGCCCAGGAAGGTGCCCACGATGCGGTGGATGCCGCGGTTGACGGCGCTGGGCATGTCGGCGCCGGCCAGCGGGACCGCCGCGGCAGCCATCGCCCAGTGCGGATAGCCGCTGCCGCTCAGCACGCCGATCGCTCCTGCGGCACCCACCGCCGTTACGTAGCGGGCGGCATGCACGACGGCGGCCCGCCGGAGCTGCGGGGTCAGGGCCGGGGCGTATCGGACGGCGCCGGACTTCCAGGCGCGGACCCGGAGCCAGCCTGCGAAGCCGACCAGCAACGAGAACGACGCCGACGCCGCCGCGATCAGCACGGCCACCCCGAAGGGGGCGGCCAGGGGAACGGAGGCGCAGGCGCCGAGCGCGAGGATGCCGAAGAACGGACCGTTGGGCTTGAGCCGTACCCGGTCGGAATAGACGGAACCGACGCCGGCCAGTAGCGCTTCCACCACCACGAGCCCCCAGGAGTGGATGTGGTTCATGGCAAGGAAGGTGCCCACGGTGACGCCGCCAACCAGCACCGCCGCCGCCTGGAGCTGGTGCCTGAGCCGCAGCTGGTGGCCTTCGTTCCTGCCGTACATTGCGGTGAGGCCGCCGAACACCGCGTAAAGCGTGAGCTCGGGCCTGCCGATCGCCAGCAGGAACAGCGTGGGTACCGCGACGCTGAGTGCGACACGCACCGCGGAGAGGCGGTCGTTGTTCGCGGGGCCGATCGAGTTGAGGTCCCGGGCGAGGGAGAGAAGCTTGCGCACCGGGGAATACCGCCGTTCTTCTTTGTGGGACCGGGCCTTCCCGAAAAGTACCAAACGGCGCGGTTGCCCGCTATCAGCCCGGTCACACTGTGCGCAGCGCCATGGCGCAGCGGCGTGCAAGAATCCTCCCATGGCGGTCTCGTTTACCTGCCGGACCCGGCTGGACATGTCCCCGGAGCAGGCCTTCGACCTTTCCCGCAGCGTGGATGCCCACCTGGGTTCAATGGCTAAGTCCGGCGAACGGGCGGTGGCCGGGGTGACCGCCGGCCTGATGTCCCTGGGCGACACGGTTACCTGGCGGGCAAGGCATTTCGGGCTGCCGGTGCGGATGACCAGCCGGATCACGCAGTTCAGTTTCCCGGAGTCCTTCACCGACGAGCAGGAGCGCGGCCCGTTCCGTGCCTTCCGGCACGTGCATGAATTCCTGCCCGACGGTCCGCCGGCCGGTGCTTCGGCGCCCGACGCTTCAAAGCCCGACGGCGGCGGGACCCTCATGATCGACCACGTCGAGTTCACTGCCCCGTTTGGTGTGTTGGGCCGCCTCGTGGAGAAGGCATTCCTGGGGCGGTACCTGCAGCGCCTGATCGAGGAACGGAACAGGTACCTGCGGGGCCTTGGCCGCTGAGCCGGTGACGACGCCTCTCCTTGTTGATGCATTCCCGCCGGTTCGCAAAATATGTAGACTGGTCTATTATTTCCTTATGCCATCCAAAGGAAACCTGACAAAGGCACGGCTCGCAGAGTCCATGCTCGAGCTCATCCAGACCAGCGGCTACAGCGGCACAGGCCTGAACGCCGTGATCGAACACGCCGCAGCACCAAAGGGGTCGATCTACTTCCACTTCCCCGACGGGAAGGAGGGACTGGGCGTCGCCGCGGTCGAACTCGCCGCGAAGCAGTTCGAGGCGCTGATTGCAGAGGCCGCAGTTTCAGCGGGCGGGGCGGCCGGAGCGGCCCGCGCCGTGATCGAGACCCTGGCGGCCATCGTCAGCGAGAGCGACTACCGGCTGGGTTGCCCGGTTTCCGTCGTCACGCTGGAAATGGGTGCTGAGAACGAGCGGCTGCGGCAGGCGTGCGCCACCGCCTTCGAGTCGTGGATCGCCCCGACGGCCGCGTTGCTCGAGGCCAGTGGTATTGACGCCGAGGGGGCCCGGTCCCTGGCGACCGTCGTCGTGTCGACGATCGAAGGGGCGGTGATCGTCTCTCGCGCCACGCGGAGCACCCGGCCCTTGGGCGCGGCCGCCGACGTCGTGGCCGAACTCATCGACCAGCGCTGCCAGGCAATCGGGGGGACGCGATGACTCCGCACGAAGTCCCCCGTCACGCCCTGGTCTTCGGAGCCTCGGGACTGGTCGGCCGGCACCTCGTCCTCACCCTTGCAGAGGCTGGTGCGAACGTCACGGCGGCAGTCCGGACCACCACGTCGGGAGAGTGGGTCCAGCAGTGGGTCAGGGAGCGTGGCCTGACACGGAGCATCAGCACGACGATTGTCGACTTCGATGCCCCTGAAATCGTCGCGGGCGGCCCCTCGGCGTTCCCGTTCATCACCGAGATCCACAACTGCGCCGGGTCCTACCGATTCGGAATGACCGCCCAGGAGGCACGCAGTGCGAACGTCGGCATCGTCGAGAAGCTCATCGACTTCGCCGGGGATCTCCCCAAGCTGCAGCGCGTCGTCCATGTGTCGGGCTACCGCGTCGGCGGACAGGACCCCGCAACTGTTCCGTGGCCAGACGAGCACCGCGCCGCGGTCTACAAGGAACTGGGCGGCTACGAAGCCTCGAAGGTTGAATCCGACGCGATCTTCCAGGCCCTAGCCCTGGAGCGCGGAGTTCCCTGGACCATCGTCAATCCGTCCAGCGTGATCGGCGACAGTGTGACCGGGGAGTCCGACCAGCACATCGGGCTGGCCACCACCATCGAGCAGGTCTGGGACGGCACCGCGGCCGCCCTGCCCGCCGGGAAATCGACGTTCCTCCCGGTCGTCACGGTCGACTACCTGGCGACCTTCATGGCGGCGGCAGCGGTCGATCCCGCTGCTGCGGGCAAGGCCTACTGGGTCCTGGACGACGCCACCCCGCCGCTGGCAGATCTGCTCACGCACGTCGGCCGGCATCTCGGCGCGAAGGTCCCGCGGCTGAGGATGCCGGTCGGGGTCATCAAGCGGCTCCCGCAGCGCATCACCAAGGCGGATCCCGAGACGCTCGGCTTCCTGTCCGCCGACCGCTATCCGACAGAGTCCGCCGTCGAGTTGGCCGACAGACACGGGATCCACACGCCCGGCGTGCTGGTGTCCCTCGACCGGTGGGCCGACCACCTGGCCGCGCATCGTTTCGGTGCCGCCAAGGCGGACGACCGTCGGTTCGTCGACGCCGGCGGTGTGAGGACCTTCGAACTCGGCGTCCCCGGATCCAGCCGGGTGATCCTTCCCGGCCTGCCGGTCAACGCCGACACCTGGGCCGAGGTAGCCTCGGGCATCGGCGCACGGGCCGTCGACCTGCCCGGACTCGGCCTCAGCGGCGGAACAGGCGTTCAGGACTGGGAACAGTGGCTGCCCGCCGTGCTGGGTGACGAACCCACCGACCTCATCGGCCATTCCATTGGCGCGGCTGCGGCCGTGCTCGCAGCTGACGGGTTCCCGGAGCAGATCAGGTCCCTCACCCTGATCGCACCGTTCTTCCTCCAGGGCCCGGCGGGTGTCCCGGCCGGACTGAAGCCGTTCGTCAGGACCTACTTGCGGCGTACCGGCCCGGTACGGCTGTCCCGCCGGCTGACCGGATCGGAAGCGAGTGCGGCTGCTCTCGAGTCAAGTGTCGGTGACCTCAAGCGAAGGAGCGCCAAGAGGGTGGCAGAGCATCTCGCCCGTGCGGGATCGAAGCAGTGGCGTGCCGAACTCCGGGAAGCGCTGGGACGATTCAGCGGCCCGGTCCGCATCATCACGGGAAGCGGAGACCCCCTCGCCCCGGGCGCGGTTGAGCAGCTCGAGTCACTTCCGAACGTCGAGCTGATCTCGGTGCCGGGTGCCGGGCACCATCCGCAACTGACCCATGGCGATGCCCTCGTCGATCTGCTCACGGGAGACCTGGTCAAGGAATCGGTCGCGTGGACAGGACGCCCGGGGTTTTAACGGGGGAAAATTGAACGGCCAGGGCGCTACTCCGCCACCAGCTCCACCTCGTAACCGTCCGAGTTGATCAGGAAGGCTGCGTAGTGCTCCGGGCCGCCGGCATGGGGATACTTGTCCGCGTAGAGCTCGAACCAGTCCGAGTCCACGGCGAGCTCCTTCAGCCGGTCCACGTTGTCCCTGCTGCCTCCGTGGAACGCCACGTGGTTCATGCCGGCGTCGGTGCGCCGGTGGATGGTGCTGGTGAGGTCGGGAGACTGCTCAACCACCACGTAGGCGGAGCCCAGTTTCCAGCTGCAGCCGTTGGGCCACTGCCGGAAGGGAGAGTAGCCGAGCTCCGTGAGCAGCCAGCCCCACTCGGCCGCCGCGCGTTCGAAGTGGGGGACCCAGATTTCCAGATGGTGCAGTGACCCCACAGACGAACCCACGGTAGAACCCACAGAAGCATCGGCCATCTGCCGAGTCTAAGGCGATGGCCGATGCTTCCGGTAGGAGGCGCCGGTGGGCGGGGCGAAGCGGGACGCCCTAGGAGACGGCTACGGCTTCCTTCCGGACTTCGCGCTCCGTGCCGTGGCCGGCCGTAGCGCCAACCGTGTCCTCGAAGGGCAGCTCGTCCAGGTCGATCAGCGGGTTCTCGTCCTGGGTGGCCACGAGTTCCCGGGCCTCGGCCGGGGTGTCCACGCTCGGCATGGAGCCGGGCAGCGGGCGCCGGGCCGATTCCTTCAGGAAGTAGATGGTGACTGCACCCACCACGGAGGTACCCATGAGGTAGTAGGCGGGCATCATGTCATTGCCCGTGCCCTGGATGAGGGCGTCCACGATGAACGGCGTGGTCCCGCCGAAGATCGCCACGGAGAAGTTGTAGGCGATGCCCATTCCGCCGTAACGGCTCGACGTCGGGAACAGGGCCGGGAGCGCCGAGGCCAGGTTGGCGATGTAGAAAGTCACGGGGAAAGCGATCAGCGACAGGCCGGCCAGCGTGGACCAGATCTCGCCGACGCCGATCAGCAGGAACGCGGGAACCGAGAACACGATGGTGCTCAGGGCGCCGATCCACAGCACGGGACGGCGGCCGATCCGGTCCGAGAGCTTGCCGGTCAGCGGGATGCAGAGGGCCATGATGACCAGCACGGGGATGGTCAGCAGGGTGCCGTGGACGGGATCGTAGCCCTTGGACGTCGTGAGGTACGTGGGCATGTAGGAGGTCAGCGCGTAACCCACCGTGTTGGCAGCGGCGGCGAGGATCATGGCGATCAGGATCTGGCGCCAGTATGCCTTGATGATCCCGATCGGCCCCTTGGCTACGGCGGCGTCACCGGCGGCGGCTTCGGCGGCGTGGGCTTCCTGGGCGTCGAGGGCCGCCTGGAACTGGGGGGACTCCTCGATCTTGTTCCGGAAGTAGATCGCAATCGCGCCGAGCGGTCCGGCGATCAGGAACGGCAGGCGCCAGCCCCATTCCTCCATGGCGGACTGGCCGAGGGCCAGCTGCAGGACGGACACCAGGGCGGCACCGAGGGCGAAGCCGATGTACGAACCCATGTCCAGGAAGCTTGCGAAGAATCCGCGCCGCTTGTCCGGCGCGTACTCGCTCACGAAAGTGGTGGCACCGGCGTATTCACCGCCGGTGGAGAAGCCTTGGACGAGCTTCAGGATGACCAGCAGCGCAGCCGCCCAGATGCCGATCTGCGCGTAGCCGGGCAAGAGCCCGACGGCGAAGGTGCTTGCCGCCATCAGCAGCAGGGTCGCGGCCAGCACCTTCTGGCGGCCCACTTTGTCGCCCAGCCAGCCGAACACCACGCCGCCGAGCGGACGGGCGACGAAGGTCGCGGCGAAGGTTCCAAGGAGGAACAGTGTCTGCACCGAGGGGTCCGCTTCGGGAAGGAAGACCGGGCCCATGGTGGTGATCAGGTAGCCAAAGACACCGACGTCGTACCATTCCATGGTGTTGCCGACGATGGTTCCGCCAAGAGCCTTCTTGAGCATCGGCTGGTCCACGACGTTGACGTCGGAAACCTTGAGCCGGCGGCGGACGGGAAACTTCAATCTTGCTGAACCGCGGGGTGTGGATGCGGTAAGTCCGGGGGCGTTCCTGGCGCCTTCCAGAGAGTCGGTGATGCTTTGGTCTGTGGGCATTTGGGCCCCTCCTAAGGAGGTCATTTGCTTGCGACGTACAGCTGCCCCGCTCCGGGCAGGGTTTCAATTTTACGGGGGTTCCGGTCATACCAAGGGCTGCCGCGGGGCCGGCTGCACGGTTCCGAGGGCGATCTGTTGCGTATCGCGGAACAGGTTTCGCCCCAGAAACCCGCGGAAATCCGCGGATTTCCGACACTCCTGTCGCGTCGTTATCTAATTGTGATCTTTGCGGGTCGATTCCGGCCTGAATCCGAGCACTACCGTCGCATCACGTTCCTCCGAGCGGAGCACCTCCGCACGCAGCCCCGCGGCCTCGAACAGGGCGGCCGTGCGCGGCCCCTGCCGGGCGCTTGTTTCGATCAGCAGGCGGCCTCCCGGCGCCAGCCACAACGGTGCCTCCGCGACGGTCCGCCGCTGCACCGCCAAACCATCCGGTCCGCCGTCGAGCGCTGTCATCGGCTCATGCAGCCGGGCCTCCTGCGGCATGGTTGCGATGTCCGTCGACGGCACATACGGGGCGTTGACCAGCAGCAAATCCACGCGGGCGCGCAGCGAGGGCGGCAGCGCCGCATAGAGATCGCCCTCGTGGACCAGTCCGCCCACGGTCTCGATGTTGCGGCGCGCACAGCGGACCGCGGCGGGATCGATGTCTGCCGCGTGCAGTTCAATGCCCGGGACCTCTGCCGCGAGGGCGGCACCCACAGCGCCGGTGCCGCAGCAGAGATCGACGACGGCGGAGCCCGGCTGCGCGAACCGCGCACCCAGCTCGACGAGGTACTCCGTGCGGCGTCGCGGGATGAAGACGCCGGGATCGACGGCGATGCGCAGGCCCCGGAATCCGGCCCAGCCGAGGACCTGCTCGAGGGGGGAGCCGGCGATGCGCTGTTCAACCATCCGCTCCAGTTCCGCCGGCGAGCCTGCCTCGGCGAGGAGCAGGGCCGCCTCTTCCTCGGCGAAGACGCAGCCCGCGGATCGGAGGCGGAGGGTGAGCACGGAACGGGCGTGGTGCGAGGGGAATGTGGTCATGGGAGAGCCTTTCGGGTACCGAGGGGCGCTCTCCGGCCCGCTACGCCAGGGTGGGACGTGGCTGCGGAGGGAGCACCCGTACTGCCATTGCGTTGATGGGTCTCACCTCCTGGATCCTGGACCCGGCGCGGGTCGTCTGAGCTGCAATGCTAGCCCACGCTGCGAAAATCCGGAGATTCACGAAATTTTCGGGGGTTCCCAAGGGCGGGTGAGTCTGCCTAGGGTAGTGGGCATGGGAACACTGATTTTTGAGTAGACCGGCCGCTCCGGGACCAGCTCCCGCCGCCGGGTTTCATCCGAACAAAAATCCACGCCTGTTGAGGCCATGCCTCCGCGTCGTTCCCTTTTCCCGCAATCGGAACCGGTTTTCCTTTCAGTTCCACAGCAAAAGGCACCCTGAACGCCGCATCTCCGGCACCTCTGACGGCGTTGACGCTAAGGAGAGCACTGTATGACTGCGGATTCCTCGAACAAGGCCGCCCCGGAAGGCGGCATCAAGTCCAAGCTGAGCGACGCCCAGCGGGAGATTTTGGAGCGGAAGTCCCGCGGCGGCTCCGGCCCTGGCTGGCAAAGCACCGGCCGCGGCCATAAGCCCACACACGCCAGCGGGAAGCTCGCCAAGACCGAAAAGAAGGTCCGCTGGTAACGCTGTTGACCCGCCGTTGCTGACAGGCAACGGCACTGGAAGTACCCTGAAGAACCCTTCGTTTCACCTGCGCACCCCTGAAATACCGTGGAAAGGAAGAACAATGGCCGACAACCATGCAGCACAGAAGATCAATCCGGAGCTCGCCGAACACCTGGCCGGAGCCATGGGCATGGCCCCGATGCCCGAACGCGCTGCGGTAGCCGCCACCTTCGCTTCGGCCAAGGGGCCGGCCTGGCCGGACGGGAACGGCAAGCGCCGGCACCCCAAGGAACGCGGCACCAGCCACGGCCGTTCGGGCCAAGGTGCTGCCGTGACGGCGGTGCACCGCACCAGCCGTCCGCAGATGCCGCACTCCTCCTGACAAACCGGCCCGACTGACTCGCAACTAACGTCGTTTTGCGGCCTCAAGACGACACCAACTGCCAGTCAGTTGGGCCGGCCCACGTCCGACGGCGACTTGTCAGGCCGCCACCCCCGCCACACAGGGTGCCGCATGCGCCCGCCCGTGGTCCAGTCGCCGAACGTCACCTCGCCCACGAGTTCCGGGGAAACCCAGTGCGCGGTGCTCGCGTCCTCGGCGGGGATGTCCAGGAACGGCGACTCCGGCTGTTCCAGGTCCTTCACCCGCTTCAGGATGTCCCGCAGCTGCCAGTCCTTGAAGCCGGTGCCGACCCGGCCGGCGAACCGCAGCTTGCCGCCGTCGGGAATTCCCACCAGGAGGGCACCGATGGTGCCGCGCCGGGCTCCGGCACCCGGCCGCCAGCCGCCCAGCACCACCTCCTGGCTCTGTTCGAGCTTGAGCTTGATCCAGGAGTGGCTGCGCCGGCCGGGCAGGTACCGGCTCTCCGCGCGCTTGGCCATGACCCCTTCGAGGCCCAGCTCGGCGGCGCTTGCCAGGATCGCCTCATGGTCGTGGTCCAGGACCTCCGAAAGGTGCAGCGGGCTGCCTGCTCCTTTCGCTTTGGGCAGCCCTTTCATGAAGGACTCCAGGCGCCTGCGGCGTTCCTCCAGCGGCAGCGAAACCAGTTCGTCGCCGTCGTCGTACAGCAGGTCGAAAAGCATCAGCTGTACCGGGGCCACCGCGCGGGCGCGCTCCACATCGCCCGGCTTGGTGAGGTTCATCCGCTTCTGCATCTGCTCGAAGCTCGGCCGGCCGTCCTTGCCGAAGGCCACGATTTCGCCGTCTGCCACGAAGTCGTGTTCGGGCCAGATGGCGGGGTCGCTCAGTTCCGGGTAGGTGGCCGTCATGTCCTTGCCCGTGCGGCTGCCGAGCCTGAGCTTCCCGCGGGAGCGCGAGACCAGCACCCGGAAGCCGTCCCATTTCAGTTCGAAGAGCCAGCGGCTTCCCGCCAGGTCCCTAGCCGTCCCGGCGGTGGCGAGCATGGGCGCGTAGTCCGGCGGCGCGGCGAGGCTGCGTGGAGTCGGGTCAGAAGCCGGGGTTGAGGGCGCCGCCTTGGGCGCGGCGTGGTGCCCGGGCTGTTCCTTCATCAGGTGGATGAGCCACTGCTTGTCCGACTCTCCGGTGCGGATAAGCGCGAAGCGCCGGGTGCCGTGCAGGCCGCCGCCGGGCCGGCCGGTGAGCGTGGCGATCACTTCCTTGCCATCCCGCCATTTCTCGCATTCATACGTGCCGTTGTCCCAGATGCTCACGGTCCCGGCGCCGTATTCGCCCTTGGGGATGATCCCTTGGAACTGCGCGTATTCGAGCGGGTGGTCCTCCGTGTGCACGGCCAGGTGGTTCTTCTTGGGGGTATCGGGCACCCCGCGCGGCAGCGCCCAGGACACCAGCACGCCGTGGTGCTCCAGGCGGAAATCCAGGTGGTACGCCCGGGCGTGGTGCTCCTGGATCACGAAGATCCCGCCGGCCGGCTCCTCTTCCGCGTCCGCCTGTTTCCCGGAGCCGTTCCCGGCGGGCTGCCCGACGGCGGGAAACGGTTCCGGTGTCTTGCCCGGATCGCGCTTGCGCACGTAGTCCTTGAGGCGCGGGTGCACGCCCGCCGGTCCGCCGTCGTCGTCTTCCCCGTCCCGACCGCCGCCGACGTGCGAGGGATGCCCGGACTGTCCCGCCGCCACCGCGGCGAAGGGGTCCTTGCCGTCTTTCACGCGTTTCATCACGGCCGTGAAGTCCAGGTGCTCGAGCTTCGGGGAGGAGAGCTCCCGCCAGGTGCGGGGCGCCGCCACCATGGGGTGCGCCCGGCCGCGCAGGGAGTAGGGCACGATCGTCGTCTTGTTCCCGCTGTTCTGGCTCCAGTCCACCAGGACCTTGCCCCCGCGCAGCGTCTTCTTCATGTCGCTGACCACGAGGTCCGGGTGGTCGGCCTCAAGGGAGCGGGCCAGTTCATGCGCGAACGCCGAAACCTGCTCCCATTTCTGCGTACCGTCCAGTCCGGCATAGAGGTGGATGCCTTTGCTGCCGCTTGTCACCGGAACCGGGTCCATCCCCATGTCCTTCAGGATGCCCCGCGCCAGCTTGGCCACCTCCACACACTCGGGCAGGCCGGTGCCGGGCCCGGGGTCGAGGTCGAGCACGAGGCGGTCCGGGTTGAGCATGGTCCCCTCGGCGTCCACCTGCCACTGCGGCACGTGGATCTCCAAGGCGGCGATCTGCGCCAGCCAGGTGAGGGTGGCGAGGTTGTTCACCAGGGGGTAGTCGTTGCTGTGGTCGCTGTGCTGGATGGTCACCCGCGGAACCCACGACGGCGTTGAGGCGTCCAGGTTCTTCTGGAAGAACATCTGGCCCGGCTTCTCCGCGGTCCCCACGCCGTTCACCCAGCGCTTGCGGGTGGCCGGCCGGTTGGCCGACGCGGGGATCAGGAACGGCGCGACGGCGGCATAGTACTCGAGCACTTCGGCCTTGGTGGTGCCGGTCTCCGGGTAGATGATCTTGCCCAGGTTGGTCAGCGTCAGTTCGTGTCCTTCGACGTTGACGCGCTCCCTCTGGCGTTGTGCCATCTCTTCACCTCCGCCTTGATGTGATGTTCACTTAGTGCATGAGGGCCATATGGAAGGGTTCTATCGCGTTCGGGCTGGTCAACGTTCCGGTGAAGCTGTACAGCGCCACGGAAGACCACGATGTCAGTCTCCACCAAGTCCACAACAAGGACGGAGGACGCATCCGCTACCAGCGCAAATGCGAAGTCTGCGGCGAAGTTGTGGCTTATGAGGATATCGACAAGGCCTACGAAGAGGAAGGCCGCACCGTGGTCCTCACCACGGCGGACCTGAAGTCCCTCCCGGAGGAGAACAGCCGCGACATCGAAGTGGTGGAATTCGTTCCTGCCGAGCAGCTGGACCCCATCATGTACGAGCGTCCCTACTACTTGGAGCCGGATTCCAAATCGCCCAAGGCCTACATGCTGCTCCTGCGCACGCTGCAGGACACCGAACGGGTGGCGATCGTCCAGTACGCCCTGCGGCAGAAGACGCGGCTGGGCGCCCTGCGGGTACGCGGTGACGTGCTGATGCTGCAGTCGCTGCTCTGGGACGACGAGGTCCGGGAGGCCGACTTCCCGGCGCTGGATTCGGACATCAGGATCTCGGACAAGGAACTGGAAATGTCCTCGGCTCTGGTCGATTCCATGGCCCGCGATTTCGACCCCGAGGCGTACACGGACGACTACCAGGTGCAGCTGCGCCAGCTCATCGCGGCGAAGCTGGAGCGCGGCGATTCGCTGGACACCGAGGAGACCTTCGGCGTGCAGGCCGCCGAGGGCGAAGGCGGCGAGGTCATCGACCTCATGGAGGCGCTGAAGCGCAGCCTGGACAAGAAGCGCGGCGGGACCGCCGGCTCCAAGGCTGCCGTCTCGAAGTCGAAGGACGCCGACGAAGAGAAGGCCCCCGCCAAGTCCAGGACCCGGGCGAAGAAGAACGCCTGAGGCTGTGCAAGTGGTGCCAGCCGCAGCCCGCACCTCAGGACCCTGTCTGATGGTGCGGTTCGGCCACCCGCTTCGACTCGGGTGATCCGCGCTCGCGGAGGAACACCGAAGCACCCACCAGCACGGCGACCGCCAGGAACTCGCTCTGCCAGTTCTGGAAGGACTCGAACCAGAACTGGCTGCTCGCCATGTACTGCCAGATCGAGACCGGCGGCAGCCCGTGGGCCAGTTGCTCCTCGCTGTGGCTTTCCGCGCCGCCCACCGCGTGCATGAGGATCGAGCCGAGGAACAGGACCACCAGCAGGCCGGACAGCGAGTGCTCGTAGGCCACCAGGATCCAGCCGCCCTTCCGGACAGGCCACGGCGTATTCCGGGTGATCCTTGCGTGGCGCGGGTTTTCGTCCTGTTCGGCTTCCTTCCCGAGCGGCTTGGATTCGGAGGAGCCTTTCTGGAACAGGAAGATCGTCAGCACCACGTACATCGCCATCTGAAGGAACTCGGATTCCCAGTTCTCGAAGACGGCTTCCATGAAGTGGCCGCTTCGCAGATAGGCCGGCAGGTCCACCGTTTGCCGGCCGTGCGCGAGCTGGTCGTCGTTGTAGCTGGCCACGCCCGAAAACACCATTCCGCCGAGGAAGAGGACGAACAGCCCGGCGTTGGCCAGGAGCAGTCCGTTGTTCTTCAGCCATCGGGGCATCTCTTCTCCTACTCTCCGGTGCCCCGCGGGCGCCGCGAGCGGTAGCTGAGCCATAACGGCACGACGAGGAGCAGGAACAGAAGTACCAGGACAATTGCCCCGCCTGCTATCAGCGCGGCACTCCGCCCGGCAACGACGTCGTACACCAACAGGGCGGTGCCCACGATCAGTACGGCCACCCCGCCCAGCGCGGTCTTGGCCATGAAGTCGGCACTGGCGACGAGTACGGATTTCAGCCGTTTCCGGAAGAGCCGCCGGTGCACGCTGACCGGCAGGAGGATCAGCGCCGTGGTGAGTGCCGCCACCATCACGTTGAACAGGTACAGAGCTACCTGGACGGAATCTAAGGTGTCGAATTTCGCCTGGAACGGCAGGGTCAGGAGGAAGCCCGCCAGGATCTGGACCCCGGTCTGGAGCACCCTGAGCTCCTGGAGGAGTTCCATCCAGTTGCGGTCGAGTTTCTGGTTCGGAGACTCGCCGCGCTTGTCGTCTTCAAGAAATTCCATGTCGTCCATGTGGCAACCTCCGCCGTACCTGAGTTTCACGCTATGGCGTGGCAGGGCCGAATTCAATGGAAAACTAAGCCTGCTGACTAATTTTCCTGTAACGCTGGACTCGGCGCCGGCCGCCCGTTAGCGTCGGGAGTGCTGGAGATGTACGCCAACCCACCTTTGGAGGACGCGATGAGCAGCACTTTCCCTTCACCGGTCCAACCCGACGGGCAGCTTCCCGGGGACGGGAGCCTGCCTGCCGTGCCGCCCGACGCCGGGGACCCGACGTCGCCGTTTGGGCCGCCGTCGCCATTGCCGCCGGAGCCCCTGCCGCCGGAGCCAGGCCCCCAGCCGCCGCCTTTCGAGCCGCCGCTTCCACCTACCGAGCCGCCCATGCCGCCGGAGCCGGAACCCTTCCCGTTGCCGCCGGGTCCCGATACTTTCCCCGTGCCGGGCGATCCGGACGCGGCGCCTCCGGAACCGCAACCGGATCCGGACGGGCCGGGTGGAGGAGTCCTGGGCTAGCGGATTCCCGGGCGGATTCTCAGGCGGGCAGTTCCATCCGGAATCCGCAGCCGCACTGGAGCACCTTGGTCTTCAGGTAGACGTCCAGCAGGTCCACGGCAGGGTCCTTTTCCGGGTCGTCGGTGCGGATCGGGGCCTGGACGCTTCGGTGGGCGGAGCCGGCCGGTTCCATCGGCCGCCCGCAGTGGACGTACTCGCCGCCGAACTGGAGGACTCCGATGGTGTTTCCGCGGTCGTTGAGGATCGTGGCCGCGTCCAGGAAGACGGCCGTGTGGGCGTAGAAGGTGTCGCACTCTACGCAGGTGTAGGAGATGTCGACCAAGCCGTCGACGGGAGGCTTGAGGGGCTCGATGCTGTCAAGGATGAGGTGGTCTGTGGTGTTGCAGTTCCCGCACCAGATGGGTTCGGCGCTCGGCTGGGGCGTCTCGTTGGGAGACGCGGGATGGGAAATCGTCGACATTGACCGCTTCCTTTCAGTTATCTGGACCTTCTCAGCGCCGCTTCGAAAGCCCGCCCGCGTGCTGGTCCAGATGCCTCATCGTACTAGTAAGCATGCTTACTAAACCAGAGTCCGGGACGTAAGCTTACAAGAGGGCCCTCGCCGGAGACCGCGCTCAGGGCTGGCTGCTACTGGATCGGCGTCGTGAGAGGAAGATATGAAAGCATCGCAAACCCTGGCAACAAACCTGCAGATGGTCCTGACGGATCTGATCGAGCTCCAGCTCCAAGGGAAGCAGGCGCACTGGAACATCGTGGGGCCAAACTTCAGGGACCTCCACCTGCAACTGGATGAGCTTGTGGCGGCCGCCCGGGCGTTCGCCGATGAAGCAGCAGAACGGATGAGGGCGCTGCACGCACTCCCGGACGGCCGGAGCGCAACCATTGCGGCCGGGACCCGGCTGGAGCCCTTCCCCGAAGGACTCACCGCGACCAAGGACGCCGTCAAGCTGATCACTGCGCGCGTGGAGCGGACCGTGCAGACCATGCGCGACGTCCACGACCAGGTGGACGAGGAAGACCCCACGACGGCGGATCTGTTGCACGCGTTCATCGCCCGCCTTGAGCAGCTGGCATGGATGATCAATGCCGAGACCATGACGGCGGAAGCCGCGGTGTCGGAACCGGCGCAGGACTAACGCTTACCGCAAACAGAAGGAGCGTGCCTCCCCGCCAGGGGAAGGGCACGCTCCTTCTGTTTGTCTTTTCGAACCAGGGGCCTATTCGGCGTCGTGGTCGGTTTCGAGGATCTTGACGAGCTTGTCGAGGGCTTCGTCGGCGCCGGTGCCTTCGGCGCGCAGGACCACCACGTCGCCCTGGGCTGCGCCGAGGCTCATGAGGGACAGGATGGAGGCGGCGTCCATGGCTTCGTCGGCGGGTTCGCCCTGCCGGGCGATAGTGACCTCGAGGTCGAGTTCGCCGGCGGCTTCGGCGAAGATGGCGGCAGGGCGGGCGTGCAGGCCGACGCGGCTGGCGATGGTAGCGGTGCGTTCGCTCATGGTGGTTCTCCTTGCTGGTTCGGTGGTTTGTGTTTGGAGGCGGTGCTTTACAGGCCCAGCTCGTTGAGGACGGGCAATTGCTCGCGGACGGCGGAGCGGGCGGCGGCGGCGCTCGGGGCAGCCAGGGCGAGGCCAGCGAGCTGTTGGGCCTGGGCCAGGGTAATGGTCTTGAGTACGGCGGCCACGGAGGCCAGGGCGCGCGGGGACATGGAGAGGGTGGCGACGCCCAGCCCGATGAGCACGGCGGCCAGGGCAGGATCGGCCGCGGCTTCCCCGCAGACCCCGACAGGTTTGGGCTGGCCGCTGGCTCCTGCCGCGGTGGCGGCGCCGTCGGCGGTGAGCTTGACGAGCTTCAGGACCGCTGGCTGCCACGGGTCGTTGAGGGTGGCCAAGGGGCCCAGCTGGCGGTCGGCGGCCATGGCGTACTGGGTGAGGTCGTTGGTGCCCAGGGACGCGAAGGACACCCGGCCAAGCACCGTCTCGGCCGTCAATGCCGCGGAAGGGACTTCCACCATGACCCCGGGGGTCTTGAGCCCGGCCCCGGCGCAGAGCTCAGCGAAGCGGGCGGCTTCCTCCGCAGTGGAGATCATCGGGGCCATGACCCACACCTCTGCCTCATGCGCGGCTTCCGCTTCGGCGATGGCCTGGAGCTGGCGTTCCAGGACCCCGGGCGAGGTGAGGTCGGTGCGGTAGCCGCGCACACCGAGGGCCGGGTTGGGCTCGTCGGCGTTGGTGAGGAAGGGCAGCGGCTTGTCGGCGCCGGCGTCGAGGGTGCGGACCACCACTTTCTTCCCGGGGAACGCGGCGAACACGGCGCCGTACGCGGTGATCTGTTCTTCGACCGTGGGCTCGGTGTCGCGGTCCAGGAAGCAGAACTCGGTGCGCAGCAGGCCCACGCCCTCGGCCCCGGCGTCGGCGGCCTTGACCGCGTCCGCGCCGGTGCCGACGTTTGCCAGCAGGGGAACGCGGTAGCCGTCAGCCAGGGTGTTGTCGCCGGTGAACGCGGCCAGGGTCGAGGCCTGCGTGGCCCAGGCCTTGGCCGCGATGCGCAGTTCCTCGGACGGGTCCGTGGTGATGGTGCCGGCCGCGCCGTCCACGTAGACCTCTACCCCGTCGTCGATGTCGTCCACCCCGGGAGCGGCGACGACGGCGGGCAGGCCCAGGGCGCGGGCCAGGATCGCGGTGTGCGACTGCGGCCCGCCGCCGCTGGTGATGAGGGCGATGACCTTGGCCGGGTCCAGGGTGGCGGTGTCGGCAGGGGCGAGGTCCTCGGCGGCCAGGATGAACGGCTCCTCGGAGGCCGGGATGCCCGGGGCCGGAAGGCCCCGCAGCTCCGACACGATCCGGGCCCGGACATCCAGGACGTCGGCGACACGTTCGGCCATGTACCCGCCGAGGCTCTTCAGGGTATCGGCGACCGTGGCAGCGGCTTCCCAGACGGCGCGCTCCGCAGTCCGCGCGCCGCCGGGAGTTTCGGGCTTGAGAAGCTTGACCGCAGACTTGATCAGCATCGGATCCGCTGCCATCAGCGCCGTGGCCTCGAGGACCTCCTTGCCTTCACCCGACGCTGTCGCGGCACGGGCACGGAGCTCGGACTGGACGGCCTTCGCCGCGTCCTTCACCCGGGCCGCCTGCGATTCCACGGTCACATCCGCCGGGATGTTCACGTTCGCGTGGGGTTCCTGCACCGGTTTGGGCATCTGCCGCACCGGACCCAAAACCCGGCCCGGAGCGACACCAACACCTGAAAAGGTCTGCATGGATTAGTCCTCTAGTTGCTTTCTAACGGCGTTGTCAGGCTGCTGCCGCAACAGTATCAACGGTCTTCTTCACTGCCCAGCGCTTGAGCGCGATGAGCAGGAGCGCCGTAACAACCGTGCCTACCAGGATGGAGAGCACCCAGAGGAGGAAGTTGTCGATGGCGAAGAAGACGAAGATGCCACCGTGGGGGGCCTTTGAGCCGACCGCGAAGGCCATGGACAGGGCGCCGGTCACTGCGCCGCCCACCATGCTGGCGGGGATGACGCGCAGCGGGTCGGCCGCGGCGAAGGGGATGGCGCCTTCGGAGATGAAGGAAGCACCCAGCAGCCAGGCTGCCTTGCCGTTTTCACGTTCGGCCAGGGAGAAGCCCTTCTTGTCCAGGACGGTGGAGGCGAGGGCCATGGCCAGCGGGGGAACCATGCCGGCGGCCATGACGGCGGCCATGATCTGCCACGGAGCCTGGTTGGTAACGGAGGCTGCGCCCAAGCCGGCGACGGCGAAGGAGTAGGCAACCTTGTTGACGGGGCCGCCGAGGTCGAAGCACATCATGAGGCCGAGGATCACGCCGAGCAGGATGGCGCCCGCGCCGGTCAGTCCGGAGAGGCCTTCGTTCAGGGCCTTGGTCAGCGCGACGATCGGTGCGCCGAGGATCAGGAACATCAGGCCGGAAGCGACCAGGGAGGCCAGCAGCGGGATGATGACGACGGGCATCAGGCCGCGCAGCCAGCGGGCCACGTTGAGCTTGCCGAGCTGGTGGGCGATGTAGCCGGCCAGAAGGCCGCCCACGATGCCGCCCAGGAAGCCGGCACCCATGAAGCCGGAGACCGCACCAGCCACGAAGCCGGGAGCGATGCCGGGCCGGTCCGCGATGGCGTAGGCAATGTAGCCTGCCAGGGCCGGAACCAGGAAGCCGAGGGACAAAGCGCCGATCTTGAACAGCACCGCGCCGAGGTAGGCGCCCAGCGGTCCCCAAGCCAGGGCCGGGTACTCGGTGGGCAGGTTGAAGAGGCTGTTCTGTGCGAGCATCTTGTCGGCGAAGCCGGTGATGTCGTACCCACCCAGCAGGAAGCCAAGGGCGATCAACAGACCGCCGCCGGCCACGAACGGGATCATGTACGAGACGCCGGTGAGGAGCGCCCTCTTCAGCTTGTGGCCGATGTGCTCGCCCTTTTCTTCGGCCTGACGCTCAGCCTCTTCCTCCGCACCAGCGTGCGGAACGCGGTGGGCGCGGGGGTCGTCGATGGCGGCGAGGGCTTCGTGCACCATCTTCTCCGGCTCATCGATGCCGCGCTTGACTGGCGCGCTGATGACCGGCTTGCCGGCGAAGCGCTCCTTGCCCCGGACGTCGACGTCGACGGCGAAGATCACGGCGTCAGCCGCCGCAATCACTGCCGGGTCCAGCGGCTTGGCGCCGGAGGATCCCTGGGTTTCCACCTGCAGGTCCACGCCGATTTCCTTGGCCGCGGCCACCAGCGAGTCGGCGGCCATGTAAGTGTGGGCGATGCCCGTGGGGCAGGCGGTGACAGCAACAATGCGCTTCGGGCCGATGGGGCCCCCGGCTCCGCCGATCGGGGCCGGGGCAGCACCCTGTGCTGCGAAGCCGGTGGATCCTGCGCCGGCAGCGGCAGCGGCGGGCACCGTCACTGCTTCGGCAATGTGGGCGGCAGGCTTGTCGGCGAGGGCAGCGTCCACCAGCTCCACGATCTCCTGGGGAGTGGAGGCCGCACGCAGGGCCGCGGTGAAGTCCTTCTTGATGAGGGAGCGGGCCAGCTTGGAGAGCAGCTTCAGATGCTCCTGGTCGGCGCCCTCGGGGGCCGCGATGAAGAAGATGAGGTCCGCGGGGCCGTCCTTGGCACCGAAGTCCACTTTCTGGGACAGCCGGGCCATCGCCAGCGACGGCACGGTCACGGCCGTGGAGCGGCAGTGCGGGATGGCGATGCCACCGGGCACGCCGGTGGCGGTCTTGGACTCGCGGGCGAAGGCGTCCGTGAACAGGCCTTCAACCTCGGTGGCGCGGCCGGCGTCGGCCACTTTGCCTGCGAGGAAACGGATGACGTCGGCGGGAGCCTCGCCGAGGTTCTGGTCGAGGGCGACCAACTGGGGGGTGATGAGCTCTGTCACTGTTAGTCCTTCGGAAGGGCCGTGATGGTTACGGCGTCGGGAGTTGTTTGGTGGACTGCCGGGACAGTGGAGCCCGGCAGCGAAGCAGCGGCGGCACCATGTGCCACAGCTTGACGGAGGCAGTCCTGCGGGGTGCCGCCCTGCGTGGCGGCCAGCAGGTAGCCGGCAAGGGAAGAATCGCCGGCACCCACGGTGCTGACGGCCTGGATCGGCGGATGCGTGGCGAGCCACGCGCCGTCGGCGGTTACCAGGACGGCGCCCTTGGAACCGAGTGTTGCAAGGACCGTTCCCACACCGGAGCCGACGACGGCGGCCGCGGCCCGGGCGGCCAGGCCCGGATCCGCTTCCAGTTCCTCGGCGGTGTGGTGGTCCGTGAAGCCGGCCGCGGCGGCCAGTTCGGCCAGTTCCTCCGCGTTCGGTTTCAGCAGGTCCGGCCTGCCGTCCCCGCGTCCGCTGACCGCCGCCACCAGCGGAGTGCCGGAGGAGTCGATCGCGATCAGGGGGGCTCCGCCGTCGTCCACGCTGCGGAGGCGGGCGGCCACCGTGGCGTAGAAGTCCGCCGGAACTCCCGGGGGAAGGGAACCGGCCAGGACCACCCAGCTGGCGCCCTGCGAACGCTCCAGCAACAGCCCGATCAGGGCTTCCTGCTGTTCAGCGCTCAGTTCCGGGCCGGGTTCGTTGATCTTGGTGGTCACTCCGTCCGGCTCGGTGAGGGTTACGTTGCTGCGCAGCGGCTCGGCGATCGGCAAGGCCGCGAACGGCACCTTGTCCTCCCGCAGGCCGCTGAGCACGGGGTCGGTCTCGCCGCCCGGCAGGACCGCTATGGTGTCCAGGCCGGATGCCACCAGGGCACGGGAGACGTTGACCCCTTTGCCGCCCGAGTGCTGGTGGACGGCGACGGCGCGCTGCACTTCGCCGCGGGCCAGGGCGGCGGGAAGCTCGACCGTGCGGTCGAGGCTGGGGTTGGCAGTCAGTGTGACGATCATGCGAGCACGACATCCACACCGGCTTCGGCCAAGGCGGCCGAGAGCTCGTCAGAGGGTTCGGTGTCAGTAATCACGGTGTCTACATCTTTCAGGGCGGCGAATTGGACGAGGGTTTCCGCGTCCAGCTTGGAAGAATCCGCCAGCACGACGACGCGCCGTGCGGCGGTGACGAAAGCGGCCTTGACGGCTGCTTCTTCGGGATCCGGAGTGCTGAACCCGAACGTTGCGTGGATGCCGTTGGCACCCACAAAGGCGATGTCCGGCCGGAGCCGGGAGGCGGAATCGACGGTGGATTGCCCGACGGCGGCCTGCGTGAGTCCACGGACACGGCCGCCGAGGATCTGCAGCCCGATGCCCGGATTGCCGGAGAGCCGGGCGGCGATGGGGATGGCGTGGGTGATGACCACCAGTTCCCCGGTGCCGCCGTTGCCGCGCTGGGAAGCGAGGAGTCCTGCGAGGGTTTCGGTGGTGGAGCCCGCGTCCAGCAGGATGCTTCCGGTGGAGTCCTCGGGGATCATGGCCAGGGCGGCCTGGGCGATGCGGAGCTTTTCCTGCTGCCGCTGGATGGCGCGTTCGCCCACGCTTTCCTCGCGGGTGCTCAGGCGGTCCGACGGAACGGCTCCACCGTGGACCCGGCGAAGGCTGCCGGCGGATTCAAGGGCGGCGAGGTCCCGGCGGACGGTTTCGGTGGTGATGCTGAAACGTTCCGCGAGGTCGGTCACGCTGACCCGGCCCAGCTCTGCGACGAGCCCGGAGATGAGCTGCTGGCGCTCTTCAGCGAACACATACCCTCCATTGCGTACTTGCAGAACCCGGTTGGTGACCACCATCACATGATGTGGAATTGCTTGACTCTATCTTTGTTCATGTGGGGATGTCAATAAAAAACAACACAAACAAAGATTGTCGGTGCTGGCGGGTGAGGACGGCGTAACGCGTACGTGATGTTGGCGGGGGTGTGAGGCCCTGGAGACGCTGCCTGCGGCGGGCGCTTTTCGCGACGCTCCTTCCCGCTTGCATGCTCGATCCGGGCCTGAGTCTCCGCAGCTTCCGCGGATTTCCGGGGACGGCCAGGGGTGGGCCCAGGAGCAACCGGGCAGGAACGTCGTGCGAGGCCGTGGGGTGCCCGAACCAAGAATCCCCGGCCTACCGCGTGCTGGACTCCCGGACGATGAAGCGGCCGTCAATGCCGCCGCCTCCCGACGCCGGTGCTGCCGCCGCCTCGCGCGGGTCAAGGGAGCCGCCGCCGTCGTCATATCTACCCCACAATCCGCCGCCCTGAAGCGTCCAGGCGGATGCCCAGATGCTTCGGGGTGCGCAGCACGATCGAACGGTCCACGATCTCGGCGAAGGGCAGCCGCTCGCCGAGATGCCGCTCCAGCAGGGTGATGTCCTCGATGCGGCGCAGCCACACGGCCACTACGAGGGAATAGTTGCCCACGGTGGTGGTGACGAGCCGGACCTCGTCCAGGCCCACCAGTTTCCCGGCCACCGACCCCACTTGGGTTGCCGGGACCCGCATGAAGAACCACACATACACCGGCCACCCCGAATACGGCCGGGCCACCTCAAGCCTGATGACCACGCGCTGTTGGGCGAGGACCGTGCTGAGCGCGCTCCGGGCGCGGGCCTGGCTGATGCCCAGTTCACCGGAAATCCGGGACACCGACGCACGGGCATCCGCGCGCAGGATCCGGAGCAGCCCGTCCTCGATCTCGGCGGGAACCCTGGACAGGAGCTCCTTCGGCTGCGCCACGGCCCGCTCCAGCGCCTTGACCTCGCCGGCGTTCAGGGAGCGCAGGCGCCACACCTGGGCGTCGGCCACCACCTGGATGGACCGGTGCGTGCGCATGCTGCGGATGCCTTCCACCGTAGACAGCCGGTCGAGCACGTAGCGGGACAGTTCGGCGTCGTCCCGGCAGACGAGGGTGACCACCATGTCGCGCCCGCCCGCCGTCAGGTCGATCGTGAGTACCTCCGGGTCGCCGGCCAGTTCCTCTGTCACGGGGGCCATGCTCGACGGCGCGCACTCGATTTCCAGGAATGCCGTCACCACGCCCCGCCCCGCACCCTGGTAGCAGCCGATCCAGGCCAGGCCCTGTTCCTGCAGTTGTTCCCAGCGCCGGGCCAGAGTCACAGGGTCCGCTCCGACCGCCGGCGCCAGGGTGGCCCACGGTGCACGCGGGCGGACCTGCAGGGCATGCAGCAGGCGGAGATCACGTTCATCGAAATCGTAATCCTGCATTTCCAGCCTTACTTTCCTGAATTTCCTGCATATTCGAGTCGCTGTGATGCGCGTTATATAGCTTATAAGCCCATCCGGTTTCCATCCCCAGTCCCCAGCAAGGAAATCCCATGACCTCAACAACTCTCCTCGCGGCCCCCCAACGCACCAGAAGTTCCTTGGCGTGGCTCTGGCCAATCGGCGGACTCGCCTTGCTGCTGGCTACCCTGAGCCAGCTCATCGGCCCCAAGGTCATTCCCGTGGGATTTGCCGCGATCACGATTCTGCCGATGGTGTGGGGCATCCTGTCCGGCGGCATCGTCTCCGCGCAGAAGTTCCGCCCTCTCTCCCGGAATTTCCAGTCCGCGGCCGGTGCACTGATGGGTACGTCCGTCCTGATCCTCGTGGGCAGCCTCGCGTTCACGATGGGCCCCAACCTTCCCCTGCTCTTCCGCGCCGGCCCGGCGCTGCTGCTCCAGGAAGTCGGCCACCTGCTCGGCACCCTGATCCTCGCCCTCCCGCTCGCCGTCATGTTGAAGATGGGGCCGGCCACCATCGGGGCCACCTTCTCGATCGACCGCGAAGGTTCTTTCGCCATGGTCAGTGAGCGTTACGGCACCGACTCGCACCCGTACCGCGGCGTCCTGTCCATGTATGTCTTCGGCACCATCTTCGGTGCGGTCTTCATCTCCCTCCTGGCATCCGTCAGCGCTTCCCTGGGTGTCTTTGACCCGCTGGCCCTGGCCATGGGCGCCGGGGTCGGTTCCGGTTCCATGATGGCTGCGGGAGCGGCAAGTGTGGCCGCCCAGTTCCCCGAGCTGAAAGACCAGATCATCGCCGTCGCCGGCACCTCCAACGTCATCACCAGCCTGCTGGGCGTCTACGTTGGTATCTGGATCGCCCTGCCCCTCGCGGACAAGATCTACAACGGCCTCATCCGCCGCTTCCCGCACCTGGACACCATTGCCGACGCCGTTGCCGCCGCTGGTACTGCATCCACCGCCGAGCTCGAATCCGCTGCTGCTGAATCCGCGGCTGCCGAAGCTGCGCCAGAGTCCGACGCCGACACCGGGAACCGCGGTCCCGTGCGGGTCCCGCTGTACATCGCGATGCCTCTCCTGACGGTGATCGGCGTCTTCATTGCCTCGATCGCCGCGGGGGCTTTCTCCTGGAACATCCTGGCCGGCTACCTGGTCATCGATGCACTGCTGCTGGCGGGCCTGGGCTTGTCCAAGCTGTGCCGGGGCAAAGTGCCCAGCATGGTCTTCATCATCACCTTGGGCGCCCTGGCTTCCAGCCCGGTCTCGCCGATCGCCAAGACCCTCATCGCCATGGTCGGCAGTGTCAACTTCCTGTCCATCTGCACCGTGGTGCTCACCGTCGCAGGCTTGAGCCTTGGCAAGGACATCCCGCTGCTGCGCCGCATCGGCTGGCGGATCGTTCCCGTGGGGCTGGTCGCCATCGCTTCTTCGTACTTCTTCTCCGTGGTCATCGCCCAGTTGACGCTCGGCCTCGGCCACCACTAATAGCCCCCCTGAACCTGCTACACCCGAAAGGCCACCATGCCAAGCCAAGCCACCGCCGTCGACGTCGATACCCTCAAGAAGGCAGCCTCCGGCACCATCTCCGCGTGGGAAGACCGCCTCCGCGAAGTCAGCCGCATCATCCACGACAACCCGGAACTCGCCTTCGAGGAACGGCTCGCCGCGGAAACCCTCGCCGCGGTCGCCGAGGAAGGGGGCTTCGCCGTCGAACGCGGCGCCTACGGCATGGAAACCTGCTTCGAAGCGGTACGCGGCAGCGGCGACTTCACCGTGGTGATCTGTGCCGAGTACGATGCCCTGCCGGAGATCGGGCACGCATGTGGCCACAACATCATCGCGACGGCGGGACTCGGCGCCGCGCTCGCGCTCGGCGACGTCGCCGACGAGCTCGGCCTGCGCGTGGTGCTGCTCGGCACCCCGGCGGAGGAGCACGGTGGCGGCAAGGCGCTGCTGCTCGAAGCCGGCGCCTGGGAACAGGCCACCGTGTCCATGATGGTGCACGGCGCCACCGGCGAGGACCTCAGCTGTTCCGTCACCCGCACCCAGGCCGTGGACCGCTTCGCTGTCACCTTCAACGGCCGCGCCGCGCACGCCGCCGCCGCCCCGGACAAAGCCATCAACGCCGGCGACGCCGCCACCATCTCGCTGGTGGCCATCGGCCTGCTCCGCCAGCAGCTCGCCGACGGCATCCGCCTGAACGCCTTCGTGGAACGCGGCGGCGAGGTCACCAACATCATTCCGGCCCGCACGGTGGTCAGCGCCGAGGTCCGCGCGCACGACCTTGCCGTGCTCGAGGACGTCAAGGAGCGCATGCTGAACTGCTTCGCCGGCGGCGCCCTGGCCAGCGGCTGCACCTGGGAGGTCACCCCCACCGAACCGCGCTACGAGAACCTCGTCCAGAACACCCTGCTCGCCGAGGCCTGGGACCGGAACCTGCGCAGCATGGGCCGCACGGTGGTGCAGACCAGCCGGCTGGGCGGCGGCTCCACGGACATGGGCAACGTGTCCCACGCCGTGCCCTCCATCCACCCGATGATCTCGGTGCTGGGTGCCAGCGGCGTTCCGCACACCGCCGAATTCGCCGCCGACGCCGGATCTCCCGCGGGCGAGCAGGCCGCCCTTGACGGCGCGCTCGGCATGGCCTGGACCACCATCGACACCGTCACCAACCCGGAAACCCGCGAGGCCCTCCTCGATCTGCAGGCCGCCCGCCGCCCGGGTGCCACCCGCAGGCCCGCGCTCGGCTAGTTCCGGAGCCCGCTAACGGCTCCACCCCGCTGGAGATGTCCTGCGATGGCTGGTGACATGTTCTGCGGCCAAGGGGCTGCGCGGGATCGCGGGAACGTTGCGGGGTCGCCGGAACGGACCGGCGACCCCGCAGGCTTCCGGCGATCTCGGCGACCCCCACACCCGCGCCCCCTGCACCCGCGACCCCGTTGCCTCCTCCCTGGGCGGGCTGCTCCATTGCGTGATCCCGCTAGGCTTTTCCCTATGGATACCGTCCTCTGGTCCAAGCCCGAGAGCGAGCGTGCCGGAACGCCCCTGTTGGTGATGATGCACGGGTACGGCACCGACGAGCAGCGCATGGCCAAGCTTTTCCCGGAGCTGCCGGAGGAATTCACGTGCGCCGCGCCCCGCGGCCCCATGGTGATCGGCGACGACTACGGCTGGTTCCTGCTGGACTACTTCCTGGCCAACGATTTCACCGACGTCATCTCGGCCGCCAACAAGGTGTTTGCCTGGATCGACTCGGTCAAGGGCAAGCACAGCAGCGTGAGCCTGTTGGGCTACTCCCAGGGCATGGCCATGGCCAGCACGCTGCTGCGCCTGCGGCCCGATGGCTTCAAGGCCACGGTGGGCCTGTCCGGTTTCGTGCTGGACAACGAGCTCCTGTCCATGAGCGAATCCTTCGAAACCCGGCCCCCGTTCTTCTGGGGCCGGGACAAGGCGGATCCCGTGATCAACGATGAAGCGGTGGAGTACACCGCCGACTGGCTGGACCGGAACACAGCCCTCACAGCCCGCACCTATCCCGGAATGGGCCACCGGATCGAGGCTATGGAACTGGCCGACGTGGGCACCTTCCTGCGCCACTACGTCCTGCGCTGAGCGAAGCGACCGCCTGCGCTGAGGTGAGCCCCGCGTAACACTGGCGACGCGTTTGTGCATCCCTTGATAGGCAAAATTGTAAACGCTTACAATCGCTCGATGCGGTGAGTCGCCGCAGCGCTGAACAAGCGTAGATCAAGCATGGAAAGGGTTGAGGCCGTGTTGCATGGTTAGTGCCCAGCGCGCCACCATCCAGGACGTTGCTGTCCTCTCGGGATTGTCCATTTGCACCGTTTCCCGGGCCCTGCGCAATCTGCCCAATGTGTCCGAGAAAGCCCACCGCAAGGTTGCCGAAGCGGCCGGGAAGCTCGGCTACAAACCATCGTCCGCGGCCTCACGGCTCGCAGGCGGGAGCACCGGCTCCATCGCCATCATCGCCCCCACGGCCACGGCCTGGTTCTTCGCCCAGGCAGTGGAATCCGCCGAGGAAGTCTTCGCCGACGGCGGGCACGACACCGTCCTGGTCAGCCTCCGGAACAACGCGGACGTCCGGAGCCGTGTCTTCGCGGACCTTGCCGCCCTGCGGCAGCGGGTAGACGGGGTGCTGCTGCTGAACGTGGACCTTGATGCCGATGAGATCGATGCCTTGGCAGGATCCGGCCTGGCGGTCGCCAGCGTTGGAATGAGCGCGGTCCCCTGGGATAACGTAGGAATCGACGACGAACACGCCGCCTGGGCGGCCACCTCCCACCTGCTGGAGTTGGGCCACTGGGACCTGGCAGTGCTCTCGGGCCGGGAGCTGGGCGGGCATTCGGTCCGTACCAGCAACAACCGCCTTGACGGTTTCAGCCGGGCGCTGTCCGAGCACGACCTCACCGTCCACCCGGACCTTGTGGTCAATGCCGGCTCGTCCATCGAGGGCGGGCGGAGCGCCATGACCGAGCTCATCGCACACCGGGGGCTGCCCAGTGCCCTCTTCGCCGACTGCGACGAGATCGCCTTCGGAGCCCTGATGGCCTTGCGCGAGCACGGCCTGGGCGCCCCGAGGGACGTGTCCGTGATCGGGATCGACGACCACCCCATGAGTTGGTTCCTCGGCCTGAGCACGGTGGCGCAGCCTGTCGCAGACCAAGGCGCCTTCGCGGCGAACCTGCTCTGCGAACGCCTGCAGAACCCGGAGCCGGACCACCCGCCCACCAACCATTTCCTCGACACCAAACTCATCGAACGCAAGACCACCCGCCGCAAACGCCGAACGGACAAGAACCATGACTGAATCCCACGCAGCCCTGAGCTCCATCTGGAAGGGCGCCTCGGCTCTGCTGTTCGACCTCGACGGCGTACTGACGCCCACCGCGGTGGTACACGAGCAGGCCTGGCAGGAACTGTTCGACGGCTACCTCGCCGAGGCCGGCCACGCCGGAGCGGACGGAACAGGCGGCTACCAGGAGAGCGACTACTTCGACTTCATCGATGGCAAGCCGCGCTTCAACGGCGTCCGGGACTTCCTCGCCTCCCGCGGCATCACCCTGCCCGAAGGTCCCACGGACGATGCACCGGACAGCCCCACCGTGCAGGGCCTTGGCAACCGCAAGAACCTGATCTTCAATGAAATTGTGTCCACCCGCGGGGTGGAGCCATACGCCGGCTCCGTCCGTTTCATCCACGCCGCGCTGGAGCGCGGACTCAAGCTCGCCGTCGTCTCCTCCTCCCGGAACGCGCCCGCGGTACTCAAGGCCGCCGGGCTGGACGGCTATTTCCCGGTAGTGGTCGACGGCCAGGTGGCGGCCGCCGTCGGACTCCCCGGCAAACCGGACCCGGCCACCTTCGACTACGCGGCACAGCTGCTCGAGGTATCCGCGGCCGAATGCATCGTGGTGGAGGATGCGGTGTCCGGCGTGCAGGCCGGCAGCGCCGGCAACTTCCGGGCGGTGATCGGCGTGGACCGCGGTGCGGGCCGGCAGACCCTCCTCGACGCCGGGGCCACCTTTGTGGTGGACGACCTCAACGACCTCCTCTGATTCCCCCAAGACCCTGAACTTCCCCAACCCATCTCCTTTCGAAAAGGCACTTCCCCATGGCACTCATCAGTTCCGACCGGCTGCGCTTCCCTTGCGAACCGTGGAAGCTCGTGGAATCGATCCATGTCCCCGGCGACGCCGGCACGCTTGAAACGCTCTTCAGCCTCGGCAACGGGCACCTAGGAATCCGCGGCGGGCATTGGGCCGCGGCCGACGGTGACCTCCCCGGCACGTTCATCAACGGTTTCCACGAGATCTGGGACATCAAGCATGCCGAGAACGCGTACGGATTCGCCCGCACCGGGCAGCGGATCGTGTACGTCCCGGATGCCAACAACTTCACCGTGATGGTCGACGGCGAGCAGCTCTCCCTGGCCGAGTCCACCGTGCGCGACTACCGCCGCAGCCTGGACTTCGCCACCGGCGTGTACGAATGCACCGTGACCTGGGAGTGCCGCTCCGGCGCCGTCGTCACCACTGTCGAGCGGCGCGTCGTGGGCTTCGAGTCGCGCGGCTGCCTCGGCATCGAATTCACCCTGAGTTCTGACCGCCCCACCTCCGTGGACATCACCTCCTCCATCCTCAACCGGCAGGACCAGCCGGTGGAGGACCACTCGTCCCACGACCCCCGGCGCTCCGGCCGGCACGCGGGGCGCGTGCTGCGCCCCCTGCACCTGCAGGGCGCCGACGGCTCGCTCCGGCTCGCTTGGGAAACCACCGAATCCCGGCAGCGGATCGGCGTGGCCGTGGACCACTGGATGTCCATGGACGGCCAGCCCTTCGAGACCGTGGTGGGGGAGGACGAGTCTGCGGTCCGCTACGTCCTGGCAGTGAACGACGGCGAGACCTTCCGTCTCGAGAAGAGCGTCAGCTACGTGGTCAGTGCAGTGGAGGACACGGTCGCTGACCCGGGCGAGGCGCTCGCCGCGGAGGCGGAACTTCGCCTGGTTGAGTTCGACAGCCTGCTGGCCGAAAGCGCCGAGCACTATCGCAACTACTGGGCCACGGCCGACATCGTGATCGGTGGCCAGGCCGAGATGCAGCAGGCCGTCCGCTGGAACCTCTTCCAGCTGGCCCAGGCCACAGCGCGGGCCGGCGTTGCGGGCATCCCGGCGAAGGGCGTGAGCGGTTCGGGCTACGAAGGGCATTACTTCTGGGACCAGGAGATCTACCTCCTGCCGTACCTGAGCTACACCAACCCGGCCGCAGCCCGGCAGGTCCTGGAATCGCGCCACGCCATGCTGCCGGACGCCCGGATCCGCGCCAAGGAGCTCAGCGTGGACGGCGCGCTGTTCCCGTGGCGCACCATCAACGGCCTCGAGGCCAGCGCCTACTACGCCGCCGGCACCGCCCAGTTCCACATCGCCGCGGCCATCGCCTTCGCTGCCAACCGGTACCAGTGGGCCAGCGGGGACAGCGCCTTCGCGAACGAGATCGGTGCCGAACTGCTGATTGAAACGGCCCGGATGTGGGCGTCCCTGGGCTTCTTCGGCAAGGACGGCATGTTCCACATCCACGGCGTCACCGGCCCGGACGAGTACACCGCCGTGGTCAACGACAACCTCTACACCAATGTCATGGCCCGCTTTAATCTGCGTGCTGCCGCCGAGCTGGATCACCCGGGTGTGCTCGAAACCGATCGGATCATCTGGCGCCAGGCCGCCTCGCGGATGGCGCTGCCGTACGACCCGCACATGGAGGTCCACTCCCAGGACAACGACTTCATGACCCTGGAACCCTGGGACTGGAACACCCCGCGGTCCAAGTACCCGCTGCTGCTGAACTTCCACCCGCTGGTGATCTACCGGCACCAGGTCCTCAAGCAGGCGGACACGGTCCTGGCGATGTTCCTGCAGTGGCAGGACTTCAGTGCCGAGGAAAAGCAGCGCGCCTTCGACTTCTACGATCCCATCACCACCGGCGACTCCACGCTGTCCGCGTGCGTCCAGGGCATCATGGCGGCCGAGGTGGGCTACTCCGACATCGCGCTCAAGCACTTCACCGAGGCGTTGTTCATCGACCTGGACAACACCCACGCCAACACGGTGGACGGTGTGCACATCGCTTCCACGGGCGGCATCTGGAGCTCCTTGGTGTCCGGTTTCGCCGGAATGCGCGACCAGGGCGAGGTACTGCACTTCGACCCCCGCCTGCCCGAGGAATGGGAGAGCCTGTCCTTCCGCCTGCGGCTCCGCGGCCAGGTGCTCGACGTCGAACTGCGGCCCGGCAGCATCGCCATGTCGGCCCGTGCGGACCGCTTTGACGGCGTTCCCGACGGCGGCGGCGCGGCTTCGGCGGGAGACGCTGCGGCTGAGCCGCGCGGCACCGCACTGGAGGTAAGCGTCCGCGGCCGGCGCGTCGTCGTCGGGCCCGACACGGTGACGGTCCCGCTCGAGGCGGCTCCGGTCCCGGTTCCGTCGGTCTTCCCGAGCCTGTTCCCGACGGCGGGTGTCCCGGTAGTCGGAACGCTGGAGGGTTAAGCGCGGCAAGGCGCCGGTGCGGCTGGATTCCCGGCCGCGCCGGCGCCTTGTGCTTTTTCCGGAAGGCTAGACGGTTTCGCGGACAGGTTCCGTGTCCTTCGCGGTTTCCCCGCCGGCTTGGGCAAGGCTCATGCCGTTGGTTTCCTCGGCCACGAACAGCCAGGGCACGAAGCCCGCGGCGGGGACGCCCGCTGCCACCAGCATGGTGGCAGCGCGTGGCTACGGGGCCGCTACCCGTCTACGGCGTCCAAGGAATCCTTTTCCGCAGGCTCCGCATCCAGCGGGTGCTCGATCTCGTCCGTCAGCATCCGCGCCGCGAACAGGGCCACCACAGACATCAGCGGGCACACCACCCCGGCGGCCAGGAAGATCAGCCAGATCGGCATCACCTGCGCTGCGGGGCCGGACAGGGCCATGGACACCGGCATCAGGGCCAGCGACACGAAGAAATCCAGGCTCGAGATGCGTCCGAGCAGGTGGGGCGGGACCCTGCGCTGCAGCAGCGTGCCCCAGATGACCATGCCCACGCTTCCGGTGGCGCCGAAAATGAACAAGGCTGCGGCCAGCACCCAGAAGTTGTCCATGATCCCGACGGCGGCAAGCGGCAGGCTGCCGAGGCCCCACGACGAGATCATGATGGTGAGGTACCGCCGGGGCAGCCTGAACGAGGCTGTGGCCAGGGAAGCGATTGCGCCGCCCACGCCCATGACCGCGAGGAGGAAACCGAACATCCGTGAATCCCCGTGGAGTTGGTCGCGCACCACGAACGGGATCAGCACCTCGATCGGTCCGATGATGAAGAGCACCGACAAGCAGGCCCAGATCAGGGTCCAGAGCAGCCACGGCGTGCGGAGGGTATAGCTGACGCCCTCCCGCAGGTCCCGCAGGAAGGACCGGACCGCGCCGCCCCGTCCACGCTGCGGAGCAGGCAGCGAACCATCCGCGGCCCCGTTCGCCGGCGCGTCCAAGGCGTGCCGGCCCAGGAAATTCAGCACGATGAACGCCGTGAGGTGGCACAACGACACCCCGGTCACGGCCCACGGCGGCGACAGCGATGCCACCACCACACCGGCCACGGCAGGCCCAGCGGCCTGTTGCAGGATGGGCCGCATGGTGCCCTCCATGCCGTTGGCCGCGAGCAGGTCCTCGGCCGGGAGGATCCGCGGCAGGATCGCCGAATACGCCGGGAAGAAGAAGGCCGCGCCCATACCCAGGACGAAAGAACCCGCGGCGAGATGCCAGAGTTGCAGCAGCCCGGTCATCGAGAGCACGCTGACGGTGCCGATCACGGCCAGGTTGGCTCCCTCGACGGCGATGATGAGCAGCCGCTGCGGCACCCGGTCAGCGGCGATCCCGCCCGCGAGCACGAACGCCACCAAGCCGACTGCCGCTGCCGTCGCTACGAGGGACAACTCCACCGGCCCGCCGCCGAGCTGGATCACCTGGTACACCATGGCCACGGCCCACATGCCGGAGCCGAAGATCGAAATGGCCAGGGCGGTGATCAGCACCCGGTATTCACGGTGCGCAAAAGGACGGAGGGCTCGCGGGGCAGCCATCAGCCCAGCCTACCGCCGGAAAGCCGCCGTTTCGACGGGTACGTTTCGATGGGGTTTCAGTGCCTGCGCGGGGACTTCAACCCGGTGTCCAGCTTGCTGCGGACCTCGCGCTTCACGCGCGAGGCGAGTTCGCGGTCGTGCGCTTCCAGGAAGGTGCGCACCGCCTGCGGATCCCACGGCACCAAGGAACGCAGCGCCCAGCTGAGCGCCTTCACCACGGTGTCGTCCCGGTCGTGCATGAGGAGCACGACGACGGCGAGCGTCCGGTCGCGGTCGCCGGTGCCCCAGCGGGAGCGGGTATTGAGGACGGTGGTGGACACGAGCGCCAGCCGCCGCCACCAGCGGTTGCCGTTCCGGGCCCAGCCGGCGACGTCGGCATCGCTGACCAAGCCCTCGCGCCAAGCCGGGCCGCTGAGGATGGTGCCGAAGGCGTCGGCCTGGCCCCAGGATGCGATCTCGGACCCCAACTGCTGCAGGGCTGCAGCGGTCAGGGAATGGAAGGCGGCGTCGTGCGCGTTGATCAGCTCCCAGCCCAGCCAGTCATAACCGGCCGCCCGGAGGCCGTCGGCGAGTTCGAACACCACGGATGCGTCCGCCGTCGCGATCCGCGCTGAAAACCTGCGCCGCAGGGCGCGGAGGCTGGGGGCGTCGGCCTTCTCCAAGGCGTGTACTTCGTCGAGTACACGCTCCAAAAGATGCCCCGGTCTGGCGTCTCCCGGAGCCCCAGCAGCCAAGCGTGGAGCCACGGTTAAATTTTAGGATCGCCAGGGATTTTGGGCTATTGGCCGGCGGTGTCGTCTTCGTCCGGACCCTCTGCGGGATCCTGGCTGTGGAGGCCCGTGTCGTGCGGAACCCAACCATCGATTTCGCCTTCGGCGGGTGCGTCGCTGTGGTGCCTGACGTCGTTCAGGTTCATGTTCTTCTTCATTCCGGATACTTCCTGTCCTGGCTTGTACCGGTCCCTGTGAACGGTCCAAGTCTACGCCGGAGTGGGCCCGCGCCGCCCGCGTTCCCTGGCCGGAGCGAAGCGAGGGCAGGGAGGCGGTGGGGGTTACGCTTGGGCGGGTACGCACGAACTCTTTCCACGGCGGAGGTGAACATGGCAAGGCGCCCCAACCCGGCAGCGAAGATTGCCCAGGAAACCGTCCACAAAGCGGTTTTCGACGAGCACGGCAATCCCAAGCCCGGCGTCCATAGCGTCCTCCTGCGTGCCGTGGAAGTGCAGCGGCCCCTCGTCCTCGCCAACCTCCAACGCCTGCGCCGCCGCCACCCGCACGCCTCCGCAGGACAGCTGGCAGCCAAACTGGAGCGGGACTTCCTGCTCGCGGTCACCGGCGGGGGAGCCGCGGTGGGGGCCACCGCCGTCGTGCCCGGCCTCGGAACGGCGGCCTCGCTGGGACTGTCAGGGCTGGCCACGGTCGGCTTCCTGGAGGCGACCGCCCTGTATGCGGCGTCGCTCGCCGAGCTGCACGGCATCCACCTGACCGACCCGGACCGCGCCCGCACCATGGTCATGGCGATCATGCTCGGCGAAGAAGGCACGGCACTGCTGGGCGCGCTCAGCGGACAGAGCCGCGGCCGTGGCAAAGGCGTCACCCAGGCCTGGGGCAAGACGCTCGGCAAGAAGATTCCCGGCAGCGGTTTCGGCGTGGTCCGGGACGCTGTCCAGCGGGCCTTCCTCCGGAGCCTCCTGAAACGCCAGGGCACCGCATTCCTCGGCCGGGCGCTGCCTTTCGGGGTGGGCGCCGTGGTGGGTGGCGGCGGGAACCTGATGATGGGCCGGGCCGTGGTGGCCTCGGCCAAACACGCCTTCGGGCCGCTGCCGGACACCATTCCCGGCGAACTGCCCGCAGACACTCCACCAAGCACCAATGCCCTGACGGAAGGAAACCATGGACCTGAACGCTGACCTGGGGGAGGGCCTCGGCTCCTGGACGATGGGCGATGACGCCGCGATCTTCCGGATCGTCAGCAGCGCCAACGTGGCCTGCGGCTTCCACGCCGGGGACCCCGTGACCATGCTGGACAGCTGCCGCGCCGCCTTCGAACTGGACGTCCGCGTGGGAGCCCACGTCGGCTACCGGGACCTGCACGGCTTCGGCCGGCGCAGCATGGACATGTCCTTCGACGAGCTCTACGGCGACGTGCTCTACCAGCTGGGCGCCCTCGACGGGATTGCGCACGCGGTGGGCGCCTCGGTGGACTATGTAAAGCCCCACGGGGCGCTGTACAACCGGATCGTGCACGACACGGACCAGGCCGAAGCCGTGGTCGCCGCCATCCAGGCCTACGATCCCGGCCTGCCCGTGCTCGGACTGCCGGGCTCGGCGTTCCTGCGGCTCGCCGGCGAGGTGGGCCACCCCGTGTTCCACGAGGCCTTCGTGGACCGCGGCTACCTGCCGGACGGCACCCTGGTGCCGCGCTCGCAGGACGGTGCCGTGGTGCACGACTCCCGCAAGGTGGTGGAGCGGGCCGTGCGCCTGGCGACCCAGGGTGAACTGGAAGCCGTTGGCGGCTCGGTTGTCCGCGTCCGGGCCGACTCCCTGTGCATCCACGGCGACACCCCGGGCGCGGTGGAACTTGCGGCCGCGGTGCGGAAGGGCCTGGAGGACGCCGGCGTGGAGATCGCGCCGTTCGCCTGAGGCGGGCCTAGCTGTACTGCCCAGGCAGGTTGGTTAAGCGGCTGATAGGCGGGTGGCCTCCGATTGCGGTGTGGGGCCTGTGGTGATTGT
>NZ_QRCU01000003.1 GCF_003369445.1 Arthrobacter silvisoli
GAGTTCTCAAACAACAGACACACCCGGCACCACCCAAACCAAACATTCAGGATCGCTCCGGAGCAACTTTCCAAACTTACCCGATTCCCTTCGTTCAGGCAAATCAACGTTTCCGTCAATTTCTGAACAAGAAGGTCCCTTGAAGGCATCAAGGCCAGCCGGAAATCCGGCTATCTTCGGGGGAGTTTGGCCGCCTCCGGGTCCCAGCTCTTCGCTGTCCCCCTCGCGGCGACTCAGAAAACATTACACGGGCCGCTGAGCCTGCGCAAATCAGCCTGACGCCGTGGCAGGAACCCCGGAATCCCGGGCGAAAACCACCCATGAAGCCCCGCCGGCCGCGCAACGAAGCCTGGACCGGCCACGTGAAGCCGCTCACATCCACCGGACATGTCCAGCCGGGCCGGCGACGAGCGCACATAACAGCACCATGTCCAACCCACGCCCCCACGGAAGAACATGTCCACCGGAGCCGACGATCGGGTTCGCCGGGGCCGGCGCCAGGAAGGTCGGGCATCCAGGAAAGGCGGGCAGCATGGTGGCATGCATTCCCAGCCCCGCAGCCTCCGGAACGCACAAAGGGCCGGCAACCAAACGGTTGCCGGCCCTTCTCAAGCTGCTGGAATCAGCGCTCCTGGATTACAGGAAGACGTGATTACCAGGAAGACTTGGTGATGCCCGGGAGTTCGCCCTTGTGGGCCATGTCGCGGAAGCGGACACGGGAGATGCCGAACTTCTGGAAGGTACCGCGCGGGCGGCCGTCGATGACGTCGCGGTTGCGGACGCGGATCGGGGAGGCGTTGCGGGGCAGCTTCTGCAGGCCGAGGCGGGCCTCTTCGCGTGCTTCGTCAGTCGCGTTGGGGTCAACCAGGGTCTTCTTGAGTTCGAGACGCTTGGCGGCGTAGCGCTCAACGATGACCTTGCGCTGCTCGTTGCGAGCAATCTTGGACTTCTTAGCCATGTTTAGCGCTCCTCTCGGAATTCGACGTGCTGGCGGATCTTCGGGTCGTACTTCTTCAGGACCAGGCGGTCCGGGTCGTTACGACGGTTCTTGCGCGTCACGTAGGTGTAGCCGGTGCCCGCGGTGGACTTCAGCTTGATGATCGGACGTACGTCCTTGTCCTTCTTTGCCATTAGAGCTTCACCCCACGAGCAAGGATGTCGGCGACGACTGCGTCGATGCCGCGAACGTCGATGGTCTTAATGCCCTTGGCCGACACAGTCAGCGTGACATTGCGGCGCAGGGACGGAACCCAGTAGCGCTTCTTCTGGATGTTCGGGTCGAACCGGCGCTTGTTGCGGCGGTGCGAGTGCGAAATGCTGTGTCCAAAGCCCGGCTCGGCTCCGGTCACCTGGCAGTGTGCTGCCATGTCGACTCTCCTCAAAGTTTGGAAATAACGGCCTGCAGAATTCCTGCTTGCCGTGCGGTCAGTGACGTCCGACGCCGGTCCACTATGTTTTCGGTAGTTCCCGCAGCATCACGGACCGGTTGAAGCCAGTACAGGATTGCCGCTGCGGCGAAGGAGTGGGCCCGGAAACTGGTTCCGGGATACCGGGCGGATGGAGGAACGAAGCAACTTGAGCCCCTAACTACCGGCCGCCGGATGTTCCGCCGTTTCCGACAGTCACCGCCAACCGGAGCAATTGCACACGCTCCGCGCCACCTAGCGCCTAATAAGTCTAGGTGCTACGTGAAATTAAGACCAATCCGGTGTATACGGGCTTGCCTGCGGCGCGGCCGATCACGGGCCCAGGACCGGTCCCGCGCAGGTCATATCCTGTTTCAAGGCCTTTCACAGCGAAACGAAAGGCTCCGGCCGGAATCTGGATTGCATGAAGCAGCAACTCCTTGAAACCCCGCGCCGCCAGTACCCGGCCCCGCCTCCCGCGGCGGGCTCCGCCGTCGAACACGGCTTGCGCTCCCGGCAGCGGCGCCGCATGGTCCGCACCGATCTGCTCACCGTGCTGCTGTGGTCCTCCCTTTCCGCCGCGGCGGCTTTGTGGTTGGCCGACGGCGGTGCCTCCTCGCTGGGCACCGCTTCCCGGATCGTCACGGCGGCCGGGATCCTGGCCGGCCTTACCGGCATGGACGTGGTGCTGATGATGCTCCTGCTCGCAGCGCGGCTGCCGTTCGTTGATAACACCGTGGGCCATGACCGCGCTTTGGAATTCCACCGCAAGCTCGGCAAACCGGCCCTATACCTGCTGCTCGGGCACGGGCTGCTCCTGTCCATCGGCTATGGCCTGGCAGAGGGCCTGGATCCGGTCAGCGAGGCGGTGGCACTGTGGACACTGGTCCCCGACATGTGGCTCGCGTTCGTTTCGCTGGCCATGTTCATCGCCGTCGTGGTCAGTTCCCTGGTGGCGGTGCGGCGTCGCTTCCCCTACGAGTTCTGGTACGTGGTGCATTTGCTGACGTACCTGGCCGTCGCCGCGGCCATCCCCCACCAGTTCAGCGTGGGCGGAATGTTCGCCGAGGGGACCTGGCAGCGCTGGTACTGGCTGTTGCTGTGCCTGGGCACGGGTGGGGCGCTGCTTTGGTACCGGGTGGCGGTGCCCCTCGTGGCGACCTTCCGGCACCAGTTGACCGTGAGCCGTGTGGTCCCGGTGGCGCCCGGCGTGGTGAGCATCGAAATGCACGGCCTGCGCCTGCACGAGCTCGCGGGCAGCGGTGGCCGGTTCTTCGTCTGGCGCTTCCTCGCCCCGGGTATGTGGTGGCAGGCTCATCCGTTCAGCCTCTCGGCAGAACCGGCGGCAGCACGGCCGTCGGCCGGCCGGGCCGGGACCGGGGCCGGGGCCGGGGCCGGGGCCATCCGCATCACGGTGCGCAACCTGGGCGACGGATCGGCCGCACTTACCACGCTCCGGCCGGGCACCAAGGTGGCGATCGAGGGCCCGTACGGCATCTTCAGCAGCGCGGCCCGAACGAAGAAGCGGGTAGTGCTGATCGGGGCAGGCATCGGAATCACCCCCATCCGGGCGCTCCTCGAATCCACTCCGTTCGCGTCCGGCGACGCCACGGTCCTGCTCCGCGGCAGCAACCCCGGCGAGCTGTACCTGGGCGAAGAAATCATGGAGCTGTGCCGGCGGCGGGGAGCCACGCTCTTCCACCTGACCGGCCCGCGGGCACGGAACAGCTGGCTCCCGGCCAGTGAGGTTCCCGGCGGCTTGCGGGACTATGTGCACGACCCGGCCGGGGCCGACGTCTACGTCTGCGGTCCCGCGGCCTGGGCGCAGCTGGTCCTCGCGGATGCCCGGAGGGCCGGGGTGCCGGAAGCACAACTCCACTACGAAAGGTTTGACTGGTGAGACCCAGGGCAGCATTCGCGGCGGCGATGGCGTCGGCGGGCATCCTCCTGGCCGGATGGCAAGCTGGAGCGCACATCGCCGAATCCAGTGCCTCGGCAGTTACGACGTCGGACGTGAACGGCGCGGCGGCAGGGACCGGTTCCGACGGCACAGGTTCCAGCGGGGCGGGGGCTTCGGCGAAGGCCGGGGCGGCGGCCAAGGCCGGCGGCAGCTTCACGGGCACCGCGGTCCAGACCCGCTTCGGAACCGTCCAGGTGCAGGTGACGGTCAAGGGCGGGGTCATCACCGACGTCACCGCCTTGCAGCTCACCGACGCCGAGCAGCGCTCCGTGCAGATCAGCAACCGGGCGGCGCCGGTGCTCCGCAGCGAAGTCCTTGACGCGCAATCGGCCAATGTACAGACGGTCAGCGGCGCCACCGTCACGAGCGACGCCTACCTGACCTCACTCCAGGGAGCCCTCGATGCCGCGAACTTCTGACCTTCGTTCCCGGACCTTCCGCAGCATGGGCACCGTGGTCAGCCTCACCGTGCCCGCGGCTCACGGACTCACGGGACCTGAAGCGAAGGTATTGGAACTCGAGGCCGCCACCACCGCCGTCGAGCAGGTTTTCCTCGCGCACGACCGGACCTTCAGCCTCTACCGGCCGGGGTCGGAAGCGAGCGCGATCGCGCGGGGCGAGCTCGCGCTGGCTCAGGCTTCGGACGACATGCGCCGGACACATGCCGAGGCCCTGCGCTGGCGCCTGGACACCGAGGGCGCCTTCACGCCCGAGCGTCCGGACGGGGTCCTTGACCTGGCCGGCATCGTCAAGGCCCAGGCGATCATGGAGGCCGGAACCGTCCTGCTCGCCCTCGGCCTGCAGGATTGGTGCCTCAACGCCGGCGGCGACGTCCTGGCCCACGGTTCCCCGGAACCGGGCAGGGGGGAACCGTGGCGTGCCGGCGTGGTGGACCCCGCGGACCGTGGCGCCCTGGTCTCCGCTTTCCCCCTTGGCCCGGCGAACTCACGCAGCGCCCTGGCGACCTCCGGAACCGCGGAACGCGGCGAACACATCTGGGCCGCAGGGCTGGCACGCACGGCCTCCAGCGGGTTCCGGCAAGTCTCCGTGGCGGCAGCGGACATCGTCACGGCCGACGTCCTGGCCACGGCGATCATGGCCGGCGGCCGGCGCACCCTGGACATCGCCACCGGGCGGTGGGATGTGGACGTCCTGGCCGTAAGCAACGACGGCGGACTGCTCGCCACCCCGGGTTTCCGGACGTAGCGGGCCGGTTCCGCTACAGGCGGGTCAGCTCCGGGTACCTCGGGCTCAGCCCGTCCCCCGACGATGTGCCCTTGACCCGGCGGACCACCCACGGAACGGCATGCTCGCGCATCCATTGGGCGTTGTCCCGGAGGGCGGCGATCCCGCCAACGCGTCCGACGGCGGTGCTCCCGCCGCCTGCCATGCCGTGTTCTTCGGGAGCCAGGCGCTCGTGTTCCAGCACGTCCAGCACCCGGTTCGCCATGTTGATGTGGCCCGCGACGGACATGTGCATCCGGTCCCGGTCCCACATGCGCCAGTCGTGGTACTCGCCGAAGCGCCAATAGTCCACCAGGGTGGCCCCGTGCCGGTCCGCGATTTCCCGGACCAGTTCGTTGTAGATCGCGGTCCGCCCGCGCATGGTGCCGAAGACCTTCGAGCTCCGGGCGTCGAACCCGGTGAACAGCACCACGGCGGCACCGGTGGCACGCAAGGCGGCCAGGCCGGCGTCGTAATCCTCCATCAGGGAATCGATGTCTACCTTCGGGCGGAAGATGTCGTTCGCCCCGGCGTACATGGTCACCAGTGTCGGTTGGAGCGCGACGGCGGCGTCCACTTGTTCTGCCATGATCTGCCGGAGTTTCCGGCCGCGGATGGCGAGGTTGGCGTAGCCGAAGGAGTCACTGTTCCGGCCGAGCTGTTCGGCCACACGGTCCGCCCAGCCACGGACGCCGTTGGGGCGGGCGGGGTCGGGGTCGCCGACACCTTCCGTGAAGGAATCCCCCAGGGCGACATAGCGGGCCGAAAAATCCATGCCGACAGTCTAATCACCAGGTGCGGCGGCCCGGCGCCCGCGCAGGATCCGCGGACCTGGCTTCAGCGCGCTCAGCGCGCGTTAAGCCCGCGGCTCAGCGTTCGCGCAGAATCCAGTGGTCCGGCTTCAGGCGGGCCACGATCTTCTCGCCGATGCGCGCGAGGTCCGCGACGTCGTCATCGGTCATGGCGTCCAGCATCAGCTCGCGGACCGATTCCACATGCCCCGGGGCGAGGCCGACGATGGTGTCCATGCCTGCGTCGGTCAGGTGTGCGACGGTGACGCGGGCGTCGCTGGGGTGGCCCTCGCGCTCCACCCAGCCGCGCTTCTGCAGCTTGGTGACCACGTGCGACAACCGGGACAGGGACGCACTGGTGCGGGCCGCCAACTCGCTCATGGGCAGGAAGCGGCCCTCGGATTCGGAGAGCATCGCGAGCACGTTGTAGTCGAAGAGGGACAGCTTCCCCGCCGCCTGGAGCTTGGTGTCCAACGCCGCCGGCAGCAGGGTGTTGATGCTCACGAGGGCCAGCCAGGCGCGGCGTTCCTCGGCATTCAGCCAGCGGGGTTCGGTCATGGAACCATCCTAGGCGGGGCCCCGCTGGGTAGTCTGGTGGCATGTTCATTGTGTCGCTGACGTACAAGGTTCCGGACGAGATCGTCGACTACCACCGCCCCGCCCACATGGCCTGGGTGAAGGAGACCTTCGACGCCGGAATCTTCCTTGCGTCCGGCCGCCGCGTTCCGGCGATCGGCGGTGTGCTGCTGTCCGGCGTCGACCGCGCCACCCTGGACGAAGCCCTGGCCCGCGACCCCTTCTATTCCAACGGCGTGGCCGATTTCGAGGTCATCGAATTCTCCGTGACCTCGGCCGCCGAAGGCTACGAGAACCTGCTCGACTAAGTAGCGGATTTGCGAAACTGTCTGTCAGACCCGTCTTGCCTGTCAGGCCCTTCTGGAATGCTCTGCGTATGGAGATGACAGTGCAACTGACAATCGATTGCTCCGATCCGCAGAGAATGGTCACTTTCTGGGCCGAGGCCCTTGGCTACGTACCTGAGCCCCCGCCGGACGGCCACGCCACGTGGCGGGCCTATTGGGCTGCAACGGGAGTGCCCGAGGCAGAATTGCCGGCCGGCGCCGGGGACATTCCAGAGTCGATCATCGATCCTGCGGGACGTGGGCCGAGGGTGTGGTTCCAGCAGGTGCCGGAGCCGAAGGTCGCCAAGAACCGGTGGCATTTCGATCTGAAGGTCGGCGGGGGACGTGACGTGTCGCCGGGCATCCGCGTACAACGTGTCACGGCTGCGGTGGAACGGCTGGTCAAAGCCGGTGCCACCGTGCTGCGGATCAGGGATGAGCCGGATGCGGGTCTCTATGCCGCCGCCATGCAGGACCCAGAGGGCAACGAATTCGACATCGTCTGAGATCCGTTGGGACAGCACTGGTCCCAGCCGGTTCACGCCCTGGCCGCGGACTGGAACTGCGCCTTCGAGGTGCCCAGGCGTTCCGGAAGGACCGCGGGCATCAGGGCCGGCCAGCGGGCGCCGAGGTGGTCGCCGCTGGAGACACCGCGGAGCCGCCGGGAGAACCAGGGAGCGACGTCGCGCCTCAGCCACGCGGCGTCGTCGGCGATCATCTTCGCGCGGCTGCGCTGCAGCGGCGGGGCGAGGACCGGCGGCGGCAGCGAGTGCGGAGCGCCGAGCACCTCGAGGACTTTCACCGCCATGTATTCATGGCCGGGAGTGGACATGTGCAGCCGGTCCGGCGCCCACATCCGGCGATCCTGGAAGCGCTCGAAGCACCAGTGGTCCACCAGGAGCGCGCCGCAGTCCGCGGCGATGCGCCTGATGTGCTTGTTGAAGACGGCGGTGCGCAGCTTGAGGGGCTCAAGGACCGGGGACAGCGGCACGTTGTACACGGTGAACAGAACCAGCTGCGTGCCGCTTCCCGCGATCCTGGCGACGGCGGCCTCGAAGCGACGGATGAGCGCCCCGAGGTCCAGGCGGGCGGCGAGGAGGTCGTTGCCGCCGGCGTGGAAGCTGACGAGGGTCGGTTCCATCGCGAGCGCGGCGTCCAACTGCTCGTCCACGATGCGGCGGAGCCGGCGACCGCGGACTGCGAGGTTCGCGTAGCGGGTGGCCGGATCATTCCGGGTCAGCTCTTCGGCCACCCGGTCGGCCCAGCCGCGGCAGTCGTTGGGGAGGCGGAGGTCACGGTCACCCACGCCTTCGGTGAAGGAATCCCCGACGGCGACGAAACGCAACGGTGCGGGGCTTGGGTTCCGGGGGCTCAGGTTTTCGGGGCTCATGCGGGCTCCTTTGACGCTGCTTGTTCCGCGAGTTTCCGCAGTCCGCCCTTGCGCGGGACCTTTACGGGTTCGGGCCAGCGGGGACTGAGGGAATCGCCAAGGGTGACGCCGCGCAGCTTGCGCCCGAACAGGGGAACCACCCAGTCGTGGATCCAGCGGCGCTGCAGGCGTTCCCATTCGCGCAGCTTCAGGCGCCGGGGCGGGTCCCAGTCCTTTGGGGAGATCTTGTGCGGCACGCCCAACTGGTCCAGGACCCGGGCGGCGAGGTATTTGTGGCCGGCCTTGGACATGTGGAGCCGGTCGGCTGCCCACATCCGGCGGTCGTGGTAGGCGTCCATGCACCAGTAGTCCACCAGCACGGCGCCGTACTGCGCGGCCAGTTCGCGGACCCGCTGGTTGTACAGGGCGTTGCGTTTCCTGAAGGGTTCCAACACGGCGGAGACCCTGACGTCATAGCCCGTGAAGAGGACCAGGGTGGCGCCGGTTCCGGCGAGGCGGTCGACGAGCTGTTCGTACTCGGCCATGAGCTGGTCCATGTCCGTGCCGAAGTCGAGGATGTCGTTGCCGCCGGCGTAGAGGGTGATCAGGCTCGGCCTGAGTGCGAGGGCGGGTTCGAGCTGGTCGTCGACGATCTGCCGGAGCCGTTTGCTGCGGACGGCCAGGTTCGCGTACTCCCAGCCCGGTTCAGCCTTGGCCAGCTTCTCGGCAACACGGTCGGCCCAGCCCCGGACCCCGTTGGGAAGGTGTTTGTTCCGGTCTCCCACCCCCTCGGTGAAGGAGTCCCCGAGAGCAACGTAGCGCCGCCGCCCCTCCGAAGAAGAAAGAATCCCACCCACCCCACGGACCCTACCCACCCCAATCAACCGCAAGGGAACAGGGAGCTTAACGAACGGCGTCGGGCACAGCTAAGCCCGAGCGGCACGAAGGCGGGCAACGGCTACGGTGACAGGCAATAAGGTGACAAACTCACCAGCCGCAGTCGGTGGTCTGCAGGGAGCGCATCGCCGACCAAAGCGAAGCGCAGGTCGCCCAGCGACCGAAGCGGAGCGGCGGGAGGAAGAGAGGACCCGAGGGACCCGAACTGAGCTTGCGAAGTTTGGGAAGGGTCTGAACGCTAAGCGACTGCAAAGTAGCGGCGAAGGCGAAAGCCGAGCGACCGCCGTCGTACGCGTCCAAAGGTGACGTGCCGCGTCCAAAGCCGAGCGGCCGTCGTCGCGTGCTAAGCCGTAAGGCGCGGGAAACTAAAGCTCCGCTTTCCCCTTGCGCCAGTACCCCATGAAGGCCACCTGTTTCCTGTCGATCCCGACGTCCCGCACCAGATACCGCCGCATTTCCTTGATGACTCCTGCCTCGCCGGCAATCCAGGCGTAGAAGGGCAGCGCGCCAGCCGGAAGGTCGGGGTTGCGGGTGGCTTTGATGGAGGCGGTGTCCATGCGCTGCGGGGTTTCCCAGAGGATGTCCTGGTCCACGTTGACGTCTTCGGGTTCGGGGCCGGCTGCGGCTTTGGAGGCGATGCCCACCCAGCCGGGCACGGGCACGGCCCGCCGCACGGCGTCCTGCAGGAGCTGGCCGTGCGGCCGGGAACGGCCGATCGAGGCGCCGCGCGCCAGCCAGGTGATTTCGACGTCGGCGGCCGTCTGGAGGTCCTGGAAGTCCCCTGCTTCGGGGACCTCGAGGAAGGCGTGGCCGCTGAGCCCGGCGGGCAGGCTTTCGAGGATGGCGCTGATGGCGGGGACCGAGGTTTCGTCGCCGGCGAGGAGGACGCGCTGGGCCAGGCCCGGCCGCCATTCGATGCCGGAGTAGATTTCCGCGGTGACGCAGTGCGCGGCACGGTTGTTGGGGCCGATGACGGTCAGCGAGTCCCCGGGCTTCGCGTTGAGGGCCCAGTTGGCGGCGGGGCCGCCGTTGCCGTCGGCATCGAAGTGCATCACGAAGTCGACGTCGATCTCCGGGTAGACGGCGTCGAGGCGTTCGTGGCGCACCGTGTAGGTGCGCATGCTGCCGCGCACGGCGGGGTCCATGGCGAGCCATTCCTGGTACCAGCCGGTGTTGCCCATTTCGAAGGCGGGCAGCGGGAGGGTACGGCCCTCGGCGTCGAGCGAGGGGATCAGCAGCTTGATGCGCAGGTCCAGGGTGTTGCCGGAGACCCCGAAGCCGCGCAGGCAGTAGCCGCCGAAGGTGATCCGGCGGAAGTTGGGCCCGATGTCCTGGACGGCGGTGACGGTGACGTCGAAGGCCAGGACCATGGGCTCGGTGACTGTGGTTGCTGCGCGGTTCTTGGCCATCGGTGTGGTTTCCGTGCTCATGAGGCAATCTCCAGTGCGGGTTCGGCGGTGTGGGCAGCGTGCGCGTGCGTTTGGGCAGCGTGGTCTTGGGCAGCGTGCGCGTGGTCTTGGGCAGCGCGGTCTTGGGCAGCGCGGTCGTGGGCAGCGTGCGCGTGCGGGTAGTGGTGGCGGCCGATCGGCACGACCAGCGGGGTTCCGGAAACGGGGTCCGGGACAACGCGGGATTCGAGGCCGAACACGGTGCGGACAAGCTCTTCGGTGATGACCTCGCTGCCGGAGCCTTCGGCCACGATGGCACCGTCCTTCATGGCGATGACGTGGTCCGCGTAGCGTGCGGCGAGGTTGAGGTCGTGGAGCACGATCACCACGGTGGTGCCGCGGCGGCGGTTCAGGTCCGTGACGAGGTCCAGGACTTCCACCTGGTGCGCAAGGTCGAGGTAGGTGGTGGGCTCGTCGAGCAGCAGGAGCTCGGTTTCCTGGGCCAGGGCCATGGCGATCCAAACCCGCTGCCGCTGGCCGCCGGACAGTTCGTCCACGTTGCGGCCCGCCAGCTCAGTGGTGGCGGTGACTTCGAGGGCATGCCGCACCGCGAGGTCATGGGGCGAGGAGTCGCCGTGGCTCCAGTTCCGGAAGAAGCCCTGGTGCGGGTACCGGCCGCGGCCCACGAGATCCCGCACCGTGATGCCGTCCGGGGCGACGGGGTGCTGCGGCAGGAGGCCGAGGGTCCGGGCGAGTTCCTTCGCCGGGCGGCTGCGGATGTCCTTGCCGTCCAGGGTCACGGCCCCGCCGCTTGGCTTCAGCAGCCGGGACAGGCCGCGCAGCAGGGTGGACTTTCCGCAGCCGTTGGCGCCCACGATCATGGTCACCTTGCCTTCGGGGATCTCCGTGCGGAGCCCTTCAATGACCCGGCGCTGCTCGTACTGCAGCGTCAGGTCCCGGGCGCTGAGACGTGCCATGTCAGGAGTCCTTTCGGTTGGACGTGGCCAGGAGCCAGAGCAGGAAGGGGGAGCCCAGGGCGCCGGTCACGACGCCGGCCGGCAGCACCGTGCCGTCCAGCAGCATCGGTGCCACGTTGTAGGCGAAGTAGTCGGCGGCCAGGACGATCGCGGCACCGGTAAGGGCCGACGCCGGAAGGCTGGGTTTCCCGGTGAAGCGGCGGGCGATGGGCCCGGCAAGGAAGGCGACGAAGGAGACCGGGCCGGCTGCCGCCGTCGCGACCGCCGCGAGGGCAACGGCGGCGAGCACCAGGCCGAGCCGCACTGCTCCGACGCGGATTCCGAGGCCCGCGGCGGTGTCATCGCCGAGTTCGAGCATCCGCAGCGGCTTGGCCAGGACCGCCGTGAGCGGCAGCAGGACGCAGAGTGCCAGCAGCAGCACGCCGATCCGTTCCCAGGTGGCCGGGTTGAGGGAGCCGTTGAGCCAGATGAGGGCTTCCGCGGCGGTGCGGATGTCCGCGCGGGTCATGAGGAAGCTCACCAGGGCCCCGAGCGCGGCGGCGAACCCGACGCCCGCGAGGACCAGGCGGTTGCCGGCGGCGTTTCCGTTGCGCCCGCTGGCCCCTCGGAGGCTTCCGCCGCGGGAGATCAGGTAGATGAGCAGGGCGACGGCGAGGGCGCCGAACAGGGCCGCGGCGGACACGGCGGCTCCTGAAGCGCCGAAGACCACGATCGCCAGGACCGCGGACGCGCTGGCGCCGTTGCTGATGCCGATCACGTCCGGGCTGGCGAGCGGGTTGCGGAGCATCGTCTGGAACAATGCGCCGGACAGCCCGAACGCGACGCCGATCATCAGGCCCATGATGACCCGCGGCAGTTTGGCCTCCATCACGATGAAGCTGGCGCCTGGGATCTTCTCGCCGCCCGTGAGGTGGGCCGTGACGATGGTGACGAAGTCCGGAACCGTGACCGTGTAGCTGCCGAGCAGGATGCCCGCCACGAGCAGGAGCACGACGGCGGCCGCGAGCAGCCAGGTCCGGTTAAGCTTTCGTTTCCCCGCGCGAACTGGCAGGTAATGACCCTTTTCCGCGGTTTTGAGGGCATCAGCTGCCAGTTCGCGCTCAAGGGTGGCGCGCTCAACAACGCGGCTCACAGGGAAACTCCCTTGCCGCGACGGACGAGCCACACGAACACGGGGGCGCCGAGGATCGCGGTCATGATGCCGGCCGGGACCTCGCCGGGGAGGAGTACCACCCGGCCTACGACGTCGGCGGCCAGCAGCAGCGCCGGGGCCAGCACCAGGGAGAAGGGCAGGATCCAGCGGTAGTCCGGGCCGGTGAAGAAGCGCACGGCATGGGGAATGACCAGCCCGAGGAACCCGATGGGTCCGGCGAGCGCCGTCGCCGATCCGCACAGCAGCACGACGCCGAGCGCCACGATTGCGCGGGAGAGGCCCACGCGCTGGCCGAGGCCGCGGGCGAGGTCGTCGCCAAGGGCCAGGCCGTTGAGGATCCGGCCGCTGAGCAGCACGATCAAAGCACCGACCACCAGGAACGGCAGGCCGGGCAGGATGACGGACCAGTCGCGCCCGGCCACGCCACCCACCTGCCAGAAGCGGAAGCGGTCCAGGGTGTCCTGGCTGGAAACGAGCACCACGTTCATCAGGGAGTACAGCCCGGCGCTCAGGGCGGCGCCCGCCAGGGCGAGCTTGACCGGCGTCGCGCCGTCCCTGCCCATCGAGGCGAGCAGGTAGACGACGGCGGCAGCTGCCGCGGCGCCGAGGAAAGCGAACCAGATGTACCCGCCGAGGCCCGTGATGCCGAAGAGGTAAATGCCGGCGACGACGGCGAGCGCCGCCCCGGCGTTGACGCCCATGATGCCGGGATCGGCCAAGGGGTTGCGGGCAACGCCCTGCATTGCGGCACCGGCCAGGCCGAGGGCGCCGCCGGCGAGCAGGCCGAGTCCGGTGCGCGGGATCCGGGCATGGACCACGGCGTGGTTGCCCTCCGCGGGGTTGAAGTGGAGCAGCGCGTCCCACACCGTGTCGAGCGGGATGGCGCGGGCACCCACCGCCAGGGAGGCGCCGCAGGCGAGGGCGAGCACGACGACGACGGCCAGCAGCCAGGCGGGCTGCTTGCCTTTCCGGGCGCGAACCTCCGCACGAACTGGCAGTTGTTGCCCGTTCGGAGCGGTCTTAAGGGCTTTAGCTGCCAGTTCGCGCTCCACGGAGGAGGCCGCCGTCGTGCTTGCCGTCATGGAGGGGCCTACTTGGCGGCGGCGTCAGCGCCCGCGGCGAGCTGCGGCAGGAACTTGTCCAAGGCCCACGGCAGGCTCAGCGGCGAGGAGGCGGAGATGGCCAGGGTGAGGGTGTTATCCGAATCGGCCACCAGGGCGCCGTTCTTCACCGCCGGGATCTGGCCCAGCAACGGGTCCTTGACGATCTGCTCCTTGGTCTTGGCATCCGGAACCCAAGACACGAAGACGTCAGAGTCCAGTTCGTTGGCCTTCTCGGCGGACCAGCCGGTGAAGAACTCCTTGGAGCCCTTTGACTTCTCCTCCACAATCGGGGCAGCCTTCATGCCGATTTCGCTGAGGAAGCGCGGCCGGTTGTCGGCGGCAAGGTAAACGTTCACGCCGTCGCCCTTGGCCGGCTCCAGGTTGCCGTAGATGAAGGTCTTGCCGGCGATCTGCGGGTACTTGGCAGCCTCGGCCTTGATGGTGGCCTCGGTGTCGGTGACGAGTTTCTCCGCTTCGGCGGTCTTGCCCAGGGCCTTGCCGATCAGCGTGGTGGCTTCCTGCCACGGGGTGCCGTAGGCCAGTTCGGGCTGGGCCACCACCGGGGCGATCTCGGACAGCTTCTTGTAGTCCGCCGCTTCGAGGCCGGAGTAGGCGGCCAGGATGACGTCCGGGTTCAGCTTGGCGATCTCGGTGAAGTTGATGCCGTCGGCCTCGGAGAACTGGACAGGGGCCTTGCCGCTGCCGAAGGAAGCGCCGAGCTTTTCAAGGGCGGCGTCCTTCCACGGGGTGGAGCCCTTGTCATTGTTGCCCCACTCGTTCTTCGGGACACCCACCGGAACGACGCCGAGGGCCAGGGCGATGTCGTCGTTGACCCAGGAGACGGTGACGACGCGCTTGGGCTGTTCCTTGATGGTGGTCTCGCCGAAAACGTTCTTGATGGTCACGGGGAACGCTGCGCTGGCGGCCGCAGTCGAGGCGTTCCGGGCACTGTCGGCCGGGCCGGTGGAGCAGGCAGTGAGGGAAAGCGCGACGGCGGCCAGCGCGGCGGTTGCGCTGCCTGCGGTCTTGAGCAGCGCACGGCGTGGGAGGAGGGAAGCCATGTGAATCCTTAGGTAAGCGGTGCAAACCCAAGTAAGGCTAGCCTATCCTTCTGCTAATTACGAAACACTTACGTCACCTAATTCCGGATGGCACCAGGCGCGTCCGGTTCATCCTGCGTCAATTCCTTGCGCCTGTCAGGCAACGCGGGGTCACTTACGGCCCATGAATGCCCCGAACATGGGCCCGGACTGACCCCGCGTTGTCTCCGTCCCGCGTTGTGTCTCCGTCCCGCGTGGACAGAAGCCCGCGTGGACAGAGGCCCGCGCCGTTTGGCAGGATGGCGGAACCGGACGATTAGCCGGCACCAAATCATGCATCACAGGATCGAGGGAATGAGCATGCGCGCTGCATCGGCGAACGCTGCCATGGTGAGCGGGGTGGCCGTTACGGCCTGCTGTGCGCTTCCCCTCGCGTCAGCCATCCCGCAAGGCCGTCAGGCCAACTGACCGGCCGCATCTTTCCCAAGACCCCGAGGAATCTTCAAAATCCTCCAACGGGCTTTTCGTGCCATGCCGGATTGGCGGACGCTTCGCGCCCATTCTTCGCCCCCTGCACCTGCATTGCGTAGGGGTCCATCCGATGCGAAAGAAACTTCACCATGCAGAGAATCACCGCCCAGCAGATCCGTTCGTCCTTCATCAATGCGAGCCGCTCCGATGCCGCCAAGCTCAACCTTCCCCGGGATTTCGAGGCCCTCGACTGGGACAATCTTGAATTCCTGGGCTGGCGGGACCCCAAGATGCCCCTGCGCGGCTACCTCGTCATGCCGGCCGACGGGAAGCTCACCGGCATCATGCTGCGCGCGCCCGAAGGCGGGGCGGGCAAGAACCGGGCCGTGCTGTGCGAGCTGTGCCGGGATGTCTTCTCCAAGGAAGAGGTCTACCTGTGGGTAGCCCGCCGCGCCGGGCAGTCCGGCCGTGACGGCAACACCCTGGGCACACTGATCTGCGCCGACTTCCTGTGCTGCGCCAACGTGCGCAAGGAGCCGCCCGCCAACGAGATCAACCCGGACCCGGCCGCCGTCGTGCTTCGCCAAATCGCGGGCCTGCAGGAGCGGACCTCCCGTTTCCTGTCCCGCGTCCGCGAGGCATAGGCCTGAGCAACGCGGGGTCAGCTACGGCCCGTAAATGCCCCGAACATGGACCGTATCTGACCCCGCGTTGCCAAGGAGAGAAGGGCCTCAGCGGAACACGATGTCCACCGGGTTGGCCTCCGAACGCCACTGACCCGGCACGCCGGGGCCGCTGATCACCGGAGCCGTGAGCACGCCGGACCGGTTGGTGCGCTTGTCCCGCAGGATCTCCGTGACCGAGCCGAGGTGCCGGGAGAGATCGATGACATTTTCCGGGGCGGCGAGCAGCAGTTGGAAGCCGAACTCGTGCAGCGCCTTGATGCCCGCGCCGGCAAACTCCTCGGAGGCGAGCACGAAGGCCTCGTCCATCATCACGGTGCCGTACGTGGTGAAGCCCTGCTCCGCGATGCCCAGCTGGTAGCTCAGCGCCGCGGCCATGATGAACGCGGTGAAGCGCTGCCGCTCGCCGCCGGACATGGAGCCGGTGTCCGTGTGCATGAAGACTTCCGTCTTCACACCGCCACGCGGGCCCTGCACCTGCCGGTGTTCCTTGCACTGGATGAACAGGTGGCCGCGCACGTCCAGCACCTCGGCCCGCCAGCGGCGGTCCTCCGGCGCCTGCGAACCGAGCCGCTTGACCAGCGTCTCGAGGGACTTGTAGCGGTTGCCGAGTTCGACGTCGTCCTCCGCCGTGCTGCCGGCGGCACCGGCAGAACCAGTGCGGCGGCTGTGGCGGGCTTTGAGCGCGTTCTGGATGGCGTCCTTGAACTGCTTGGCGGTGGCGGGCATAGTCTGCTTGATGTCCAGCTCGAGGTAGCTGCCCTCGTGGAAGTTCACCTCGGACAGGATGCCGTTCAGCGGCAGGATGCGGCTGGTGATGGCCCGCCGTTCCTCGTCCAGCAGGTGCAGCAGGGTGCTGAAGGATTCGTGTGTGCGCTGGTTGAAGAACTGCCTGAACTCGGCCTCCTGCGCCGGCAGGCCTTCACTGACGATCTGGTGGTAGCGGGACTCGAACTCGCCGGCCGCCCCGATCGACGTGCCGTGGTCCGCGGAAATCGCCGTGCCCCAGTCGCGCACGAAGCCTTCGAAGATACGGCTGAGCCGTTCCGCGAGGGCCTGCCCCTTGGACTCGGCCGCGTGCAGCTCGGCGAGCAGCGAGGTGCGGACCCGGTTGGCCAGGTTGTCCAGTTCGTGCAGTTCGGTGATGTCGCCGAAGCCGGTGAACTGCGGTTCCAGCGCGGCGACGGTGGCGTCCGACGGCGGCGCGTCGGCCAGGCGCTGGCGCGCCGCGTCCAGCAACGAGTCGGCCATGGTCATCTGCTGGTCCAGGGCCTTGTATTCGCTTTGCAACACGGCGGCCGAACCTGTGGAGGACTGGTGCTTTTCGCGCACGGCCTCAATGCTGGCGCGCAGCGGTTCGAGGTCCGCCTGCGCAGCCAGGGCGTCCTTGAGGCGCTGCTCGATTCGGGCCAGCTCATCCGCGGCCACCGCGGCGGACACCTGTTCCCAGCTGCGTTCGTCCTCGGCCACGCGGCGGAGGGCCTCAAGTTGCCGGGCCATGCCCTGGTGCGAATCTTCGCGGCTCTGGGCGAGCTCGGCGGCCTTGGCCAGCTCGTTCTCCAGTTCCCCGACCTTCGCGGCGAGCAGCTCCTGCTTGGCGGCGTTGTCGAAGCCCAGCACGTAATCCTGGCGGCCGGTGAAGCGGTCATCCTTCTCCACGGTGTGCCGGTTCCGCTTGACCACGCCGCCCAGGCTCAGGCCCTTGTCCAGGCCCGCCAGCTTGTCCGGGTCCTCCACGCAGGGGTAGGCGAAGTCCAAGGCGATCCGCTCGCGGACCCATTCCCCGGCGTCGGCGTTGATCCCCGAGGTGAGGATGTCCAGCTTCGTCAGGAGATCGCCGTCGGACACGTCCTCCACGGCCAGCGCACCGCCGGCGAGCGGCTTGGACACGTCCACCGCGCGCAGGGCGCCGCGGATGGTGTTGTCGTTCAGGAAGCGCGTGACGGCGGCAAAGTGCTCGCCGGGGACCAGCAGCGTGGTGGCGAGGCTGCGCAGGGCCCGCTCGGCGGCGGGCCGCCATTGCTCCTCCCCTTCCACGAGGTCGATCAGCTCGCCTGCGAAAGGCAGGCGCTCTTCCGGGACACCCGTTGCCGCCGCGATGGCGGCCCGGTTCTCAATGCTCGACGGCGGCAGCAACGACTTGCTGCTCCGCAGCGACGCGAGTTCCTGCTGCGCCGTGGCAAGTTCGCGCTTCTTGCTCGCGTGCCCGTCGAAGGCCTCGAAGCGCAGTTCACGCAGCGCCTCGGAATCGTCCTGGAGCTCGGCCGAACGCGCCGCCGCCTGCTCGTGGGCCTGGCTCCAGCCCTCGGCCGACCACTCAAGGTCCAGGCCGGCGTCGGCCAAGGCCTTCCGGGCCGCGGCCTCCACGTCCTGCCGCAGCTTCAGGCCTAGCCGGGCGTTCTCCAGCGACTGCTCGATCGCCGAAATCGCGTTGCCACCCTGGTTGTTGTAGTCCGACTCGAGCTGCCGCAGCTCCTTGGCCAGGGCATCACGGACCGACCGTTCAGCGCCGAGCTCCTTGGCCTTCTCCTGGGCGAGCTCCTTGAAGCGGGCCAGGGTCTTCGTGCGGACCTCGACGGCGAGCTGCTGCTTGTATGAATCGAATTCCTCGCCGCTGAGCTCCCGCAGCCTGTTCGCCTCCAGCAGCGACTGCGCGTACTCCCGGTTCAGTCCGGGCACCGGCGCCAGCTGGTCGCGCTGCTGCCGCACGTCCTCCAGGCGCTGCCGGATGGACATCAGGTTGCTGAATTCCTCCACGACGTCGTCCGCCGCCGCGAGCGTGGCCGGCGGGTCGAGCACCTGGTCCCGGAAGAAGGTGTTGACGCTGCCGCCCAGGCCCTTGCCCGCCTGGATCACCCGCAGCAGCGGCAGGGCCTGGTCCGAGCTGATCCCGAGCAGGCGGCGGAAACGCTCCGCGAACGCCTTGTGCACGTCGAAAACCTGCGCCTCGGGGAAGATACCCTCCAGGGCCCCCTTGGTGAAGCGCTTCTCCGCGATGCCCTCGATCGCAGCCAGGTCCAGCGGCTTGTGGTCGATCAGGTAGAAGCGGCCGACGCTGGACTCCGTGCCGTTCTTCGGCAGGTCGAAAAGCGCCGACACCGTCACCCGGGTGCCGGCGGCGTTGTCGAACGTCAGCGCGACGGCGGACCAGGTGGCGCCCGGCCGCTGGAAGGCACTGGCCGAGCCCTCGCCCACCGCTTTGTCGCCCACCTTGCCGCGCATGTACGTGAACGTGGTGCGCCTGTCCTCCACGGAACCGCCGGCCCGCTGCGCCGCCGCCTCGTTCGAGCGCGGCCGGGCATCGAAGACCCGCAGCATGGCGTCGAACAGCGTCGACTTGCCGACGCCTGAGTTGCCCGTCAGCAAGGTGCCGTTGCGGTCCACGTGCATTGTGTGCGCCCCGTGGAAGGTGCCCCAGTTGACCACCTGCACCAGCGCCAGCCGCATCTGGCCCGGGTTCACCTGCTCGCCGATCGGAAGCATGCTCGCGATGGTCACTTTGTGCTCCCGTCAGTTGTGGTTGCGGATGCCTCCGCGGTGGATGCCGATGCCGCCGAAGAGGCGGGGCCGGCATCGGCATTCTCGCCACCCAAGGTGCCGTTACCAGTTTCGGAAGCCTCGCCGTCGTCGTCCGTTTCTGCCAGTTCCAGGAGCGGCTCGGTGCCGGTTTCGTCGGCCCCCGCTGCTACCAGGGCTTCGATTTGGGCGGGGATGTCGCCGATGTTTTCGAAGGGGAGGGCCAGCGGGAGGGCCTGGGAGATGGAGAAGGTGTCGTCAATGCCGGTGGCCAGGAGGAGCTGGCGGGCCAGGAGCTTGGTGATGGTGCGGTTGACCACGTCGGCGTCGCGCAGGGCGTCCTGCTGTCCGGAGGGCTGGTAGTGGGCCACGAGTTCGGAGATTTCCTCGCGGGTGATGGTGGGCTCGGTCTGGGCCGAGGCGTGCCGGTCCAGCAGCAGGCGCAGGCGCAGCAGCACAATCGTTTCCACGCGGCTCAGGGCACGCTGCTGGCGCAGGATGCTGGAGCGGGCACCGCCGCCGATCACTTCCGGGTCCACCGGGCGGAGCACCGCAATCTTGCGTTCGTGGTCGAGTTGCAGGTTCAGGAACAGCTCGGAGAGGCGGCTGCGGAGGATCTGCTGGTTGTCGAGCAGGGTGGTCCAGAGCTTTTCGTCCCGGCCGCCGTCGACATATGGCCCCTTCAGCAGCCGCACCAGGGCCTGGCGCAGCTTCATGGGCAGCACCCCGGTGTCCCCCGGGAAGAGGGCAGCGCCGTCAACGAAGGTATCGCGCGGCGTCACACGGAATGGATCTGCGCTGACATGTTCGAGGTGGACATGTCCGTCCCCGGATGCCTCCGCATGGACATGGTGCGTTATGTCCACGCCGTCCTGCGGTGGGTGGACCTGTCCGTCGGTGGTGGGGGCGTCAGTCATCGGAATCCTTGTCGGAGGTCACAGCAGCGGAGGCCACGTCGGGGACGGTGAGTGTCACGAGCGGCAGGTACGCAGTGCGGGTGCTGCCGTCGATTTGTTCGAAGTCGATGTTTTCCCAGGCTTCCTGTCCGAACGCCGCGCCGCTGTGCAGGGCGTGCGACAGCAGGGCGCGGACGGTGTTGATGTGCCGTTCGTCGCCGGGCAGGTTCTCCCAGGCCTCCGCCAAGGTGGAGGCTCCCGCGGCAGCCGCACGGACGACGTCGGGCCTCGCCTTCGCGGACCGCAGGGACCGTACGCGGTCCGCATCGCTGAAGGCGATCGGCTCTGCGAGTTTGGGCGGCGCCGCGAACTCGTCCGGGTCGAAGAGCTTGACCATGGCGAGCGACTCGAAGGCGGCGTTGTAGAGCACCGGGGCGCGGACCAGGCCGGGCCGGTCGCGTTCGTACGGCATGGAACGGATGGCCTGCTCCGCCTCCCGCAGGACGTTCCGCAGCCGCACGGACTGGCGGATATCGTCACTTTGGATGTAGGCGTTGAGGCTCTCGGAGAGCTTGCCGTAGATCCGCTGGATCTGGCTGTGCTGGGTGCGGAGTTCGGCCACAAGGTTCCTGAGTGTCTCGCGGTCCTCATGGCTGAGCTCGTCGGCGAACTGCCGGCCCAGCACCTCGCCGATTGCGGAGCGGAAGCGCAGCTGCTGCTGGGGGTCTTCGAGGAACGCGGTGAAGGAGCGGAAGGTCCTGCCTTCGGGGCTCTGGCGCAGGCGCTTGTCCGCCTCCAGGACCTGGGCCATGGTGGCGCCCTTGCTGAGGGATTCCTCGATGATCTGGTTGCGCAACTCGCCCACCAGTTCCTCGATGCGGTCGCGCATTTTCTTGTAATCGGCGGGCAGGCTGGCGGCGAGGTCCAGGATGTTCCCGGCGGCCTCGACAGCTTCCTCGTCGTCCAGCAGGCCGTCGAAATCGCCGGAGCTGATGTCCGCGATCAGTTGCTGGCGCTCCTGGATTTCGTCTTCCAGGGCTTCCAGGCGGGCGCTCTGGTCCGGGTTGGTTTCGTTGGCGAGCTTCTCGACGTCGCCCAGCAGCGTCCCCAGGCGGGAACCGTTCAGGGTGGAGCGTTCGCTGGAAAGGCTGTCCAGGAACGCCAGCACGCGGGCCGCGGCTTCCGTGACTTCGTAGACGATCCGGCCGGACTGGTTCCGGCGGGTCAGGAACTGCTTGCGGGTCCATTCGTCGCCGAACGACTTGCCGTTCGCCGATCCGCCCAGTCCCGGCTCCTGGCGGCGGAGCTGCTCAAGGAAGGCGTCGACGTCGGCGTGGAACTCTTCGAGCGGAAGCTGCGGCCGGGCGCGGGTGAAGGATGCCTGCAGCACCGCAATCACCCAGGGCGCCGAGCGCGTCAGGGCCCAGGCCGGGCCCTTGGTGAGGAGTTCCAGGTCCCGGAGTCGGGCACCGATGGCGTCAGCCGAGGACATCGCTGAGCGTGACACACACTCTCCTTCAGCTGCCGCGGTACGTCGTGGCAGCGGGATTTTCCGGAAACTGCCCGTTCAAGGTTAACGCAGGGCGGCCGGTGCCGTCGGCCCGGCCCGTCCGCCCGGCTTCGGGGGACCTTCCGCAACCGCGCCGTGACCTTGCTTCCCCGGACGATTTCAATCACGCAACAACTCCGCGCGGCGCGCCCGCGTTGCTGGCCGGAAACCCCGGGCCGCTCCTAATCTCGAAACACCGGCCTTCCCCGGACTGCACCACACCCTGTTCAAAGCACCACCCTCAGCTCAGGCACACCATTCCTCAGGCACATAAGTCCAAAGGGGGACCAATGAACCTCGATTTCACGGCTCTGGACACGTCCGTCTATGTCTTCATCGGAACGCTGCTGATCGGGCTCGCCCTGGCCGCCTTCCTGGCCGTGGCTGCACTGGCAACGCTTGCCTTGGCAGGGACCGGGCAGTTCCTCTGGTTCCTGCTGCGGAGCGCCTTGGGCGCGCTGGTCGATGGAATCAACTTCGCCTGGGAGCGGGTGGTCCACCAAGCCGGGAATGTTGAGATTCCGGGAGAACTGCAGGCAATGACGGGCTCCCTGGTGCGCCAGCCCAATACGCTTCACTAGCCGCGGACACCACCACAGCACCGGCGAACGGCCGGCTAGTCCGCAAGGATGTGGTACAGCGCCCTCCGGGCTTCATCGATTTTCTCCATGGCGGCCTTGCGCTGTTGATCGCTCGCCGCGATGCGGAACTGATGGATGACCCGCATGAGCTTCACCACGCTCTCGTGAAACGCGGGCAGGGCGCCCTCGGGGTCCGCGTCCCAGGCGTTGTTCAGCTCTTCGGCGTGCTCGGCCACGTAGGCCTTGCCCGCCTCCGTGAGCGTGAACTCTGTGCGCCTGCCCTCCCCTACGGGTTCGATCAGTTCCTCATCCACAAGCTGCTGCAGCGTCGGGTAGATGGACCCCGGGCTGGGACGCCAGGCGCCGGACGTCTTTTCGGCAATGGTCTGGATCAGCCCGTATCCGTTGGAAGGCTTCTCGGCCAGGAGGGAAAGGATCGCCCAGCGGACGTCACCCCTGCTGGCCCGCCGAAAACCGCCGGGGCCAAAGCCCGGTCCAAAGCCGGGTCCGAACCCGCCGCGTCCGAACCCGCCTCCACCATGGCCGTGGGGTCCGCGGTGGCTCCTGCCGCGCTCGAAACGACCGTTGCCGGGCCTGCAGTCTCCGTGCTCGTTGTTGTGAGTGCCTTTCATGGTGGCACCAGCCTTTCTGCCTGATGAACGCCAACCATCTGGCGATACTTAACGATATATCGCTGAATATTGCCAAGCAAGGCCCTTTTCAGGTGACGGATGGCAGCCGGCGGCCCGGAGGAGGCTTCTCCCGGGCCCAACGCGTTCTCTGGCAGAGCTAGCTACCCGCGGGTAGCATTGAGGGACAGCTGAAGGGTTCACCACCCGAGGCGAACCCTGGGTCCTATGCCGCAGACGCGGCCGGAGGAGTCCTGCCATGACATCGACCACCGAGAACAGCGCGGTTGGGCGCAGCAGTTCCACCGTCACCGCAGCCGAAGCGCGGGCCGTCGCGGAAGCGGCCAGGGAGCAGGAATGGTCCCGCCCCAGCTTCGCCAAGGGCCTCTACCTCGGTGATTTCGACCTCGGGCTGATCCATCCGTGGCCGCAGGCCCGGGCGGACGACGTCGAACGCGGCGAAGCGTTCATGACGGCCCTGCGCGAGTACTGCCAAACCATGGACGGGCGCGCCATTGAACGCGACTCCCGCATCCCCGACCGCCACCTTGCCGGGCTGGCGGAGCTCGGTGTCTTCGGGATGAAGATTCCGCGGGAATACGGCGGCCTCGGCTTGTCCCTCGTCTACTACGGACGGGCCCTGGCGCTGCTGGGTTCGGTCCACCCCAGCCTGGGCGCCCTGATCTCGGCCCACCAGTCCATCGGCGTCCCCGAGCCGGTCAAGGTCTTCGGCACCGACGAACAGAAGCAGCAGTACCTGCCGCGCTGTGCCGCCGGCGCCATCACTGCTTTTCTCCTGACCGAGCCCGACGTCGGCAGCGACCCCGCCCGGATGGGCTGCACCGCGATCCCGGCGGACGACGGCGGTTCGTATGTTTTGGACGGCGTGAAACTGTGGACCACCAACGGGGTGATCGCCGAACTCGTGGTGGTCATGGCCAAGGTCCCGCCCTACACGGCCCCGGACGGCACGGAACACAAGGGCGGCATCACCGCCTTCGTCGTGGACATGGACTCCCCCGGCATCACGGTGGAGAACCGCAACGCCTTCATGGGCCTGCACGGCATCGAAAACGGGGTCACCCGTTTCCACCAGGTCCGGGTTCCGGCCGCGAACCGGCTGGGCAAGGAAGGCCAGGGCCTGAAGATCGCCCTCACCACCCTCAACACGGGCCGGCTCTCCATTCCCGGCTTGTGCGTGGCTGCCGGCAAGTGGTCCCTCAAGATCGCCCGTGAATGGTCCAACGCCCGCACCCAGTGGGGCCGTCCTGTCGGCAAGCACGAGGCCGTGGGCAAGAAGATCGCGTTCATCGCAGCCACCACCTTCGCCTTGGAGGCGGTCTTTGAGCTGTGCGCCGAAATGGCCGACGCGGGGCAGAAAGACATCCGGATCGAAGCGGCCCTGGCCAAGCTCTGGTCCACGGAGCTGAGCTGCCAGATCGCCGATGAGCTGGTGCAGATCCGCGGCGGCCGCGGCTTCGAAACGGCCGACTCCCTGGAGGCCCGCGGGGAACGTGCCGTCGCCGCCGAACAGCTCTTCCGGGACCTGCGCATCAACCGGATCTTCGAAGGGTCTTCGGAGATCATGCGCCTGCTGATCGCCCGCGAAGCGGTGGACGCGCACCTCGCGGCAGCGGGCGACCTCGCCTCAGCGGACGCGAGCCTGCAGGACAAGGCCAGGGCCGCCGTCGGCGCCACCGGCTTCTATGCACGGTGGCTGCCCAAGCTGGTGGCCGGGGCGGGCATGGACCCGCGCTCCTACGGCGAGTTCGGCCGGCTCGCCCGGCACCTGCGCTACGTGGAGCGGGCCTCCCGGAAGCTGGCCCGGCAGACCTTCTACGGAATGGGCCGCTGGCAGGCCGGGCTGGAGCACAAGCAGGCGTTCCTGGGCAGGATCGTGGACATCGGCGCGGAGCTGTTCGCCATGGCCGCCAGCTGCTCGCGGGCAGAGGCGCTGCTGCGCAGCAACCCGGAGCACGGCGCCGCGGCCTTCGAACTCGCCGACGCCTACTGCGAACAGGCCCGGCTGCGGGTGGATGCATCCTTCGAGCAGCTCTGGAAGAACACGGACGACGCCGACCATGCGGTGTCGAGGAAGGTCCTCGCCGGGGATTACGCCTGGCTGGAGGCGGGGATCCTGGATTCCTCGGAAGGCACCGGCCCGTGGATCGCAGATGCGACGCCCGGACCGTCTGCCCGGGAGAACCTGCACCGCAAGTACCGCGCGTAGCGCGTTAGCGCGTAAGCCGACCGTCCCAACACCAAGCTCGCGTCGGTGGCCCTCGGCACGGCGCTTTAGCCGACTATCCCGTCGAGGTAGTACCAGCGGCGGTCCACCCGCAGGAAGCGGCTCTTTTCGCGCTGCACTCCGCGTTCGCCGTCGTGCGAAAAATGTGCCGCGAACTCGACGGTCCCCTCCGAGTCCAGCGGGCCGCCGCGGGATGTTCCGATGATGTCCAGGCGGCGCCACTGCGTGTCCGGGTCGAGGTCCAAGGCGGCGGGACGGGTGTCCGGGTGCCAGGTGCGCAGCAGGTAGCCGGGGTCCAGCACCACGAAGGCGCTGTACCGGGAGCGCATGAGCTGCTCCGCCGTCGGCGCTTCGGCGTCGCCGCGGTGGAAGACTCCGCAGCACTGCTCGTACTGTTCGCCGGACAGGCACGGGCATGCGCCGTTCCGGAGCCTGGAAAGGTCGAGCGGCATGGTTCCTCCCGGACGAGATAACAGCTTCGCTACAACCCGGGGCAGCGCGCGGCCGGCCGGGTGATTCCGGCCGGATTCAATCGTAGGCTAGGAACCGTGCCCGGCATCCGGCACGGGTCGAAACTTCGGCGCGGGGAGGTTACGTGGAAGATCCGACAACACTCGCCCTCAACATGACCTTTTTCGGGACCCTTGGTTTGGCCTTCCTGATGTTCCTGGGCCTGGCCCTGTGCATGATGGTCACCCTCGTGCTCGCGGGGCTCGCGCGGCTCCTGTCGGTCATCATGCTCGCAATGGTGGGGATCTTCCCGAAGAACGACGCCGGCCCGGTGGTCCGTCTCCCGCACGGCCACGCGGACTCCGGGGAGACCTTGGAACCGACCGCCCCTGCGGAAGCGGCGACGGCGGACGATGACGCCGCATCCGCCGTCGGCGACGCTGAGGCAGCCTCAGGAGCGGCGGCAGCCGCCGCGCCCGCCGGGTCCGCCGGCCGCAGGATCCCGTGGAAGAAGCTGTTCACGCCGAAGGAATGGCCCACACCGGGCCAGCTCAGGACCAGGATCGCGGAAGGAACTGCCGCCGCCGTCGAAAACCAGGCGAAGCACCACCCGCTGCTGCTCGCCGTGACGCCCGAACCGCCGGTCCTCAACGCCGAGTGGGCCGCCGCCGTCGCGGAAGCCGACGCCCGCGAGGAAGCACGCGAAAAGGCCCGGGAGGAAGCACGCGAAAAGGCTCACCTGGAGCCGCGCGAAGAAGCACCTCCGGGGACCCGCAACGGAGCCCGCACGAAGTCCCCCGAAAAGTCGTCGGCCGGCTCCCGTTAACGCGTCACGCCAACGCGGGGTCACTTACGGCCCATGTTGGCGCCCAACACCGGCCGTAAGTGACCCCGCGTTGGAAAGCGCGCAGCCTGGGAAGGCGTCACGCCGCTTCGGTCAGGCGCCGGAAAGACGCGCCGTGGTAGATCAAGGGTCGGGCGTCGTCGTTGATCTCGGTGGCCTTGACTTCGAGCACCACGATCGCGTGGTCACCGGCCGGGGTCTCGGACACGATCTCGCACTCCAGGGCCAGCACCGCCCCGTCGATGGTGACCGCGCCGCCGTCGCTGGTTGAGGTGGCAACCCCGGCGAAACGCCCGCCCTTGCGGGAGGACAGCTGCAGGCACACGGCTTCCTGGCCCTCGGCAAGCACTGAGACGCCAAGGCGAGGCGCCCTGCGAAGCTTCGGCCAGGTGGTGGAGGAGTTCTGCACGGCGAACATCACCAACGGCGGCTCCAGGGAAACACCCACGGTGAAGCTCGAGGCCACCAGCACCTCGGGGGCGAAACCGACCATGGCACTGAACGCGGCCACCCCGGACGGGAATTGCGCAAACGCCTGCTTGATCGAAGCTGTTCCGTCCGCTGTCGCCTGGGTCATGCCGTTCGTCCTCTCTCCGTATTCCTGCGCCTTCCTTTCCAACTAATTCACTGGATCCGGCAGAGGGCAATATTTGTGTAATTGCGTGTCCGCGCGCCCATTCACGCTTCGTCATGATGCCGTTTTCGTTACTTCGGAATACGAAAAGCTAAGAACTCCTACGCTTTTCGGGCGATGTTCCTCGCAAATGAGTAGCCTCGTGTCAATCGATTGTCCACTCCTGGTTCACCGCGACCATCTCCATGAAGGGAGCCGTAGATGAGCCTCAGCGAGCTTCGAACGCTGGGACGCACAGGCGTCCCGATCAGCGCACTGACCCTGGGCACCCTCAACTTCGGCACGGGATCGGCCCCCACCGGGCCGGACGACAGCATCCGGATCATCCGCACCGCCCTCGACGCCGGAATCACCAGCGTGGACACCGCGGACATCTACTCTCAGGGCGAAGCGGAGGCCATCGTTGGCCGCGCGCTGCTGGGCCGCCGGGACGACGTTTTCCTGTCCACGAAATTCCACGGCCAAATGGGCTCGAACCCGGCACATTCGGGGAATTCCCGGCGCTGGATCATGAAAGCCGTGGAGGCCAGCCTTAACCGCCTGCAGACGGACAGGATCGACCTCTACCAGGCGCACCGGCCGGACTACAACACCGATGTCCTGGAAACCATCACGGCCCTGAACGACCTCATCCGGCAGGGCAAGATCCTCTACTACGGCACCTCCGTCTTCACGCCAGCCCAGCTGGTGGAGGCGCAGTGGATCGCCAACACCAACCACCTCATCCCGCCCGTGGTGGACCAGGTTCCGTACTCGCTGCTGGTCCGCGCCAACGAGCGCGACGTCTTTGCCATCACCCAGCAGTACAACCTCGGGGTGCTCAGCTACGGACCGCTCGACGGCGGCTGGCTGTCCGGCCGCTACCGGCTCGGGGCCCGCCAGCCGGCCAGTTCGCGGGCCGACGCCCTGCCCGGCCGCTTCGACGTCACCGCGCCGTTCAACCAGCACAAGCTCCATGCCGCCGACGCCCTGGCCCGCCTGGCCGAACAGCACGGGCTCAGCCTCATCCAGTTGGCCGTGGCCTTCGCCCTGAACCACCCCTCGGTGAGCAGCGTGATCATCGGCCCGCGCACCGAGGAGCACCTGACCGACTACATCAAGGCAGCGGACACGACTCTCAGCGACACCCTGCTGGACGCGATCGACGACATCGTGGCGCCCGGCACCAACTTCCTGGAGCGCGACGCCGGCACCGTGGTTCCGCACCTGGTGTACGCCGAACTGCGCCGCCGCTAGGCCGTGCCGTCCGTTCCGGCAGGCAAACTGGGGCCACGCCGCCAGGGTTCCCTGGCCGAGCGCAGCGCGGTCAGGGTGGCGGTAGGGGCTAGACTCGTTCGCAGCCATGAACAGCCTGCCGACCTCCTCCACCCGCATCGATGCGTGGCTGTGGGCGATCCGCGCCTACAAGACCCGCTCGGCGGCCACCGCCGCCTGCCGCGCCGGGCACGTGCGGATCAACGGGAACCCGGTCAAGGCCTCGCAGACGGTGATCATCGGGGACACCGTTCGCGTCCGGCAGCCCGGCTTCGAGCGCATCCTGGAAGTGCGGCAGCTGATCGCGAAGCGCGTGGGTGCCGAGGCGGCCTCCCACTGCTTCACCGACCACACGCCCGAGCGGCCTGCGCCCGCGGCGCTCGGCCTGCCCCAGCGCGACCGGGGCGCCGGCCGGCCCACCAAGAAGGACCGGCGCGACATGGAAAAGCTGCGCAGCGGCCGCTAGCCGGACTTCCCCCGCAGGACCACGACGTCGAAGTTCCCCGGTGCCGGGACACCGAACTTGGCGTTCACCACGGCGAGCTTCCCGCCGAAGTTGGCGGCCGTCGTCGGGATCTGGAACAGCGGGCTGGTGATGACATCCTTCACGACACCGGACGACAGGTCCGCGGACAGCTTGACCCTGCTGATCTGGTTGCTGAAGTTCTGCACGGCCCAGAGCGCGTGGCCGCGGACCAGGATGCCGTCCACGTTCGGGACGCTGACGCCCGATACCGCCGCACTGGCGCCGGTCTCCGGGTTGACCGTGTACAGGGCCGCGTTGCCCGAGTGCGCCACGATCAGGGTCCGTCCGCCGTCCGCTGCCGCGATTCCGTTGAGGTTGAACTGGGCGGAGGTGTCCGACGCCGGTCCGCTGAGCGGGAGCGTCCGGACGGCCCCGAGGCTGCCGTCGGCGCCCACCGGGACGAAGTAGAGCTCGGCGACGTTCGAATTGGTGAACCATGCGCCTTCGCGGGTGAGGACGACGTCGTTGATGAAGGACGGCTGCTTGCCGGTCAGCTGGATCGTGGCCTTGGCGGTGGCCGTTCTGGTGTCATAGATGTAGGCCGTGCCGGCGGGACCGCCCGCGACGAAGAGCAGGTCGTGGCGGCGGTCGAACTTCATGCCGACAGCCACGCGTCCGGCGGGGGCGTCGATGAAGAGTCCGGCTGTGCCTTGGCGGATGTCGCCGCGGAAGATATCCCCGGTGGCGAGGTCGCCGGCGTAGAACACAGTGCCCTTGCCCGCGGCGATGCCTTCGGCGCCGCCGGCTCCGGGAAGCACGATGGACTTGGCTGCCTGGGTTTTATGCGGGGCCGGCGCTTTTGCCGAAGCAATGGGGCCGGGAAGGAAAAGGAGGCCTGCTACGGCCAGCAGGGCGACGGCGGCACGACGGAATGCTCTTGACGTTTTGCGGACGTTTCCACGCCGGATGTTTTCACGCATGGGGATGCTCCCTGGGTTATTCCGTGGGACCCCGCCCCCGCTGCGGGTGTTCCGCACGATGGTAACTGCCAGTCTAGGGACCACCGGCTGGGGCCGCCAGAGTCCGCGTGGGCCGTTGCCGGTTGTCCCTAGAAAATTGCCGTCATGTTCTGCCAACCGCCGCCTACCTGGACCCGCGGGAACCAGGTGCCGTTGCCCTTGCCCGGGTACAGCCAGAGCGCCCCGGACGGGTCCCGGGCCAGGACATCCGCCGCACCGTCACCATTGAAATCACCGGGGCTGAACAACGCCGTCATGTTCTGCCAACCGCCGCCCACCTGGACCCGCGGGAACCAGGTGCCGTTGCCCTTGCCCGGGTACAGCCAGAGCGCCCCGGACGGGTCCCGGGCCAGCACATCCGCCGCACCGTCACCATTGAAATCACCCGGGCTGAACAACGCCGTCATGTACTGCCAACCGCCGCCCACCTGAACACGCGGGAACCACAGCCCCCGCCCGTTGCCCGGGTACAGCCAGAGCGCCCCGGACGGGTCCCGGGCCAACACATCCGCCGCACCGTCACCATTGAAATCACCGGGGCTCAACAACGCCGTCATGTACTGCCAACCGCCGCCCACCTGGACGCGCGGAAACCAGGTGCCGCTGCCCTTGCCCGGGTACAGCCACAGCGCCCCGCCGGCGTCGCGGGCCAACACATCGCCCGTGCCGTCACCGTTGAAATCACCCGGGCTCAACAACGCCGTCATGTACTGCCAGCCGCCGCCCACCTGGACCCGCGGAAACCAGGTGCCGTTGCCCTTGCCCGCATACAGCCACAGCGCACCCGCAGCGTCCCGGGCCAACACATCGCCCGTGCCGTCACCGTTGAAGTCGGTCATGTAGCTCGTGGCTCCATGGCCGAAGGCGTTCGGGATGGCGCCTGCCTTGAGCTGGAGCACGTTCAGTGCTGCCGCGTTGACCACCGCGTCGAAGGCTGTGCTCGACTGGGCGCGGCTGAGCACCGCGCGGTACATGGCGGGAATGCTGGCCGGGTTGGCGCACAGCAGCATGGTGCCGCCGGCACTGAAGAAGTTCACGGCGCGTTCGGCCAGGGACCACGGTGCCAGCTGCGCGGCGTTGCACAGGTCGTCGGAAAGGATCACGCCGTTGAAGCCGAGGCTCGCACGCAGCATGGTCTTCATGATGATGCCGGAGAACGGGCCGATGTGGGCGGGATCGATCTTGTCGTAGTAGGCGCTGGAAACCATGACGATGCCGGTGCCCGCGTTCACTGCGTCCCGGAAGGGTTGCAGGTACGGGTCCGTAACCGTGGTGACTGTGTCATGGACGTTGGTGCTGGTGTCCGTGTTGGCCGTGACCCGCCCCAGCCCGGGAAAGTGCTTGACGGCGGTGACCAGTCCTGCCTGCCTCATCCCTGCGGCAAAGGCCAAGCCGTGGCTGGAGACGGTGGCGGGCGTGTAGCCGTATTCGCGTTCGTAGTAGCCGATGGGGGCGTTCAATGGGGCAAAAGCTGCACTGGGCACCGTGTCCAGCACGGGGGCCAGGTTCAGGTTCAAGCCGGCAGCGGCAAGTTGTCCGCCCCAGGTCCGCGCGTAGCCCTGCAGCGTCGCGGGAGCGAGCGTGCCCTGGGACAGGGCCGTGGGGATAGTGGAGAAGCCGGGGCCGCTGAGGACCTGGACGTAGCCGCCTTCCTGGTCGGTTCCCACGAGCAGCCTGACATTTCCCGTCGTGGCGGCCGAGACGCCTTGTGTCATGCGCCGGACGACGGCGGCGGTTGCCGTGGTGCCTTCCGCGCTGCGGCCCGAGAGGTAGGCGTTGCCCACATGGTAGGAGGAAAGGTCGGACAGTGTGGCGGACGAGGCGCCTGTGGCGTTGGCGGCGACCATGAACAACTGCCCAATCCGCTGTCCCATGGTCATCCGCCGCAATTGGGCCAAAGGGGACGGGGCGGCAACTGTGCTTGCCGCCGTCGTGCTTGCCAGTCCCCTTGCCGGTTCCGCGGCCGGAGGCGGCGACGCCACTCCAAAGGCCGCAAGCAAGGCAGCGGCGATTGTTGCGCAAAGAGCCAGCTTGGGAGGGGTTCGTCCCATGGGTCACGCGGCTTTGGATGGTTCCTGTCCTTGCCGTCCAGCCTACGACGGCGCCGTTGAAGCCGAAAGAGCAGCGCGGAGTCCACGCCCGGCCGTTCGGAAAATTTATCGGCGACGACACGCGGGTGCGGCGCGTAAAGTGTCAGGAGACGGACGATTTCTGGGGGCTGGGCTGCCGAAGGAGAGAACGTGGACATTGACTGGGACAGCAAACGCGCCCTGCTCCGCGAACCGAATATTGCCGCTGTGACGCAACTCTGCGAGGAACTGATGGCCCGGAAACCCGGCTCCCTGGTCCCCTATATAGACCCCGTGCACGACGAGGACGAGTGCCGGATCGTCAGCCTCCAGGTGAGCCCCGGCCGCGGGACGGTGTCCGGGTTCGTATCGTTCTTCAACGACGACGATTCAGCGCGCCGTACCCAGGAAATCTACACCGGGGCGGAGCTCGACCCGCGCTACGTCATGCCGTGGCACAGCTACCCCTGGGTCCGCGACGCCGGCCTGCCGCCGTCGCTGAGCGCGCAGGAAAAGCTGGACGGGCTCAAGCCGTTCCGGCAGTTCCTGAAGATCAACCGCAGGGTCTCCGCCGTCGTCGCGCACGGGGCAGAAGCGGCGTCCTTCCTGACGCTGTTCGAGAAGACCTACCACTCAGCGCTCAGGGAGCACGGCATCAAGGTCTACAAGGCCAGCGCACTGGGCGGGCGGGCGTTTGCCCTGTCCGAGGCCAAGCAGCAGGAACTGCTGGAGAAGACCATCGAGACGTACCGCGACGCGATGCAGCGGGCAGGCATCCAGCACCTTTAGGCTCTCCCGGCCTGATCGCTGCTGCCGGTGTGGCTAGGCGAACCAGGTGTCCGGCGGGCCCATGAACAGCAGGAAGCTGAACACGGCGGCCACGCCGGCGAGGGTGAGCCCGAGCGCCAGCCACGGCCTGCGCAGCACCCAGGCCTGCACCGACTCCAGTGCGCCCTTCGGCGCCTCGCCGCCCTCTGCAAGCCGCCAACCGCCGTCGAGCAATCCGCTGCGGTCCAAGCGCTTTTCGACCGGAACGGTCGCGTACGGGACCACCGCGGAGGCGATCGCCAGCAGGCCGGTTCCGGCGCTCCATTTCTGGTTGATCCAGGTGAAGGCGGCAACGGCTGCGTAGCAGAGGAAGACGAAACCGTGGATGCCGCCGCCGATCTGCACGCCCAGTTCCGTGGTTCCGGTGACGTACTTCAGGACCAGACCGATCAGCAGCAATGTCCAGGTGACGGCCTCGGCGAAGGCAAGGGTTCGGAACAGGGTGCGCGGAGACATGGAGGTCCTCGGGTCGGCGTCGGGGGTCATCTCCACGGTACCCGGTGGCCCTGGGCGCTGGCTCCAGCCCTGGCTCCAGTCCTAGCTCCAGGGCAGGATGCGGTCCGCCCGATGGCCGTCGGCCTGGATCAGCCGGGCGTTGGTTTCGTCGCTGCCCTTGGCCCAGGCTTCGGCGGCAGCGGGTTCCTTGCCGAACTCGACGTGCCGGCGGATCAGGCGGTCAAGTCTGAGGTCCGCCGGGAGTTCGAGGTACCAAACGGCGTCGAGCTGTGCGCGGACCTTCTGCCAGGCGGGATCCGGGTTCAGGAGGTAGTTGCCTTCGGTGATGACCAGCGGGACCCGGGCCGGGACGGCGATCGACGCGGCGATGGGTTCTTCGATCTCCCGTGTGTAGAGCGGGGCGTAGACAATGTCCTCGTCGCGCGTCTTGAGCCGCTGCAGCAGGGAGAAGTAGCCGCCGACGTCGAAGGTGTCGATGGCGCCCTTGCGTTGTTTTAGTTCGGTGCCGGCGATGACCGCCTCGCCCAGGTGGAAGCCGTCCATGGGGACCACGACGCTGGTTTCCGGCCCGAAATGCCGGGCGAGGCACGCGGCAAAGGTGGATTTCCCGACGCCGGGCGGGCCCGTGATGCCGAGGATGACCCTTGTGTTGGCCTCGAGTTGACGTCGGAGGTCTTTGAGCGCGGCGGCGATCGCGGGGTGGGCGAAGGCTGCTGCTTCGCTTGTTGCGCTCGCCCCGCTTGTTGCGCTTGCCTCGCTTGTCCCGGGGGCGTTGGTTTCGGTGGGCATCACGGTTCAGGGTAGCGCTCCTTGGCACGCCACCAGAGTCGCGCCGGATTTCGCGCGATCATTCGCCATATCGGACTGCCGGGGCCAGTCATTCCAGGGCAGGGTGGCCGCATGCGCCGAATGATGCCGCGGAATCCGCCGCACTGGAGCAGAAAGACCTTAACCGCCCCTAGGCCCATCCAGCGCCCACTCGTTCCTGATGCGCGAGGCCCCGAACTCCAGCACCAACGGCTCGATCTCGATGGGCCTTCGGTACCTGCTCTTCGGCCGGCCCACGGCAACGTGGGGTATCCAGCGCGGAGACCTGTAGCCCAGCGCCGGGGAGCTGAGGATGAAGTCGTCGATATTGTCCACGGCGAGGCCGTCCAAGAGGCCGTGCAACGCCACCACCAGGGAAAGCTGGAAGTCCCGCACCGGCTGCGGAACCTCGACTTCCAGGCCGGACACACTGCCTCCGCCCAGAACAACCAGGCGGCGTGCACAGGCCGCGAATCCCTCGAGGACGGGCAGGCCGCGCAGCCACGCTGCAGTGCGTTCGAGTGCGACGTCTGCGCCCGTAAACCCCTTGGTCCAGGCGGCCACGTCCGCTGCGAGGTCTTCCAGGATTCCCACGTGCAGCAAGGTCATGTGCAGCCCACGGGGCCGGCGCAGCGCATCAACGTGGCTGCCCAGCCCCTCAAAGTCGGCCGGCCCCTCGCCCAGCTTGAGCAACGGGACCTCGATGGTGATGCGCGGCGGCGCCTGCATCTGGACCTCCCCGCCCGCGGGCCGGCATTTCACCGGCCATCCCATCTCGATTATGCGCCGGGAACCGGAACATTCTGCTGGATCACCCGCACACGGCCCACCTGAAAAACAGGACATTCCGGCGGCCTCGCCCTGGAGCAGCCCCGGTGATCCAGCAGAATCTCCACCCAGCCGCCCACCAGAACCCCGTCACAACGCCCCAGGCCCGAAACGCCCCCATCACACCTCCAATTGACAGGCCCTTGTGACCCGTGCCATATTCTTAATCGTGAACCTGTCAGACAGCCGGACAGCAGGACAGGCCGAGGGCGGCCAGTCGCCGTTGCCAATCACCCCGGCGCCGCGTGCCGCCACTCCCCTTGTCCGCCTCAGCGCGGCCGAGGCAGTCTTCAACGCCATCCGGCAGGACATCGAATCCGGCGCGGTCGAGCTCGGCGCGAAACTCAGCTCCGAAGCCACCCTCGCAGGCCAGTACGGAGTGAGCCGCTCCGTGATCCGCGAAGCCCTCCGCTCCTGCAACGCACTCGGCCTGACAGTCACGAAGACCGGCAAAGGCACCTTCGTGGTCGCCGACAAGGTGGCCAACGACCTGACGCTGGGCCCATACTCCGCCCGCGACCTCAACGAGGCCCGCCCGCACATCGAAGTTCCCGCCGCGGGCCTGGCAGCACAGCGCCGTAGCGATGAGGACCTCAAGCAACTCCGCGGGCTTATGGAAGAGATGCTTGCCGAAAACGATCCCGAGGGATGGGTCAGCCTCGACGCCGCGTTCCACTCGATCATTGCCCGGGCCAGCGGCAACAAGGTCTTCGAAAGCGTCGTGGCCGATATCCGCGAGGCCCTCGCCCACCAGTCCGAAACCCTGAACATGGTGGCCGACCGCCGGCACGCCTCCGACAACGAACACCTCCGCATCATCGAGGCCATCGACGCCGGCAACGCCAAGGCCGCCGAAGCCGCCATGGCAGCCCACCTCGAGGCCGTCAGCCTCGCACTGGACAGCATCCTCAACTCCCACGCGGACTAGCCCTGCCGCCCGCGGGCCGAACCGCCCGAAGCAGTACAGACCACTACGAAACAACTACCTAAGGACGCCATGCCGACCCCGCACCACGTCCCCTTGGCCGAGCAGACCCGCGACGGCCTCGTCGAGAGCATCCACTACGGTTCGCTCATCGCCCTCGGCCCCGCGAGCGAACGCCCCGCAAGCGCCGGACACCCCGGAACCACGACGGAAACCAAGGTGGCCGCCGGCGATCCCGACGCGCCCATCTACCCGCGTTCCTCCCTCAAGCCTCTGCAGGCGGTTGCGCTGCTGCGCGCCGGACTCGAGCTTCCGCAGGACCTCCTCGCCCTCACGGCGGCCAGCCACTCGGGCGCAGCCATGCACCAGGACGGCGCCCGCCGGATCCTTGAAATGCACGGCCTGGACGAAGAGGCCCTGGCCAACAGCACCGATCTTCCCTACGGCACCCAGGAGCGCGAGGCCTGGCTCCGCGCCGGCAACGGCCCCACGCAGCTGGCCCAGAACTGCTCGGGCAAGCACGCTTCCATGGCCGCGGTCTGCACCATCAACGGCTGGCCGGTGGAGGGCTACCTGCACCCGGAGCACCCGCTTCAGGTCCTCGTCCGTGACACCATCACCGAGCTCACCGGCGAAGACGCGGCCGCAGTCAGCACCGACGGCTGCGGCACCCCGCTCTTCGCACACAGCCTGCGCGGCATGGCCCGCGCCTACGGCCGGCTCGCCGCCGCGGGACCGGAAACCCAGGAAGGCCAGGTGGGCTACGCCATGCGCGCTTTCCCGGAGATGGTGGCCGGCGAAGGCCGCGACGTCACCGCACTGATGCGCGCGGTGCCGGGCCTGCTCGCCAAGGACGGCTTCGAAGGACTGCAGCTGATCGGCCTGGCGGACGGGACCGGCGTCGCGATCAAGATTTCCGACGGCGGCGACCGCGCCCGCCTGCCCGTCACCCTGCGGGTCCTCGCCGAACTGGGAGTATTCAGCGAGCTGGGGGTCGACGCCGATGCCCTGGCTGGGCTGCAGATCCCGCCGGTGCTGGGCGGAGGCAAAGCAGTCGGTGTCCTCCGCGCCGCCGGTTTCCTTCCCGTCGCCGACCTCCAGTCCGCCCGCTGACGCGGACTCCGGACCCGCAGCCCGCCCGCTGACGCGGGCGCCGGACCCGCGCCGCTACACAGCGTGGGCGGGCCGGACCCCGGACACAAACCACGTGCCAACACCATTGATAAGGACAGCCATGAGCACTATCGATCAGGGCAACAACGATCACCGCTTCCGATCGGAACACGACCTGCTGGGCGACCGCGACGTCCCCGCCGACGCGTATTGGGGCGTGCACACCCTCCGGGCGATCGAAAACTTCCCCATCACGGGCCAGCGGCTCTCCAGCAACCCGGACCTGGTCCGTGGCCTGGCCGCCGTGAAGCTGGCCGCCGCCCGCACCAACCGGGAGCTCGGCCTCCTGGACGCGGAGCGCGCTGCGGCCATCGAACAGGCCTGCCAGGACATCCTGGACGGCAAGCTCCACGAACAGTTCATGGTGGACGTGATCCAGGGTGGCGCCGGCACCAGCTCCAACATGAACGCCAACGAGGTGATCGCCAACCGCGCCCTGGAAATCCTGGGGCACCCCAAGGGCGACTACGCCCGCCTGCACCCGAACGACCACGTCAACCTGAGCCAGTCCACCAACGACGTCTACCCCACCGCCGTCAACCTGGCCACGATCTTCTCGGTCCAGGGCCTCCTCAAGGCCCTCGCCATCCTCGAGGAAGCCTTCGCGGAGAAGGGCCGGGAATTCCGCTCGATCGTCAAGATGGGCCGCACCCAGCTGCAGGACGCTGTGCCGATGACCCTGGGCCAGGAGTTCGGCGGCTACGCCGTGACGATCGGCGAGGACCGCGCCCGCCTGGCCGAGTCCCAGTTGCTGATCCACGAAATCAACCTGGGCGCCACCGCGATCGGCACCGGACTGAATGCCCCCAAGGGCTACGCCGAGGCAGCCTGCCGGCACCTGGCCGAGATCACCGGCCTGCCGCTGGTCACCTCCATCGACCTCATCGAGGCCACCCAGGACGTCGGGGCCTTCGTGCACCTGTCCGGCGTGCTCAAGCGCGTGGCCGTGAAGCTCTCCAAGATTTGCAACGACCTCCGCCTGCTGTCCTCCGGACCGCGCGCGGGACTGGGCGAAATCAACCTCCCGGCTGTCCAGTCGGGATCGTCCATCATGCCAGGCAAGATCAATCCGGTGATCCCGGAAGTGGTCAGCCAGGTGGCCTACGAGGTCATCGGCAACGACGTCACCGTCACCATGGCGGCCGAGGCGGGCCAGCTGCAGCTGAACGCCTTCGAGCCAATCATCGTCCACAGCATCCATAAGAGCATTTCCCACCTGGAAGCTGCCTGCCACACCCTCACCGAACGGTGCGTGCGTGGCATCACCGCCAACGCCGAGCGCCTGCGCCTTACCGTGGAGCAGTCGATCGGCCTGGTCACGGCCCTGAACCCGCACATCGGCTACGCCTCTGCCACTGCCATCGCCCAAGAAGCGCTGGCCAGCGGCCGCGGCGTCGCCGAGCTGGTCCTGGAGCACGGAATGTTGACCGCAGAACAGCTGAACGAGTTGCTGCGTCCCGAACGGCTTGCCAACCTGAGCAGCTGACACCTCGCCGCCGCGCCGGGTCCCTACCGGAAGCGTCCGTCACCGGAGCGGCAGCGAGCACGACGACGGCGGCCGGCTTTCCGCCGTCGTCCCCTAACCGGAACCTCCCCACAGGACACCCCTAAGGATCCCCATGAGCAATCAACCCATCACCGACCACACGGTCCCGCCGCAGGCGCACGCAACCGAGAAGCTGCTGCACGCCGAGGACAAGGGCTACCACAAGAACCTCAAGCCGCGTCAGATCCAGATGATCGCGATCGGCGGCGCGATCGGCACCGGCCTGTTCCTGGGTGCCGGCGGCCGCCTGAACGCCGCGGGCCCGTCCCTGGTGCTCTCCTACGCGATCTGCGGCGCGTTCGTGTTCCTGATCCTGCGGGCCCTGGGCGAACTCGTCCTGCACCGTCCGTCCTCGGGCTCCTTCGTCTCCTACGCCCGTGAGTTCTTCGGCGAAAAGGCCGCCTTCGCCTCGGGCTGGTTCTACTGGATCAACTGGGCCATGACCACCATCGTGGACATCACGGCCGCGGCCATCTACATGAACTTCTTCGGCAAATACGTGCCTTGGATCGGCGCCGTGCCGCAGTGGGCCTGGGCGCTCATCGCACTGGTTGTCGTCCTTAGCCTGAACCTGGTCTCGGTGAAGGTCTTTGGCGAGATGGAATTCTGGTTCGCCCTGATCAAGGTCGCAGCCCTGGTGGCCTTCCTGATCCTTGGCATCTGGTTCGTCGCGTTCGGCACCCCCACCGGCGCCCCTACCGGTTTCTCGCTCATCACCGACAACGGCGGCATGTTCCCCAACGGCATCATGCCGATGATCCTGCTCATGCAGGGCGTCGTGTTCGCCTACGCTTCCGTTGAGCTGGTGGGCACGGCCGCAGGCGAAACCGAGAACCCGGAAAAGATCATGCCGAAGGCCATCAACTCCGTGGTCTTCCGTATCGCGGTGTTCTACGTCGGCTCGGTCATCCTGCTCTCGCTGCTGCTGCCGTTCACCACGTACCAGAAGGGTGTCAGCCCCTTCGTGACCTTCTTCGGCTCGATCGGCGTGCAGGGCGTGGACACCATCATGAACCTGGTGGTCCTCACGGCCTCGCTGTCCTCGCTGAACGCCGGCCTGTACTCCACCGGCCGCATCCTGCGCTCCATGTCCGTGGCCGGTTCCGCCCCGAAGTTCGCCCAGCGCATGAACAAGGCCGGTGTGCCCTATGGCGGCATCGCCATCACCGCCGGTGTCTCCCTGCTGGGTGTTCCGCTGAACTACCTTGTCCCCTCCGAGGCCTTCGAAATCGTCCTCAACGTCGCCTCGGTGGGCATCATCTCCACCTGGGCCACGATCGTGCTGTGCCAGATCCAGCTCAAGCGCTGGGCCGACAAGGGCTGGCTCAAGCGTCCGGCCTTCCGGATGCCGGGTGCGCCGTTCACCGGCTACCTGACGCTGCTCTTCCTTGTGGCGGTCCTGGTGATGGTGTTCATCGATTCGCCGCTCACCCTCCTGGTCACCCTCATCGCCTGCGCGCTGATGATCGGTGGCTGGTACGCCTGCCGCAAGCGGATCCACGAGATCGCCGAGGCCCGGGACGGCTACACCGGCCTGTCCCCGGTAGTGGCCAACCGCCCGGCACCGGGCGCGGAAGACTCCATCTAGCTTCCTTGAACGCGGGTCTGGCAGCTCGCGGCAGTGTTCCTTCTGAAACATTGCCGCGGGCTGCCAACTCTTTTAAGGCACCTGCGGCTTTAAGGCACCTGCGGCTTTAAGGCACCTGCGGCCTGCGCAGCTTGCCGAAGAACTCCCGGATATCGCCGACCAGCAATTCGGGGGCCTCCATGGCGGCGAAGTGGCCGCCGCGGCCGAATTCAGACCAGTGCACGATATTGTGTTCGGGCTCGAGCGTGCTCCGGATTGACACATCCATGGGGAACACAGCTACCCCTGTCGGCACCATGGAACGCTGGCTCGCGCCCCACGCCCCGGCATGCGCCGTCTCGTAATAGCAGTTGGCCGAGGACCCCGCGGTGCCGGTCAGCCAGTACAGCATCACATTGGTGAGCAGCAGGTCCTTGTCCACCGCATCTTCCGGCAGGTCCGCAGCCGGGTCGGTCCACTCCTTGAACTTCTCCACGATCCAGGCGAGTTGGCCTACCGGGGAGTCGTGCAGCCCATGAGCCAAGGTCTGGGGGCGGGTGATCTGGATCATCGCGTAACCGGACTGCTCCGTCTTCATGTATTCCAGGCGCTTCAGCCGCAGTTGCTCGGACTCGCTCAGTTCTCCTGTTCTGTCCGCGGGAGGCTCAGTGAACGCCGCGAGCCCGTTCGCGTGCACGCCAAGCACACGGTCCGGGTTGAGCCGGCCGAGTCCCGGGGAGATGACCGCGCCGGTGTCGCCGCCCTGCGCGCCGTAGCGCTCATAGCCCAGCCGGTCCATTAGCCCGGCGAACGCCCTGGTCACCCGGTTAGTGTCCCAGCCGGCTTCGCGGGTCGGCCCGGAGAAGCCGCTTCCGGGGATGGACGGGATCACCACGTGGAAAGCGTCCGCAGGATCGCCGCCGTGTGCCCTCGGGTTGGTCAATGGGCCAATGATGCGCAGGAACTCAACGATCGAACCCGGCCACCCGTGGGTCAGGATCAGCGGCAGGGCATCCGGCTCGGGCGAGCGCACGTGCATGAAATGGATGTTCTGTCCATCGATTTCGGTGGTGAAGTGCGGGTACTTGTTCAGCTCCCGCTCGTATGCGCGCCAGTCGTAGGCATCGCGCCAGTACTCTGCCAGCCCCTTGAGGTAGGCCACCGGCACGCCCCGGCTCCAGCCGACGTCGGGCAGGTCCGTAGTCCACCTCGTCCTGGCAAGGCGCTCCCGCAGGTCATCCAGCTCGGCCTGGGGAATGTCGATGGTGAAGGGCTTGACTTCGCTGTTGGTCTTCATAGCCACCACCCTAGGAGCGTGCTAGGTCAGTTCCGGTCCTAGGTCGTGGCAGACTTTAGGCCATGTGGCAAACCTCAGCACGCCTGCTGCAGTTGCTCTCACTCCTGCAGACGCGGCGCACGTGGTCCGGGGCCGAACTGGCCGGGCGCCTGGAGATCACTCCGCGCACCGTCCGCCGCGATATTGAGCGCCTACGAAGCCTCGGCTACCCGGTACTGGCCACAGCCGGCACCGCGGGGTACCAATTGGGTGCCGGCGCGGACTTACCACCGCTGCTGCTCGACGACGACGAAGCCGTGGCGGTCGCCATGGGGCTGCGCACGGCCGCCGGCGGGTCGATCACCGGAATCGAGGAAACGTCGGTGCGGGCCTTGGCCAAGCTTGAGACCCTCCTGCCGTCCCGGCTGCGCCACCGTATCAACGCGCTGCAGTCGGTGACGGTGCCGCTGGCCGGCGGCGGTCCCACGGCAGATCCGGACACCCTCACCGCCATCGCCGCCGCCTGCCGCGACTCGCTGCGCCTGCGCTTCGACTACCGCAAGCACGACGGAACGAGCAGCATCCGCACTACCGAGCCACACCGGCTCGTGCACACGGGCCGGCGCTGGTACCTGGTCGGCTGGGACGTTGATCGCCAGGACTGGCGCACCTACCGGGTGGACCGCCTCGATCCGCGCATCCCCACGGGGCCGCGCTTCACCCCGCGCACCCCGCCAGACACCGACATCAGCGGCTACGCCTCGCGGGCGATCTCCACCTCGGCCTACCGCTACCAGGGCCGGTTCACCCTGCACGTCAGTGCCGAAACGGCCGCGGAGCGTATCGCCCCCACCACCGGTGCGCTGGAAGCGGTCGACGAGCACAGCTGCATCCTGCGGGCCGGTTCCGACTCACTGGACGAGCTGGCCATCTACATTGCAGGCAAGGGGTTCGACTTCGAGGTCGACGAACCCGCGGAACTCGTGGAACACATCAGGATGCTGTCGACCCGGCTCGCTGGCGCAGTACGACGGCGACCATGACTGCCGCGGCCAGCATCAGGACCATGCCGATCGCCGAGGTCATCCCCACGCCGGAATCAAAGGCGTGCCGGGCGGACTCCAGCAGCGCCCGGGCCTGCTCCGCCGGGAGCAGCTTGGCGGCGTCGATCGCTCCGCCGAGGGTTTCGGAGGCCTGGCGGGCTGCGTCTCCTGCCAGCGTTGCCGGTACGTCCACGGCGGAGCGGTAGGCGGCGGTGAGGATGCTGCCGAGCACGGCCGTGCCCATCACCGAGCCCACCTCGTAGGCGGTCTCGGAGATCGCCGACGCCGCACCTGCCTGCGGGGCCGGGACACTGGACAGGATGAGGTCGTTGGAGATGGTCTCCGCGGCACCCACGCCCGAGCCCACGACCGCGAAGCCGAGCAGCAGCGCCCACAGTTCCCCGCCCTGGCCGAACAGGAGCACCACGGCATAGCCGCTCATGTTCAGCAGCAGCCCGGCAGTGACCACGTGGGCCGGGCGGATCCTGCGCACCACCGGCACCGTCACCAGGCCGGCGACAATGGTCAGCGCCAGGCCCGGGAGCATAAGCATCCCGGCCTCGAGCGGGGTGCGGCCGGCCACGAGCTGCAGGTGCTGGGACATGAAGTAGATGAAGCCCACCAGCGAGAAGATGCTCAGCAGGTTCGCGGCCAGGGACACGCTGAAGGCCTTGTTCCGGAACAGGGTCATGTCCAGCATCGGCGCCCTGCCGGTGCGCTGGCGCCGCAGCTGCCTGCGGACGAACAGGGCCCCTGCCACGAGCCCGACGGCGAGCGGCAGCAGCGCGGCCGGGCCGCCGTCGTGCGCGAATTCCTTGATGCCGTAGACGAACGGAACCATCGCCCCCATGACCAGCAGGATGCTGGCCGGGTCCACCGGCCCGGGCTTCGGGTCCTTGGATTCGGGCACCACGATCGGCGCCAGGATCAGCAGCGGCAGGAGCATCGGGACGGCCAGCAGGAACACGGCACCCCATTCGAAGTGCTCCAGGAGCAGTCCGCCGGCCAGCGGACCGAGTGCCGCGCCGCCGGAGAAGCCCGCCGCCCAGACGGCGATCGCGGTGCGGCGTTCGGTGGGGTCGGTGAAGATGTTCCGGATCAGGGACAGCGTCGCGGGCATCAGCATGGCGCCGAAGACGCCCAGCAGGGCACGGGCGCCGATCAGCTGGCCGGCGTTCGTGGCGAAGGACGCCAGCACGGAGACGAGCGCGAAGCCGGTGGCGCCGATCAGCAGGAGCTTGCGGCGGCCGATGCGGTCGCCGATGCTGCCCATCGGGACCAGCAGGCCGGCCAGCACCAGGGCGTAGACGTCGATGATCCACAGCAGTTCGGTGCCGCTGGGCTTAAGGGCCAGGGACAGGGACGGTACCGCGAAGCTGAGCACGGTGTTGTCGACGGCGATCAGCAGCACCGGGAACATCAGGGCGCCGAGGGCGAGCCAGCGGCGTCCGGCACCGTGCTGCTTGCCGCGGACGGGATCGGGACGGTTGACCGCCTCGCTCTCGGCGAAGCGTTCGCGCTTGGTGACGGACGTGGTCATGGTGGCTCGCTCTCTGGAAAAGGGTGGATGTCTGGCAAGAAAAAACTATACCGTCCAGACGGTACAGTTTCAACTTCGCCGCATGGCGCCGCTGTTCCGCAGACATCGGACCACTCGCCGTTACGATTGAGCCATGGCTGTGACTGACGAGGCGATCGGCAAGATCAAGGACATGTTGATCCGCGGCGAGCTCAAGGCCGGAGACCGGCTGCCGCCGGAAAAGGAGCTCAGCGAAAGCCTCGGCCTGTCCCGCAGCTCGTTGCGCGAAGCCGTGAAGGCCCTGGAACTCATCCGGGTGCTGGACGTGCGGCGCGGCGACGGCACCTACGTCACCAGCCTGGATGCGAAGCTGCTCAACGAGGCCGTGGCCTTCGTGGTGGAACTGCACCAGAACCGCTCCATCCTGGAGCTCTTCGAGGTACGCCGGATCCTGGAACCGGCCACGGCACACATGGCGGCAAGCCGCATCACGCCGGAGGAAGTGGCCGCCCTCCGCGCCACCATGGACGGGATCGACGAGGGCACCGACGTCGAGGAACTCGTGGCCCACGACCTCGAATTCCACAGCATCATCGCCGCGGCCGCGGGGAACGACTACCTCAGCGGACTGCTCGAGGCCCTCTCCGGGGACACGGTCAGGGCGCGCATCTGGCGCGGGATCACCCAGGAGAAGGCGGTGGCGCACACCTTGGCCGAGCACAAGGCCATCGCGGACGCCCTGGAACGCGGCGACGCCGAGTTGGTCCGGGCGCTGGTCACGGTGCACATCAGCGGCGTGGAGAACTGGCTGCGGCAGGCGCTCTAGCTACAGTTCCAGCCCGTACACCCGTACTGCGGTGCCTTCCAGGATCTGCTCCTGTTCGAGGTCGGACAGCTCGCCGAGCAGCTCCAGCAGCACGCCGATGGTTTCCGCGTAGGGTGCGCCGAGCGTGCTGACCGGCCAGTCGCCGCCGATCATCAGCCGCGCCGGGCCGAACGCTTTCAGGGCCTCCTCCCACAGCGGCCGCAGGACCGCGGCCGTGTAGGGAACCCCTGCCAGGTGCAGTCCGGACAGCTTCGCCACCGCGTTCGGCAGAGCAGCAAATCCCCGGAAGTCCGCCCGCCAGCGCGCCATCGGCTCCGAATCCACGCCCGCACCCAAGGGCGGTTTGCCCAGGTGGTCCAGGACGACCGTCAGTTCCGGAAGCTCCCGGGCGAGCCGCACCGTGGCGCCGAGGTGCCGCGGGAAGGCATCGGGCACGTCGAAGGCCAGGCCCTGCGAGGCGAGCAGCCGGAGCGAATCCCGCACCGGTGCGAGCTCCAGGAAACCGTCCCGCGGATCATCGTGGACCAGGTGCCTCACGCCGCGGAACCGCGGGTGGGCGGCCAACCGCGCCAGTTGGGCTTCGGCGTCGGCGGGCCGCTCCACCGGGATCCAGCCGACGACGCCGAGCACCCACGGATTGCCGTCCGCCACCGCGAGCATCGCTTCAGTGTCCGCGAGGGTGTCGTCTGCCTGGACGAGCACGGCGCCGCGGACGGCGGAGGAAGCCAGCTCGTGGCCGGCCTCCGCAGGCCCGAAGGAGCGGAACAGCGCACCGTGCTGCGGCCCGAGCCAGCCGTACCCGCCGCCGTCGATGTTCCACAGGTGCAGGTGGGCATCGATCACCCGCCAACCTCCGCGAGCGCGGCCCACAGCTCCTCCGGCACGGCAGTCTCCATGCGCGCCGCATTGGCGGCCATCTGCCCAGGGCTGCGTGCCCCCACCGTCACGTTCACCACCGCCGGGTGCCGCAGCGGGAAGTGCAGGGCCGCCGTCGGGAGCTCGACGCCGAAGTCCCTGCACAGTGCCGCCAGCTCCCGGGCGCGTTCAAGCAGGGCGCGCGGTGCCTGGCCGTAGTTGTAATGGGCGTCGTCCGGCACTTCGGGCCGGGCCAGGAGCCCGGAATTGTAGGCACCGACGGCCACGATTCCGATGCCGCGCGCCGTACAGCGGTCCAGCAGCGGGACGACGGGCTGCTCCAGCAGCGTGTAGCGGCCCGCGAGCATCACCAGGTCCAGGTCCGCGCCGTCGACGCAGGCGAGCGCTGCCTCCGCGGAGTTCGTGCCGACGCCGATCGCGTCCACGAGGCCTTCGCCGCGGAGCTTCTCCAGCACGGGCAGCGCCTGCCGGATGCCGGCGTCGAGGTCGTAGGCATCGGGGTCGTGCAGGTAGGCGATGTCCACCCGGTCCAGTCCCAGCCGTTCGAGGGAGTCCTCGAGGCTCTGCCGAATGCCCTGTTCGCTGAAGTCCCAGCGGCGCATTGCGGTCGCCGGTACGTCGAAGCCCTCGTCGTCCCGGCGTCCTGCGGGGTCCTGCGGTTCGAGGCGCCGGCCCACCTTGGTGGAGACCAGGAAGCCGGCGCGGGGCTTGTCCCGCAGGACGGCGCCCAGCCGGCGTTCGGACAGTCCCAGGCCGTAGTGCGGGGCGGTGTCGAAGTAGCGGACGCCGGCGTCCCAGGCGGCCAGGACGGTGGCGAGGGCTTCGCCGTCGGGGATCGCGGTGTAGAGGTTTCCGATCCCGGCGGCGCCGAAACCGAGCCTGCCGAATCCGAGATCCGTCATGGCAGCTCCCAGACCAAGGGGATGCCGGAGTCATTGCCGGAGTAGTCGTCCTGCACCTCGAGCAACTCCGCCATCCGGGCCTGCCACGGCAGGTTCGCCGGGTGGTCGGCGAGGGCGTGGCGCATGGCCTGGTAGTCGTCCACCTCCACGAGGTGGAACAGCTCGAGGCCGCTGCGCCAGATCCGCCAGTTCCGCACTCCGGCGTCCTTCAGCGCCGCGACGAGCTCGGCGGGAATCGCAGCGTGCGCATCGGCGTACTCCTGCTCCGCGCCGGACTTGAGCCGGGTGTGCAGGGCGATCGCCTGCGGGGTTGCCGCGTCAGGCATCTGCGCCCTCCTTGAGGAACAGTTCCAGCACGGGCACGGCCACCGGAGGCCGCTGGACCGGCAGCTTGATGCTCAGCGTCCCCGCGGGCCGGGCACCGGGTGTCGTGGCGTAGGCCTCCTGCTCCGGGTCCGGTTCCTGGAGGCGAAGCTCGGAGGCGTCGTTGAGCAGTTGCGCGTACTCCACCGTGCCGGCCAGCCCGGGCAGGTGCACGAAGCCGAATGGCCAGGCGAACAGGTGCACGTACAGCCGGTTTCCGCGGCGGGTGTAGCGGGCGTCTGCGGGCGGAGTGTGCGAGGACGGCCCTGCGCCGTAGATGGAGCGGCCGTGCAGCCGCATCCACTCGCCGATGCCCGCCAGGGACTCCGCGGCGCGCGGGTCCAGGCTGCCGCGGGCCGTGGGGCCCACGTTGAGCAGGAGGTTGCCACCCTTGGACACCCCGTCCACCAGCATCCGTACCAGCAGGTCCGGACTCTTGTAGTCGAGGTTGTCCCGGTCGTAGCCCCAGCTGCCGTTGAGGGTCTGGCACGCCTCCCAGGCGAGCGGAACGCCGTCGGACATCATGGGACCGGCCGGCTGGTACTGCTCCGGGGTGACGAAGTCGCCCGGCAGGTCAAGCCGGTCATTGACCACGATCCCGGGTTGCAGTTCCCGGACCAAGGCCAGCAGATCCTCGGAACCCCAGTCATCCCGGCCCTTGCCGCCGGCCGGGTGGCCGTCCATGCCGCCCGGGTAGGAGAAGTCGAAGAAGAGGTAGTCGATGGTGCCGTAGTTGCTGAGCAGTTCGCGGACCTGGCCGTGCAGGTACTCCCGGTAGCGGGACATGTCCCGGCCCTCGTTCAGCGTCCCGACGTCGGCGTTCCGCTGCGGGTGCACCGAGTCCACGGTGAAGTCGGGGTGGTGCCAGTCGATCAGCGAATAGTAGAAGCCCACCCTCAGCCCTTCGGCCCGCAGCGCCTCCACGTAGGGGGCGATAAGGTCCCGGCCGGCCGGCGTGTTGGTGGCTTTGTAGTCCGTGAGGGCCGAGTCCCACAGGCAGAAACCCTCGTGGTGCTTGGTGGTCAGCACCATGTACTTCATGCCGGCGTTGCGGGCGGCCCGGGCCCATTCGCGGGGATCGTAGAGGTCCGGGTCGAAACGGCGGAAGTACTTCGAGTACTCCTCCACAGTCATCTCCTCGCGGTTCATCACCCATTCGTGGCGGGCCGCCAGCGAGTACAGCCCCCAATGCACGAACATGCCCAGGCGGGACTCTTCGAACCACGGGGCGTGCTGGATCACGGCTCCTCCTTCAGCTCTCGACGGCGGTAGTACTCGCGGCGGCACGTGCAGTTGTGCGGGGCCCGGCGGCGGCGCCCGCCTCTGCGGCCCACACCGGCCCGTCCGGGTAACGGTAGTCCGCCAGGCTGGCGGGGAGCATTTCATTTCCGGCGCCGGGCGCCGAGGGCGGCCAGTAGGCGCCGCCATGGACATCGACCGGGGTGACGAAGTGTTCGTGCAGGTGGTCCACGAATTCGATCATGCGGTCCTCCTTGGTGCCGGAGACCGCCACGAAGTCGACCATGGACAGGTGCTGCACAGCCTCGCACAGCCCCACCCCGCCGGCGTGCGGGCAGACCCGGACGCCGAACTTCGCGGCCAGCAGGAGGATGGCGATGTTCTCGTTGACGCCGGCCACCCGTGCAGCATCGAGCTGGAGCACCTGCAGCGAACCGGCCTGCAGCATCTGCTTGAACACCACGCGGTTCTGGACATGTTCTCCCGTGGCCACCGGGATGGGCGCCACGCCGCGGGCGATCGCTGCGTGGCCCAGGATGTCGTCCGGACTGGTGGGTTCCTCGATCCAAGCAACGTCATAGGGGGCCAGATGGCGCATCCAGTCGATGGCTTCCTCCACGTCCCAGCGCTGGTTGGCGTCGACTGCGATCCGGATGTCCGGGCCCACGGCTTCGCGGGCGGTGCGGATTCGTCGGATGTCATCCTCCAAGGACGCCCCCACCTTGAGCTTAATCTGGGCAAATCCCTCAGCCACGGCTTCCTTGGCCAGGCGCGAAAGCTTCTCGTCGCTGTATCCCAGCCAGCCCGGCGTCGTCGTGTATCCCGGGTAGCCTTCGGCGAGCAATTGGGCCCGCCGCGCCGCGCGGCCCGGTTCCGCGGCGCGCAGGATGCCCAGCGCCTCCTCCGGGGTGAGTGCGTCGCTGAGGTAGCGGAAGTCCACCAGGGAGACGAGTTCCTCCGGGCTCATCCCGGACAGCAGCTCCCAGAGCGGCAATCCGGCGCGCTTGGCCTTCAGGTCCCAGAGTGCGTTGACGACGGCGCCGATCGCCATGTGCATGACGCCCTTCTCCGGGCCGAGCCAACGCAGCTGGGAATCGTGGGCGAGCAGCTTCCAGGTGGCGCCCATGTCTTCCAGAAGTTCCTCGGCGTTGCGGCCCAGGAGGTGCTCCCGCAGGGCGGCGATGGCGGCGGTTTCCACGTCGTTACCGCGGCCGATGGTGAACACGAAGCCGTGGCCTTCGTGACCGTTCTGCGCGTCGGTGCGCAGGATCAAGTACGCGGCCGAATAGTCCGGGTCCGGGTTCATGGCGTCCGAGCCGTCCAACTCCCGGGACGTGGGGAAGCGGATGTCGAGGGTTTCCATGGCGGTGATGACGCTCATCGTGCTCCTAGCTTAGGGCGGTGCACCCAGCCGGGAGGCTGTGTGGACCGTTGATCTAGGACGACACTAAACATCGGATGTTTCCATTGTCAATGGGTCACATTTCCGCAAGAATGGGGGAAACACCACACTTGAAGCTCGGAGCAATGACGCTGAGCATGGAGGAAGACATGAACGTGAAATTCGCCCGGCTGGGAGCAGCCGGAAACGAGCAGCCGGTTGTCCTCGTCGAAGAGGGCAACGGCGCCGCGAAGTACTTCAGCCTCACCGGCCTGGCCCGGGACATCGACGGCAGTTTCTTCGCCGCCGACGGCGTTGCCCGCACCCGCAAGGCCCTTGAATCCGGGGAACTCCCGGAGATCCAGGCAGAGGGCCTGCGCATCGGCTCCCCCATCGCCCGCCCGGCTTCCCTGGTTTGCATCGGCCTGAACTACACCGCGCACGCCGCCGAATCCGGAGCCCTCCCGCCCGAAGTCCCGGTGGTTTTCCTGAAGCCGTCCAACACCGTTGCCGGGCCTTTCGACGCCGCCCCCATCCCGCCGTCGTCGGCAAAGTACGACTGGGAGGTGGAGCTCGGCGTGGTGATCGGCAAAGAAGCGTCCTACCTTTCTTCGGTTGAGGAAGCCGCAGGGCACATCGCCGGCTACGTCGTGGCCAATGACCTCTCCGAGCGCGACTACCAGCTGCCCGGCGCCGCGGGCCAGTGGACCAAGGGCAAGTCGCTGCCGGCGTCGAGCCCGCTGGGGCCGTGGTTCGTGCCCGCCGACCAGGTGGACGCCGCCAACCTCCGGCTGCGCACCTGGGTCAACGGCGAGATCCGCCAGGATTCAAACACCTCGGACATGATCTTCGACCCCGCCACCGTGGTGCACCACCTCAGCCAGTACATGGTGCTCGAGGCCGGCGACGTGATCCTCACCGGCACCCCCGAAGGCGTGGCCCTCTCCGGCCGCTTCCCGTTCCTGCAGCCGGGCGACGTGGTGGAACTCGAAGTCGAGGGACTCGGCCGCCAGCGCCAGGAGTTCTACCGGGCCGCCGGCGCCATCACCGCCGCCTCCGCGGGGGATCCCGCGGCGGTGCGGTGAGCCCGATGAACGGCCCGGTGAGCACCGAGTTCGAGGGCCTGGCCGCCCTCGTGACGGGCGGCGCCTCCGGCATCGGCGCGGCCATCGCCGACCGGCTCGCCGCAGGCGGGGCGAAGGTGGCCGTCCTGGACCTGAACCCGGCAGGCTCGCCGCACTTCGGCGTCGAGTGCAACGTGGCGGACGACGCCTCGGTGCGGGCCGCCGTCGACGCCGTGGTCCGCGAGTTCGGGCGCCTGGACGTGGTGGTCAACAACGCCGGCATCGGCGCCCAAGGCGACATCTCCGCCAACTCCGACGAGGAATGGCTGCGGGTCCTGGACATCAACGTGGTGGGCATCGCCCGGGTCAGCCGCGCTGCCTTGCCGCATCTGCGCCAATCCCCGGCCGCGGCGATCGTGAACACCTGCTCCATCGCCGCGACGGCGGGGCTGCCGCAACGGGCGCTGTATTCGGCGTCGAAGGGTGCGGTGCTGTCCCTGACGCTCGCCATGGCCGCCGACCACATCCGCGAAGGCATCCGGGTGAACTGCGTGAACCCCGGCACCGTGGACACACCGTGGGTGGGCCGGCTGCTGGATTCGGCAGCGGACCCCGCCGCCGAACGCGCCGCCCTCAACGCCCGCCAGCCGCACGGCCGGATGGTGGACCCGGCAGAGGTGGCCGGCGCCGTCGCGTACCTCGCCAGCCCGCTGTCCGGCTCGACGTCGGGCACCTCGCTGGCGATCGACGGCGGCATGCAGGGGCTGCGGCTCCGCCCGGTGGGGTGAGGTGGCGCTCACGCTGACCACGCCCTCAGGCTCCCTTGCAGCCGCCGGGCTGGGAACGGCCAGGCCGGAAGGGACCCGCGAGCGCGGAGAGCGTTCTTGTCAATGCGAAGAGGTCGCCCCTGACGGAAGGTCATCGGCGTAGCGCCGCACCGCTCCGCCATAGAGCGGCAACGTCTTCGCCAGCGCAGCCAAGGCGACGCGCAGGGCTTCGCCCGGCCGGCCGGCGTCGAAAAGCGCGAGCGCGCGGAAAGCGTCGGGAGCGTCACCAATAATTCCGTCTCCTGGAAAGCCTTCTAGCAGCCGGATGGCTTCGTCCGGTCTGCCGACATTCCGCAGCGAACTGGCCAGCTGGACCCATGCCTGCGAGCGCCGGGCGTCATCAAGCCCAAGCTCCAGCGCCCGTTCGTACAGCGGGATCGCCTCGGATTCCCGGCCAAGGAAGTCGTGCCCGGAAGCCCACTCGTACACGGCGGCGGCATCATCACCCGGCCTCTCCTCGACGAGGCCCCTCATCGCCGCCAGGGTGCCGGCCGCGTCTGCGTCATCGGCATTTGCCCAAAAATCCTTGATCCGTTCTTCCCAGTTCGCACCCATCCCCAGATTCTGCCAGCTCCGTAACACCCCGGGCCCGAAACCCCCGCGTCCCCTATGCTCGGTTCCAAGGAATCAACGGAGATCCACCGAGGAGCAGCACATGACCACCTGGCGCATCAGGGACTTCCACTCATCCGACCTGGACGGCATCCTGCACCTGTGGGAGAGCCTGAAGGCCGACGGTGTCGAGCCGGTCTACGCGCTCTCGGAGGTCCTTGCCTCCTGCCAGAAGGACCATGCCGTGGTGGCGGTGCAGGGCGACCAGCTGGTGGGGGCCGCCGTCGGGCGTGCTGCGCATGACCAGGGCTGGATCGTCTTCCTATCCACCCTGCCGGAGTTCCGCGGCCGCGGGATCGGCACCTCGCTGCTGGCCGCCGTCGAGAACCGGATGGCACCACACGGGCTGAACAAGCTTTCCGCGCTGATGCCCGAGTCCGAGACCCGGGTGGAGGCGTTCCTGGGCCGCGGCTTCGTGGTGAAGAAGAACCTGCGCTACTTCGAACGCACCATCCCCGTGCAGCGCCAGGAACTGGAGCCGCTGGGCCTGCTCGGGGGCCGGGTCCTGGCCCGCGACCTGTGGGAAAACGTGGCCGGCATGCGCCGGGAGAAGGAACTGCTGGAACGGCGCCTGGTGTTACCGCTGGCCGAGGCCGACCTCGCCGACGAATACGGCGTGGTGCCCCCGCGCGCGGTGGTGCTGTTCGGCCCGCCCGGCACCGGCAAGACCACCTTCGCCAAAGCCATCGCCTCCCGGCTCGAATGGCCGTTCGTGGAGGTCTTCCCCTCCCGCCTGGCCTCCGACCCCAAGGGCCTGGCCGGTGCCCTGCGTGAGACATTCCTGGAAATCGCCGAACTCGAGCACGCCGTGGTGTTCATCGACGAGGTGGAGGAGATCGCGGCCCAGCGAGCCGGCGATCCGCCCTCGCCGCTGCAAGGCGTCACGAACGAGCTGCTGAAGATCATCCCGGCCTTCCGCGAACAGCCCGGCCGCCTCCTGGTCTGCGCCACCAACTTTATCCGCGCCTTGGACTCGGCGTTCCTGCGCCACGGCCGCTTCGACTACGTCATCCCCATCGGACTGCCCGACGTGCACGCCCGCGAGGCCATGTGGCAGCGCTTCATCCCGGCCGCCGTGGTGGACACCGTGGACGTAGCCCTGCTGGTGGACCGCACCGAGGGCTTCTCCCCTGCGGACATCGAGTTCGCTGCCCGCAGCGCCTCCCAGCGGGCGCTGGAAAAGGCCGTGTACGACGACGGCGGCACGGCTCCGGGCTCAAACGGGCGGAAGGGACCCACCACGCAGGACTACCTCGACGCGATCGCCGACACCAAGACCACCGTCAGCAAGGAAGTCCAGCAGGAATTCCTCGAAGACATCGACGTCCTCGGCCGCGTCTGACCGTTCCGGCTCCCCTAACGCGGGGTCAGCTACGGCCCATGTCGCGCCCCGGAATGGGCCGTATCTGACCCCGCGTTGGCGTGGCGGTACTGTGTGAGCATGTCCAACCCACTCCGCCATGCCCTCTCCCGCATGGGCGGCCGCGATCCCCACGAACAGCACCGCGCCGCCACTCCCCTGGAACTGTTCTTCGACCTCACCTTCGTGATCGCCTTCAGCGTGGCAGGCGGCCAGTTCGCACATGCGGTAGCGGAAGACCACCCCGGGCTCGGCCTGATCGGCTTCGCGATCGCAATGTTCGGCGTGCTGTGGGCCTGGATCAATTTCTCCTGGTTTGCCAGTGCCTACGACACCGACGACTGGATCTTCCGGATCGTCACCATGGTGCAGATGGTGGGCGTGCTCATCCTGGCCATGGGGATCGAGCCCGTGTTTCATTCGTTGCTGGAAGAGAAGTACGTCCACAACGAAGTGGTAGTGCTGGGCTACGTGGTGATGCGCGTGGCATTGATTGTCCAGTGGCTGCGCGCGGCACGGCAGGACCCGCAACGGCGTAAGACGTGCCTGACGTATGCGGGCTTGCTGACCGTGGTCCAGCTGGGCTGGGTGGCGGCCATCTTCGTAAAGACGGACATCCCCACCACCCTGATGGTCTACGCCCCGTTGATCCTGGCGGAAATGGTGGTACCCGTGATCGCCGAGCGGAAGGTGAAGACCCCGTGGCATGCGCACCACATCGCCGAACGCTACGGACTGCTGGCCATCATCGCCCTCGGCGAATGCCTCATCGGCGCCATCGAGACGCTGCGGTCGATCGTCGCGCTCCACGGCTGGACCCTCGACGCCGCACTCGTCGGCCTCGGCGGAACAGGCCTGGCCTTCACTCTCTGGTGGGTGTATTTCATCCTGCCGGCGGGCCGGGCCCTGCACCTCCGACGCCACCGTGCCTTCATCTTCGGCTACGGGCACATGCTCATCTTCGCGTCGATCGCAGCCACGGGAGCCGGCCTCCACGTGCTGGCCTACTACATCGACCACGAGGCCACCATCAGTGCAGCCGCCGCCGTGGCCAGCGTCGCCATTCCCGTGGCGGTTTTCAAGGTCACCCTGACCTGGATCTACGGGAGCCTGCTCGGCCTGAACCGCGTCAATCTCCTGCTCGCGTTCCTGGTGGTTGCTGCGGCGGCCGCCGCTGTTGTCCTTGCCGCGGCAGGGGTTCCGGTGACCATCTGCCTGCTGGTGATCCTCCTTGCCCCCGCCGTGGCCATCGTGGAGGACGAACTCGCCGGCCACCGGCGCCGGGCACGGGCGCTCGAGAAACTCGACATCGAAGCGGCGGGCTAAGGGCGAACTCGCGAAATCGCCGGAACGCTGCGGGGTCGCTGGAACGTTCCGGCGACCCCGCAGCGCTCCGGCGACCCCGGAGACCCAAGCGCCTGCGGGCCAGCCTCTGGTCCGGCGGCCCGCGGAATGCAAAACTGGGCGGATGATCGTGCCTTCGAGCCAGGTCCACCGCCCGGGCATCAGGGCGGCCATGTTTGTCGACTTCGACAACGTCTACTCCGGCTTGCAGGCGGTGGATCCCGCCGCCGCCAGGGTGTTCGCCGAAGATCCCAAACTGTGGACGTCGGCCTTGGCGGACGGCGGCGGGCGGGATGGCGCCCGGCGTTTCCTGATCCGCAACTGCTACTTGAACCCCGTCATTTACTCGAAGTACCGCGTGTACTGGACCCGGGCCGGCTTCCGGGTGATCGACTGCCCTTCCCTCACCCAACGGGGAAAGAGCAGCACCGACATCAACCTCGTCCTCGACGCCATGGATGTCCTTGCCGGGCCGGTGGGCATCGACGAGTTCGTGATCGCCTCCGCCGATGCCGATTTCACCTCGTTGATCGCAAGATTCCGGGCCGCCGACCGCATCACGACCGTGATCGCCGCCGGACCTGTCGCGTTCGCGTACCGGGAGATGGCGGACCACGTGGTCGAATCCAACGACTTCGCCGCCATCCTCACCGGATCGTCGGCCGACGCCGGCGCCGGGGTCCTGGCCCGCGCCGAGGGACGCGCGCCAGCACCAGCCCCACGGAAGGGTGCTGCCGCCAAGGAGGTCAGCAGCCTCGTCCGTTCCTCGCCCGGGCCGGTCACCGGTTCCGTCGCCGCGCACCGGGCATTGACCGCGGAACCGTCCCTGAAAACGGACTGGGGCGGCCATGGCAAGTTCGGGGCGTGGATCGCGCAGCTCGGGAATGGGATCGAATACTCGCCGACGCCGACCCCCGGCTGGGTGTGGGACGCCCGGCGCTTCTCCGCCGCGGACCTGCCCCAGGAGGCGGAGGCGCGCTCCGCCGTCGAGGAGCATGTGACACGGGTGACCGACGTACCGGCGCTCTCAAGGCTGCAATTCCGCCAGGTGTTCCTGTCCTTGGAGGCGGTTCTCCGCGAGCACCCGCCCAACAGGAACGAACTCACGCGCTCGGTGCGCGACCACTGCGTCGCCGCTGGCCACCCCGTGTCCCGCGCAGCGGTGAACTTCATCATCCAAGGGCTGAACTACACGGACGCCCTGGGTGAGGAAGCCACTGCGGTAAGCCTTGCGACCGCCTGGACCCGGAATGTCGAGGAGCTCTGCCGCCTGGCCCTCCTCGAGTTCGACGAGTCGGAAGTCGCGGAGCTGAGGCGCTGGGCGGGCGGCGGACTCGTGAAGACGCCCTCGAAGCAGAAACCGAAACCCGAGGCTCCGGCCGAGGACTGAAAACAGGCCTCGCAACGCACGGCAGGAAATCGGCACGTACGTGCCGAATTTTGCCTGAGATCCCTTGCTCAGAGCCAACTTCCGGGGGCATGATGGCCATATCGGCACGTTCGTGCCGCTGGCCGACGAAGGAGCTTCCATGGATCCTGCGGATTTCAGCACCGCCCTGGGCAGCGCCGTCCGTTCCCGTCGCGCCGCGCTTTCCCTCAGCCAGGCCGACGTCGCCGGCCTCGCCGGAGTCTCCGAACGCTTCGTCCGCTTCGTCGAGCAGGGCAAAACCACCGTCCAGCTCGAACAGCTGCTGGCCGTGCTGGGCACCCTGGGCCTGGAATTGGACGTGTCCACCGCAGACTCCACCGCAGGCACCACCGCCACCACCGCAAACGCCACTGCCACCGGCACAGCGCCATGACCTTCCACAGGATCGCCGACGTCTACAAGCAAGGCGTCCTGGCCGGGCGGATTGAGCGACATGCAGGCGGTACCGTGTTCAGCTACCTGCCGAAGTATCTCGACGCCGGAGGGCCGCCCGTCGCGACCACCCTCCCCCTTGCCAGCGAGCCGGTTTTCACGCCGAGCGGCGCGGTGCCGCCCTACTTCACCGGCCTGCTGCCCGAGGGCCGCCGCCTGAACTCGCTCCGGCGCTCGGTCAAGGCCAGTGCCGACGACGAACTCGCCCTCCTCATGGCCGCAGGGGGCGACGCGGTGGGCGACGTCCAGACCGTCCCGCACGGCGAGGCGCCCGCGGAAGGCGGCTCCGCCGTCGTCATGGACCCGAAGCTGCCGCTGGACTTCGACGCCCTGCTGGGTGACTCCGGGCTGATCGACCCGGTGGCGCTGGCGGGTGTGCAGGACAAGTTATCCGCCGGCATGATCTCGCTCCCGGTGGCGCAGTCCGGCAAGCGCTTCATCCTCAAGCTCAACGCCCCGGAATTTCCTTTCGTAGTGGAGAACGAATTCCTGATGTTCCGCTATGCGCGCCGGCTGCGGATTCCGGTGGCGGGCGTGCAGCTAGTGCACGACGTCGCGGGGCGGGCCGGGCTGCTCGTGGAACGTTTCGACCGGATCACCACTGCCGACGGCGCCACGCTGCGGCTTGCAGTCGAGGACGGGGCCCAGGTGATGGGGCTGTATCCGGCGGACAAATACAGCGTGCCGTACGGTGAGGTGTGTACGGCACTGGCCGCCCATTGCGCCGCCCCGCTGCCGGCGCTGCGGAACCTCGCACTGCAGTTGGCCTTCGCTTGGCTCACGGGCAACGGCGACCTGCACGCGAAAAACGTCTCCATGGTGCAGTCCCGTCCTGCGCAGGCGGCGTCCGGCGAATACACGGTGGCCCCTGTCTACGACATCCCCTCCACAGTGGTCTACGGCGACAAAACGCTGGCCCTGGGCATCGGCGGCAAGAAGAGCGGCATCTCCCGCAAGCACTTCCTGGCGTGGGCCGGGCATCTGGGATTGCCGGCGAAGGCGGCGGCGCGGGCTCTGGACATCGCGCTCAAGGCTGCCGGGCCCCTTGCCGAAGACCTCGACGGCGGTGCCTCGCCTTTCGGCGAGATGCAGACGAGGGACTGGATCAAGGAGCTCCGGCACCGGCGCCGGCTGATGGAGGGCTAGAACTCTCCGCGTTGTGGGGGTTGTGGGGTCCGCTCCACGCCGTTTGCGCCACCCAAAGCACGCAGAGCTGGCCTCACAACGCCAGCTCCGACACCGCCTTCCGCACCGCGGCGCTCAGCTCGAAGTTCCTGCAGCCGATACCGCCGGGCTCGGCCTGCTGCGGCACGTAGCCGAACGCCAGCCCGTACACCGGATCCGCGTAGCCCAAGGACCCGCTGGCGCCGTCGTGCCCGAAAGCCCGGTAGCTGCCGAACGGCATCCGGGCATGGGACTTCATGAAGACCGTGGCGAAGCAGCTGGTGTCCCCGAACACCCGGTCGATCCCGAAGACCTGCTCGGCGGAGACCGCGCGGATGGTCTCCTCGCTGAGCAGGGGCGCGACGGCGGGACGTCCCGTGCCGCCGTCGGCACCTTCCGGGGCCAGCCCGGTCAGGGCGGCGGCATAAACACGGGCCATGCCTTCCGCGTTGGCGACTCCGGCCACCGAGCTGAGCCCGGCGGCACGCACCTCGCGGATGTTGGGCAGGTCCAGGATTTCCGCGGTCCCGGCGTTGGCGGCGAGGCCGAAGTGGCTGGCGGGGTCGGTCCAAGGCCGCGAAGGATCGTCCGCCCAGCGCAGGGCGGCGTAACGCGGCTCCTCCGATTCGGGCAGCCCGAGGAAGAAATCGGCGCCGGCCACCGAACGGATCCGCTCTTCGAAGGCTTCCTGCAGCGTGTTCCCGGTGATCCTGCGGCAGAGTTCCTCCATGAACACGCCGATGGTCAGGGCGTGGTAACCGAAGGCCGCTCCGGGCTTCCAGAGCGGCGGGAGCGCGGCGAGCCGGGCGGCGGCCAGTTCGGAGTGGTTGCATTCCTCAAGGGTGAGTCCGCCTTCGATGCCCAGCAGCCCGGCTTGGTGCGAGAGGAGCTGGACCACAGTGATGCCGGATTTGCCCTGGGCGCCGAACTCGGGCCAGTACTTGACTACCTCGGCGTCGAGGTCAAGCTCGCCGTCCTGCACCAGCAGTGCGATGACCAGTCCAGCCATGCCTTTCGAACAGGAGAATACCCCGGTGACGGAATCGGGGCGGATGTGCGGTCCGCCGCTGAGGTCCAGAACCTTGACGCCGCGATGGTAGGCGGCCACCTGGGCGGAATACCCGGGGTCCTCGGCAAGGTAGCGGCCGAAGAGTTCGGCAACGGCTTCGAATCCGGGGGCAACAAGTCCAGGGGCTGTAATCCGTGCATCCATAACTGGCTAGCCTAATCCCCGGCGTGCAGGCCGGCCATCGCCGCATCCCACACCCACGGCTCCCTCGGCAGCGCGGCCGCGTCGAACACCGCGAGCGCCTCCTTGAGCTCGCCAGGCAGCCCAAGGGAGGCGAGGATCAGTTCCCGCACCCCGCCCGCGGAAAGCCCGACGGCGGCAAGGTCCGCAAGCGTCACGGCACCGTCACGCTTGGCCAGGCGGGCGCCGTCGTGGTTCACCACGAGCGGGACGTGCGCGTACTGCGGCACGGGAAGTCCGAGCAGCGAGGCGAGGTAGGCCTGCCGGGGCGCGGAGGACAGGAGGTCGTCGCCGCGGACCACCTGGTCGATGCCCTGTTCGGCGTCGTCCACCACCACGGCCAGGTTGTAGGCAGTGACGCCGTCGTTGCGGCGGAGGACGAAATCGTCCACCGTTCCGAGGTAGCGGCCGTGCAGTTCGTCTTCCACAGTCCACTCGCTGACGCCGGCGCGGAGCCGGATCGCAGCGGGGCGGCTGGCCCGCCGGATGTTCCGTTCCTCCGCCGTCAGCCGCCGGCATGTCCCGGGGTAGGCGCCCTGCGGGGCATGCGGTGCAGACGGCGCGTCCTGGATTTCACGTCGGGTGCAGAAGCATTCGTAAGTGAGGCCGGCTTCCTCCAGCCGCCGGATGGCCTCCGTGTAAAGCGGACCCCGGTCCGTCTGGCGCACGACGGGGCTGTCCCAGTCGACGCCGACCGCCGACAAATCCCGCAACTGCACTTCTTCCGCGCCGGCCCGGGCCCGGTCCAGGTCCTCCACCCGGAGCAGGAAGCGCCGGCCGGTGGAACGTGCGAACAGCCACGCCAGGACGGCCGTGCGGAGATTGCCGACGTGCAGTTCACCAGAGGGGCTGGGAGCGAAGCGGCCGGCTGCTGTCATGGGTCCAGCGTAATCGGCGGCACCGACGGTAATGCGCTGCCTGACGGAAAAGCACGCCACCGACGGAAAATGCGCGACGGCGTGCCCGCCGTTCCGCCCCTCCCGGGGCAGCACAAGAGCCCCTCAGCTACCGTCAGAAGCGGTGGAACCGTCAGGATCGGTGGCTCAGGGGCTCTTATGGTGGCGCCGGCGCGGCCGGCAGGGTGGAGACTGACGTTGGTGTGAACAAGAGTCAATCAGCGGCGACGTCCTTGCGGGACGGTGGTGTCGGATTCCGGGAGGTGTACCGGGGATTCCGTTGCCGTGTGGGATGCGGCGGTGGCCGGTTCCCTGTGCTGCCACTATTCGAGCAGAGACACTACAGTTGGCGCAACGGATCGAAGCCGTACTGGTCAATCTGTTCAATAAAGCATCAGGCAATAGACACCTGATGGTCATTTTGCCGGGACTGTTCCCGTAGCCGCCCGCTGCCATCGCTCCGCGCAGTCAAGGGCCAGATGCTGTGGCGGTGTTCCGCAGGAGCTCCTGACCCGCCGTCCGCGGGCTCCGCACGTAACGGCGTTTTGTACAGCACAATGGAAACCAGGTGATCAATCTGGCCAGGAAGCACAGCCACCAGCGGCAGGAAGGCAGAACGATGCAGGAACTGGACGCAACGGACAAGCGGATCCTGGCAGCGCTCGACGACGATCCCCGCCTTCCCGTGATGGTGCTCGCCCAGCGCCTGGGGCTGGCCCGGGGCACCGTGCAGTCGCGGCTGGAGCGGATGTCCGAGTCCGGCGCGCTGCGGCCGAACAGCAGCCGGGTGCTGCCCGCTGCGCTGGGCCGCGGGGTGGCCGCGGCGGTGAGCGCCGAGCTCGACCAGCACCGGCTGAACGAAGCCATCGCCGCGCTGCGGGACATTCCCGAAGTCCTGGAGTGTCACGCTCCCGCGGGCGACACCGACCTCATCATCCGCGTAGTGGCCACCAGCCCGGACGACCTCTACCGGGTGTCCGAGGAAATCCGCCTCTGCCCCGGAATCGTGCGCACCTCCACGAGCATGTTCCTGCGCGAGGTCATCCCCTACCGCACCACCGGTCTGCTGCGGGAGTGAGGGATCGCCGAGTGGCTGCCGGGGCACACAATCCGGGAGCGCCATGCTTCCGGATTGCCGGAGGCTCAACCAGCGAGCAGCGCGTGCAATGCAGTTCGTTCCTGGGGTGTGAACGTGTCCTCGCTCTCGACATTCTTCCCCCGGTACACAGGGCACTTCTCCCCATCGCCGCCCGGCACGGCGAACCCGTAGGATCGGCAATGCCGGAACGGCCGGCACGATGTGGGGCACAGACATTCGCTCGGGGGAACCATGGCCGGAACTTTCTACGGCGCAGACGTTGCGCAGTTGCGCCAGCTCGCCAAGTCCATGGCGGGCGGGGCACACAAGCTGTCCGCGCTGGGCCAACAGCTGAGCAGCACGCTGGCCGGGACCGGCTGGCGCGGAGCCGACGGCGAGCGCTTCCGCAGCGAATGGAGTTCCGCCCACCTGCCCGCCCTCAAGAAGGCCGCCAGCCAGATGGAAGCTGCCGGCAAGGCGCTGCTGAAGAACGCCGATGAGCAGGACAAGGCGAGCACCGGCGGCAGCGGAACAGGCGGGGCGGGCGGCCAAGGCGGCGGGCCCGGCGGGCAAAACGCCCAGGACCTCACGGACAGGCTCCAGGGCATGACGCCGGCCGAGCGCAAGGCCTACCTGGCCAGCGACGAATTCAAACAATGGGCCCTGGAACATCCTGAGGCTGCCAAAGCGGCAATGGACGCAGCTGCCGACTCCGGCTTGATCGGCAAGAACTCCCCGGAGTACGCCGATTTCCTGAGCGACTACTGGAACCAGCAGGCGATGCGTGAGATGGGCATCGACCCGGCCGACTGGGACACCTCCAAGGGCACCGAGTACAACTGGGAAACCATCAAGAAGGTCTACGACTACTACGGCAAGGCCTATCTGGAGAACCCGGACCTGCAGTGGGCGGGAATGGCCAACATGATCGGGCCGTCCTTTGCCGGCGGGTTCAAGGACATGGCATTGATGCGGGATCTCGCGCAGCAGATCACCGACAATCCGGTGTCCGACATTCCGCTGCCGGTCCTGGACCAACTCGAGCAGCTGGCCGGAATGACGGACCAGGAGATCAAGTTCTACGAAACGTCCATGCTGGACATGAACAAGGAGATCTTCCTTGACCAGGCCCGCCAGCACGAGGCGTACATGAACGGCGGCATCGAAGAGATCAACCGGCTGCGGGATTCGGGCGCCATCGACGCGGGAACGGCACAGGCCTGGGCGCAGATCGATTCCGGGGACCCCGCCGAGATCCAGAAGGGCAACACGGCGCTCTTGTACCGGGAACAGAACGAGATCATCGCCGACGACTACGTCGACATGAAGAACCACACCGGCGGCGAAGCAGTCACTTACATGGTCACCCTCGCCGGCGAACCCTCCATTCCGGGCGCGAAGAGCTTCCCGGAGGTGTTCCCGTACACCTACAGCGTGGAAAGCCCCGGCCCGGAGAAGCTGCCGGTTACCGGCTGGGACAACCCGCTCCAGTTCCGCACCGACTTCACCACGGGCTTCCCGGACGGGAACATCGCCGACGCCGACTCCCGCTGGGCGCTCATCAGCCAGGACACCCTGCCTGCATACCAGAACCTGCTCGCCACCGACCCCGACCGCGCCAGGGACATCATCGCCTCCGACTTCAACGGCCGCGTCGAGGAGCACCGCCCCCTCAACAACATTCCGGACATCACCGGACGCTTCCTGTCGGGCTTCGACGTCGAGGTCCACCAGTGAGGCCGCCGCTGCTGACGGCGGCGCGCACCGCCGCCGTGGCGCTGGCCGCCGCTGCGTGCCTCACGCTCGCCGCCTGCCAACTCCCCGGTTCCGCAACACCCGCCCAGACGCCGCACACCTCGCAAGGGAGCACCGTGAACACCTCCGACTTCTCCACGCTGGACGCCGCCGGCGTCGACAAGATCCGCACCGAACTCCGCGCCCGGCTGGACCTGAGCAGCGGCAAGCTGCTGAAGTCCGCCGTCGGCGTCTCGGACACCAGCTACGGACCGGAAATCAACACCCAGGAGGAGGGCAAGATCGACCTCACGATCGTGGCACCCGCAGGCGAGATCAAGGGCGAAACGGACCGGATCCGCTTCAACACCACCAACATCCAGCCCGACTTCAGCGAGATCACCTACTTCCTCACCGCGGACTCCCCGGAGGAGTTCTTCGCGCTGATCCGCGACGGCGTCGGGAAGTACGGGATCGACGCCGACTCCGCCGAGGGCTGGATCAGCTCGGCGAGCGCCGATCCGCAGATGAAGAGCGACTTTTCCATCACCAGCGGCACCAGCACGGGACTGAACGTCAACTACGACCTGCGATACGACGGCAGCAAGGACGTGCAGGTCATCATCGTCCACGTCAGGCCGGTCGAATAGCTAGACCGGCGGGCCGCCGTTGCTCTTGAGGTTCTTCATCACCAGCGTCGAGGTCAAGCGTTCGACGGCGGGAAGCACCGTGAGCTGTTCGTCGTAGAAGCGCTGGTACGCCGGGAGGTCCGCAGCGATCACGCGGAGCAGGTAGTCGGGCGAACCGAACAGCCGCTGGGCTTCGACGATGTTGGGCAGGGCCGCCACGCGTTCCTCGAAATCGGACATGATGCTGCGCTCTACCTTGGCCAAGGTAACGAACACGATCGCTTCGAATCCCAGTCCGATCGCGGCCGGATCAATATCCGCACGGTACCCCCGGATGACCCCGGACGACTCCAGGTCACGCAGCCTGCGGTGGCAGGGTGCAACCGTCAGGCCCACCTTGGCAGCGAGTGCCGTGGCAGTCATCCGGCCATCCTCTTTGAGGTGGCGCAAAATAGTTCTGTCGATTCCGTCGATCACGCAAATATCTTACCGAGCACACGCCTGATCGGGATAAAAAGGCGAACACTTATGGGGCGTTTTTCCCTAGGGTTTTCCTTGCCGGAACTACCCCGGCGGATCGACCCCAGGAGCCACCGTGAACCCCCAACTGTTCCTCGCCTTCACCCTTGTCTCCATCACCCTGGCGTGCACGCCGGGCGTGGACTGGGCGTACTCCATCGCGGCCGGACTGCGCCAGCGCAGCTTCGTACCCGCGGTGGCCGGCCTGTGCAGCGGCTACGTGGTGCACACGGTTCTCATGGCACTCGGCCTCGCGGCACTGCTGGCCGGCGTTCCGGGGCTCCTCGCTTGGCTGACGGTGGCCGGCGCGGCGTACCTGCTGTGGCTGGGCTTCAGCACCCTCCGCTCCTGGCGCGGTGCGCGCTTCAGCGCGGAGGACGCCGTCGGGCAGTCCCATAACCAGTTCCGCAGCTTCCTGCTGGGCATGGGCACCAGCGGCATCAACCCGAAGGGCCTGTTGTTCTTCCTGGCGCTGGTGCCGCAGTTCGTGAGCCCGGAAGCGTCGCTGCCGGTTCCGGTGCAGTCGGGTGTGCTGGGCCTGACCTTCGTGCTGCTCGTGGCGATGATCTACACCGGTGTTGCGCTGGCGTCGCGCAAACTGCTGCATTCGCGGCCGGCGGCGGCCCGGGTGGTGACGCTGGCGAGCGGCGTGGTGATGGTGGGGCTCGGCGTCGCGCTGCTGGCCGAGCAGATCATCCCGCTCATGAGCCGGACCGCCTGAGGCTCCCCGCTCCCCCGGGGAAGGCCCCGGCCGCCCCGCCGGGAAGGGACGGGCCGCGTTACACGCGCTGAGCGGCAAGGAGTTCGTCGAGCCGTTCGTAGCCTTCGATCACCCCTGAATTCATGCCGCTGTCAATGGCCATGTCCCGCGCCTCGACCGTGGGGTAGACGTCGTGGATGGAAATCCGCGAGCGCCCGCCGCCGAGGTCCTCGAAAGTGGTGGTGCCGATGCCCACCTGGCCGGGAGCACCCGAGAATTCGAAGGTCATGATGAGGAGCTTGCCGGGCTCGACCGCATGGAACACCCCGCTGAAGTTGAATTCATAGCCTTCGCTGCTGGCGCCGTCGAAGCTCCAGCGGCCGCCCACCCGGGTGTCGTACTGGATGGCCTCCACGGAGTCGTGCCGCGGGCCCAGCCACTGGGCCATCAGCTCAGGCTCCACGTGGGCACGGTAGACGGCGTCCACGGGGGCGTCGAATTCGCGGACCGTTTCGACGAACGGAACGCCGGGTTCGGCCGTGATGTTGGTTGGATTGCTCATTGTTCCCCGCTCCTTGGAATCTGCGCGGATTCCGGGGTCCGCGCGGAGGCTTGGTTTTCCAGGAGGGCGTCCAGCCTCCGGTAACGCCCTTCTGCTTCGAGCCGGTACCGGTCGATCCACGCCGTGAGGCGCTCCAGCGCTGCCGCATCCAGATGGACCGGGCGCCGCTGGGCGTCGCGTGAACGGGTGACCAGGCCGGCCTGTTCCAGGACCTGGATGTGCTTGGACACGGCCTGCTTGGTGATCGCGAACGGTTCGGCGAGTTCGTTGACCGTGGCGTCGCTGCGCGACAGCCTGGCCACGATGTCCCGCCGGACCGGATCCGCGAGCGCCATGAAGGCCCGGTCAAGACGAGCCGCATCGAGCGGGTCCTGGTGTGGCACTATCCACCTCTTATACAACCAACTAGTTGATCAACCAACTAGTTGACTAAAGGATAGCCCCGTGCCGTCCCATCCACAAGGGTTCCGTCACTCCCCGCCGAGGTCCTTCCAGTCCCGCTCCCAGAGCCGGCGCATCTCGGCATCCTTGAGGATCACGCCGTCCTCCAGCCCGGCGGGAGGGCGCCGCGACCACGGCAGCAAAGCCCGGCGACCGGCGTCGACTGCCAACAGCGCCCGGTCGGTGAGCGCGTCGTTGCGCAGCGCGCGGCTGGTCTTTCGCCGCCGCAGTACTTCGGACAGCGCTGCCTGCGCGCCCGCACGGTCGCCGAGCGCGCGCAGCGACCTCGACCTAAGGAGCAGCAGGGCAGCGGACAGCTCGTCCGCGTTGAGCAGGCCTTCGGTCCAGTCAGCGACGTCGCGGTGCCGGCCGAGTGCCGACGCCGCCGTGCAGCGGGCCAACGCTGCCGGGAGCGACGGCGGCAGGCCGGCCAAGGCGGCCAGGGCGGCTACCGGCTGCCCGGCTTCCCGTAAGCAGTGGGAAAGGGCCAGGAACACCGATTCCTCGCTGAACAGCACCTCCACCTCGACGCGCTCGGTGACCTCGATGGTGCTGACCACGCGGCCAAGATACGCGGCGGAGAACTGGCTGGCGGCGTAGTCGATCCTGGTGGAAATGCCCAGGCGCAGGATTTCGGCCGCGCGGAGGTAGCCGCCCTGCTTGTAGGCAAGCAAGCCCGCGAGGACCTGGCAGAGGCCTGCCCATCCGGGGTTGGACCGGGCGAGAAGCAGCAGGCGTTCGGGCTCGGTGCCGCTGAAGGCCGCCGCATGCACAGCCTTCGCGGTACGGCCGGCGAAGGGTTTGAGGGGCGGCACCGCCCCCGCGACGGAAAGTCGGTCCGCGTTCCGCCTGCGCAGCACCCCCGAAACCGCCCCGCCCACGCCGTCAGCGAGACCCGTCGCGTGGGTGCGGACGCGGGCACGGCGGAAAGGGGTCAGGTCCCGGGTGTCCCGGTACCCGGGAACGGGATGCCCGGCGGTCATCTGTCCATGCTATCCGCGCACCGCCCCCGCGGGCCGCCCGCCGGGCCTCCCCTCTATTTCCGGGGTTATCGGGAGTAAACTATGGACGTCGGCAGGGTTCCGACAGCTCCTTGCCGCGAAACGGCCAGCCACTTGGCGGGCCGGTACACATTGTGGTTGGGAGGAGTTATGACCACCGCTTCACACCCGGCACAGCACCATCATGTAATGGGGCTCTCGCTGCACAATACGGCGCTGGGTTTGGGCTGGGTATTCCTGGTCGTTGGTGTCCTTGGATTCATCCCGGGCATCACGAGCAACTACGGCGCCATGACCTTTGCTGGGCATGACTCGGGCGCCATGCTTCTTGGAATCTTCCAAGTCTCAATTCTGCACAACATCGTCCACATGCTGTTCGGTGCGGTCGGCCTGTACATGGCCAGGACCTCCAGGATGGCACGCGGGTTCCTGGTTGGCGGCGGCATCGTCTACCTGGTCCTGTGGATCTACGGACTCGTGATCGGTGCAGACTCGGGCGCCAACTTCGTGCCGTTCAACACCGCCGACAACTGGCTGCACCTCGCGCTCGGTATCGTGATGGTTGCTGTAGGCCTGTGGCTCGGCCGTGATGTCAGAGAGGAGACGAAGGGCCGCGCTATGTAGCGCGCCTTCCACTTCGGAAATACCACAAACTGAAAACTACGACGGCGGCCGTTCCCTTCGCGGAGCGGCCGCCGCTTTGCAGCCTGGCGGAGCCGAGGAGGCGGTGCTCGCTACCAGGACACCAGGCAGAACGGGTGGCCTGCCGGGTCGAGGTACACGCGGAAGGTCTCCGTCGCGTATCCCTGTTTGGTTGCTCCGAGCGCAAGGACCTTCTCCTCGGCCTCATCCAGGTTTCCGACCTTCACGTCTACGTGCATCTGCTGCGGGTGTTCGGCGGACGGCCATTGCGGTGGGACCAGCTTGTCGACCCGCTGGAAGGCCACCGCGGGGCGGTCGGCGGCGTCGCCGATGGTGATCCAGTCGGCGTCGCCCTCCACCCGCTGCATCCCCAGCAGTTCCTGATAGAAGAGCGCCATCGGCTCGATATCTTCACAGTCGATGACCAGTGCATGGAATTTTCCAATCATGCGCCCGACTATGCCCCACCGCACACGCTGGCGGCCATGGACATGCGGACAGCTGCGGTCCGCATGCCCGGTTTCGCATGTTCGCTCGGCCAGGTTTCGCCGGGCCCGTCAGCTGAGGGCGGTGACCCACACGCCGATCGCCCAGGTGCTTGCCGCCAGGCAGGCCAGGCCGAACTCGGCAAGGATGCCCAGGCCCGTGGCCTTGAGCGCGGCCAGGCTGGAAGACACCGCCGTCCTGAACGCGCGGGTGCGCAACAGCTCGCTCAACAGGAGCCCGACGGCGAACCCCACAAAGAGCCCCACCACGGGGATCACGAACATCCCCACCACCGCCAGGGCGATGCCGGCAAGGACCGAACGGTTGGGGATGCCGTGCCGCTTGAGCTTGCGCCCCGTGAGGATGGCGCTGGCTGCCATGCCCACTGCCACGAGGGCCAGGCCGATGCCGAAGACCACCCAGCCTGTGGCTCCCGCACCACCCCACAGCGCCCAGGCCAGCAGGCTCGCGCTGACCAGGATGCTTCCGGGCAACACCGGGATGATCGTGCCCGCCACACCCACGGCAATGGCCAGGCCACAGAGTATCGTCACAATGGTTTCAGCGGTCATCACCCGAGCCTACGCGGGCGCAGAGTGCCCGCCGGGCCCGCAACACGGGGTCAGCTACGGCCCATGGATCCGAGCGGGATGGGCCGCAAGTGACCCCGCGTTGCGAAAACGACGGCGGCGCTCCCCAGCACGGGAGCGCCGCCGTCGCAGTTTGCGGGGCGCGGACCTACTCGGCTGCAGCCGCGACCGCGGCCGTAACAGCCGGGGCCACGCGGGCGTCCAACGGGCTCGGCACGATGTAGTCGGCGGAGAGCTCTTCTTCGGCGAGTTCGGCGATCGCCCGGGCTGCCGCCAGCTTCATGGCGGGCGTGATGCGGCGGGCACCGGCGTCGAGGGCTCCGCGGAAGATGCCCGGGAACGCCAGGACATTGTTGATCTGGTTCGGGAAGTCGCTGCGGCCCGTGGCCACGACGGCGGCGTACTTCTGGGCGACCTCCGGCAGGACCTCCGGGTCCGGGTTGGACAGGGCGAAAACGATGGAGTTTTCGGCCATGAGCTTGAGGTGCTCTTCATCCAACTTGGAGGAGGAGACACCGACGAACACATCGGCACCCTGCAGGGCCTCGCCCGGTCCGCCGGCGATGCCGCGCGGGTTGGTCCGCTGCGCCATCTGGGCCTTCTTACTGGCGGGGTCCGCGGCGATGTCGGCACGGGCGGCGTTGATGGCGCCCTTCGAGTCGAGCAGGATGACGTCTTCGACGCCGGCGGTCAGCAGGATTTCGGCGACGGCGATGCCCGCGGCACCTGCGCCGGAGACGACCACCTTCAGGGCGCTGAGGTCGCGCTGGGTCACCTTGGCGGCATTGGTCAGGGCGGCAAGGACGACGACGGCGGTGCCGTGCTGGTCGTCGTGCATCACCGGGCAGTCGAGGGCCTCGATGAGGCGTTCTTCGAGTTCGAAGCAGCGCGGCGCCGAGATGTCTTCGAGGTTCACGGCACCGAAGCTTGGGCGGAGCCGGACCAGGGTCTCGATGATCTCGTCCACGTCCGTGGTGTTGAGGACCAGCGGGATGGAGTCGAGGTCGCCGAAGGACTTGAACAGGGCGGACTTGCCTTCCATGACGGGCAGGGAAGCGCTGGGGCCGATGTTGCCCAGGCCGAGGACGGCGGTGCCGTCGCTGACGACCACCACGAGGCGTTCGGCCCAGGTGTGGGTGCGGGCGAGCTCCGGATTGGCGTGGATGGCGCGGCTGACCTGGGCGACACCCGGGGTGTAGGCGATGGACAGATCGCGCTTGTCGTTCAAGGGAACGGTGCTGGTCACGGAGAGCTTGCCGCCCTCGTGTGCGGTGAAAATCTCTTCTTCGCTCAGGATGAGCGCTGCGTCGTTGGCGCTGCCGATGGTTTCAGTGGACACGTCGTTGTTCTCCTCAGGCTAGCCGTGGTCCCGCTGGCGGGTCCGGCATAAATATGGGCATTCGAGGAGCGTTGGTTCGGGCCAAGGGTGGCTGGCCCGGTCTGCACATCTCCTGCAGGTGGGCCGCTGGCCGCATCGGTTCTGCCATGGTAGGCAAGCCGCGAGGGTGCTGATGACCGGAGCCGACGTTTTCTCCCCTGATAAAACGTTTACCCGAGAAACCATGTGATCCAGATCACGAAAAATACCGGCTTTTTGGCCTTAGTGGTCTAGACCGATTACAGCAATTACGGGGTTTCGGCGAGCAGGGCGCACGCGTTCTTGAGGTCCTTTTCGGCATCGAACAGCGAAAGCCGGCGGCAGCGGACCAACTGGACCAGACCACTGACTGTGTGGAGCAGGATCCGCGCCCGTCCGGCGTCGTTGATGACGGACACGACCACCGATTCAGTCAGCGCGTCGATCTCGCGCAGGAGTTCGGGGATGTCGCCGTCCCAGCTGTGGGAAGTGCGGGTCAGGCAGTGCTCGACGGCCGGCTGCATCACCCTCAGGTGGAAGATCTCCATGAGCACGCCGATCAGTGCGTTCCGGATGCCGAGCGGGGGCTGGCTGTCGCGTGGAATCTGCTCGATGCGCTTTTCGCGTCCGATCCGCACCGGCTTCGCGTGGCCGGTTCCAAGTTCACGCAGTTGCTGGCGGTAGACGGCGAGCATCAGGTGCGCTGGCGACGGAAAATACCGGTAGAGGGTGCCCAATGGGACGTGGGCCCGCAACGCGACATCGGAAAGGCTGACGGTGTCGAACTGCCGCTGCGTGAATCCTGCGGCAGCCTTAAGGATCCGGGTATAGCGCAGCTGCTGCCTTGGCGTGGTGGGGGCGGCGGCCATCCGCGGCAACCCCGCTGCTAGGTCCAGCGAATACGGTTCCAGGTAGTTTTCTTCGGGCATATCCGGTGATCTGTGTGGCGGGCCGGGCGGCGTCCTACATGACTAGTAGATGTTACGGCAGGAAGGTGGGAGTTGTCTGGGAGCGGCCCGGGAGGCCCTCATTGACAAACGTCCCGGGCGCGAATGTTGGCAGCGAAAGGTCCCGGCAGTATCCTCGGGTGATCGGGCCGCGTCCGGCCCACGCTTATTGGGGGAATCATGGCGTTTGGCGCTGCACTTTTTCGGCGGCTTTTCCGCTTTCTGGTGGTCTTCGTTGCGGCGGTTCTTGCGGCCGTGCTCCTGGTGCCGGCCGGGCCCGCTGCGGCGGTGGAGGCCGGGCCTCAACTGCTATCCCTGGAACGGACCTCCCCTGCGGTGATCACCGCGGGAAATAACGCGACATTCGCGTTCAAGGCCTCGGAGCCGGTGACGAGCGTGGACTTGGTGGTTCGCGACAAGACCGGAACCCGCGCTGGTTACTGGGGGAGCAGGACCCCAAGCATCGAGGGCACAGTCCAGTTGCCTATTGAGGCGGACAGCTGGCCAAGCGAAAGCGTCGTGCTTGATTGGGTCACCGTGAACACGGCGGACAACCGGTACGCCACCTATTGGCCTGGGCCCACTACTGGATCGCTCGGCGATTTGAGCCGTCTCGACTTCCAGGTTGACAACCCGGACGTGGTCTTTGAGGAACCGGCTGTCACTGCCATGTCGCCGGTAACGGCAACAGTCGCACCCGGACAGACCGCGAGCGTAAATTTCACTCTGTCCCAGGCCGCAAGCGAGGTCCGCTTTGCTTACACAGACGAATCCCTGGTGACGGGCTTTGAACTCAGCTGGGACGGCGCTGTTCCGAAGGGGCCGTTCTCAGCAACGGCGAGCGCCCCCGTTACCGCGTCCAAGCCCAGTGGCAAGTACACGCTGCAAAGCATCCGCATCACGTATCTGGGTGACCGTTCGACTGTCACCTACCACCGGGATGGCAGAATCCAACGGACCCTTCAGCCTGCACCGTCGCCGCTGCCGCCCATCGATTTCAACAAGGCCACCTTCTTGGTCGACAACCCAGCGGTGTTGCTGCAACCGCAGCTCAACACCGTGAAACCGTCCATCTCAGGACCGTTGGCCTTTCCGATTTCCACTCTGACGGCCGACCCTGGCAGCTGGTCCGAGCAACCAACGGCATACCGCTACGAATGGCTCCGCAATGGCGCACCGATTGCCAGAGCCACGGAACAGGATTACTACTCCCAGTTCAGCGACGACGGTGGTAGCAAAATCTCCGTGCGGGTTACCGCATTGCGCGAAGGGAAATTCCCGGCTGAGGCGACATCGGCGGCAGTGGGACCGATGCCGCGTGACATCCGTGTCGACAATGAGGAAATCGACGGAGACGTGTCCGTGGGAGGCACCATTTTCGCAAAGGTGTTCAAGGTCCACTCCTTTCCACAGGGTGGAGCGCCGTCTTTCAAGTACGTCTGGAAGAGAGACGGCAACCCGATCCGGGGAGCCACGCAGCGCAGCTATGTCCTTACAACGGCCGACAAAGGCCACAAAGTCACGGTCGACATCCACGTCACCGTCAGCGGGCAGACGAACGTTTTTCCGGTAGTGCTGAAATCTCGTATCGCCAACCGGGACAAGACCAAGGGCCTCAACGGGGACAACACCATGGATGTCTTTGCCCGTGACAATGCGGGGACGCTCTACCTGTACCCAACGAACGGCCGGGGCTCCTGGCTACCCCGGCAACGTATCGGCGGGGGCTGGAATATTTATAACGCTCTGCTCTCTGCCGGGGACTGGAACGGTGACGGAAAGAATGACGTCATCGCTCGGGATCGGCAGGGCCGATTGTTCCTCTACCCCGGCAACGGGAAGGGTGGGATTCCCACCAAGGTCCAGATCGGCACAGGATGGAACATCCACCGCAACATCATTGCCCCGGGCGACTGGGACGGGGACGGCTTAAACGACCTCATTGCGCGGGATACCTCCAACACAGTCTGGCTCTACCCCGGCAACGGGCGAGGCGGCTGGTTGCAACGGAAAGTCATCAGCAGGGGTTGGGAGGACTTCAACCTGCTCCTGGCACCGGGGAAGTTCTGGGGGTACAACAGGAACGAGGTCATGGCCCGGGACGATACGGGAAATCTGAGGCTTATTTACAGCACCGGTACAGGACACTTCGGGGCCGGAACACCGGATTTCTTCACCGCCAGCTTTTGGGGGTGGGAGGTCTTTTCCCGGATTTGCGCCTCCGGGGACTTCAATGGCGACGGCAAGGTTGACGTCTACGGCATCACCCCAACAGGAACCATGTGGATGTACTTCGGCAACGGTGACCCCAACACAAACGTTAGGTTCAAGGGCCGCGCCGTCGTCGGCGGCGGCTGGAACCAGTTCAGCGCTGTGTTCTGACCGCCCCACCGGGCCCGCGCCCGATCCAGCTCGCGAAAGCTACGCCACGCTCTTGATCTTCACCACGAACACCGCGCCCAGCAGCCCGATCACCGCAGCGGCCACATAGAGCGACACGTAGCCGCCCAGGTACGTGACGAACGGGAAGGCGATCAGCGGCGCGATCACCTGCGGCAGCGAGTTGGCCACGTTGATCACGCCCAGGTCCCGGCCGCGGTCCAGCGCGGTGGGCAGGACCTGGGTGATGAGCGCGAAGTCCACGGCCAGGTACGCGCCGAAGCCGACGCCCAGCACCACGGCACCGGTGATGGCTCCGGCCCAGGTGGGGGCGAAGCCAAGGATGAGGCTGGCCACGGCGATCACAACGGAGGACACGATCACCAGCGGCTTCCGCTTGCCCATCCGGTCGCTCAGCGCACCGCCAACCACGCTGGTAATAATCACCATCACCGCGTAGAGGCCCGTGAGGATCAGCACGCCGAACTCCGGTGCAATTGCCTGCGTTTCCTCGAGGTGCACGGCGTCCTTGAGGAAGAAGAGCAGGTACAGGGTGACCATGTGGTTGCCGATGTTGACCAGCAGCCGGGTCAGCCACGCCCACGCGAAGTCCGGATACTTCACCGGCGACACCCAGAAGCCCTTCGCAAAGGCCGCCAGGCTGAAGGACGGGCGGGCGGCGCGGGCCAGCGGGGCATCCTCGCTTTTGAACAGATAGAGCACGACGCCGGCAAGCAGCGCCGCCGCGCACACCAGGTATCCGGCGGCGAAGTTCCCTGCGACCACCGAGGCGATCACCGCGCCGAGCAGGATGCCAACCGTCTGGCCCATGGCGGCGAGGCCGCCCACGGTACCGCGCTGCGGCACCGGAACCCGGTCCGGGATGGCCGCGGTAACCGCGGCGTAGGCGCCGTTGCACCCGGCCTGGACCAGGCACCAGAGGATCGTCATGACAGCCACGTTCGGGGCGCCGGCGAGCCCCACCAACGCGGCGGCACCCAGGATCGCACCGAACAGGACCCAGGGCACCCGCCTGCCGAACCGGGAGGCGGTGCGGTCGCTGAAGGCCCCGAACAGCGGGTTCGCCACGAGCGAGACTGCGGCACCGCAGCCGGTGACCAGGGCCAGGATCGCTTCCTTCTGGCCCTCGTCGAAATGGATGGCCTGCTGGCCGAGCAGCACCTGGATCGGACCGAAGAAGGCGGCGTTGATGCCCAGGTTGACCAGTACGACTCCGGTGATCCACAGCGCCCGGACGCGGTCCACCGGCTCGGCGAGCGCCGTCGTCGTACCTGCCGCTGAAGCGGCCGGATCCGGCGCCGGACGCTCGGGCAGTGAACCGGGCAATCCGGTCAGATCGCTCGGACTCATGGCGGCTCCCCCTGGCTTGTGAACGTCTGGACTCAGCTTAACGCCGCTGACAGACATCGGAGTTAGGGTTGCTGCATTAGAGCAAGGAGAGTCAACGATGAACGAAATGCTGAGCACCGCCGATCTCTACGACGAGCGCGGCGATGAGCTTGCCTCCATCGCGCTGCAGTTCCAGGACTTGGGCGGGCGCAGCAGCTTCAGCGGCCCTGTCCGCACGGTGAAATGCTACGAAGACAACGCTCTCGTGAAGACCGTGCTCGGCACCCCCGGCGACGGCGCGGTGCTCGTGGTGGACGGCAACGGCTCGCTGCGCACGGCGCTCATGGGGGACATGATCGCCGAGAACGCCGTGGCGAACGGCTGGGCCGGCGTCGTCATCAACGGCGCCATCCGCGACCGGCTTGCCCTGGCGAAGTTGCCGTTCGGCATCAAAGCATTGGGCAGCAACCCGAAGAAGAGCAGCAAGACGGGCCGCGGTGAAGTGGACGTTCCCGTAGTGATCGACGGCGTGCACATCGAACCCGGCAACATGATCTACTGCGACGCCGACGGGATCCTTGTGGAGCCGTAGCCGGAAATTCTTCCGGGTTTGCGGGGAATAGACCGTCAATTAGGATAGTTACTGAAAGCAACTATCAATTGCGCCTTCCCCTAACTGCGCCTTCCTGGAGGACCGATGTCCAAATCCACCCCTGTCCGGGTACCCGGCGAAGTCCTGACCCACCGCCAGACCTTGACCGTCATGGTGGGCCTCATGCTCGGCATGTTCCTGTCGTCCCTGGACCAGACCATCGTGTCGACCTCGATCTACACCATCGCGAACGACCTTGACGGCCTCTCCCTGCAGGCCTGGGCCACGACGGCCTACCTCATTACCTCGACGGTGAGCACCCCGCTGTACGGCAAGCTCAGCGACATCTTCGGCCGCCGCCCGCTGTACCTGGCCGCGATCTTCATCTTCCTGGCCGGCTCCCTGTACGCCGGATCCGTGCACTCCATGACCGAGCTCGCCATCGCCCGCGGCATCCAAGGCATGGGCGCCGGCGGCCTCCTGGCCCTCGCGCTGACCATCATCGGCGACATCGTGGCACTCAAGGACCGCGCCAAGTACCAGGGCTACTTCATGTCCGTCTTCGGTGTTTCCTCCGTGCTCGGCCCCGTGATCGGCGGCGCCTTCGCAGGCACGTCCACCATCCTGGGCTTCGACGGCTGGCGCTGGGTCTTCTTCGTCAACCTGCCCATCGGACTGGCCGCCTTGGCCGTGGTCTTCCTGTACCTTCACCTGCCGCCACGGCATGTGAAGCAGAAGATCGACTACTGGGGCGCGGCGGCCATCACCCTGGCGATCGTGCCGCTGCTGCTCGTGGCCGAACAGGGCCGCAGCTGGGGCTGGAACTCCACCGCCTCCTGGCTCTGCTACGGCCTCGGAGTGCTGGGCATCGTCCTGTTCCTGCTGGCCGAACAGCGTGCCGGAGACTACGCACTGATCCCCCTGCGCCTGTTCCGCAACGCCACGTTCGGCCTGTCCTCCCTGCTGAACTTCATCATCGGCATCGGCATGTTCGGCGCCATCGCGATGCTGCCGATGTACCTGCAGCTGGTCAAGGGCCTTACCCCCACTGAGGCCGGCCTCATGATGATCACCTTCACCGTAGGCATCCTCGCCGGTTCCATCACCGCCGGACGCACCATCTCGCAGTCGGGCACGTACCGGATCTTCCCGATCCTCGGCACGGCGATCCTGACGGCGGCCGCCGTCGTCATGGGCCTCTCGCTCGGGGTGGACACAGGCCTTTGGGTACCCGGCCTGATCGCGGTGTTCTTCGGCATGGGCCTGGGCTTCTGCATGCAGCCGCTCACCCTGGCCATGCAGGTGTCCGTGCCGCCGAAGGACATGGGCGTGGGCACGTCGACAGCGGCGTTCTTCCGTTCCATGGGCGGCGCCGTGGGCACGGCCGTGTTCATCTCGATGCTGTTCAGCCAGGCCGCGGACAAGATCGCCGACGGGATGAAGACCGCCACCGGCAGCGCCAACTACCTCAAGGTGCTCAAGGACCCGGCCGTGGCCGCCGATCCCGCCAACGCCAAGCTGTATGACTTCTTCAAGAACGGCGCGTCCAACGATTCCCTCAACGACACCAGCTGGCTGCATGCGGCCAACCCGGTGCTGACGCGGCCCATCACCGAGGGCTTCGCCCAGGCGATCGACGTCGTCATGCTCACCGCGGCCGGGCTCACCCTGCTGGCTTTCCTGATCAGCTTCGCCCTTCCCAACAAGAAGCTGAGCGACCCGAAGGCCGCGGCCAAGGAAGCGGCGCCGGCGCACTAAGCAGCGCCGGCGCCAGGGCCGGGATCAGCGCCGGGCGGTGACCAGCCGGTGGGCTTGCTCAAGGTCACCGCGCAGGTCCCGGTCCCGGACGTCGGAGGGCAGCGCGAACGCTGCACGCATGACGGTTTGGAGCCGCGGGCTGGCAAACTCTTCGGGCTGCCGGCCCTGCAGCCGCAGGGCGCGGGTGGCGCAGACGAGTTCGACGGCGGCAACGGTCGCCAGGGCTTCCGCCGTTGCCTGCAGCTGCGCAGCAGCCACACTGGCAAAGCTTGCGTCTTCCTCGGCGCCCAGGGACAGCACCACTGTTTGCAGGCTCACGGGCTGGGCATTGCTCCGGATCCGGCCTACCGCCGCGGCGGCGACATATTCCAGCATCATGACGCCGGACTGGCCGCCGCCATCCTCGGCCAAGAATGGGTGGCCGCCGGTGTAGTGGGGGTCGCAGAGGAGGTCGATCCTGCGCAGGTGCGTGGCGCAGGCCGCGCCGATGGCCAACTGCAGCGCATCCACCCGGCGGGCGAGGTTGGTCATCTGGAAGAGGCCGTGGTGGGAGACGTCGTTGGTCCCTTCCGACGGCGAGCCGTGGACCAGCGGGTTCTCGTTTCCGGCCGTGACAAGGCGTCGCAGCAATTCGCCCAGTGCCGCCAACTCTTCAGCTTGGGATCCGAAGATCTGCGGCAGGGTCCGTAGGCAGTACGGATCCTGGATCCGGGCCGGTTCGCCGCTTCCTTGGACGAGCCCGTGAAACATGCGGGCCGCGTCCGCGACCGAAGGCGTGTCCGCGGCAGCAGCTACCGCGGGGCTGAAGGCTTCCGGATTGCCGGACATCGCAGCGAAAGACAGGGCTGCCACGGACGCGGCGTTGCCAAGGAGGATGGTCAGTTCCTGCTGTGCAAGGACCGCCTGGGCGATGGTCAAGGCGCTGGAACTGATGAAAGGGAGGGCATCGGCTGTAGCCCAGCCATCCAGGAGGCGGAGTGCTTTTCCTCCCCCGAGAGGCTCCCGTTCGCCGAGCATCGTCAGCGCGGTGCCGGCAAGCGCGGGAAGGTCCGCGGTGCCGATCCCGCCGAACTCGCGGACCTCGGGGACGGCACCGGAGTTGAGGAGCGCAGCGAGGGCCTCGGCAATGGCAGGGTCGATCCCCGACCCGCCGGCCGCCAGCTGGGACAGCCTGACGACGAGCATCGCGCGGACGGTCCTGCGGTCCAGCGGCCTGCCGGCATCCACGGCATGGCTCCGCAGCAGCTTGAGTCCGTGGGTATCCCCGCTCCCGGCTTCCGCCAGGGAGACGGTCCGGTTGGCGCCCACACCGGTGGAACGTCCGTAAACCGGTCGGCGCAGGGCCGTAGCCACTGCGGACTCGCGGGATTCGGTCATCCGCACCAGCGCTTCCGGAGCCACGCTGACATCTTCGCCGTCGGCCACGGCGACGATGTCCGCCAAGTCCAACTGCAGGCCGTCGATCACGATCATGGAAGGTCCCTTCGCGGGGTTAGGTCCCATCGATTGCTCCGTAGGTATCGTTCTGGCGGCCCAAAACGACGGTTACGTGGACCCACACCGGCGAGGCCGGGGCCCGCTGGGGAGCAATCGATGGGGGATCGGCTACTTACCTTCGTTCATGGGGATGCGGACGCCGCGTTCGTTGGCGACCTCGATGGCGCGTTCGTAGCCGGCGTCGGCGTGGCGGATGACGCCCATGCCGGGGTCGTTGGTGAGCAGGCGCTCGAGCTTCCGGGCCGCGAGCTCGGTGCCGTCGGCCACCGAGACCTGGCCGGTGTGGATGGAACGGCCGATGCCCACGCCGCCGCCGTGGTGGATGGACACCCAGGTCGCGCCCGAGGACGC
>NZ_QRCU01000004.1 GCF_003369445.1 Arthrobacter silvisoli
CACCACAGGCCCCACACCGCAATCGGAGGCCACCCGCCTATCAGCCGCTTAACCAACCTGCCTGGGCAGTACAGCTAGCCCCCGCCAGCCGGCCGTCACGAAGCGGTGCCGACAGCTCCTTGGCTACCCTGCTTGGCTACCCTGCCCGGCGGCCGTCCACCAGGCGCGGGACGCCCAGCGGGTTGTGCTCGCGCACGGCCTCGGGCAGCAGGTGCTGCGGGAAGCCCTGGTACGCCACGGGACGCAGGAACCGTTCGATCGCGGCGGTGCCCACGGACGTGCTGCCGGCCGCCGTCGTGGCCGGGTACGGTCCGCCGTGCTGCTGCGCGTAGGTGACCGAGACGCCGGTAGGCCACTGGTTCCAGAGCACGCGCCCGGCCTTACGGGCCAGGACCTCCACGAGTCCGGCAACCTCGCAGGAATCGGTGCCGTGGATCGTTGCGGTCAGCTGCCCCTCGAAGGTCTCGGCGATCTCCGGGAGCCGGGACTCGTCGTCGTACGCCACCACCACGGCGGTGGGGCCGAAGCATTCGGCCTGCAGTGCGTGCGGTTCGGCGAGCATGTCCGCGGCGGTGGTGAGCAGCAGTGTCGGGGCCGGCGGGTCGGCCAGCGGCGCCTCGCCCTGGGCCAGGACTTCCAAGCGCGGATTGGCCTGCAGTTCCTGGAGGACCTCGGTGTAACCGGACTGGATGCGGCCGTTCAGAAGCGGTGCGGCACCGGGCAGCGCGGCCTGGCGCAACCCCTCGACCATGCCCGAGGACGCGGGCACGAACAGGGTGCCCGGCTTGGTGCAGAACTGCCCGGCCCCCATGGTGAACGAAGCCACGAAGGCTGCTGCAATCTCCGCCCCGCGTTCGGCCGCCGCGGCCTCGGTGACGAAAACGGGGTTGTTGCTGCCCAGTTCGCCAAAGAACGGGATGGGCTCTGGCCGGGAACTGGCGATGTCGAACAGGGCCCGGCCGCCCGGGATGGAGCCGGTGAAGGCGCCGGCCTTGATACGCGGATCCTTCAATGCGGCGGCGCCGGCGGCGGTTCCGGTGATCAGGGCGAAGCTGCCTTCGGGTGCCCCGGCGGCAGCCAGCGCGGAAACCACGACGGCGGCCGTCGCCTTGGACAGTTCCGGGTGGCCGGAGTGCGCCTTGAGGATCACGGGGTTGCCTGCGGCGAGCGCCGAGGCGGTGTCGCCGCCGGCAACCGAGAAGGCGAAGGGGAAGTTGCTTGCCGCGAAGACCACCACGGGGCCGACCGGCACCTTAAGGCGGCGCAGTTCCGGGCGGGGAGCGCCCATGGGCCAGTCGGCGTCGGCGTGGTCGATGCGGGCGTCGAGGTAGCCGCCGTCGCGCAGGACCTCGCCGAAGAGGCGCAGCTGGAAGGTGGTGCGCTTCAGTTCGCCGCGCAGGCGGGCCTCGGCGAGCCGGGTTTCCCGCTGCGCGAGCGGAACCAGCTGCTCCGCGGCGGTGTCCAGGGCGTCGGCGACGGCGTCCAGCAAGGCGGCGCGCTCAGCCGGGCGGAGGGCGGCCAGGGGTGCAGCGGCGGCGTGGGCGGCGGCGAGGTGGTGTTCGAGTTCGGCGTCGGTGGTGGCGGCGGTGGTGGTGCTCTGGGTGATCGCGGTCATCGCGGTCTCCTTCCGTTGGGGTCGTGGGTATCGGGGGCGTATCGCGGGGTCGCGGGAACCCTGCGTGGTCGCTGGAACGTTCCGGCGACCCGGCAGCTCTCCGGCGAATTCGCGCACGCCGTGCCGGGCTGCATGCCCGGCAGGTCAATCGAGGGCAGCCAGTTCGCCGATGGCCACGGGAGCGGCGAGCGGGCGCTTGGCACTCCCGGCGAGGGATCCGGCGTCGGGCGCTTCTCCAGGACCGGCGCCGAGGCAGGCGGCTGCGAACCCGCAGACCCGGCCCTGGCACCAGCCCATGCCGGCGCGGGTGAAGGACTTCAGGCTCCGGGCGTCGCGGGCGCCCAGGTTGTCCCGGGCTTCCGTGATTTCCCCGGCCGTGACTTCCTCGCAGCGGCACACGGTGGTGTCCGGGGTGAGCCAGTCCGGCCAGGCGGCGGGCACAGGATGGGCCTGGTGCATGGCCTGCGCAAAACGGCGGTGCCGGGTGATCGCGGCGGGCTGCTTGACCGGGGTGGTGGAGTCCGGCCGGGCGGCAGCAGCCCCGGCGGCGAGGCCTTCCAGGACGGCCAGGGTTGCGCCCCCGACGCCGGTCACCTCGCCCGCGAGGAACAGTCCGGGAACGCTGGACTGCTGCCGCTCGTCGACCACGCCCACCAGGGAACCGTCCGCGTCGATCCGGGTGTCGACGCCGAGCGACACCGGCAGTTCCATCTGCGGCGTGAAGCCCCAGCCGAAGCCCACCACGTCCACGTCCGTGTAGGCGCGCCCGGTGCCCGGGCGGACCCGGCCTTCGGCGTCTACCTTCGCGGTGCGGACACCCTCCGCGCGGCCGGATCCAAGCACCTCGGTGACGATGCTGCGGGTGCGGTACGGGATACGGTGCCGGGCGAAGAGCGCCGCGTACTCGGCGCCTTCGAGGGCCTTCCCGGGCACGCCGGAGGCGGCGGCGAGATGAGGCAGCCAGGCCGACGGCGCGGAGGACTCGAGCACGGCCAGCACCTTCCCGCCCGCTTCGGCGATGCCCGCGGCGACCGGCAGCAGGAACGGCCCGGTGCCGGCGATGACGAAGCGCTTGCCGGGCAGCACGCCATTGGCCTTGATGAAGGCCTGGATGCCCCCGGCCGCCATCACGCCGGGCAGCTCCCAGCCGGGAACGGGCAGCTGCCGGTCGTAGCCGCCGGGGCACAGGACGAGCCGGGAGGCGGTGACGGTGGCTGGAACGGTTCCGGAAGAGGCGACGGCCGGTGTGGTGTGCAGGGTGAATCCAGGTTCCGCCATCCACACCTGCAGGCCCGGCAGGTACGTAATCCGCCCAGCGCGCTGCGCGGCGTCGAAACGCGCCCGCAGGTCCAGGTATGTGCTCCAGCCGTGGTGGCCGTGGCCGTCCGGCTGGTCATCGGCGGCTTCGGGCTGGACAGTCTCGCGCGCGTGCCGCCAGAACTGGCCGCCCGGCTGGGCTCCGGCGTCGACGACGGCCACCCTCGCCCCCGCTTCGGCGGCCGCCACCGCGGCGGCGAGCCCCGCGGGACCGGCACCGACGACGGCGACATCAACACTGATGGTGCTGCTTGAAACGGCGTCGCTCATGAGCCTTCCACCTCCATGCCCTCGCAGACCTCCACGAGGCAGGCGCGCTGGTTCGTTTCGCCGTCGACCGTGACCAGGCAGTCGAAGCACACGCCGATGCCGCAGAACAGGCCGCGGGGCTTGCCGCCTTTGCGGGTGCTGCGCCAGGCGGTGACGCCTTGGGACGCGAGGGCCGCGCCGACGCTCTGGCCGGCCGTTGCGGTCAGGGGGCGGCCGTCGAAGGTGATGGTGACGGGCTGGGGGTTCATGCCGTGGCCTCCTCTCGGTGGGCTGAAGTATGGGCGCCAGACTCCCCGAAGCGGGCGGGTGCGAAGGGGGTGAGGTCCATGTCCGGGGTGAGTCCGGCGAGCGCCTGGGCCAGGAGCTTCCCGGTGCCGGCGGAGAGGCCGATTCCCGCACCTTCGTGGCCGGCGGCGTGCCAGAGCCCGGGAGCGCGGTCGTCGTGGCCGATCACGGGCAGGTGGTCCGGGCAGTACGGGCGGAAGCCGTGGTAGTGCCGGATGGCCTTGACCCGTTCCAGGAAGGGGAAGAGGGCGGTGGCGTTGCGGGCCAGCAGGCCAAGGGCGGCGGTGCTGACGGTTCGGTCGAAGCCGACGCGTTCGCGGGTGGAGCCGATGAGGATAGTGCCGCTGGGCGTGCCCTCCACCACGGGCGACGCCTGCAACCCGGCGTCGGAGCTGCCCACGTTGTCGATGTATTCGGCGGCATAGACCTTGTGGTGGACCATGGGTGGCAGCGGCTCGGTGACCATGACGAAGCCGCGCCGCGGCAGGACCGGAACCTCGACGCCGGCCAGCGCCGCGAGCTCGCCGGCCCACGTGCCCGTGCAGTTGACCACAGCTCCGGCAGGGAAATCGCCGCGCGGGGTGCGGACGCCGGTGACCCGGCCGCCGTCGCGCCCTGAAACACTGCGCCCTGGCCCTGAACGCAGGAAAGCAGTGACGGGAGTGTCGGCGATGAAACGGGCGCCGGCCTCGGTGGCGAGCCGCACCAGGTGGGCCGCCACGAGCATGGGCTGGACCTGGCAGTCCTCGCGGTAGCTGGCGCCGCCGAGCGCTTCGCGGGAGATGTGGGGTTCGGCTTCGCGGAGGGCGGCCTGGTCCAGTTCCTCGACGTCCACGCCGAAGCCCTGCTGGACCGCCATCACCCGGTTCAGGGAGGCGAGGCTGCTTTCGCGGGAGGCCACGATGATCCCGCCCTTGGATTCGAACTCCCAGAGTTTCTTGTGTTCGGCGAGGTCGTTGTGCCACACGCCCAGGGAGTACCGGGTGAGTTCGAGTTCGGGGCCGAGTTCCTTGTCCGAGACGAGGATGTTGCCTTCGCAGGCGGAGGAGGTGCCGCCGGCCGGGAGGCCCTTGTCCAGGACCGTGACGCTCAGGCCTTGTTGTGCGGCGAAATAGGCGGTGGCGGCCCCGATGACGCCGGCGCCCATGACCAGGACATCGCTGCCCCGGGGGCCATTTCCAAAGTTCATGTCTGTTACTCCAGGGGTGGGGTTTCGTCCTCGCCGGTGGCCCAGAGCCCGCGCGCGTGGCCGATGTGGCGGCGCATGAGTTCGCGGGCTGCGGCCCCGTCTCCGGCGGCAAGGAGGTCCAGCAGTTCGTGGTGTTCCTGGGCCGAGTTGGCCAGGCGGTTGTTGTCGCTGAGGATCTTCAGCCCATACATGCGGGTGCGGGTGCGCAGGCTGGTGGCCAGCTCCACGAGCTGCTTGTTGCCCGAATACTCGAGCAGTTCGGCATGGAAGTCGCGGTCGGCGGCCAGGTAGGCCGCCAGGTCGCCTTCGCGGGCGGCGTCCACGATGTCCTCGGCCAGTTTGTGCAGGCGGCCCATGTCGCCTTCGGGGACGGCCCCGGCGATGTCGGCCATCACCGGGGGCTCCAGCAGCAGGCGGATCTCGGTGATCTCGTCCAGTTCACGGTCGCTCATGCTGGTGACCCGGAAGCCCTTGTTCTTGACGGTTTCCACCAGGCCTTCGCGGGCCAGGTCCATCATGGCCTCGCGCACGGGCGTGGCCGAGACACCGAAGGCCGCGCCCAGCGCCGGAGCCGAGTACAGCGTCCCCTCCTCCAGCGTGCCGGCGATGATCGCGGCACGCAGCGACTCGGTGACTGACTCGCGCAGGCTGCGCTGGCGGCCGAGCGGGGCGATGGGGAGCTGGTTGTTGGCAGGCACGGTGAGCACTCCTTGGGCGGGCGTCATTCTCTGGTGCCTCCTTCATACACCACGGCCGCCGTCACGAGGTCCTCCCAGGCCATGCCCACTCCGGCGTACAGGCAGGGCTTCCCGGGCGTGCGTTCCAGCTTGCCGGCCACGAGTTCCTGCAGGTTCACCGGGTGGATGGATTCCCATTCCTCCGCGCTCCGGGCCGGGATGAGGTCGCCCGCCTCCCGCAGCGCCGAGGCGCGTCCTTCCACCACGACGTCGGAGCGCAGCACCAGCGCGGCGTCCACTTCGCGGGCGTCCAGTCCGTGCTGCCCGACGGCGGCCACCACCGCGCCGTCCGCCACCAGCCCGCCGTCGAACAACGGCGTGCTGGAGGAGGTGGTGCAGAGGATGACGTCCGCTCCCGGGACATCCACCGTGCTGCCGGTGCGGACAGTGATGCCTTCTGCGGCGAGCGTTCCGATGAGTGCCTGCACCCGTTCGGGACGCTGCCCGATGACGGCGAACCGTGCCCCGGGCAGCACGGCGTGCGCCGCGCGGAGATGGTTGAGCGCCTGGATGCCCGCGCCGAAGACGAGGACCTGGGGGTGTTCATTGTTGTGCTGAGGGGCTCCTTCAGGGGCCGCGGCCAGGATGTGCTTGACGGCCATGAGGGTGGTGGCCGGGGTGCGGATGGCGGTGAGCTCGGTCCCGTCCATCGTGGCCAGGGGCGCCAGGGTGTCCGAGTCGATCAGCAGGTAGATGCCCTGGATCTTCCCGAGCCCGCGGGCCGGGTTGCCGGGGGCGACGGTGAGTGCCTTGACGCCCGAATAACCCAGTCCCTGCGCCGGCATGAGCAGGAACTCCCCGCCCGGTGCAGGGCTGAACAGCCGGGGGCTGTCGGACTCCGGATCCATGCCGTCGGCGAGCGCGCGCTCCAGGGCCGCGACCGCCGTCGGCCACGGGGCGGCGGCACGCACGGCCGCAGCGTCGAAGTAGGGCAGCTTCACAGCAGGAAGCCTTCCGGGAAGGGATCCGTGGGATCCAGGAAGTACTGCGCGGTGCCGGTCAGCCAGGCGCGACCGGTCACGGTGGGCACGACGGCGGGCCGGCCTGCCACCTCCGTTTCCTCCACCAGTCGTCCGATAAAGCGGGAGCCGATGTAGGACTCGTTGATGAAGTCCGTGTTGAGCGCCAGTTCGCCGCGGGCATGCAGCTGCGCCATCCGGGCGCTGGTGCCGGTGCCGCAGGGCGAACGGTCGAACCAGCCCGGGTGGATGGCCATCGCGTGCCGGGAATGCTCCGCGGTGGAACCCGGCGCTTTCAGGTACACGTGGTGGCAGCCCCGGATGTCCTCACGCTCCGGGTGGACGGGCTCGTCCTTGGCGTTGATGGCGTCCATGATGGCCAGGCCGGCCTTGAGCAGATCGGCCTTGCGTTCCCGTTCGAACGGCAGGCCCAGGCTGTCCAGATCCACCACGGCGTAGAAGTTGCCGCCGAACGCGAGGTCGTAGTTCACCAGGCCGTAGCCGGGAACGTCCACCTCGGCGTCCAGGCGGTCCACGAAGGAGGGCACGTTGCGGATGGTCACGGACTCGGCGTGGCCGTCCTTCACCGCGACCTCCGCGATCACCAGGCCGGCCGGCGTGTCCAGCCGCACCGTGGTGACCGGCTCCACGACCTCCACCATGCCGGTCTCCACCAGCACCGTGGCCACGCCGATGGTGCCGTGTCCGCACATCGGCAGCAGGCCCGAGACCTCGATGTACAGCACGCCGTAGTCCGCGTCCGGGCGGGTGGGCGGCTGCAGGATGGCCCCGCTCATCGAGGCGTGGCCGCGCGGCTCGGTCATCAGGAGCGTACGGATCCAGTCGCTGTGTTCCATGAACCACAGGCGGCGCTCGGCCATGGTGGCGCCGGGGATCGTCCCGATGCCGCCGGTGATTACGCGCGTGGGCATGCCCTCCGTGTGGGAGTCCACGGCGTGGAAGATGCGGCTGGTTCTCATGTGCTCTCTCCTCGTTGTTTCTGCCGGCTTTCGCCGGCTCGCTGTCCGCTTCCGCTCCGGCGCTTCCGCCGCTGGGTCCGCCGGATTCCGGCCCTCCGGCGTCGCTTAGACACGAACGATATGCACCGCTTCGGTCGCTGGGCGACCTACACGATGCGATCGCTCGCGATGCGCTCCTTTCCGGAGGACCGGAATCCGTCTTGTGCGGTTGTCACCGTTTACGGCGGCAACCAAGTCCCGTAAGCAGGTCACCGCCGTCGACGATGGGCCCAGCCCTTTTGTTTTGCTTATTTGTAACCCTTGGCGAGGGCTGCTTCGGTGTCCTTGGTAACTGCGGCCAGGGCTGCTTCGCTCAGGGGGCCGCGCGGGGGGCGGCACGCTCCGCCCCGCAGGCCCACGATGTCCATGGACAGCTTGATGGCCTGGACGAATTCGGTCTTGCTGTCCCAGCGGAGCAGGGAGTGCAAGTAAAAAAGTCGCCCGAGGTGGAGAGGCGGTACAGCTCAAGTGTGGACTCCGGGATGGCGTTCGGGTAGCCGGCCACCCAGCCCACGGCACCGGCCAGGCCCATTTCGACGACGGTGTCGTCGGTACCGATGAGCAGGTCCACCTCCGGGGCAAGTTCCTTGATCTCGTAGGCGCGGCGGACGTCCGGGCGCGTGCCAGGTCCGCCACGTCGCCCGAGGTGGAGAGGCGGTACAGCTCAAGTGTGGACTCCGGGATGGCGTTCGGGTAGCCGGCCACCCAGCCCACGGCACCGGCCAGGCCCATTTCGACGACGGTGTCGTCGGTACCGATGAGCAGGTCCACCTCCGGGGCAAGTTCCTTGATCTCGTAGGCGCGGCGGACGTCGCCGGTGAATTCCTTGACGCCGACAATCAAGCCTTCGCCGTGCAGGCGGGCGATCAGCTGCGGGGTCAGGTCCACCTTGGTGTCGATCGGGTTGTTGTAGGCCACGATCGGCAGGCCGACGGCGGCAACGCGGCGGTAGTGTTCCACCACCTCGTCCTCGTTGGCACGGTAGGCGTTCGGCGGAAGGAGCATCAGCGACGACGCGCCGGCTTCAGCGGCCTGCTCGGCCCACTTCACGGACTGCAGGGCGCTGTAGGCACCCACGCCGGCCATCACGGTGAAGCCTTCGGGAGCTGCCTCGACCGCCGTCGAAATGACGCGGCCGCGTTCCTCTTCGCTGAGGGTCTGGTACTCGCCCAGGGAGCCGTTGGGGGCCACGCCGTCGCAGCCGGCGTTCGCCAGGAAGCGGACGTGCTCGGCGTAGGCGTCGAAGTCCACGCTGAAGTCTTCATTGAACGGCAGCGCGGTGGCAACGTGTACGCCGCGCCAGGGCTTGCGGGTCTCAGTCATGATTGGTTCCTTCCTTCTGGCACACTCGGCGCCGTTAATCGTGCTGCCGTGAAGTTCCTCACAGCAAATTTACCATGTGACATTGCACAGGTGGAATAAGGGGATGCCGGGCCGTAGCCCGGCATCCGGGTTTTGCAGCAGCAAGGTGAACCCGTGCCGCTGCGGGGACTCAGCTCGCGGGAACCACGTACTGCTTCCCGGCCACCTTTCCGAGGCCTTCGGAGAGGCCGGCATCCGTGAGGAGCTTGGCGATGGTGCCGTCTTCGCGCTGGGACTGGATGCCGGCGTCGAGTGCTTCCTTCAGGCTGGCGTTGCCCTTGGTCATCGGGAAGGCCGCCTCCGGCGCCTGCGTGATCGCGCCGACGCGGGAATCCGGCTTCTCGTTCGCAAGGGCGACCTTGACGCCGGCGGCATCCTTGAACTGGAGGACCTGCACGCCGTAAGCATCGACGTCGGCGTCCAGGCGTCCGGCGTCGAAGTCCGCCTTCAGCTCAACGCTGGACGGGTAAGTGACCAGCTTGTCGCCGAGGATCTTGCGGAGGTCTTCCACCCAGAGGTACCCGTCGATGGTGCCTACCTTCTTCATCTTCTCCAGCTCGGCCACGGTGGTGGCGCCGCTCTTGGAGGCAATGCCCATGCCGTCCAGGTAGGTGGAGGCGGAGAAGTCCACGGCCTTCAGGCGCTTCTCGGTGGCGTCGATGGTGCCCAGGGCGAGGTCGATGTTGCCGCCGGAGATGGACTGCACGGCGTCGGCGTAGGTGGCCTGCTGGTAGACGGGCTCGAGGCATTCGTCCTTGGCGATCTTGTTGACGATTGCGATGTCGATGCCGTTGGGCTTGCCGCTGTTGTAGCTGCTGAACGGCGGGATGTCGATGACGCCGATGGTCAGCTTGCCCTGGGCGACGGTCTGGACTCCCTGGTGCTTGGGGGTGCAGTTGGAGCTGCTCGCGGTCGAGGACCCGCCGCAGGCGGTCAGGCCGAGGCCGGCGGCGAGGACGACGGCGGCCAGCGCACCGGTGGTCTTGAGCTTGTGCATGGTCATTTCTTTCCTCCTGTTGGTGGGGGATGCGTGGGGATCTGCAGAAAGGGGTCAGGTGTGGCGGGCCAGGCGTTTTTCGAAGTACACGGTGATCCATGTGGCCGGCATGGAGATCGCGGCGTAGCAGATGCCCGCGAGGGCGAAGATCTGCAGGTAGTTGAAGTCCTGGGAACCGATGTTGTACGCGGACTTCATCAGCTCCGGCACGGCGATGGCGTAGGCCAGGGAGGTTCCCTGGAACATCTGGATGGCCACGCCCATCAGGCCGGGGATGGCCGAGCGCATGCCCTGCGGCATGATCACCCGGAAGAAGGTATGCCCGCGGGACAGGCCCAGGGCGGCCGAGGCCTCGTGCTGGCCGCGGGCCACGGACTGCATTCCTGCCCGCATGATCTCCGAGGAGTACGCCGCGGAGTTCCAGATCAGCGCCAGGCAGGCCGCGGTGATGCTTTCGAAGGCAATGCCGAACTTCGGCAGCCCGTAATAGAACAGGTACAGGATCACCAGGGCGGGGGCGCCGCGGCCGATTTCGACGACGGCCAGGCCCAGGGTGCGCACGGCCAGGTTCCGGTGCTGGACCATGACGCTGAGCACCAGGCCCAGCGGATAGCCCGCCACGATGGAGACGCCGGCGATCATCAGGCTCACGCCGAGCCCGGACATCAGCTGCGGCAGGTAGCCTGCCCATTCGATCAGCCAGGTCATGCGTAGACCGCCTTCCTCATGCGGGCATCAAGGCTGCGGGACAGGTAGGCCACCGGCAGGCTCAACACGATGTACAGGATGCCGACCAGCACGTAGGGCAGGATGCCTTCCATGGTGGGGTGTTGCCGGGCGAAGGCCTGGGACTGGAACACCATTTCGGCCACGATGATCGTCGAAGCGATGGACGAGTCCTTCAGCAGGCCGGTCAGGTAGGTGGCAATGGACGGTGAGACGATACGGAACGCCTGCGGCACGAGCACCCGCAGGAACGTTGTCCCCCGGGTCAGGCCGAGCGCGTCCGCGGCTTCGTTCTGTCCGCGCGGGACCGATTCCAGGCCGCCGCGGTAGATCTCGGCGAGGTAGGCGATCGACACCACGCCCAGGCCCACGATCGCCGCGCCCACCGGGTTGAACTTGAAGGTGCCCACCTGGATGCCGAACTTCAGCAGGAACAGCCACACGATGATCGGCACGCCGCGCACCAGGTCCACGAAGAGCCGGCAGGCCAGGCGGAGCACCACGTTCGGGGAGGACAGGCCCACCGCGAGCGGCACCGCACCGACGATGCCGATCGCGAAGGCTGACAGCGTCAGCACGATCGTCATGGGCAGTCCCTGCAGGACTGCGGAGAATGCGTCCATTTCAGCGCTCCAGCACGGCGCGCAGGAAGCGCCGGGTGCGGTCCTCCTGCGGGTCGCTCATGATGGCCCGCGGATCGCCCTGTTCGATGATCCTGCAGTCGGCCATCACCACGAGGGTGTCCGAAACGTCCCGGGCGAACTGCATTTCGTGGGTCACGACGATCATCGTCATTCCGTCGTCGGCGAGCTCGCGCATGACCGCCAGGACCTCGAGCCCCACCTCGGGATCCAGGGCCGAGGTCGGCTCGTCAAACAGCATGATGGACGGGTCAAGGGCCAGCGCCCGGGCGATGGCGATGCGCTGTTGCTGCCCGCCGGAACACCGGCCGGGGTGCTGGTGCGCCTTGTCCTTCAGGCCGACGCGTTCCAGGAGCTGCAGGGCGCGCTCGTCGGCCTCTTCCTTGCTGCGGCCGAGCACTTTCTGCTGCGGAAAGCTGATGTTCTTCAGGGCGGACATGTGCGGGAAGAGATTGAAGGACTGGAACACCATTCCCACCGTGCGGCGCAGCGCCGCGAGATCCTTGGCGTTGATCACCTTGCCCGGCTCGATGGTGTGGTGGTCCACCTGGATGGTCCCGGAGTCGGGGCGCTCCAGGAGGTTGATGCACCGCAGGAAGGTGCTCTTGCCGGCACCCGAGGGGCCGATCAACGCCGTCACCGTGCCCGGTTCGACGTTCAGGGACACATCGTCGATCACCAGATGGTCGCCGTAACGCTTGGAGATGTTGTCCAGCCTGATGCCGGTACGGGGCGCGAGCTTGCCGTTCGCGATTTCTGAAAGGGTCATAACGCTCTTCCATGTGGGGAACAGGTGAAAACATCGTTCGCTGTGTTCGATGTCACATGATATGTGCAATGGTACATGACACACATGGGTGTGGGAAGCCCCCGATTCTTACCCGGTCAAGATGGCCCTGGAATTGGAGGTGCGGATCTTTGCAAGCGCTTGCAAGAAGTCGCTGAGTTCCTCTAGCCTCGGAACATGTCCTCTTCCGTCCAAAGTGTCGCCGAACGCGCCGGGGTTTCGGTTTCCACGGTTTCCCGCGCCCTCCGCGGGGTTCCTGGCATTGCTGAATCGACCCGCAAGCGCGTGCAGAAAGCTGCCGAAGAGCTCGGCTATGTCGCCTCCCTGAGCGCCTCCCGGCTGGCGACAGGACGCACCCGCACGGTGGCCGTCGTCGTACCGCTTCTCTCGAAATGGTTCTTCGCGGAGGTGATCGCTGCGGCCGGCCGGGTGCTCAGTCGCGCAGGCTACGACGTCCTGCTCACCGAGCTGTCCACGCCGGAACTGCGCAGCGCGTTCTTTGCGGCGCCCCGCCTCCAAGGCCGGTCCGACGGCGCCCTGGTGCTGGCCCTGCAGTTGACACCCGAGGAACTCGCGGCCCTCGAAGCCCAGGGCCAGGTGGTGGCGCTGGTCGGTTCGGAGCGGGCAGGCGCCTCCTCGGTGTGCGTCGAGGACCGGAACGGCGGGCGTGCGGCCACCCGGCACCTGATCAACCTCGGCCACGAGCGCATCGCGTTCCTCGGCATCCAGGAGGCGCCCGGCTCGACGCTGGGCGGCGTGCCTCCCGCGGAACGCCTGCTCGGCTACCGCGATGCCCTCGCCGACGCCGGGATCACCCCCGATCCGGGCCTGGAGTTCGGCGTCGGGAACACGGTCGACGCCGGGGCCGCGGCGATGGCGAAGGCCCTCACCGCAGCGGAACCCCCGACGGCGGTGGTCGCCGCCTCCGACGAACTCGCCTTCGGGGCGCTGGCCACCCTCCGGAAGGCAGGGCTGCAGGTGCCCGGGGATTTCTCGGTGGTCGGCTACGACAACCACGAACTCGCCGGTTCCATCGGCCTGACGACCATGGACCACGGCGTCGCCGAACAAGGCCGCCTAGCTGCGGAAGCCCTCATCGCCACCCTCGAAGGTGCGCCGGCCGCCGTCGAGCGCCTTGAACCGAACCTCATCGTAAGGGGCTCCACGGCCCCGCCCCGCCGCCTCCGCACGGCCGTCCCCTAAGCAGTCCTTCACCCGCAACATCCCAGCGAAAAGGAACCCCATGGAATACCGCAAACTCGGAAACTCGGGCCTGTACATCAGCGAAATCGCGTACGGCAACTGGACCACGCACGGCGAGCAGATCGGCCAGGACGCCGCCAGTTCCTGCGTCCGCACCGCGCTGGACCTTGGCATCACCACCTTCGACACCGCCGACGCCTACGCCGGCACCCGCGCGGAAACCGCGCTGGGCGAGGCGCTCAGCGGCGTGCGGCGCGAAAGCGTCGAAATCTTCACCAAGGTCTACTTCCCCACCGGCGAGGGCAAGAACGACCGCGGCCTGTCCCGCAAGCACATCATGGAGTCCATCAACGGCTCCCTGGGCCGCCTCCGCACGGACTATGTGGATCTCTACCAGGCCCACCGCTACGACTATGAAACGCCCCTCGAGGAAACGATGCAGGCCTTCGCCGACGTCGTGCGGGCCGGCAAGGCGCTCTACATCGGTGTTTCCGAATGGACGCCGGACGAGATCCGCCGCGGCGCCGCCTTCGCGAAGGAACTCGGCATCCAGCTCATCTCCAACCAGCCGCAGTACAACATGCTGTGGCGGGTGATCGAGCCCGAAGTGGTGCCGCTCTGCGAAGAACTCGGGCTCGGCCAGATCGTGTGGTCGCCGATCGCGCAGGGCGTGCTGACCGGCAAGTACGCACCGGGCGCGGGCGCGCCTGCCGAGTCCCGCTTCTCGACGGACGACGGCGGCACGAAGACGGAGCACCGCTACATGCAGCCGGCAGTGCTCGGGCGCGTCCAGGAACTCAGGCCGCTGGCAGAGGAAGCCGGACTGTCCATGGCCGCGTTCGCCGTCGCCTGGGTCCTGCAGAACAAGAACGTCTCCGCGGCGATCGTCGGCGCCTCCCGGCCGGAACAGCTCAAGGACAACGCCACCGCAGCCGGCGTGGTCCTCGACCCGGTCCTGATGGAGAAGGTGGATGGCATCCTCGGCGACGTCGTCGAGCGCGATCCGGCGAAGGTGGAGTCCTTCCTGGAACGCCCCTAGGTGCCCCGGCCCGCCGCCGGGCAGTTATGTCTGACATATCTGCCCGACGGCGGGTCACGGATTCGCGGCTCCCTCGCCTCGGCTGCCACGATGGAAAGATGCTTGAGGCAACAAACACCACGTCCAATTCAGCCGTCGCGAACCCTGCCCTCGCAGCGGAAGCGAAGATCGCCCGGGTGGCGGTCACGGTCTTCCCGCTGCTGGTGATCGCCGCCGGTGTCGCCGGATTCCTGGCCCCCGGCGTCTTCAAGCCACTCGCGCCGTCGGTCCCGTACCTGCTGGGCATCATCATGTTCTGCATGGGCCTGACCCTCACCCCGCCGGACTTCGCCTCCGTGGCGCGCCGCCCCTGGGCCGTGGCGCTGGGCATCGTGGCGCACTACGTGATCATGCCGGGCGCGGGCTGGCTGATCGCCGTCCTGCTGCAGCTGCCGCCCGAGCTAGCGGTGGGCCTGATCCTGGTGGGCTGTGCGCCGTCGGGCACCGCCTCCAACGTGATGGCCTTCCTCGCCAAGGGCGACGTGGCCCTGTCCGTGGCCGTCGCCTCCGTGTCCACGCTGATCGCTCCCCTGGTGACGCCGGCCCTGACGCTGCTGCTGGCCGGCTCCTTCCTGCACATCGACGCCGGCGCCATGGTGCTGGACATCGTCAAGACCGTGCTGCTGCCGGTGGTCGCCGGCCTGCTGGCCCGCCTGTTCCTTAAGAACCTCGTTGCGAAGGTGCTGCCGGCACTGCCGTGGGCCTCCGCCGTCGTGATCTCCGTGATCGTCGCGGTGGTCGTGGCAGGCAGCGCCGGCAAGATCGTCGCCGCCGGCGGCATCGTGTTCCTGGCCGTGGTGCTGCACAACGGCTTCGGCTTGGGACTTGGCTACCTCGCAGGCAAGGTGGGCCGGCTGGACGGCAAGGCCCGCCGGGCCCTGGCGTTCGAGGTCGGCATGCAGAACTCGGGCCTGGCAGCCACCCTGGCCACGGCACACTTCACGCCGCTCGCGGCCCTGCCCTCGGCTGTGTTCTCGGTGTGGCACAACATTTCCGGTGCCCTCGTGGCGGCATGGTTGGCGCGGAAGCCGCTGCAGGACTGAGTGCCGTAGGCTTCGGGCATGGGGAAACAGGGTGTCCTGAGCGTCATCGTCGTGGCGGCTGCGGTACTGCTGGCCGGCTGCGGGGTGGCGCCTCCGCCGGGCCAGGCAGTCACATCCAACCCCGGCCCGACGGCGGCCTGCCCCTCTGTGCCGGAGCTTCCGCAGCCGTCGAATTGCGCGGGCTATGACCCCGAAGCCGCCATGGCGGAGAACGAACGGTACCGCGAACAGCGGCCGTTGAGTGCCGGAACCAAAGCCGAGCACAACCGCCGTATCCCGGCGGTCCGTAAGGCCCTCGAGGCGCTTCCGGATCCGGCGGACAACAAGGAAGTTAAACGCGCGCTGGACGCCATCGGCGTTAACACGCAAGACGCCCAAACCGACGACACCGGCAGCGGAATCCGTTTCGGTGTCCCGGTTGCAGGCGGCTGCCTTGTCGGTTTAGTGGGCACCGACGGCAAAGTGGAGGTCTCGTCGCGCGGATCCATCCTCGATGGCGGCTGCCTGGAGATGTCCGGCCACTGAGGCGGGCGCCGCTTAACCGCGGACTTAACTTGAACCGCGACCTTAAGTGGACGAACCCGCGGGTCCCTGCCCGGCTCGCGGATTACACACCGCGAGGGGGACCGGAACCCGCGAGCCCGGGATTCAAGCAGCCCTAGTCGACCAGAACCGGAGCCTTCGCTTGCTCAGGTGAGCCGACGCCGTCGGACCCCTTGCCGGACCCGGCCTTGGCCGTGCGGTGGTGCAGCCAATTCGCTACCGCCAGGAGCGCCACCAGGGCAAAAGTGCTCAGCAGCTGCGGGCGGGAATCTTCGCCGATGAAGCCCACAACGAAGATCGCCGCGAGGATGAACAGGCCGATCCCCGTCAGCCAGGGGAAGCCCGCCATCCGCAGCGGCAGGGCGGTCCCGTCGCGGTCCGCGCGAAGGCGCAGGGCGAGCTGGGCGAGGAGGGCTGAGGTCCACACCAGCAGGGAGGTGGAGCCCACGATGTTCAGCAGCACCGGAAGCACCTTGTCCGGGAAAACCACCTCGAGCACGGCCGTCACAACGCCGAAGGCAACGCTGGCCAGCACCGCGACAACCGGGACCTGTGCCTTGGACACGAACGCGAGCGCACGCGGCGCTTCGCCGCGCCCGGCCAGGGAGAACGCCATCCGGGAGGCTCCGTAGAGGTTGGCATTCAGGGCGGAGAGCAGTGCCGCGACGGCGACCAGGGTGATGGCGGTGGCTGCCCCGGGCATGCCGGCGGCGTCCAGGACGGCGGCGAACGGGCTCTTCAGCCCCGCCGAGCCCACGGGAACCACAGCTGCGATGACGAAGATCGCGCCGATGTAGAAAACCAGGATGCGCCAGAGCACCGTGCGGACGGCCTTGCCCACGCTGCGGGCGGGATCTTCGGTTTCGGCTGCTGCCACTGAGACGATTTCGGTGCCGCCGAAGGCGAAGGCCACCACGAAGAGCGCCGTGGCGATTCCGGCGAAGCCGTTCGGGGCGAAGCCGGCACCGGTGAAGTTGGACAGGCCCGGGGACTGGACGCCGGGGATCCAGCCGAAGAGCAGGGCGGCACCGATCACCAGGAAGCCGACGATGGCGGCCACCTTGAGCAGGGCGAACCAGAACTCGAATTCGCCGAAGTTCTTTACCCGGGTGAGGTTCACTGCGGTGAGCACCGCGATGAACACGAAGGCCATGAGCCATACCGGCAGCGCGGGGAAGACGCTGGCCAGCAGGGCGGCTGCGCCGAGCGCCTCGGCGGCGATCACCACCACGAGCTGCACCCACCAGAGCCACCCCACGGTGGCGCCGGCCACGGGTCCGAAGGCCCGTGCGGTGTAGACGGAGAACGCGCCGCTGTCCGGATTGGCTGCGGCCATCTCGCCGAGGGCCCACATCACCAGGATGATGAGGGTTCCTGCCACGAGATAGGAGATCAGCACGGCGGGGCCGGCGGCCTGGATGCCGGCGCCCGAGCCGATGAAGAGGCCCGCGCCGATGGCGCTGCCGAGCCCCATCATCGTGAGCTGGCGGGGTTTGAGGGCGGCGCCAAGTGGGGCACCGGATGCGGTGCGGGCAGACGTCATTGTCCGTTGTTCCATGGGGAGTCCTCTGGGTTGTGGAACGGGTGTTTGGGGGTGGAACGGGTGTTGGGGTGGAACGGTTTGTGTCGGGGTGGGGGTTCAGGCGTTCGTTTCCAGGACGCTGTTTTCCAGGACGCTGAGAACGCGGTCGTTCGAGGCGGGGTCGGCAACGGTGATCCGGATGCCGTCGCCCTGGTAGGCGCGGACCATGATGCCCGCCTGGTCGAACGCGGCCACGAGCCTTGCCCGGTCCTCGTCATCCGCGCGGATCCACAGGAAGTTTCCCTGGCTCGGCTGCAGTTTCCAGCCCCGGGCTTCCAGCCGCGCGGCCATCCGGGAACGCTCTTCCCTGACGACGGCGACCCTCGCCTGCATCTCGCCCGCCGCATCCAGCGAGGCAATCGCAGCTTCCTGGGCCAGGGCGGTCACCGCGAACGGGATCGCGGTCCGGCGCAGCCCCTCCGCGATGTCAGGCGCCGCGACGGCGTAGCCGACCCGGAGCCCGGCCAGGCCGTAGGCCTTGGAGAAGGTGCGCAGGATGCAGACGTTCGGGTACCCACGGTAGAGGGCGAGGGAGTCCGGTCCGCTGCCCGCTTCGGCGTATTCCACGTAGGCTTCGTCGATCACCACGAGGATGTCGGAACGGACGGAGCGCAGGAAGGCCTCAAGGCGATCGTGGGCGATCGGGACACCGGTCGGGTTGTTGGGCGTGCAGAGCAGGACCACCTTGGTGCGGCCGGTGATGGCGGCGGCCATGGCGTCGAGGTCGTGGCCTTCGGTGTCATCCAGGGGAACGCGGACCGCCCGGGCGCCTGCCAGCTCCACCAGGATGGGGTAGGCCTCGAAGGACCGCCACGCGAAGACCACCTCGTCCCCGGCGTCGCAGAGTCCGGTGATGATCTGCTGGAGGACGCCGACGCTTCCGGGTCCCACGGCGATCTCATCGGGCGTGACGCCGAGGTGGCCGGCGATCCGTTCGCGGAGCCCGACGGCGGCCATATCCGGGTAGCGGTTCATCCTGCCTGCCGCTTCGGCCACCGCAGCGGCCGCCGCGGGCAGCGGTTCGTAGTGGCTTTCGTTGCTGGCGAGGGCTGCGATGTCCACGCCCTCGCCGCGCTCCGCACTGGAAGCGCGCCGGCCCGGGACATAGGACGGCAGTCCGGAGACCGCGCCACGCAGGACGGGGCGAGCGGAGTTGGGTGCCGTCAGCATCTGATCACTGGTCATGAGGCTCGATCATGGAAGTGACCCGGAGCACATTGCAAGATACGCTGGCGGCACTGGGATTTCTGCTCAACTTCTATCGTCTGTGGTGAAAATATGACCATCCCGAATCCTCGCAACCTCGATTCCCTGGACGCAAGGATCATCCTCGCCCTCGACAGGGACCCGGAATCCAGCGCGCTTGCACTCTCCCGGACACTTGGCGTCGCACGGAACACGGTGCACGCCCGCCTGGCGAGGCTCGAGCGCAGTGGCGCCCTCAGTTCGTTCAGCCGCAGGCTGGACCCGGCAGCACTGGGTTACGGCCTGATCGCCTTCCTTTCCCTGGCCATCAGCCAGACCCGTGCGGGCTCGGTGGAAAACGGGCTCGAGGCGATCCCGGAGGTCATCGAGGTGCACGCCACCACCGGCGACGCAGACCTCATGGCCAAGGTGGTGGCCCGGGACACCGCCGACCTCTACCGCATCACCAACCAGATCCTGGAAATCGAGGGAATACAGCGGACCAGCACGGCCATCTCCGTCCTGGAGTTCATGCCGCCCCGCTTCGACGGCCTCCTGAACCGGCTGGCACAGCAGGCATCCCGCTCCCCGGAATAAGCCTCCCCGGAATAAGACCGGGTGACCCGCGCCACAACTGGGCATATTTTCAGTATCAATATCCAGAACTGACAAAAATCCCAGACAATTTTCTGTCTCTTGCCTATCTGACGGCATGCTCCGAAGATCACTGCCATGACTTCATTGACCGTCTCCGGCCGCGTGGCCGAGGTTCTCAGCAGCTACCTCAGCGACGTCTTCGGCGTCATGGGCAACGGAAACGTCTACTTCCTGGACGCGGCCGAGAAGCAGGGCCTCCGCTTCTCGGCAGTGCGCCACGAAGGTGCAGCCATCGCCGCCGCCGACGCCTACTACCGCGCCTCCGGGCGCCTCGCGGCTGGCACCACCACCTACGGGCCCGGCTACACCAACGCCCTGACGGCCCTCGCGGAAGCGGTCCAGGCACAGATCCCCGTCGTGCTCGTCACCGGGGACGCGCCGAGCAGCGGCGCCCGGGCCTGGGACGTGGACCAGCCGGCCATCGCCGCCGGCCTCGGGGCGGCGACCTTCACCGTCACCCGCGAGGCGGCTGGCTCCATCACGCAGGAAGCGGTGGAATACGCGCTGGCCAGGCGGACCGCCGTCGTGATCGCCATCCCGTACGACCTCGCGGCGCTGGAGGCAGCGGACGAGGAACTTCCGGTTCCGCCGGCGGCAGCGGTAAGCGACGACGTCGACGGCGGACTGGAGCGGGTCGCCCGGCTGCTCGCCGGGGCGAAGCGGCCCCTGGTCCTCGCCGGCCGCGGCGCGCACCTCGCCGGAGCCGGCCCCGAACTCCGGAAGCTCGCCGACCGCCTCGGCGCGCTGACCGCAGGAACGGCATTGGCGCTGAACCTGCTGCAGGGCGAAGGCTACCTCGGCGTCGCGGGTGGTTTCGGCACGGACACCGCGGCAGGCCTCATGGGCGAGGCGGACGTGGTGCTGGTGGCGGGGGCGAGCCTGAGTCCCTTCACCATGCGCTTCGGCCACCTGATGGGCCCGGACAGCACCGTCATCCAGATCGACACCGCCCTGCAGGCGACGCATCCCCGGGTGGACCTCTTTGTCGGTGCGGACGCGAAGGCCGCCGCGGGCAAGCTCCTCGAACTGCTGGACATGGCAGCCCGGCCGCAGGCCCCGGCTACGGGGGCAAGCGCTGCCGAAGCCTGGCGTGCCGAAGCCCGGAAGCGGCTGGCCGAAGGGCCCGGCCATGACGCCGGCTCCGCGGACACCCCGGACGGCCGCCTTGATCCGCGCGCCCTGGCCGCAGCGCTGGACGCGATCCTCCCGGAGCGCCGCACGGTGGTCCAGGACGGGGGGCACTTCCTCGGCTGGGCACCCATGTACTGGCACATTCCCCGCCCCCAGGACCTCGTGATGGTGGGAACCGCCTATCAGACCATCGGGCTTGGCCTCGCCAGCGCCGTCGGGGCCGCCCGGGCCGTAGACGAAGGCCGCACGCTGGTGCTGGCCTCGGGCGACGGCGGTTTCCTCATGGGCCTGTCCGACCTGGAATCGCTCGTGGGCGCGGCGGCCAGCGCCGTCGTCGTGATCTACAACGACGCCGCCTACGGCGCCGAGATCCACCAGTACGGCTCCAAGGGCCTGACCGAAAAGCCCATGCTGATCCCCGAAGTGGACTTCAGCGGCATCGCCAGCGCGCTCGGCGCGGAATCCGCGGTCATCCGCTCGCTTGCGGACCTCTCCGCGCTCCAGGACTGGATCGACGACGGCGCGAAGGGAACCTTCGTTGCCGACTGCCGGATTACGTCGAGCGTCCGGGCGCCGTGGCTGAGTGAGTGGATGAAGGCCTCGCAGGCGGCGAAGGAAACCATAGCAAGCTAGCCGAAACCCCGGGGCTAGCCGAAGAGAACCGTTGCCTCCTCGTAGCGGTGCTGCGGGACGGTCTTGAGCCTGCCCAGGGCCGATTCGAAGGCGACATGGTCAACGTCGGTGCCGTTGAGGGAGACCATGGTGCCCCAGCGGCCCTCCACCACCGAATCGATCGCCGCCATACCCAAACGGGTAGCTAGCACCCTGTCGAACGCCGAAGGCACGCCGCCGCGCTGGATGTGGCCCAGGATGGTCGCACGGGTTTCGATGCCCGTGCGGGCCTCGATCTCCGGGGCCAGCTGGTCCGCGATGCCGCCCAGCCGCGGCCGGCCGAAGGTGTCCAGGCCGCGTTCGGAGTGCGGCGCTTCCATATGGTCGGGCACGAAGCCTTCGGCCACCACCACGAGCGGGGCGCGGCCGCGGCCGTGGGCTTCCTTGACCCATTCGGTGATCTGCTCGATGGAGATTTTCTGCTCGGGGATCAAGATGACGTGGGCGCTGGAGGCCATGCCTGCGTGCAGCGCGATCCAGCCGACGTGCCGGCCCATGACCTCGGCAATCATGCAGCGGTGGTGGGATTCGCCGGTGGTGCGCAGCCGGTCGATCGCTTCGGTGGCGATCTGCACGGCGGTGTCGAAACCGAAGGTGTAATCCGTGGCGTCGAGGTCGTTGTCCACGGTTTTCGGCACGCCCACGATCTTCAGCCCGGCGTCGGTGAGCCGTTTGGCCGCGGCCAGGGTGCCCTCGCCGCCGATCGCGATCATCCCGTCGATGCCGAGCCGGTCCATGTGGCCCTTGATAACCTCGGGGCCGCCGCCGTTCTCGAAGGGGTTGGTGCGCGAGGTGCCCAGGATGGTGCCGCCCTGCTTCGCGATGCCACGGACCATGGTGCGCGGGATGTCGATGATGTCGCCCTCGACCACGCCACGCCAGCCGTCGCGGAAACCGACGAACTCCTGGCCGTGGATGGCGATGCCCTTCAGGACTGCACCGCGGATGACGGCGTTGAGTCCGGGGCAATCGCCGCCGCTGGTGAGGATTCCAATTTTCATGAGCGCTCAGATCCTGGTTCGAAGTGTTGGCAGGACTCACCGGGAGCCGGGTCCATCCGAAAAGTCTATCGATGGGCAGAAAAAGCCAAGGCAATCCGAACGGATAGTTAGAACCGTCAAAAAACAGTGTTACCCCTACCCATTTGTATCGAGAGTATGGATGTCAGCAGACGCTTCCATTCGACCGTCACTGGCCGATAACCATATCGAAGGGGATATATCGTGAATCCGACAGCAACCGCGACGCATGTCGCTGGCAGCACCGCAACGCTCGACTGGACCAGCGCGGACCAGCGTGCAGTGGACACCGCCCGCGTCCTGGCAGCCGACGCCGTGGAGAAGGTGGGCAACGGCCACCCCGGCACGGCGATGAGCCTGGCACCGGCGGCATACCTGCTGTTCCAGAAGCTGATGCGCCACGACCCCAAGGACCCGGACTGGATCGGCCGCGACCGTTTCATCCTCTCCCCCGGCCACAGCTCGCTGACCCTGTACATCCAGCTGTTCCTTTCCGGCTACGGCCTGGAGCTGAAGGACCTTGAGGCGCTGCGTACCTGGGGCGCGCTGACCCCGGGCCACCCGGAGTACAAGCACACTCCGGGGGTGGAGATCACCACCGGCCCGCTGGGCCAGGGCCTGGCCTCCTCGGTCGGCTTCGCCTACTCCCAGCGCCGCCAGCGCGGCCTGTTCGACGCCGATGCTCCCGCCGGCGAGTCCCCGTTCGACCACACCATCTGGGTGATCGCCTCCGACGGCGACATCCAGGAAGGCGTCACCTCCGAGGCGTCCTCGCTGGCAGGCCACCAGGAACTGGGCAACCTCGTGGTCATTTACGACGAGAACCACATCTCCATCGAAGACGACACCGACATCGCCTTCACCGAGGACGTCCTGAAGCGCTACGAAGCGTACGGCTGGCACACCCAGCGCGTGGACTGGACCCGCCCCAGCGAAAACAATCCGACCGGTGAGTACGTCGAAGACGTCCAGGAACTGTACAGTGCACTGCTGGCTGCCAAGGCCGAGACCTCCAAGCCGTCCATCATCTCGCTGCGCACCATCATCGGCTACCCGGCCCCGAAGAAGCAGAACACCGGCAAGATCCACGGCTCCGCCCTCGGCGGCGAGGAAGTCGCAGCCCTGAAGAACGTCCTGGGCTTCGACCCGGAAAAGTCCTTCCAGGTGGACCAGGACATCCTGGCCCACGCCCGCCAGGTGGTGGACCGCGGCGCGGCAGCCCGCGCGGAATGGGAAGCGGC
>NZ_QRCU01000014.1 GCF_003369445.1 Arthrobacter silvisoli
GAAGCGACCTTCCTGATCGGCGGCTCCGAATGCACCCGCCGCTGCGACTTCTGCCAGATCGACACCGGCAAACCCTCCCCCCTGGACCGGCTCGAACCCACCAAGGTCGCCCGCTCCGTGCAGCAGATGAACCTGCGCTACGCCACCGTCACCGGCGTGGCCCGCGACGACCTCGAAGACGAAGGCGTCTGGCTCTACGCCGAAACCGTGCGCAAGATCCACGAACTGAACCCCGGCACCGGCGTCGAACTGCTCATCCCGGACTTCTCCGGCAACCCGGACCACATCAAGGCGATCTGCGACTCCGCCCCGGAGGTGTTCGCGCACAACGTCGAAACCGTGCCGCGCATCTTCAAGCGCATCCGCCCCGCGTTCCGCTACGAACGCTCCCTGGACGTCATCACCCAGGGCCGCAACCACGGCATGGTCACCAAGTCCAACCTGATCCTGGGCATGGGCGAAACCCGCGAAGAAATCAGCGAAGCCCTCAAGGACCTGCACGAGGCCGGCTGCGACCTGGTCACCATCACCCAGTACCTCCGCCCGAGCGAACGGCACCTGCCCGTGGACCGCTGGGTCAAGCCCCAGGAATTCGTCGACCTCGCCGACGAAGCCGAAGAGATCGGCTTCCTCGGCGTCATGTCCGGCCCCCTGGTCCGCTCCTCCTACCGGGCCGGCCGGCTCTGGGCCACCGCCATGCGCAAGAAAGGCCGCGACATCCCCGCGCATCTGGCCCACATCGCCGAGGGCATCCAGGACTCCGGCACCACCCGCCAGGAAGCCCGCACCCTCCTCAGCGCGCCCGCAAAAGCTTCAGGCAACTAAGGGCGGATCCGATGTTTCCCACCAGATTCGAAATCATCCCCTCGGCCGGCATCGCCGGGAAGCTCGTGGCCGCCGTGCCGCAATCCACCACCCTGACCATCACGTGCCTGCCGCACCACGGCATCGCCCGCACCATGCAATCGGCCCTTGAGCTCAGGGAGCTGGGTTACGACGTCGTTCCCCACATCGCGGCGCGGGCGCTGGAAAGCCGCGGGCAGCTTGCCGGAATCGTCCGCGACTGCGAAAGCGCGGGGATCACGGAAATCTTCGCGATCGGCGGCGACGCCCAGCAGCCCGCGGGCCCGTACGGTACCTCACGGGAGTTGCTCGAGGATCTCGCCGAACACTCGGGCGGCAGGATCACGGCCGGCGTCGCGGGCTACCCGGAAGGGCATCCCGCGGTGGGGGGCCTTGAACTGGTGGACGACCTGCTGGCGAAGCAGCACCTCGCCGCCAGGATCGTCACCCAGATGTGTTTCTCGGCGCCGGAAATCCACGGCTACGCCGCACTGCTGCGCCGCGAAGGCGTCACCCTGCCGGTGTGGGCGGGGGTGGCCGGCGCCGTGCCGCGGGCCAAGCTGCTGTCCCTGGCGACGCAGATCGGCGTGGGCTCGTCCATGAAGTTCCTCGGCAAGCAGAAGACGCTGGCCCGCAAGCTGTTCCTCGGGGACCGCTACTCTCCCGGAAACCTGGTGGCGGAGCTGGCGGACCCCGCCGGGAGCATCGCCGGCATCCACCTCTACAGCTTCAACAACCTGCAACTGCCGGAGTGGATGGCTGACGTGGCGTAGGGCGCGGGCGATTCGGCCGGCCGGCCATGGCACAAGCTATGGCACCGAGACCGCGGCCACCGTCTTCCTGGCCTCGTCCCGCAGTTCCACCCCGGAGATCCCGGATAGCTGCACCGGTGTGGCGCCCGTGACCTTGATGCGCCCGGTGGGGGTCGCGGTCCAGCCGCAGGCGAGTTCCTCGCCGCCGTCGCGGTCCTTGACCCACAGGTACAGGGTGCCCTCGAGCGGCATGCTGCGGCCCTCGAGCTCGAGCTCGGTGCCCCACGTTTTCTTGACCAGGCCGACGGTCAGCTGCATCCCGTTTTCGGCCTGCAGCGAGTACCTGGCATCCGGTTTGGGCGGCGGGTTGAGCAGGCCGCCCACCGCCGGTCCGGCGAGGAGGCCGCCGGCGAGGCATGCTGCGGCGACTCCCGCCACCAGTGCGGCGCGCCACCGCCGCGACTTCCGGCGTCGGGCGGCAAGTTCCAGCAGCACCGGCGCCGCGGCATCCGGGTCGGCGTGGTCCGCTGGCCGCCGTCCCGCGGAAGCGGCGAGCGCGACGGCGTCAGGCACCGGAACGGCGTCGAGCAAGGCTGGGAGGCTTTCCAGCTCGGCGAGTTCGCGGCGGCAGGCGGCACAGCCGGCGAGGTGTTCTTCGAAGGCGAGCGCCTCGGCCGGTTCCAGCCCGCCCAGCAGGTAGGCGCCCAGGAGCGTGTGCTCGTTCATCGTTGCACCCCCATTTCGTCCAGGATGGTGCGCAGGGCGCGCACGGCGTAGAAGGCCCGGGATTTCACGGTGCCGGCGGGAATGTTGAGCCGCAGCGCTGCCTCGTTGACGGTGAAGCGCTGGTAGTGCAGCGCCACCAGGACCTCCCGGTGTTCCTGGCTGAGCCGCAGCAGTGCCTCCTCCATGAGGACCCGGTTGAGCAGTTCGTCCACCCGTTCGCTGCTCTCGGCCAGTTCCAGGGCGTCGGGCCCGGTTTCTGCCGGGCGGCGGCGGGCCTTGCGATAGTTGTCGATGATGACGTTCCGGGCAGTGCGGAACAGGTAGCTGCGCAGGCTTCCGGTGATCTGCGGCGCGTGCTGCCAGACGCGCAGTACCGTTTCCTGCACGACGTCGTCCGCCTGGTTTTCGTCGCTGGTGCAGCTGAGCACGAAGCGGCGGAGTGCGGTGCCGTGGTCGCGGTAGATCGCAGCCACCACGTCCTCGTCGCTCATGTTGCCGTCCGACGGCATCGCTGCCTCCTGGGTTGACATTGCTTCCGGCTGATACGACGCCGGCCGCAGCAAAAAGGTTCAGTCCCCTGTGAACCATTCTTCACCTGCCGGCGTCGTACCGGGTGACTGTCCGGCCGATCAGGCCGGACCCGGCGTAAGGAGCGAACCCATGAAACGCCTGCACACGATCGGCGGTCCCGGCGTACTGGCCCCAGCGGCTGCACTGATCCTCGCGGTCACCCTGGCCGGCTGCGGCGGCAGCCCCGGCACCTCTCCCGGCAGCACCTCCCCTGGCAGCGCCGCCCCGGCGTCGAGCGCCCCGGCCTCCGGGCCGGCGTCGAGCGCCCCGGCCGCCGGGCCGGAACTGAAGACAGCCACCTCCAGCGCGGGCAACATCGTGGTGGGCGCCAACGGCATGAGCGTCTACTTCTTCACCAAGGACGTGAAGGACTCCGGCAAGAGCGCCTGCGAAGGAGCCTGCGTGGCGCTGTGGCCCGCAGTGACCACCACCTCCGACAAACCCGCGGTCGAAGGCGTGACCGGAACCGTCGGCACTATCCCGACGGCGGACGGCAAGAAGCAGGTGACCATCAACGGCCTGCCGGTCTACTTCTTCGCGCAGGACACCGCCGCCGGTGATGTGAAGGGCCAGGGCTACGGCAACGTCTGGTACCTGGTGAGCCCGTCCGGCGACATGATCAAGGAGAATGCGGGGATGGGGTACTGAGCGGGTCTTCGCTACGATCGGGGCATGGCCTCAGCCCCTGACCTCACGGCAACCGCCGGGACCTGGAAGCTCATGGTGGACAGCAACCAGGAGCTGCTGCTGCGCAAGTCCGGGCACGACGTCCACTGGTGGGCCGAACGGGGCCGCGCGGCCGGGTTGAAGAACGACGCCGAGCTGCGCGGCTGGATGCGGGACGAACACGGCATCACCGGCTACGCCCAGTACGCAGTGTCCTGGGAAATGTTCGGCTACCCCGACTTCATGCTGCGCGACGCCGACGAACTGATCGCCGGCCAGTACGCCAAGCACCCCGAGCTGCGTCCCATCGCCGACGCGCTGCTCGCCTGGGCCGCAGCCACCGACGGCGTCGCGATCCAGATGCGCAAAGGCTATGTGTCGCTGCACAGCACCAGGCGGAAGTTCGCCCAGGTGACGCGGGCGAACACGACAAGCGTGGACGTCCTCCTGCGTTCGGCCGTGACTCCGGGCGGCCGGGTGGAAGCGGTCAAGGTCCGCAAGGGCGACTTCTTCGACCGCAAGGTCCGGCTCATGTCCGTGGACGGCGTCGACGGGGAACTGTTCGCTCTGTTGGAGAGGGCGCTGGCGGAGAATTCGTAGGCTTCCGGGCGCTTCCGTGGGCTTCCTGTCCGCGAGTTCGCGGGAGGGCTGCGGGGTCGCTGGAATGTTCCGGCGACCCCGCGGCGTTCCGGCGACCCCGGAGCGTTCCGGCGACCCCGGGTGATATTCGACGACGGCGGCCCGCCCGGTTGGCCGGGAACTGCTCAGTTAGCCCGGGGATCCGGGCGGCGGCGCAATGCTGTCACGATCCTGGCCTTGAACGTTTCCTCGTTGAATAAGTCCTGCCATTTGAGCCGCACAAACATCCAGCCATCCTCAGTGAGGGCGTTTTCACGCTGCCGTTCCCGGTAGAGAACTTCCTCGGTGGGCGCATAGTCGAAGTATTTGGTCTTGCCGTCGAATTCGAGCGCGATCTTGCGTTCCCTCCAGCCAAAGTCCATGCGATGGCGTCCGGCCCGGCTCATGACTTCAAGCTGCATCTCCGGCATCGGGATCCGCAGCCGTTGCAGGAGCTCACGAGTCAAGGTCTCGCCGGCCGATTCGGAGCGCGGATCGGCGTTTTCGAGAACCCTGCGGAGATTCTTCACGCCGCGCCGCCCCGGAACGGCCTCCGCCATTTCCTTCATTCGGAGCAGGTCGGCGCCCTGCCTGAGTGCGTTGTCCATAATGATCAGGCTCTGCCGGTAGCCCAGCATGAGGGCACAATCGACCGCCGTCCGTTCCAGTGACGTAACCCGCAGCCGTCTGACGGTGACGACGTCGGATTCACTGAACGGCCGGGTGTGCCCACGGACGTCCTTTCCCAAACGGCAGCCGGACGGCCGGGTCTGCAGGAGGACATGGACCAGATCGTCGGCATCCCAGACGAACAATCCATGTATCCGCGCTGCGGAGGTGTGGCTATAGGCAAAGCTGCCGTTCGACGTGGTGCGGGTTCCGTGGGCATGTGCCAAGATCAGCTGTTCGCTGCGGTTCCAAGGCTTCTGCCTGTTCCACAGTGATGCCCGGATATAGCAGCCATACCGGAGTCGGATCAGTTCACGGTGGCGAACCAGGACGGTGATGGCGCGGGAGTTCAACCCTGCGGCAAGCAGCTGATCCGTCCGCCAGAGGGAACCGGCTGGCGGGAGCTGGGGCATGGACGACGGCGCGGACAGGATCGGTGTCTGGGACATTGTCATGCACCAAGCCTTGGCGGGGCCATGGTCCGGCGACAGGTGCCAGTCTCTCTATGTGGAAAACTCCTCAGCCCACGAATTCGCCGGAACGCTGCGGGGTCGCCGGAACGTTCCGGCGACCCCGGGCGCGTAACATCCAGCAAGCCACAAGGACCGGGCGCCTTTCAGCAGGCGTCCGGTCCTTTGTCATCACGTAGAATTAAGGCACTATGGCGAAATCCCCTGACTCCAGCAAATCGACCCCCTCGGCAGACGCTCCGAAGCGCGGGCTGTTCTCCCGCAAGCCCAAGGAAGCCAAGGCAAAGAAGCCGAGCCAGCTCAAGCAGATCGGCGAAGTCTTCAAGATGACCCGCCGGAGCGACCCGCAGGTTGTCTGGCTGATGGTGCTTGCTTTCCTGGGCGTCGTCGCCGTCAGCCTCCTGATCGGTTTCCTTCTCCAGAACCCGATCACCGGCCTGATCATCGGCATTCCGCTGGGCCTGCTCGCCGCCGTCTTCATCCTGTCCCGCCGCGCCGAGCGGGCCGCGTTCGCACAGATCGAAAACCAGCCGGGCGCCTCAGGTGCCGCCCTCGGAACCCTGCGCCGGGGCTGGATCACCGAAGAGCAGCCGGTCGCCGTCAACCCGCGCACGCAGGATGCCGTGTTCCGTGCGATCGGTCGTCCCGGCGTCGTCCTCGTCAGCGAAGGGCCCTCGCACCGGGCCAAGCCGCTGCTGGACGCCGAACGCAAGAAGCTCGCGCGCATCCTGCCGAACGTCACCATCCACGTGATCGAAAGCGGCCGCGGTGAAGGCCAGGTTCCGCTCAGCCAGATCGCCAAGACCATGAACAAGCTCAAGAACGAGCTCACCAAGGTCGAGGTCAATGCCGTCAGCAAGCGGATCTCGTCGCTGGGCAGCAACCGCCTGCCGATCCCCAAGGGCATCGATCCGTACAAGGCACGTCCCCAGCGCGGACGCTGATCATCCGGGAACACAAAGGAACCGCCTCCAGTCGTGGGGGCGGTTCCTTTGTCTATCAGGTTTGTCGTGTCGGAGCGGACGCAGCTGCGTCCTGACGGCTACATCCTGATAAGGATCGTGTTCATCGCTTTGTCGTGGAGGCCGCGCTGGTCCGGGTCGAAAACGACGGCGGGAATCACCAGGCAGAGGAGCAGGGTACGCACCAGGGCGGCAAGCGGCCCGGCGGGTCCGCCGCCCAGCCTCACAACGTGGATGCCGGCGATACGGTGTCCGATGCTGTAGCCGAGGGTGCCGATCAGGAGAATCTGTTCGATGGCGAAGACGGCGAGCGTGGCCCATTGGTTGCCGCCGAAGGCGAAGTTGCTGATCACCAGCGCCAGGCCCCAGTCGATGCAGATGCCGAGGATGCGCCGGCCGGCACGGGCCATGGAGCCCGGGCCGGACTCGGGAAGGCCCAGCCGCTCCCCCGGGTACTTTGAAATGCCGGACGTGTCCGGACCGGTGAGCCATGAGCCGAGATCTTTACGGGAAACCACCCACCAAGCTTAACGGCATCACCGGCGCCGCGCCGCGCCGCGCCGCGTTGCGGACAACGTGGACCCCGGACCATCCGGCAAGTAGCGTTTACACAGGAGGCGGTTCTGTAACCTGCCCGAAACAAAGCTGATACTCCCGGGAAACCCCATATCCCTAAGGTTGTATAAGTTGCTAGCCACCGCACCGGGGGCACTTTTTTGTGTCCCGCCGGCTTCGGTTTTCGCTGGATCAGACGGCAAATGCCCGTTACCTGTTATGCGTTAGGAGCATAGATGTTCAAGACTGCGGAAGAAGTTCTCCAGTTCATCAAGGAAGAAGACGTCAAGTTCGTCGATATCCGCTTCACCGACCTGCCCGGCGTGCAGCAGCACTTCAACGTGCCGGCCAAGAGCGTTGACCTGGACTTCTTCGTGCACGGCCAGCTGTTCGACGGCTCCTCCATCCGCGGCTTCCAGGGCATCGCCGAATCGGACATGCAGCTGATCCCGGACGTGACCTCCGCCTTCATCGACACCTTCCGCATCGAGAAGACCCTGGCACTGAACTTCTCCATCGTGAACCCGCGCACGGGCGACCCCTACCACCGCGACCCCCGCGGCGTTGCCGAGAAGGCCGAAGCCTACCTCGCATCGACCGGCATCGCCGACACCGCGTTCTTCGCTCCCGAGGCCGAGTTCTTCGTCTTCGACAACATCCAGTACCAGTCCGCCCCGCAGGGCAGCTTCTACAAGATCGACTCCGAGGAAGCCCACTGGAACACCGGCCGCGAAGAAGAGGGCGGAAACCTCGGCTACAAGACCCCGGTCAAGGGCGGCTACTTCCCCGTCTCCCCCACCGACAAGCAGGCCGACCTGCGCGACGCCATGTGCGTCGAGCTGGACAAGGCCGGCCTCGAGGTCGAGCGCTCCCACCACGAAGTCGGTTCCGCCGGCCAGGCCGAAATCAACTACAAGTTCACCACGCTGACGGCGGCTGCCGATGACCTGCAGAAGTTCAAGTACGTCATCAAGAACACCGCCGACGCCTGGGGCAAGTCGGTCACCTTCATGCCGAAGCCGGTCTTCGGTGACAACGGCTCGGGCATGCACTGCCACCAGTCCCTTTGGAACAACGGCGAACCGCTGTTCTACGACGAGAAGGGCTACGCCGGCCTCTCCGACACCGCACGCTGGTACATCGGCGGCCTGCTGAAGCACGCTTCAGCCGTCCTCGCCTTCACCAACCCGACGGTGAACTCCTACCGCCGCCTGGTCAAGGGCTTCGAAGCTCCGGTCAACATGGTCTACTCGCAGGGCAACCGCTCCGCCGGTATCCGCATTCCGATCACGGGCTCCAACCCGAAGGCCAAGCGCATCGAGTTCCGCGCTCCGGACCCCTCCTCCAACCCGTACCTGGCCTTCGCTGCCCAGCTGATGGCCGGCATCGACGGCATCCGCAACCGCATTGAACCCCCGGCACCGATCGACAAGGACCTCTACGAGCTCCCGGCCGAAGAGGCCAAGGACATCCCGAAGGCTCCGGGCTCCCTCGAGGAAGCACTGGAAGCACTGCGTGAGGACAACGAGTTCCTGCAGGCCGGTGGCGTCTTCACCCAGGACCTGATCGACACCTGGATCGAGTACAAGTACGAGAACGAGATCAAGCCGCTGGCCCTGCGCCCGAACCCCTACGAGTTCGAGCTCTACTACGGCGTCTAGTCAGACCCCGCCGGGCACCTGAGGGCTTCCCGCAACGGCAAAGGCCGGCTGCAGCGTCACGCTGCGGCCGGCCTTTCCGCGCACTCCGGACTTATTGCGGCCGGGCTACTGCTTGCCGTACTTCTTGTGCACGGCCTGCTTGCTGACGCCAAGGCAGAGGGCAATCGCCTCCCATGACAGCCCGGCCTGCCGGGCCGCCCGCACCAACCCGGCCTCGGCCCTGCCGACTTCCTTCTGCAGTTCCGCCACGGCGTAGAGCGCCTCAGTCGGTCCCATCCCATCCATCGATCCCACCAGGGCCTTCATGCGGTCCACCTCCATGCCGTCAACCTTAGTTGACCTGCACGACGCCGTCAATGCAGGTTGACGGCGTGCCTTTCGTTTTGTTCCGGTTCCCGGTTGAATGGGGCCACAGGGATTTCGACTGAACGACTTTGGGGGACGCAATGAAGAAGAAATGGACCATCCTGCTGGTCTTGTCGGGACTCGCCTTCGCCGCGTGCGTCCTGATCCTGCCCCGGCCGCTCGCGGCCGTTGCCGGCGGCGAAGCCGACGCCGGAACAACCGTGTTGTTCGTCCTTGGGCTGGTCCTGCTGGCAGACTCCCTCGGCCTGCTCGCAGTCGGACTGCGCCTGCGTTCCCGTGACCTCAACACACCCCGCAGCTACGGCAACCGCGAGCCGCTCAGCGCGGACGATGACCGGAAACCGAACCTGTACGAGCCACCCACGGCACTGAACCAGACGCAGATGGGCCACCACACCGGGCAGTAAGGTCCCGCCCCCACAACACAACGTTGCACAGCCGCAGGGCGGAAGGTCACATTTCCCCGACCCGGGCTCCCCTCCTGTTACGGTGGCGGCATGGCCGAACTCAGTCCCGAAAGCCGCGAGTACTTCCGCACCCTCCCCCGCCGGCGTGTTGCCGCGGGCCTCGTCATCCGCGACCGGCAGGACAGGGTCCTCGCGGTGAAGCCGAACTACAAGGACGGCTGGCTTCTGCCCGGCGGCACAGTCGATGCCGGGGAAGCGCCCCGCGCCGCCGCACGCCGCGAAGGCCGCGAAGAACTGGGCCTGGACATCATCCCGGGAGCCCTGCTCATCATCGGTCACTCCGCGTTTCCGTCCCCCATCGGCGACGGCCTGAACTTCCTCTACGACGGTGGTGTGCTGTCCGCGGACGCGCGGATCGTCCTGCAGGAAGAGGAACTCACCGAATGGCGGTTCGTCGCCGAAGCGGACTTCCCGGACTACTTCGGGGTCCACGGAGCATTCCACGTGGCCTCGGCCCTCACGGGACTCCGCGAAGGCCGGGTCCTTGAGCTCCAGGACCGCGAAGAAGTCGTCTAAGGGCCTGGGAAGAAGGCGCCCGACATTCCGCCGGCGGCGGGCGCTACTGGCCGTAGAACTGCCGTTCGAAGACGGCCCGGGTACGCCGGCTCATCCGCAGATAGTCCTCCTCGAAGACCGCTGCCTGGCCTGGCGCGTAGCCGCACCAGCGGGCCACCGCCTCCAGGTCCCGGCGGGAGGCCGGCAGCAGGTCCGAGGCGCGGCCGGTGCAGATGACGTTGGCCGAGCGGATCCGGCTTGCCATGCGCCAGGTGTCGCGCAGGAGCTGGCTATCCTTCTTCCCGAGCAGCTCCAGTTCCTCGATGGCGTCCAGCGCCTCCATGGTGGAGGTGGTCCGCAAGGCGGGGTGCTTTCCTGCGTGCTGGAGCTGCAGGAGCTGGACGAGCCATTCGACGTCGCTGAGGCCGCCGCGGCCAAGCTTCACGTGGCGGGCAGGATCGGCGCCACGGGGCAGCCGCTCCGATTCCACACGGGCCTTGATCCGGCGGATTTCCCGGAGCTCCGTGTCAGCAAGCGTCACCGGGTACCGGATGGGATCGACAAGGTCGACGAAGTCGGCGGCGAGGCCGTCGTCGCCCGCCATCGGCTGGGCCCGCAGAAGTGCCTGCGCCTCCCAGATCAGGGACCAGCGCCGGTAGTACTCGGCGTAGGAATCCAGGGAGCGCACCATCGCCCCGTTCTTGCCCTCGGGCCGCAGGTCGGCGTCGACCGTGAGGACCCGTTCAGCCTTGATCGCCGGTTTCAACGGCTGGGTCAGCAGGCTGGACACCTGGGCGACGATCGCCAGCGCCTGCTTCTGGGCTTCTTCGTCGCCTGCACCGGGCTGGGCACGGTGGACGTACATGACGTCGGCGTCCGAACCATAGCCGATTTCCCGGCCGCCCTGACGCCCCATGGCCACCACCAGCACGTGGGTCTTGAGCGGGCCGCCGTCGGAGACGATGTTCTCGGCCACATGCAGGGCGCCCAGGACGGCGGCACGGTCCGTGTCTGCCAGGGCTGTGCCCACTTCGTCCTGGTCGAGCAGGCCGGAGCTGTCGGCTATGGCGATCCGCAGGATTTCCCGGCGCCTGATGAGCCGGATGAGGCGCATGGCGCTTTCCGGTTCGGCGTGCCGGGACATCTTCGACTGGATCTCCTGCCACTGGCCTTCGAAGGACACCGGCTTGAGCTCCTTGTCGTTGCCCAGCCAGGCCACCGACTCAGGGGAAACTTCCAGCAGGTCGGCGATCAGCCGGGAGTTGGAGAGGACGTGGCAGAGCCGTTCGGCCGCCGCCTGCGAATCGCGGAGCATTCCCAGGTACCAATGGGTGGTGCCGAGGGCCTCGCTGACCCGGCGGAAGGCGAGCAGGCCGGCGTCGGGATCCACTCCTTCGGCGAGCCAGCCGAGCAGGATCGGCAGCAGCTGCCGCTGAAGTGCCGCCCGGCGGCTGACGCCCGCCGTGAGCGCTTCGATATGCCGCATGGCGCCGCGCGGATCGCGGTAACCGAGGGCCGCCAGGCGCCCCTGGGCGGCTTCCGGGCTGAGCCGGGCATCCTCGCTGCTGAGGCTTGCCGCGGTGTTGAGCAGGGGGCGGTAGAAGATCCGTTCGTGCAGCTCACGGACGGAGCGTTTGGTCTTCTGCCAGGTGCCGATCAGGGCGTCAGGGTGCGGGCGTTCCGAGGAGAACGGACCGAGTACAGCCTTGGCCAGGAAGCGCTGGGCGTCCTCGCTGGTGGGCATCAGGTGCGTGCGGCGCAGCTGGAAGAGCTGGATCCGGTGTTCCAGGAGACGCAGGTACCGGTAGGCGCTGTCGAAGGCCGCGGCGTCCGCACGGCCGATGTAGCCGCCGGCGGAGAGCGCAGCGATGGCCGATGTCGTGTCCCGGCAGCGCAGTGTCTCGTCGGACTTGCCGTGGACGAGCTGCAGCAACTGGACGGTGAACTCGACGTCGCGCAGGCCGCCGGGACCGAGCTTGATCTGGCGTTGTTCCTCGGCGGGAGCGATGTTGTCGGTGACCCGGCGGCGCATCGCCTGGACGGATTCGACGAAGCCCTCGCGGCCCGACGACGCCCAGACCAGGGGCTGCACGGCCTCCTCGTAGCGGGCGCCGAGTTCCCTGTCGCCGGCGATCGTGCGGGCCTTCAGGAGCGCCTGGAACTCCCAGCTGTCCGCCCAGCGGGCGTAGTAGCTCAGGTGCGAGGGCAGGGTCCGCACCAGCGGCCCGGACTTGCCCTCGGGGCGCAGGTTCGCATCGACTTCCCAGAGACCGGGTTCGGGGGCGGTGGAGGAAATCGCCCGTGAGATCCCGCTCGCCAAGGCGGTGCCGATAGTCGCAGCGTGGGCATCCTCCAGCCCTTGCGCCTCAATCACGTAGATGACGTCGACGTCGGAAATGTAGTTCAGCTCGCGGGCGCCGCATTTGCCCATGCCGATCACGGACAGCCGGACAGCGGCGACGTCCGCCGGATCGAAGGTGGCGGACGCCTCGGCGCGGGACACGGCGAGGGCAGCCTCGATCGCGGCACCCGCAAGGTCGGCGAGCTCGGCCCCGACGATCGGCATGGCATCCTGGGGGCTGGCCGCGCACAGGTCCCTGATGGCCAGTTCGGTCAAGCCGCGCCGGTAGGCGGTGCGCAGGGCGGCGTACGCCGCCGGGCCGGTCAGGCCCGCCACCGGCCGCGGCGAGGCGGCGTCCGCACGGACCGAGGCGAGCAGGCGTGCCCGGAGCACCGCCGGGTCCTGGGCCTGCGGTTCCGGGCTGACCCGTTCGTCGAAGACGTCCAGGTGCTCCGGATGCCGGATCAGGAACTCGCCCAGGGCTTCGGAGGCCCCGAGGAGCCGGTACAGCGGTTCGCTGCGGTCCTGGTCCGCGGCCGCGAGCTCGCGAAGTGCAGGGTGCTTCTCAATCAGCCGCACCAAGGTCTGCAGGGCCGTATCGGGGCTGGCGCTCAGGTGCAGGCCCGCGAACAGAGTTTCCTGGTCGATGCCGTCGAGTTCGCGGGCGCCGAGGAAGCGCCCCCCTTTATCAAGATCGCTGAAACCGGCCGATATGAGCCGGCGTGCCAGGCTCATGCCGCCCGCCTAGAGGATGCCGAGGTTGCGCTGAAGCTCGTACGGGGTGACCTGGAGCCGGTAGTCCTGCCACTCCGCCCGCTTGTTGCGCAGGAAGTGTTCGAACACCTGCTCCCCGAGGATCTGGGCGACGAGTTCGGAGTCCTCCATGGCGCGGATGGCGTCGTGCAGGCTGGACGGCAGCGGAGCGTGGCCCATTGCCTTGCGTTCCGCGGACGTCAGCGACCAGACGTCGTCCTCAGCCGCCGGCGGCAGCTCGTAGCCCTCTTCGATGCCCTTCAGGCCGGCGCCCAGGAGCACCGCATAGGCGAGGTACGGGTTGGTGGCGGAGTCGATGCCGCGGTATTCGATCCGGGCGGACTGGCCCTTGCCGGGCTTGTAGAGCGGCACCCGCACCAGGGCCGAGCGGTTATTGTGGCCCCAGCTCAGGTAGCTCGGGGCTTCACCGCCGCCCCACAGCCGCTTGTAGGAGTTGACGAACTGGTTGGTCACGGCCGTGAACTCGGGGGCGTGCTTGAGGATGCCCGCGATGAACTGGCGTGCCGTCTTGGAGAGCTGGAACTCAGCGCCGGCTTCGTAGAAGGCGTTCGTGTCGCCCTCGAAGAGCGAGAAGTGGGTGTGCATGCCGGAGCCGGGGTGGTCGGTGAACGGCTTGGGCATGAAGGTGGCGTAGGTGCCCTGCTGCAGGGCCACCTCCTTGATGACCGTGCGGAAGGTCATGATGTTGTCGGCCGTCTGCAGGGCGTCGGCGTAGCGGAGGTCGATCTCGTTCTGGCCGGGACCGCCTTCGTGGTGGCTGAACTCCACGGAGATGCCCACGGATTCGAGCATGGTGACCGCGGTGCGGCGGAAGTCCTGGGCCACCCCGCCCGGGACGTGGTCGAAGTAGCCGCCTTCGTCCACGGGAACCGGCGCGCCGCCCGGGCCGAGTTCGCTGGACTTCAGCAGGTAGAACTCGATTTCGGGGTGCGTGTAGCAGGTGAAGCCCATGTCCGCGGCCTTCGCGAGAGTGCGCTTGAGGACGTTGCGGGGGTCCGCGGCGGACGGTTCCCCGTCCGGAGTGAGGATGTCGCAGAACATCCGGGAGGTCTGTTCGGTGTCGCCGCGCCAGGGCAGGATCTGGAAGGTGGCCGGGTCCGGCTGGGCAAGCATGTCCGACTCGAAGACCCTGGCGAGGCCTTCGATCGCCGATCCGTCGAAGCCAAGGCCTTCTTCGAAGGCGCCTTCCACCTCAGCCGGGGCAAGCGCCACCGACTTGAGCGATCCGACGACGTCGGTAAACCACAAGCGCACGAAGCGCACGTCGCGCTCTTCGATGGTCCGCAGTACGAACTCTTGCTGGCGGTCCATGGGGCCCCTTTTCAGATTCAATGTCCACACTGCAGGCGGAGTTTTCTCCGGGCCCGCAGCAGCTCAGCCTTCACTCTACTAAGCATTGCCCGCGAATGCCGGTGCAAGGGCTGCCCGTAACACAGCGTTTACAAATCGGGAGCGTTGTCTCGCCGGTGGCTACCCGGCCGGGGACCGCATACGCTCTAGTCATGGCCCCGAGCAACAATCCTGAATCGCGCACCCCCGAATCCGGCAGCAGTCCCGAAACCTCAGCACCGTACGGCTCCGGCCCGTCGCCGGCCCCCGCGCCGTCCGGCGGAGTCCCCGGCGCCGCCCCGTCGGGCCGCGTGCGCCTCCACCACCTGCAACAGGCCAAGGCCAACGGTTCCCGCTTCGCCATGCTGACGGCCTACGAGCAGTACAGCGCCGAAATCTTCGACCAGGCCGGCATCGAGGTCCTCCTGATCGGCGACTCGGCGTCCAACAATGTCTTCGGCAACGAAAGCAGCCTGCCCGTCACGGTGGACGAGCTGCTCCCGCTCTGCCGCGCCGTCGCCCGGTCGACCAAGCGGGCCTTCGTCGTCGCGGACCTGCCGTTCGGCAGCTACGAAGTATCCGCCGAACAGGCGGTGGCCACCGGCGTGCGCTTCCTCAAGGAGGGCCTGGCCCAGGCGGTGAAGATCGAAGGGGGCGCCTACTACGCGCCGACCGTCCGCGCCATGGTGCAGGCCGGCATCCCGGTCATGGCCCACATCGGTTTCACTCCGCAGAGCGAGCACGCGCTGGGCGGTTACCGGGTCCAGGGCCGCGGTGACGACGCCCAGCGGTTGATCGACGACGCCCTTGCGCTCGTCGATGCCGGTGCCTTCAGCGTGCTGATGGAAATGGTTCCCGCGGAGACCGCTGCCGCCGTCGACGCCGCGATCAAGGTACCCACGATCGGCATCGGAGCGGGCAACCAGACCACGGGCCAAGTGCTGGTCTGGCAGGACATGGCCGGCCTCCGCGGCGGCAAGATGGCCAAGTTCGTCAAGCAGTACGCCAACCTGCGGGAGATCCTGGGCGAGGCCGCCCGGACGTACGCGGACGAGGTCCGCTCGGGCAGCTTCCCCGGCCCGGAACACTCCTTCTAGGCCGGTTTCGCGTCGGGCGCGCGCCTTCCGGTCATCCTAGTCTTCGTCATCCTTTTCCCAGGCCTCGTTGCGGGCCCGGACCTTCTCGAGGGCGTGTTCGGCTTCCGTCCGGGTCTTGTACGGCCCGATCAGCTGGGTCCAGTCGGACATCGCGTCCTCCTCGACCTGGTGAGTCTGCACGTTGTACCAATACTCCGTCACGTTGGTTCCTTCCCTACGGGCGGCCGCCGCGTAACTTTTCGCGGCGGCCATGCCCGGCCGCCCGCATTGTTAGCTGCGTCTCGTTGCTCCCTTATATGATCAATCTATGCCTTCCCCCGCTTTGACTGCACCCATCGGCACGCTCACCCAAGGAACCGTCAGCCCCGAGCTGCCGGTTCCGGCGTCGATCGCACGCCCCGAGTACGTCGGCAAGCCCGCACCGACGAAATTCACCGGCTCGGAAGTGAAGTCTGCGGAGACCATCGAGAAGATCCGCATCGCGGGCCGGATAGCCGCTCAGGCCATCGTCGAGGTGGGAAAGCACATCCAGCCGGGCGTCACCACGGACCAACTGGACCGGATGGGGCACGAGTTCCTCATGGACCACAACGCTTACCCGTCCACCCTTGGGTACCGCGGCTTCCCCAAGTCGCTGTGTTCCTCGCTCAACGAGGTCATCTGCCACGGTATCCCGGACTCCACCGTGGTCCAGGACGGCGACATCCTGAACATCGACATCACCGCGTTCATCAATGGCGTGCACGGTGATACCAACTACACCTTCCTGGTGGGCGACGTGGACGAAGAGTCCCGTCTCCTGGTGGAGCGGACACAGGAGTCCCTCAACCGGGCCATCAAGGCAGTGGCACCCGGCCGCGAAATCAACGTGATCGGCAGGGCCATCGAATCCTACGCAAAGCGTTTCGGTTACGGAGTGGTCCGTGATTTCACAGGCCACGGAGTGGGTGAGGCCTTCCACACCGGCCTGATCATTCCGCACTACGATGCCGCACCGGCCTACAACACGGTCATCCAATCCGGCATGGTCTTCACCATCGAGCCCATGCTCACCCTCGGCACCGTCGAATGGGACATGTGGCCGGACAACTGGACCGTCGTGACCCGGGACCGCAAGCGCACCGCACAGTTCGAACACACGCTGCTGGTGACCGACACCGGCGCGGAGATCCTCACGCTGCCCTGACCGGGCCGCCCGGACGTCCCGGCTGCCTCATCTGCCTAGTGCCCTATCTGCCGCCAACCCCTGCCAAGAACGGATTTGCATTGACGAAGGATTCGAAGAACCACAAGCACGCCCCGCTGATCGGGATCGACATCGGCGGCACCGGCATCAAGGGCGGGATCGTGGACCTGAAGAAGGGCAAGCTCCTCGGTGAGCGGTTCCGGATCCCCACCCCGCAGCCTTCCACTCCCGAAGCCGTGGCCGAGGTCGTGGCCGAGATCGTCAAGGAACTCTCCAGCCGTCCCGACGCGCCGGCGGAGGGCTCACCGGTCGGGGTCACCTTCCCGGGCATCATCCAGCATGGCGTGGTCCGCTCCGCCGCGAACGTGGACAAGTCCTGGCTGGACACGGACGTCGACAAGCTGTTCAGCGACCGGCTCGGCCGCCCGGTCGAAGTCATCAACGACGCCGACGCCGCCGGCCTTGCCGAAGCCCGCTACGGCGCCGGTGAAGGCGTGGACGGCACCGTCCTGGTGATCACCCTCGGCACGGGCATCGGCTCCGCGTTTATCTTCAACGGCCAGCTGGTCCCCAACGCCGAACTCGGCCACCTCGAGGTCGACGGCCACGACGCCGAAACCAAGGCCTCCGCCGTCGCCCGTGAGCGTGACGGCCTGAGCTGGGACGAGTACGGGGTCAAGCTCAACCGCTACCTGCAGCACGTCGAGTTCCTCTTCTCCCCCGAGCTGTTCATCATCGGCGGCGGGATCTCGAAGCGCTCGGACGAATACTTCCCGCACTTGCAGCTGCGGACCAAGATCGTCACAGCGGAGCTGAAGAACGACGCCGGCATCGTCGGTGCCGCGCTGGAAGTCGCCTTCCACCACAAGCTCGTCAAGTAGCCGCTTTGGCCGAAGCAGGCTCCGGCGTCGTCATCGTCACCGGCGCGAGCCGCGGCATCGGCGCGGCCATTGCCCGCCGGGCCGCGGCTGCCGGATACAGCGTTGCCGTCAACTACTCCTCGGACGCCAGCGGCGCCTTGGAGGTGGTGGGCGGCATCCGCGCCGCCGGCGGACGCGCCGAAGCCGTCCAGGCCGATGTGAGCCGGCCCGGCCAGGTCCGGGCCATGTTCGACGAAGCGGCGGCCATGGGCCCGCTCACCGCCGTGGTCAACAACGCGGGAATAACGGGCAACCTTATCGGTGGCCTGGTCGACGTCCCCGCGGAGACAGTGCAGCGGGTAGTCGATGTGAACGTGGCCGGGGTGGTCTTCGTCTGCCAGGAGGCCGTGCGCCGGTTGTCCGCGGGAAACGGCGGCCCCGGCGGCTCGATCATCAACATTTCGTCGACGGCCACGAAGGCCGGTTCACCGGGAACGTGGGTTCATTACGCCGCTACCAAAGGCGCCGTGGACGTCCTGACCACGGGCCTCGCCGCAGAAGTGGCGGGCCAGGGCATCAGGGTCAATTGCGTGGCGCCGGGCAGCACCAACACAGGGCTGCACGCGGCTGCGGGGATGCCGGACAGGATCGAGCGGTTGAACCCTCTGATTCCCATGGGCCGCGCTGCGCAACCGGAGGAAGTGGCAGCCGCGGTGGTATGGCTGATGTCCGACGACGCCGCGTACATCACCGGTGCCGTGCTCCCGGTGTCCGGCGGCCGCTAGGCCGAAGCCCCGTCAGGCGAAACTGGACCCGACCAGGACGCCGCGGAGGACGTAGTTCCGGTGGTGGCAGGGGCTTCCCCTCCGCCGCCACCACCGGAGTCTTTCAACGAGCTACCGGCTTTCAGGAAGCTAGGGCGAGCCCTTGGCGCCGGCCTTGCTCCGGCCGTTCTTCCCCGCGGCGTCCGGCCCAAGCTGGGCTTCTTCGCGCAGCAGAGCGATGGCGGATTCGAAGTCCTCGAGGGATTCGAACGCCTGATAGACACTGGCGAAGCGGAGGTACGCGACCTGGTCCAGCTTCTGCAGCGGACCGAGGATGGCGAGGCCCACTTGGTGCGCGTCGATTTCCGCAGCACCCGATGCCCGGATGTTCTCCTCGACCTCCTGGGCGAGCATCGCAAGATCGTCCTCGGTGACGGGACGGCCCTGGCACGCCTTGCGGACGCCGTTGATGATCTTGCTCCGGCTGAACGGTTCCCCGACACCTGAACGCTTCACGACGGACAGGCTGGTGGTTTCCACAGTGGTGAACCGGCGGCCGCATTCGGGGCACTGCCGGCGGCGGCGGATCGAGGAGCCGTCCTCGGCCATGCGGCTGTCGACCACCCGGGAGTCGGGATTGCGGCAAAACGGGCAATACACGCCGGCCTCCCTCTCCTGGTGCTGATCCTGCCTGGTTCCCCGGCCGAATGCGGCCGGAACACGAATGGTGGCGGAAGCGATGCTTCCGCCACCATTTTACGTTCGGACCCGGGCTAATGACAAGCATGTAAGTACTACATGTAGTGGTAGCCGCCGTATATGTAGTGCTTTACGCCCCTGCGAAGCGGATCGTGACGGCGTCGCCGTGGCCCGGAAGGTCCTCGGCTCCGGCCAGGCTCACGATGTGCCGGCTGACTTCTTCCAGCGCCGGCCGGCTGTAATTGATGAGCTGCACCGCGCGCAGGAAGGTGGTGACGTTGAGGCCCGAAGAGAACGCCGCCGTGCCGCTCGTGGGCAGCACGTGGTTGGAACCGGCGCAATAATCACCAAGGCTGACCGGGCTGTAGTCGCCGACAAAGATCGCCCCCGCGTTGCGGATCCGGGCTGCAACCGCCGGCGCGTCCGCCGTCATGATTTCCAGGTGCTCTGCCGCGTAGGCGTCACACACCGCGATCCCCTGCTCCAGGTTGTCGACCAGCACGACGCCGGACTGCGGCCCCGAAAGGGCTGTCACCACGCGTTCGCTGTGCTTGGTCCGGGCGGCCTGGCGCTTGAGCTCGGCGTCCACCGCCGCCGCCAGGTCCGGTGAGTCCGTGACGAGTACGGATGCCGCCTTGGGATCGTGCTCAGCCTGGCTGATGAGGTCGGCGGTCACCAGGTCCGGACGGGCCGTGCCGTCGGCGAGGATGGCGATCTCGGTGGTGCCCGCCTCCGAGTCGATGCCCACCACACCCTTGACGAGGCGCTTGGCCGTCGCCACGAAGATGTTGCCGGGACCGGTGACGACGTCCACGGGTTCGAGGGTCTCCTCGCCGTCAGCACCCGGGACCCCGTAGGCGAAGGCGGCCACTGCCTGGGCACCGCCGATGGCGTAGACCTCGTCGATGCCGAGCAGCGCGGCTGCGGCCAGGATGGTGGGGTGCGGCAGGCCGCCGAACTCCCTCTGCGGCGGCGAGGCCAAGGCTACGGAGGGGACTCCGGCCGCCTGGGCGGGTACCACGTTCATGATCACGGACGACGGGTAGACCGCCAGGCCGCCGGGCACGTACAACCCGACGCGGCCCACCGGCACCCAGTTCTGGCTGACGACGGCACCGTCGCCCAGTTCGACGTCGACGTCCGCCGGGCGCTGGGCAACGGCGAACTGCCGGGCACGGCTGATGGACTCCTCCAGTGCCGAACGGACGGCGGGATCGAGCTTCTCCAGGGCGTCGGCGAGCGCCGCCGCCGGGACCCGGGGGTGGGACTGCTCGACGCCGTCGAACGCCTGGGCGAATTCGCCCAGTGCCGCGAAACCGCGGGAGCGCACGGCCGCGATGATCTCCAGGACCTTCTGTTCGGCGTCGGCCACCGTCTGATGCTGTGCCCGCGGTACGGCGGCACGCAGTTCCGCGAGTGAAAGCGCGCGGCCGCGCAGGTCGATCCTGCGGAACACGAGGGAGTCGGTAACAGTGGCGGCTGGATTCTCCGGAGAAATGGTCACCCGGCCATTTTAGTGTGCCTGGTCGCCGGTCCGTGTTCCGCGGCCCAGCAGGCTGATCAAGTTGTAGAGGAACGCCAGCAGCGCGACCGTGAAGGGCCAGACAAGCAGGACGACGGCGGACCGGAGCGTGAAGCCGTCCTCACCGGCGGGAACGGCGCCGGAGGGACCCCACCATGCGGCGGCCAGCAGCCCCGCCTGCCAGGCAACAGCCGAACCTGCCAGTCCCCCGGCAGCAGCCAGGAAGGTGCGCAGTCCGCGGCCCTGGTCCGGCCGGCTCGCGTCGAGCAGGACGGCTGCGAAGCAGCCTGCCAGAAGCAGCAGGGCGGCCAGCACCAGATCCCGGGGAAGGCGCGTCAAGGGGGTCGAAGGATCCGCGAGGGCCGGGTCCCGGGTGAGAAGATTTGCGCCGCCCGGGGCGAGCAGCCACCAGGCGATGCCGAGCAGGATTCCGGCGGCCGCGGGCACAACAAGCCAGGTCCAGGCGCGGCCGCGCCGTACGGGGTCCCCGTCGTGGACGGCCGGGATCCCGTTCCAGGCGGCTCCGGTGCTCTCATACGCAGGCAGGGTCATGGGTGCCACATTAACAAACATTGCGTCTGCCGCCGCAACGTGGCCCCGGCGGCATACCCGGAATACCTCCTTGAGGGTTCGTGGGAATACGCTGATTCCAAGAACCACCCAACGATTCTGAGCAGGAGCTGGCCATGGCTGCGGACACCCCGTCCTTCGTGGGAACCTTCAGGGAAATGTTCCGCCGGCACGCTGCGGGCGTGGCGATCATCACCGCGGACTTGAACGGCAGGCCCTTCGGTTTCACCGCGACCTCGGTGGCGTCGCTGTCCGCCGAGCCGCCCCGCTTCACCTTTAACATGTCGCGCAGTTCCAGTTCCTGGCCGGCCGTGGCGAACTCGACCTACATCGGGCTGCACATGCTCGGCCACGAGAACGAGGCCCTGGCGGACCGCTTCGCCCGCGGCGGCGGGCAGCGGTTCGAGGGCGACCACTGGGAACCCGGGCCCTTCGGCGTGCCGCTGCTGAAGAACGTGACCGGTTGGCTCATCGGGAAGATCCAGATGCGGCTTTCCTTCGAGAACAACGCGGTGGTCGTCGTCGAGGTGGTGGACGGACAAGTGGGCGAGGACGGCAGTCCGCTGCTGTACCACTCGGGCACGTACGGACAGCCGGTCCCGCTCGACTACGAAATCTGAGCCGGGTACGAAATCTGAGCCGGGCCGCTTAGCTGTCCATCCCGCTTAGCTGTCCAGGCAGGCCGGTCCGAGCAGCACCTTCAGGTCGCCGAACAGGGCCGGGTTCGGGTTCACGCGCAGGTGGATCGGCAGTGCCATCACCTCGATCTTCGTATCCCCGTGCAGGTTCAGCCGGACCTCGGAGTTGCCCCGGTGGTTGCCGAGCACGTCCCTCAGTTCGGTGACAACTCCCTCGGTGGCCTTGTGGGTGGGCATGGTGATGACCAGCGGCCCGTTCACGCCCTCGCTCAGGTCCGGGACCGACAGTTCCATGCAGTTCAGGGTGACGGCCCCGTCGTCGCGGCGCTGGAGGCGGCCCTTGACCACCACGATCAGGTCCTCGGCGAGAACGGACGCGATGGGCCCGTAGACCTGCCCGAAGAACATGACCTCCATCGACGCGCCGAGGTCTTCGATTTCTGCCCGCGCGTAGGCGTTGCCGCTGGCCTTGGCGATCCGGCGGCTCAGCGAGGTGATCATGCCCGCAATGGTGACGATGGCGCCGTCGTGCGGGCCGTCTTCGGCGATGATCGAAGAGATGGACTGCTCGGCATGCTGGCTCAGCACGCCTTCCAGGCCCTGCAGCGGGTGGTCTGAAACGTAGAGCCCCAGCATGTCGCGTTCGAAGGCGAGTTTGTCCTTCTTCTCCCACTCCGGCAGGTCCGGGATATCCGTGGTGAATGAGGGCTCCGATTTGTCGTCCTCGAACCCGGCGAAGAGGTCGAACTGGCCGATCGCTTCGTTGCGCTTGAGGGTGATGACGGAATCGATTGCTTCTTCATGGATCATCGCGAGGGCGCGGCGGGAGTGCCCCAGGGAGTCGAAGGCTCCGGCCTTGATAAGGGACTCGATGGTCCGCTTGTTGCACACCACCGCGGGGACCTTCATCAGGAAGTCCGAGAACGACTCGAAGCGGCCTTGCTCCTGCCGTGCGCTCACCATGGAGTCGACGACGTTCGAGCCGACGTTGCGGATGGCGCCCATGCCGAAGCGGATGTCATTGCCCACAGGGGTGAAGGTCAGCGCGGATTCGTTGACGTCCGGCGGCAGCACCGTGATGCCCATGCGCCGGCATTCGTTCAGGTAGATGGCCGACTTGTCCTTGTCGTCGCCTACCGAGGTGAGCAGGGCGGCCATGTACTCGGGCGCGTAGTGCGCCTTCAAGTAGGCCGTCCAGTAGGAGATCACGCCGTACGCGGCGGAGTGTGCTTTGTTGAAGGCGTAGTCGGAGAACGGCAGCAGGATGTCCCAGAGGGTCTTGACCGCTTCCATGGAGTAGCCGTTGTCCTGCATGCCCTGGGAGAAGCCGGCGAACTGCTTGTCCAGTTCCTCCTTCTTCTTCTTGCCCATGGCGCGGCGCAGGATGTCTGCCTGGCCGAGCGAGTAGCCAGCCAGTTTCTGCGCCACGGCCATGACCTGTTCCTGGTACACGATCAGGCCGAAGGTGCCGCCGAGGATGTCCTCCAGGGGCTCTGCGAGCTCCGGATGGATCGGGATGACGTCCTGGATCTTGTTCTTGCGCAGGGCGTAGTCTGTGTGCGCGTTGGCGCCCATCGGACCCGGGCGGTACAGGGCCAGCACGGCGGAGATGTCTTCGAAGTTGTCAGGCTTCATCAGCTTGAGCAGCGAACGCATGGGTCCGCCATCGAGCTGGAACACGCCCAGGGTGTCGCCGCGGGCGAGCAGTTCGTAGGACGCCTGGTCGTCCAGGGCCAGGGTTTCGAGATCCAGCTCGATGTTCCGGTTGAGCTTGATGTTCTCCAGGGCGTCGGAAATGATCGTCAGGTTCCGAAGGCCCAGGAAGTCCATCTTGATCAGGCCGAGGCCTTCACTCGTGGGGTAGTCGAACTGGGTGATCACCTGGCCGTCCTGGAAGCGGCGCATGATCGGGATCACATCGATGATCGGGTCCGAGGACATGATCACGCCGGCAGCGTGGACACCCCATTGCCGCTTCAGGCCTTCGATGCCGAGCGCGGTCTCGAAGACCTTGGCGGCTTCGGGGTCGGTGGAGATCAACTGCCTGAAGTCACCGGCTTCGCCGTAGCGCTTCGCCTGCGGGTTCTGGATGTCCGCAAGCGGAATGTCCTTGGCCATGACGGCGGGCGGCAGGGCCTTGGTGAGCGTTTCGCCCATGCTGAAGGGGTAGCCGAGCACGCGCGAGGAGTCCTTGAGCGCCTGTTTGGTCTTGATGGTGCCGTAGGTGACGATCATGGCTACGCGCTCGTCGCCGTATTTCCGGGTCACGTAGTCGATGACTTCCGGACGGCGGCGATCGTCGAAGTCGACGTCGAAGTCGGGCATGGACACACGGTCCGGGTTGAGGAAGCGTTCGAAGATCAGCCCGTGCTCGAGCGGATCCAGGTCCGTGATGCGCATGGCGTAGGCGACCATGGAGCCCGCACCGGAACCACGTCCCGGGCCGACGCGGATGCCGTTGTTCTTGGCCCAGTTGATGAAGTCGGCAACCACCAGGAAGTAGCCGGGGAAGCCCATCGAGGTAATGACGTCGAGTTCGTAGTCCGCCTGCTTGCGGACTTTGTCCGGGATGCCCTGCGGGTAACGGTATTCCAGGCCCTTGGCCACTTCCTTGACCAGCCAGGAGGTCTCGTCCTCCCCCGGCGGGCAGGGGAAGCGCGGCATGTAGTTGGCGCCCGTGTTGAAGGACACTTCGCAGCGCTCAGCGATGAGGAGCGTGTTGTCACAGGCCTCCGGATGGTCGCGGAACAGTTCCCGCATCTCCTGGGGGGATTTCAGGTAGTATCCGCTGCCGGAGAACGCGAAGCGCGAGCCGCCTTGGTCGTAGGTGGGTTCCAGAAGGGTCGAGCCGGACTGGATGGCCAGCAGGGCTTCGTGGGCCTTCGCGTCGTGTTCGTGCGTGTAGTGGAGGTCGTTGGTGGCCACCAGCGGAATGTTCAGTTCCTTGGCCAGGCGCAGCAGGTCGCCGGTGACCCGCCGCTCGATGTCCAGGCCGTGGTCCATCAGCTCGCAGAAGTAGTTCTCCGCGCCGAAGATGTCCCTGAATTCGGCGGCGGCTTCGAGCGCCTCGCGGTACTGGCCGAGGCGGAGCCTGGTCTGGATTTCGCCCGAGGGGCAGCCGGTGGTGGCGATGAGGCCTTCGGAGTAGGTGTTCAGCAGCTCCCGGTCCAGGCGGGGCCACTTGCCGAAGACCGAGTCGAGGGAGGCGATCGACGAGGCCCGGAAGAGGTTGCGCATGCCGGTGTTGTTGTAGCTGAGCAACGTCATGTGGGTGTAGGCGCCACCACCGGAGACGTCGTCCTTGCGCTGGCTCTCATCGCCCCAGCGCACGCGTTCCTTGTCGGTGCGGGCGGTGCCGGGCGTGACATAGGCCTCGACGCCGATGATCGGCTTGATTCCTTTGTCGGTGGCCTTCTTCCAGAAATCGAAGGCACCGAAGAGGTAGCCGTGGTCCGTGGTTGCCAGTGCCGGCATGCCCAGCCGTTCGGTTTCGTTGAACAGCTCGCCGAGCCGGGCCGCGCCGTCCAGCATTGAGTACTCGGTGTGGGTGTGCAGGTGGACGAACGAGGCATTGCTGGAAGTCACCACGACAGTCTACCGTCGAGGGGCCGGGGCGTCCCCGCCGTCGTCGGGTGTCCGGCGAAGAAGTACGACGGCGGCTGCACCCTCTGCGAGATAGAACACGAAGGGCGGTATGTCACCGGTGGCGGCCAGCACGGCGGCGGATGCGGCGGACGTTCCGGCCAGGGCGAGGGCGGTGCGCGTGGGGCGCGGGGCCGGAAGCGCGGCGAAGGCGCCGGCAAGCGCCGCGAGTGTGGCGACGTGCGACCAGGCGTAAACGGTGAACGGCCACCAGGAAGCCTTGCGGTAGGCGAATCGCTCGATGTCGCTCCCCCGGTCCGCCAGGCACCAGACGAACATCGGGGCTCCGGCAAGCAGGGCAGTCGCCGCGGTTCCGGCGAGTGCCCGGGCCCGGCCACGCGGAAACTCCCGGGCGAGGGCGGCGAAAGCCACGGGCACTGCCGCGGTGCCCATCGCGGCAACATGCTGCCCGGCCACCCACTTCCCGCCGGAGCGTTTGAGGATCTCGAGGCGGTGTGCCGGGTCCGCGGTGGTGTAGACGCGCTGCGCCGGGGTAATGCCGGCAAACCAGAGCACCGTGCCGGCGATCACCGTCGCGGCCGGCCTGGAAAGGCTTCCCCGCTGGCTTGATTTCATCCCGTGCCTCCTGCCCTGCGGACCGGATGGGCCAATGAATGCACCCACGCTAACCCCGGGCGGGGGCGGGGTCAACGGAGCCGGCCCCCGGTGCGGAAGATCAGTGCGGAGGATCAGGCGTTGCCGCTGGCCAGCAGGTCCAGCGCGTATTGCAGGTCCGCGGGGTACTGGCTGGTGACCTCCACCCAGTCACCGCTGCGGGGATGGGTGAAGCCCAGCCTGCGGGCATGCAGCCATTGCCGGGTGAGGCCAAGCGTGGCCGCGAGACGCGGGTCGGCGCCGTAGGTGAGGTCACCGGCGCAGGGATGGCGCAACGCCGAGAAGTGGACCCTGATCTGGTGGGTGCGGCCGGTCTCCAGGTGCACTTCCACGAGGCTCGCCTTGCCGAAGGCTTCAATGACCTCGTAGTGGGTCACCGAAGGACGGCCGTCCTCGATGACGGCAAAGCGCCAGTCGTGGCCGGGGTGGCGGCCGATCGGGGCGTCAATGGTGCCTTCGAGGGGTTCGGGCAGGCCCTGGACCACCGCGTGGTAGACCTTGTCCACGGTCCGTTCCTTGAAGGCCCGCTTCAGGACCGTGTAGGCATGTTCGGTCTTGGCGACCACCATCACCCCCGAGGTTCCGACGTCGAGCCGGTGCACAATGCCGGCGCGTTCAGGCGCGCCCGAGGTGGAGATCCGGTACCCCGCTCCAGCCAGGCCGCCGACTACGGTGGGACCCACCCAGCCGGGCGAAGGATGCGCCGCAACACCCACGGGTTTGTCGATGACAACAAAGTCCTCATCGTCCAGCAGGATGTTCAGGCCTTCCACTACTTCCTCCACGACTTCCAAGGGGTCCCGGCGCTCGGGAACGGTCACTGACAGAACGGAACCGGCGGTGAGCTTGGCGGACTTAGCCAGCACGGCCGTGCCCGCCCGTACGTTGCCTTCGGCCAGCAGCAGGGCGGCGGCGGAGCGCGAGATGTCCATGAGCTTCGCCAGGCCGGCATCGGCACGGGCACCGCCCAGCTCCCCGGGTACTACGAAAGTCTCAGGCATCGCCGGAGGTCCCCCGGTCCTTTTCGGCACGGTCCTTTTCGGCACGGTCCTTGTCAGCCCGGTCAGTTCCGGCGTCATCCTGCCCGCTCCCGGGCTGCGTTGGCGCCCCTTGCTGCTTCGAACCGTCCAGGCCGATCCCTCGCAGCGTCAGCAGGCAGATCACGACGACCGCGCAGACAACGGCGGAGTCGGCGATGTTGAAGATCGCAAAGTTGGGCAGCTGGATGAAGTCGACGACGTGCCCCATGCCGAACGAGGGTTCGCGGAAAAGCCGGTCGGTCAGGTTGCCGAGGGCGCCGCCGAGCAGCAGCCCGAGGGCAAGGGCCCACCAAACCGATCCGAGCTTGCGCAGCTGGAAGAAGATGGCAACGGACACCCCGGCCATGACAAGGGTGAAGACCCAGGTGACGTTTTCCCCGATCGAGAAGGCCGCTCCGGAGTTGCGGATGTAGTACCAATGGAGCAAGGGCGGCAGGACCGGAATGCGTTCGCCCTCCACCATGGTGCTCGTGACCCACACTTTGGTCAGCTGGTCAAAGGCGTAGGCGAACGCCGCGAAGCCCGCGAAGAGCCAGAGCAGGCCCGGTCGCGGGGTCCGGCGCATAGTGCGGTCCGGTTCGGCGGTGCCGCTGTTGTGTTCGTCGCTCATAGTGCTTTCATCCGGGGGCCGTGGGGTCGCTGTTCTTAACAGCGAAAAGCCGGTGGCCGAGGAGTCCTCAGCCACCGGCTTTCAGAATACTTGCTTAGACCTCTGCGGCAGCTTCGCCGACCTCGGGGGCGGCGACGGAACCACGGGCGTCAAGGTCACGCAGCTGGCCTTCAATGTAGGCCTTCAGGCGGGAGCGGTAGTCGCGCTCGAAGCCGCGGAGCTGCTCGACCTTGCGCTCAAGGACGGAGCGCTGCTGCTCGAGGGCACCGAGGATCTTGCGGGACTTGTCCTGCGCGTCGTTGACGAGGGTGGAAGCTTCGATCTGCGCCTCGGCGATGATCTTTTCCTTCTGCTGCTCGCCGTCGGCGACGTGCTTGTCATGCATCTGCTGGGCCATGGCCAGCAGGCCGGCCGCGGACTCGGCAGAGGGGGAAGCGACGGAAGCCGCGGCGGCGGGGGCAGGAGCTGCCCCGGCCTGGGCCTTCTTCTTGGCTTCCGCTTCGGCAGCCTTGGCCTCGGCCTCGGCCTTTGCTTCGGCTTCCGCCTTGGCCTTGGCTTCTGCGTCCTTGTCGGCCTTGACCGGCGCGGGGACCTTCTCGACGACCGGTGCCGCGGTGGTGCTGGCGGCGACGGCGGTTCCGGCCTCGGCGAGCTTCTTGCGCAGCTCGTCGTTCTCCTGGTTCAGGCGACGCAGTTCGACGACGATCTCGTCCAGGAAGTCATCAACCTCGTCCTGGTCGTAGCCCTCACGGAACTTAGTCGGCTGAAAGCGCTTGTTGACAACGTCTTCTGGCGTCAAAGCCATCTGGTCACCTCGTTGGTCTAGTCAGGAGGCCTTCCGGCCGTTCAAAAACTACGGTACCTAAATATCATCTGATTCCCCCAATTCAACACCCTTTGTCTTTAATCACGGGAACCGGGCCGGGCCACCGGTGTCACCGGGGTCCTTGTCCTACAAAGAAGCTACACCAGTGGCCAAGTGAATCCCATCGCAATGACTACCACGATGAAAACGATCAGGAAGGCCAGATCGAGGGAAACCGAGCCCAGTTGCAAGGGCGGCACCAAGCGGCGGATCCGCTTGATGGGCGGGTCCGTCACGGAATAGACCACGTGCGCCGTCACGAGCGCAGCGCCCCGCGGACGCCATTGGCGGGCAAACATCTGCACCAGGTCAAAGACAATCCTGACGATGAGGGAAATCTGGAACAGCAGCAATGCAATGTAAATAAGGCCAAAAACAATGCCCACGGCTTAGCTCAGTTCTCCTCGATCGCAAACGGCTGGTGTTCTCTATTCCAACACAGATGCCAGGCAGTTGGCCTGCCTGGCATCCGAACGGCGTTGGCGGACCGTCAGCTCTGGTTGAAGAACGAGGCCTGTGCTTCGCTGGTCTTCTTGTCGTCGCCAAGGACTTCGACGTACGACGGCGACAGCAGGAACACCTTGTTGGTGACCCGTTCGATGCTGCCGTGAAGTCCGAAGACCAGGCCGGCAGAGAAGTCCACGAGGCGTTTGGCGTCCGCTTCGCCCATGTCGGTGACGTTCATGATCACAGGGATCCCGTCCCGGAAGCTCTCTCCGATGATCTTGGCGTCATTGTAGGAGCGGGGATGGACGGTAGTGATCTGGCGGAGTCCGGAAGTATCTTCGCGGCTCGATGCCGCACGCTTGATAGGTGTCACAGGGGCGCGGTATTCCTCTTCGGCGGCGGCTTGGGGTACTTCACGGACGGCTTCCCGGACGGGTGCGGGGGCGCGGCGCTCTTCGTGCTCGGCGGCGTGCTCCTCATCCCTCTGGGGCAGGTGGTGCTCAGACTCGTAATGCTCATCGCCGTCGGCGAGCCCAAGATAAACCATTGTCTTGCGCAATGCGCCAGCCATGCTGGACTCCAATCGTGTCTGCAGTTGGCGGGCCGCCCGTGGCTTGACATGGATGCCTTGACATGGAACCGCAGGCCCGTCGCTTCCAATACTTTGACGCTACCCCACGGGGGGACGGGAACCGAGAATATCGGAGCCGATCCTCAGGTGTGTCGCCCCGAAGCGCACGGCTGCTTCCAGGTCCTGGCTCATGCCTGCGGAGATTGCCGCAGCTCCTGGATGGGCCTCGCGCAGCGCCGCGGAAATGCCAGCGAGTTTTTCGAACGCCTCCTCCGGGCGGGCGCCGAGAGGTGCCACCGCCATCACCCCCGCGAGCCGCAGCCCGGGAGCCGAAGCGATGCTCTCGGCGAGCTGCCCGACGTCGGCCGGCGCGGCCCCGCCGCGGTGCTCCCCGGCGTCGTCGTCGAGGCTGACCTGGATGAAGCATTCCAGTTCGTCCCGGCCCTCCTCCTGCTGCGCCCGGAGCATGGCTTTGGCCAGGGCCTCGGCGAGCTGCGGGCGGTCGACGGACTGGACCGAGTGCGCGTACTTCACGACGGACTTGGCCTTTTTGCTCTGCAGTTGTCCGATGAAGTGCCAGCGCAGCCCCAGTTCCGTGAGGCCTGCGGCCTTGGCAGAGGCTTCCTGGTCGCGGTTCTCCCCCACGTCCCGGATACCGAGGGCGGCCAGGCGCGCGACGTCGGCGGCGGGATGGAACTTGGTAACCACGATGAGCCTGGGTTCGTCGGCACGACCCGCAGCCAGAGTCGCAGCGGCGATCCTGGCACGTACGGCGGCAAGGCGCTCCTGCAGCTGAAGTGCCCGCTCGTCCATGCCGCCATCCCATCCGGTTCCTGTCAGGCCGGGCTCAGGCATGTGTCCACACCAGCCCTGCGAAGCGGCCGGTCTGCTGCTGGCGGCGGTAGGAGAACAGGCCAGGACTGTCCTTGGTGCATTCCCCGGTGTATTCGACCGGCACGCCGAGTTCACTGAGTTGTGCGCGTACGCCTGCCGGCAGGTCCAGTGCCGGCGTGCCCCACGAGGTGACAGACCAGGTTTCCGGCACGGCTGCGGCGACCTCGGCCCGGAGTTCGTCGGGTACCTCATAGCATTTCCCGCAGATCGACGGGCCGATCCAGGCCGTGATGCCTTCGGCACCCCGTTGCCGCATTTCGCCGACGGTCGCGGCGACGACGCCGGACGCCACGCCGGGCCTGCCCGCGTGGGCAACACCGAGCACGGGGCCCTGCACCGTGTCCCCCGCGAGGACCACCGGAACGCAATCGGCCACCATCACGGCAAGGGGCTGCCCGGTGGAGACCATCGCATCCGCGGTGGGCGGTTCGGCGGGGTCCCCGATGAAGCTCACGGCGTTGCCGTGCACCTGGGACATGTACTGGAACGTCCGGCCACCGAGCCCGGCGGCGGATTCCAGCCGGGCCCGGCGCACCAGGACGTCGTCAGGGTCGTCACCGACGTGCAAGGCGAGGTTGCCGGCGTCGGCATCGGTGAAGGCGACCCATAGTCCGGGCCGCACTTCCTTACGCCACCAAAACACTGCTGACTGGCTCCCCGGCTTACTTGAGGAAGTCAGGGACGTCGAGGTCATCGCTGCGGCCGCCGGACAGGTCCGGCTCAACCACGGCGGGGAGGTCGACGTCGAAACCCGAGTCGGCGGGCAGCGCCGAGGGACGCTGCTGGCTCCAGTTGCTCAGGCCGGAACTGGCAACACCGGCCGGCACGTGCTGCGGCACCGGCTGATAGGCCGGGGCTGCCTGGGTTGCGGGACGCTCCGGAGCGGCCGGAACCTGCTGCTGCGCTGCCGGCTGGGCGGCGGGCTGCTGGTTCATGGACGGCGAGGTGGCCTTGACGTCGTCGAAGCCTGCCGCGATGACGGTAACCCGTGCTTCATCGCCCAGGGCGTCGTCGATAACGGCACCGAAGATGATGTTCGCTTCGGGGTGCGCCACTTCCTGGACCAGGCGGGCGGCTTCGTTGATCTCGAAGAGGCCGAGGTCCGAACCACCCTGGATGGACAGCAGGACACCGTGGGCGCCATCGATCGACGCTTCGAGCAGCGGCGAGGCGATGGCGAGTTCGGCGGCCTTGACTGCGCGGTCTTCGCCCCGGGCCGAACCAATGCCCATGAGCGCGGAGCCTGCGCCCTGCATGACGGACTTCACGTCGGCGAAGTCAAGGTTGATCAGGCCGGGGGTGGTGATGAGGTCGGTGATGCCCTGGACACCGGAGAGCAGCACCTGGTCGGCGGAGCGGAAGGCGTCAAGGACAGAGACGTTCCGGTCGCTGATGGAAAGCAGGCGGTCGTTGGGGATGACGATGAGGGTGTCGACTTCGTCGCGCAGGGCGTCGATGCCGTTCTCGGCGGAGGTGGCGCGGCGGCGGCCTTCGAAGGTGAAGGGGCGGGTCACCACGCCAATGGTCAGCGCACCGAGGGAGCGGGCGATGCGCGCGACCACGGGGGCGCCGCCGGTGCCGGTGCCACCACCTTCGCCGGCGGTCACGAAGACCATGTCTGCGCCGCGCAGGACCTCTTCGATCTCATCGGCGTGGTCTTCGGCGGCCTGGCGTCCGACGTCGGGGTTGGCACCCGCGCCGAGGCCGCGGGTGAGTTCGCGTCCGACGTCGAGCTTGACGTCGGCGTCACTCATGAGAAGCGCCTGCGCATCGGTGTTGATGGCGATGAACTCGACGCCGCGAAGGCCGACTTCGATCATCCGGTTGACTGCGTTCACGCCACCGCCGCCGATGCCGACGACCTTGATGACGGCCAAGTAATTCTGCGGTGCTGCCACGTTTCGTGCCCCTTGCCTGTGTCCTATAGCGAAACTGATCGAGTCCAACTTGAATTCTTGGACCTTAACCCTCTAGTTGAAGGTTATAGTTATGTCAAGTAACTCTTATGCGACGGTATGGGCTGCGAATCAGACATTCAATGACCGGCTCCGCGTGTCGTGTGAATGTCCCCAAATTAGCCACCGCAGCGTCTTCGTTACCTGCTCCGTCCACCCGGCGAAGGCTACTTCGTCAGCGGATGCCGGGGGGCCGAAACGTCGTAGACGTTGACCGGAACCCTGGGATCGGCCGGCGCCTTCAGGAGCGCCTCAAGCACCCTGGCCTTGAGCTCCTTTTCCTCCGCGTTGCCCCAGACCACCGTCTTGCCGTCGATGAGCCTGAGCTCCACGGCGTCCGGGGATTTGGCGGACGCGCTGGCCATCTTCGCCAGGACATCCGCCGGGAGGGTTGCCAGCACAGCGGTGATGGCCGTAAACAGCTCCGCCCTGGCCGCGTTGCCCTCAATGAGGGGCAGCGGCACCGACGCCGGGTCCTTCGTGGAGCCGAGCTGGACGCCGTCCACGTCCACCAACACATAGTCGCTGTCCTTCTTGAGCAGGGCCACCGGCACCCGCTCCACCACGTGGACCAGGAGCGTCGACGGCGGCCGGGCCTCCGTGCTGACCGAACGGACCTGGACCAGCGGCTTGAGCAGCCTCGTGATGTCGGCGTCGTCGATTTGCGGAAGAGGCGTCCCCTGTACGGGGGCCAGTGCCTTCCGGATGGCATCGGCCTTCAGCAGCTTGGTGCCGTCGACCGTGATCGTTCGCACGGCAAGCATGGGCGAGTAGACCGCGGCGGCGAGGAACCCGGCCACCAGGGCGATAATCACGGCCGCCGTGGTGAGGGCGATCCTTTTCCGCTTGCGCCCCTTGGGTTCGGGGAAGGCAAGGACCTTCGCGGATTTGTCCTTGGCTGCGGACCGGGGCTCAAGCCCGTGCGCCGCAGGCGTCTCAATCGTCCGCTCGGCGCTGATCACGCCGGCACCGGAGTCGGCCTTCGGCGAGGAAGCGGACCCCGGTTTGAAGGTGGGCTTCCGTGTGCTAGCCACGCAACCGCTCCACGATCTGCGGCCCGAAGGCCGTGACGTCGCCGGCGCCGACCGTGAGGATGATGTCGCCCTCCCCCGCACCGGCAACGATCTGCCCGACGGCATCATCCGCGCCCACGAGACGGCCGGCGCGCAGGTGTTCGGTGATCAGCGCGCTGGTGACACCCGGGATGGGGTCCTCGCGGGCCGGATAGATGTCCAGGACAAGGGCGGTATCCGCCAGGTTCAGTGCCTCGGCGAACTCCCGGGCGAATTCGCGGGTCCGCGAGAACAGGTGCGGCTGGAAGAGGACATGGACATTCTTGCCGGCTGCCACGCTGCGTGCGGCGGAGAGTGCCGCACGCACCTCGGTGGGGTGGTGCGCGTAGTCGTCGTAAACCCGCACTCCCCTGCCTTCGCCCTTGAACTCAAACCTGCGGGATGCGCCGCTGAAGTGCGCCAGGGCAGCGGCGGCGGCCGCGGGTTCAATCCCGAGCTCGACGGCGGCGGCGAAAGCAGCTGCCGCGTTGAGCGCGTTGTGGCGGCCCGGCACCTGCAGCACCAGGCGCTGCCTTTCGCCGGCCAGGCTCACCCAACTGCCGTCGGCGCCCTCGTCCTCCAGTCGGACGTCGGCGTCGTCGGCGGTTCCGTAGGTCATGACCCGGGTGCTCCCGGCGGCCCGGACCCGGGCAGCGAGGGCGCGGGCGCCGTCGTCGTCCGCACAGGCGAGCAGCAGCCCGTGCTCCGGCAGCAGCGCAGCGAAGGCGTCGAAGGAGGCGAAGACGGCCTCGGGCGTGCCGTAGTGGTCAAGGTGGTCCGCCTCGACGTTGGTGACGATGGAGATCAGCGGGCGGTAGTTCAGGAAGGACGCGTCGGACTCGTCGGCCTCGGCCACGAAGATGTCCGAACTGCCGCTGGCGGCGTTGACGCCGAGTGCCGGAACGTTGGCGCCGATCGCGAAGGAAGGATCCAGGCCGGCCTGCTGCAGGAGCACCGTCACCATGGAGGTGGTGGTGGACTTGCCGTGGGTGCCGGCCACGGCAACCACGCGGTCCGTGCCCATGGTGGCGGCAAGACCTTCCGAGCGGTGCAGCACCGGCAGGCCGGCGGCCCGGGCGGCGAGCAGTTCGGGGTTGTCCTGCCGGATGGCGGAGCCTGCCACGACAGTCCGGGCGTCGCCCAGGTTCTCCGCGGCGTACCCGACGGCGATCCGGGCGCCTGCCGCCGCGAGCTCGTGCATGACGGGCAGGTCCTTGGCGTCGGAGCCGCTGACAGCGACCCCGCGGGCAACCATGATCCGGGCGACGGCGGACATACCGACCCCGCCGATCCCGATGAAGTGCACCCGGCCGAGGGAGACGGGGTCTGCGATGGGCTGGGTCATTCGGATACCGCTTCCAGGACAAGATCAGCCATCCGCTGATCGGCGTTTCTGATGCCGAGGCTTTCGGCCTTGGCGGCCATGTTTTCGAGGCGCTGCCGGTCACCGAGCAGCGGGATGAGTTCGCGCTCGAGCCACTCGGCCGTGAGCGCTTTGTCGTCGACGAGGAGGGCGGCGCCGTCGTTCACCAGCGCGCGGGCGTTCAGGGCCTGTTCGCCGTTGCCCACCGGCAGCGGCACGAAGACGGCAGGAACGCCGACGGCGGCCACCTCGCACACTGTCGCTGCGCCGGCGCGGGCCAGCAGGACGTCGGCGGCGGCGTAGACGTTTTCCATGCCGTCCACGTACTCGACCTGCCGGTAGCCGTCGGCACTGAGCAGGGCGCCGCCGTCGTCCTTGACTTCCTTGCCCCGCCCGGTGATGTGCAGCGTCTGGACGCCGGCCGTCGCCAGGGCCCCCAGGGCCCCGGAGATGGTGCGGTTGATACTTTGGGCGCCGGACGAGCCGCCGGTCACAATGAGGGCGGGCCGGTCTTCGGCCAGGCCGAGGGCGCGGCGGGCATCCGCCCGTGCGGAGCGCCTGTCGAGGCCCGAAATGGCCTTGCGCATCGGCATGCCGACGTGGCGGGCATGCCGCAGCCGGGTTTCCGGGAACGCCACGGCGATGTGGCGGCTGAACAAGGCACCCACCCTGTTGGCCAGGCCCGGACGGCTGTTGGCTTCGTGGATGACGATGGGGATGTGCCGTTTCCGGGCAGCCAGGTACATCGGCGTGCAGACGTAGCCGCCGACCCCCACCAGCACGTCCGCAGCGGCCTCGTCCAGGATGCGGCCGGCCTGCTTCACGGCGCCGGCGAAACGGGCCGGGAACTTCAGCATGCCCAGGGAAGGCCGGCGCGGGAACGGGACCCGGCCGATCGTGGCCAGCTCGTAGCCGGCGGCCGGGACCAGGCGGCTTTCCATGCCTTCGGCGGTGCCGACCACGAGGAAGGACGCGTCGGGGCGGGCGGTCTTCAGGGCGTCGGCGATGGCGAGCATCGGGCTGATGTGGCCTGCGGTTCCGCCTCCGGCAAGCACCACCGACAGTGACGTGGACTGGGTTTCCCTCGTGCGGGTTTCCTCGGGCTGGGAATTCATGAAGTGCTATTTACGCTTTCGTGCAGTTTTCGGGGAGCTGCGCCACAGGCGGGGACGCTTGCCGGGTGCCATCTGGGCGCGGGCCAAGGACAACACTACGCCCACGCCGCACAGGGACATCAACAGCGCCGAGCCGCCGTAGGAAATGAACGGCAGGGGCACACCGATGACCGGCAGGAGCTGGGTGACCACGGCCATGTTCATGCTCGCCTGGCCCAGCAGCCAGACCATGATCGAGCCGGCCAGGGTGCGCTGGAAGGGGTCGGTCTGCCGGATGACGACGCGGAAGATCGCGATGCCCAGGATCGCGAAAAGCAGCAGGACCACGATGGTGCCCAGGAGGCCGAGTTCCTCGCCGATGATCGCGAAGATGAAGTCGTTGTGGGCCTCCGGGAGCCAGTTGTATTTCTGCCGGCTCTGGCCCAGGCCCAGGCCGGTCCAGCCGCCCTGGGCGAGGCCGTACATGCCGTTGGTGGACTGGAAGTCGAAGTCGAACTGGGCCTTGCAGGTCTCCGAGGCGTTACCGAGCCACGAGGTGATCCGGCACATGCGGTTGGCACTGCTGACTGTCAGCACGGTGGCCGCGACCGCACCGGCGGCACCGGCGATGGCGAGCATCTTCCCGGGCACACCCGCGAAGAACAACCCCGCGGCGATGATTGCCATGACCACGATGGCGGTGCCGAGGTCGTTGCCCAGCAGGACCAGGCCAAGGATGAGGCCGGCGCCCGGGACCACCGGGATGATCACGTGCATCCAGCGGTGGAGCAGCTTCTCCTTGCGGGCCAGCACCGTGGCTATCCAGATGCAGAGGGCAAGCTTGGCGATTTCCGACGGCTGGATGCTGACCCCGCCGACGTCGATCCAGTTCTGGTTGCCCAGGGTCTTGCGGCCGATCACCTGGACGAGGACGAGGAGGACCGCCACCGCGCCCATCGCAGGCCAGGAAAGCCGTTTCATCCAGGTCACGTTGGTCCGGGAAATGAGGTACATGGCGACGACCCCGAGCGCGCCGAAGCCGGCCTGCTTCATGGCATCCGCGTACGGCGACCTGCCCACCGAGATGGCTTCTACGCTGGAGGCGGAGAGCACCATCATGATGCCGATCGCAGTCAGGGCGAGGGTGCAGCCGAGGATCAGGTAGTAGGTGGAGCTGTTGGCCGCCGCGCCCCTGCCTTCGATGCCGTCCCAGATCCTGCGGAGGCGGTCCCGAAGCCCTGTGTTCTGCCGGGCTGCCTTCTTGGCTGGCGCCTGGCGGGTGGGCGTGGTGACCATTGCTACTCCTCCGTGGTCTGGGCCTTGCCTTCCACAAGATCGCCTTCCACGAGCTCGCGAACTGCCTGGATGAAAGCGTCGCCCCGGTGGGCGTAGGAAGAGAACTGGTCCATGGAGGCGGCCGCCGGAGCCAGCAGCACGGTATCGCCCGGCACGGCGATCCGTGCGGCTGCGGCAACGGCCTGCGCCATGACGGTGTCCCCGAAGATCGGCGAAAGTTCCTTGGCCGACCCGTCCGTACTCGATCCATCCGCACTCGATTCATCCGTGCCGGAAGGCTGCGCTCCTTCAGTTTCGCCCTTGGGCTGCCCGATCACGGGGACATCCGCTGCGTGTCGCTGAAGGGAGGCTTCCAAGGCTTCCGTATCGGTGCCGATGAGGACCACGGCCTTGAGCCGGTGCGCCTGTTCCTTGACGAGGTCGTCGTAGTTGACTCCCTTGGACAGGCCGCCGGCAATCCACACGACGTTCTCGAAGGCCGCGAGGGCGGCCGCGGCGGCGTGCGGATTGGTGGCCTTGGAGTCGTTGATCCACAGGACGTCGCCGTGCTTGCTGACGGGCTGGATACGGTGCTTGCCGGGCAGGTAGTGCTTGAGTCCCTCACGCACTGCGGCGGGCTCGACGCCGTAGGCCCGGACCAGTGCGGCGGCGGCCAGCGCGTTGGCCACAAGGTGGCGGGGAGCCACCGGGCCAAGGTCCGAGAGTGCAGCGAGTTCCGCCGCCGAGTCCTTGCGTTCGGCGATGAAGGCACGGTCAACGAGCAGCCCTTCGACGACGCCGAGCATGCTGATCGCCGGCGTCAGCGTGGTGAAGCCGACAGCGCGGCAGCCCTCCACGACGTCGGCGTTCTCCACCATGCGTTCGGTTTCGATCTGCTCCGCATTGTAGATGCACGCGATCCGGGTGTTTTCGAAGACCTTGGCCTTGTCCGCCAGGTACGCCTCATAGGAACCGTGCCAGTCCACGTGGTCTTCGGCGACGTTGAGGCAGACGCTTGCGGCCGGGGACAGCGTTTCGCTCCAGTGCAGCTGGAAGCTGGAGAGTTCGACGGCGAAGACGTCGTAGTCGACCGGGTCGCGGAGGGCGTCCAGGATCGGGGTGCCGACATTGCCTACGGCGATCGCCTTCAGACCCGCAGCCTGCAGCATCGATTCGGTCATGCCCACCGTGGTGGTCTTGCCGTTCGTGCCGGTGATGGTGAGCCAGTCGGCGGTCTTGCGGCCCTTGCGTTCCCGAAGCCGCCAAGCGAGTTCGACATCGCCCCACACCGGAATGTGTGCCCGCTTCGCCGCGGCGAGCAGGGCCTGGTCCGGCCGCCATCCGGGGGAGGTCACCACGAGTTCGGGCTTCTCGCCGTCGATCTCGGGGATGGTGAGCACCGCGTCCGGTCCGAGCAGGACGTCCGCGGCGCCGACGATCTTCAGGGTGTCCGCCTGGGCCTCGGCTTTGGCGCTGGTGGCGGCGTCGACCACCACCACGCGGGCGCCGAGTTCGATCAGGGTGTCCGCGGCGGAGAAGCCGGATACGCCGATGCCGGTGACCACGACCCGCAGGCCACGCCAGTCCGCGTCCCAGCTGGTGAGGTCCTTGAGCCGCTCGTTTCCGTGCCGGTCTTTCGTGTTCACAGCAGCACCACCCATTCAGCGTAGAAAATACCGAGCCCTGCGGCCACGAAGAGCCCGCAGAGGATCCAGAAGCGCACCACTACGGTGATCTCGGCCCAGCCCTTGAGTTCGAAGTGGTGTTGCAGCGGGGCCATCTTGAAGAAGCGTTTGCCCTTGGTGACCTTGAAATATCCGACTTGGATGATCACCGAGAGGGTGATCAGCACGAACAGGCCGCCGATGATGCCCAGCAGCAGTTCGGTACGGGACAGGATCGCGAAGCCGGCCACGGCACCGCCGATGGCCAGGGATCCGGTGTCGCCCATGAAGATCTTCGCCGGCGAGGTGTTCCACCAGAGGAAGCCCACCAGGGCGGCGCTCAGGATCGCCGCAAGCAGGGCCAGGTCCAGGGGGTCGCGGACCATGTAGCAGCCACTGCCGGTTTCACGGGGCGAGCCGCAGGCCTGGTTGTTCTGCCAGATCCCCATCAGGGTGTAGGCGCCGAAGACCATGATCGAGGCACCCGCTGCGAGCCCGTCCAGGCCGTCAGTGAGGTTGACACCGTTGGTGGCCGCCGTGACGATCAGGTTGGACCAGACCACGAAGAGGATGGCGCCGAGGATGGTGCCGCCGAAGGCAAGGTTCAGCCACGGGATGTCGCGGACCAGGGAGATCTGGAACGACGCCGGGGTGATGCCGTCGGCGTTCGGAAACAACAGCACCAGGATGCCGAAGGCGATGCCCACCACGGCCTGAAGGATCAGCTTGGCCTTGGCGTTCAGGCCGAGACTGCGCTGCTTGGAGATCTTGATGAAGTCGTCGAGGAAGCCCACGAAGCCCATGCCGACCATCAGGAACAGCAGCAGCAAGCCCGACGCTGAAGGTCCCGGCGAACGCGGGTTCATCATCCACATGATGAGGTGGGTCAGCGCATAACTGATCAGCACCGCCGCGACCACCACGGTGCCCCCCATCGTGGGGGTTCCACGCTTGGTGTGGTGCGAGGTGGGTCCGTCATCGCGGATGAATTGTCCGTAGCTTCTGGAGACCAGGAAACGGATGAACAGCGGGGTGCCGATCAAGGCCACCAGGAGGGCGACGCCTGCGCCGATCAACAGTGCAATCACAGCAGTTCGTTCCCTTCATTGGCGGCAGCTACAGCCGCAGTGTCCACGATCGTCCCCGCATGTGGGGCTAATGCTATCCGATCGCCCAAATGCCGCAGGCCAACCCCGTTCGAGGATTTGAACAGCACCAGATCCCCCGGTTCGAGTTGCTTCTGGAGGAGCTCGAACGCCTCGTCAGCGGTCTCGGTGAAGGCACATTCATCGCCCCAGGAGCCTTCCTGGATCGCGGAAATGTACAGTGCCCGGGCCTCGCGTCCCACCACCAGGAGCCGGGAAATGTTCAGGCGGACCACCTGGGTGCCGATGGCCGTGTGTTCGCGGATCGAGTCCTCGCCGAGTTCGAGCATGGCGCCCAGCACTGCCCAGGTGCGCCGGCCCTGGCCGATATCCGCCAGGGTGCGCAGGGCGGCCCGCATGGATTCGGGGTTGGCGTTGTAGGCGTCATTGATGACGGTGACCCCGTCGGCGCGTTCGGTGCGTTCCATGCGCCAGCGGCTGGCCGCGCTCTGCTCGGAGAGCGAGGCGGCGATGTCGTCGCCGGGAATGCCTGCGGCGTAGGCAGCGGCCGCGGCGGCCAGCAGGTTTCCGAGGTGGTGCACGCCGATCAGTTTGCTGCGCACCGGACGCGGCCCGGCGCCGTCGGGCAGCACGAGGTCGAAGGTGGGATGGCCGAGCGCGTCGATGTCCGCATTGCGGGCTTCGACCGCGGCACCGGCCGCACCGGTGGAACTCGTGCCGAGGATCGGCGCCACCGTACGCGGGGCCATGGCGGCGACCCTCGGGTCGTCGAGGTTGATGACTGCCGTGCCGTCGGTGCCGAGGGCTTCGAGGAGTTCGCCCTTGGTCCTGGCGATGTTCTCCACTCCCCCGAACTCGCCGGCGTGCGCGGTGCCCACGACCAGCACGACGCCGATGTCCGGCTTGACCATGTCGGCGAGGTACTGGATATGGCCGATTCCGGTGGCACCCATTTCGATCACGAGATACCGGGTGCCGGCGTCCGCGGTGAAGACCGTCAGCGGGACACCGACCTCGCCGTTGTAGGAGCCCTGGGGCGCCACGGTCTTCCCGGCCTTGGACAGGATGCCCGCCAGGAGGTCCTTGGTAGTGGTCTTGCCGGCCGAGCCCGTGATGCCGACGACGGTGAACTGCTCGCCCGCTGCGGCGCGCTCGGCGCGGATCCGGCGGACCGCCTCGGCGGCAAGGGCGCCCATGGCGAGGACCGCGTCCTCGACGATGACCGCAGGGTACGGCCGGCCCTCCGCGTCCGTGACTTCGCGTTCACACAGGGCCAGCACGGCGCCACGTTCGAAGGCCGCTCCGACGAAGCTGTGGCCGTCCGCGTGTTCTCCGGGCTTGGCCACGTAAAGCGATCCGGCGCCTGCTTCGCGGGAGTCGGTCACCACGGAGGAGGGAACTATTCCGGGATCGGCTGCGAGGGTTCCATTGGTGATGTGGGCGATTTCCGCCGCTGTCAGTGCAATCATCTCGGTCTAGGACTCTATCCGCTCGTCTGCTGGAACCCGGAATCCCCTGGCTGTCAAGGCGGCCTTCAGTTCTTCCCTGTCGTCGAGGGCAAGGTTGACGCCTTTGACTTCCTGCCAGACTTCGTGGCCGCGCCCGGCCACCAGGATGGTGTCCTTCTCCGTGGCGAGCTCGACGGCCTTGCGGATGGCGACGTCGCGCGGGAAGGATTCGATGATTTCGCAGGCCAGCTGCTCATTGTCGCGGGCGGCGACCGCACCGGCGAGCACCTCGGCGCGGATCGCGGCGGCGTCCTCATCATGCGGGTCGTCGTCGCTGATGATCACGACGTCGGACAGGCGGGCGGCGATCGCCCCCATGGTCGGGCGCTTGCCTTGGTCCCGCTGTCCGGTGGCGCCGAAGACGACGATCACCCGGGAGCCTTCCTCACGGGAACGCACTGCTTCGAGGGCGCGGGCAAGGGCGTCCGGGTTGTGGGCGAAGTCGACCACCGACGCCGGCGCTTCCGAGACCAGCTGCATGCGGCCGGGCACGGCCACCGCGAAGGGATCCTGCTCTTCGAGGGCCGCCTGGAGCACCTCACGGCTGACTCCGGAGGCCAGCACCATGATGGTGGCCAGGGCCGCGTTGGCGATGTTGAAGTCACCTGGAAGGGCCGTGCGGGCGCGCAATTCGCCGCCGTCGCGATGCCGGAGAACGAAGGCGCTGCCGAGGCCACGCGGGGTGCTGGAGGCGAGGGTCCAGTCGGCGTCCGGCGCTTGCTCCCCACCCTTCAGGGACAGCGTGGTGACCGGCACCCGTGCTTCCGCCGCGAGGGTCCGGCCCCACTCGTCGTCGACGATCACCACCGCGCGGCGGCAGCGGCCGGGAGTGAACAGCTCCGCCTTGGTGCGGAAGTACTCCTCCATGCTGCCGTGCAGGTCCAGGTGGTCCTGGGTGAGGTTGGTGAAACCCGCGACGTCGAACATCACCGCGTCCACGCGACGGTAGGACACCGCGTGGGAGGAGACTTCCATGGACGCCGCGTCCAGCCCCCGCTCGCGCATCAAGGCCAGCAGTGCGTGGACATCCGGTGATTCCGGAGTGGTCAGCAGGCTCGGAATCGCCTCGGCGCCGGCCAGGATCTCGATGGTCCCGATCAGGCCGGTCGTCATGCCCAGGGCGCTCAGCAGCGAGTTGATGAAGTAGGTGGTGGTGGTCTTGCCGTTCGTGCCGGTCACGCCGAAGAGCGTGGGCGAGGCCTCCCCGGCCGGCTGGCTGCGGTAGACGAGCGCGGAAACCGGCCCGACGGCGGTACGCGGCTCGCGGACGGACAGCACCGGAACACCGGGCCCGCCGTCGGCCAGAAGCCGCTGCGCGCCGTCGTCGTCGCTCAGGATGGCGACCGCCCCGGCGGCTACCGCTTGTCCGGCAAATTCCGCGCCGTGGCGGCTGGCACCGGGCAGGGCGAGGTACAGGTCACCCGGCTCCACGGTCCGGGAGTTAAGGGACACGCCCGTCACGGTGACGCCGGCGCTCCCTTCGGGCGCCTGGATTCCCAGCGACGCCGCGATCTCCCATAACGGCACCGGAGACACCCGGGCCGGACGGAAACCGCTGCTTCCGGCGGCCGTGCTTTCCGCCGTCGCGGGGTTCCCTGGCGGGCTCTGAACGGCGTCATTATGCTCTGGCAAGGTGGGTCTCCGATGGTGCTCGTGGAACTTGCCGCTCCCGGGCCCGATGTTTCGGGGCGAACGGTTCCGGACGCGGCGTGGATGGATCGGTGTGTAGGAACTCAGGGTGTGGCCGGGCAACTGCCACACAAGCTTACTCGGCGGGCCGGCCCTGCCCGCCGGACCGGCTCATGTGGCGAACCGGCTCATGTGGCGAACCGGCTCATGTGGCGAACCGGCTCATTTGGCGAACTGCGGGAACCGGGCCGGGGTCCCAGTGGACGGCGGAATGTTGTACGTGCGCAACACCTGGCCCAGCACCGAGCGCAGCACCGGCCCGTTGGTGATGCCGTAGATGTTGCCCTTGGGGCGCTGCACCACCACTTCGACGATGAAGCGCGGGTTATCCATCGGGGCCATGGCCACCATGGAAGCCGTGTAGCCGTCGAAGCCGGGAAGCCCGTCCTCGCGCGGGGCCTGCGAGGTGCCGGTCTTCGCACCTACCCGGTAGCCGTCGACAGCGGCCTCCTTGATCTGGCCCTCGGTGACATTGCTCTCAAGGATGTCGCGGACCTTCTTCGCCGTTTCCTTGCTGACGATCCTCCGGGATTCCTTGGCGGGAACCTTCTCTTCCTTCCCGTCCGGCGTGATGTAGCTGTCGATGAGGCGGGGCTGGAGCATGACGCCATCGTTGGCGACGCTCTGGTACGCCCGGACGGTCTGCAGCGTGGACTGCGAAACACCTTGGCCGAACAGCACTGTGTACTGCTGGCGGTTGTCCCACTGATCCGGCTTGGCGAGGATGCCCTTGGCCTCGGACGGCAGCCCGATGTCCGGCGCCTCCCCGATGCCGAACTTCTTCAGCCAGTCGTAGCGCTGCTGCTTGCTCAGGCGGCTGCCGACCATCACGGTGCCCGTGTTCATCGACCAGCCCAGGATGCCGGCGAGGGTCCTCTTCTCGGTGCCGTGGTCGAAGGCATCGGTGAAGGTCTCGCCGTCGATCGTGTACGCCGGCGGGATGACGAAGGTGTCCAACGGGCTGGCCTTGCCTTCTTCGATCGCGGCAGAGGCGGTGATCATCTTCTCAACCGAGCCCGGCTCGTAGGCCGCCGTCACCGATCGGACGCCGCGGTCCTCGGCGGCGACCCCGCCTGGGTTGTTCGGGTCGGGGGCGTTGGTGTCGGCCATGACGATGATGTTGCCGGTCTTGACGTCCATCACCACGATCGACCCCCATTGCGCGCTGAGGTTGTTGACCTGGCTCTGGATGGCTTGCTGCGCGAAGTACTGCAGGTCCGTATTGAGCGTCAGCTTCACGTCCTTGCCGTCGACGGCGGGTGTCAGTTCGTCCGTTGCCACCGGAATGCGCAGGCCGTCGGCGCCGATTTCGAACACCCGTTTGCCGGGGGTCCCCCGCAGGGCCGCGTCCTGGGTCTGCTCGATACCGGCCTGGCCGGTGGTGCCGTCCTGCAGGAAGCCGATGACGCCGCCGGCCACACTGCCGTTGGGATAGACGCGCTTGCTGATGGCCTTCGACACGACCCCGGGAATGGACAGCTTGGAGATGGCATCTTCAAGGTCCGGCTTCACTTCCCGGGCAAGGACGACGTACGGCTTGTCCCCGGTCAACGCAGTAGTCAGGGCCGCCTGGTCGGTTCCCAGGGCGGAAGCGAGGTCCTTGATGCCCTGCTCCCGGCTGATGGTGTCAGCCTGCCCGGTGGCGCTGTTGTAGCGACCGAACTCGGGGGTGTTGGTGTTGACCCTCTGGTCCGCCACGATGTCATAGCGGATCACGCTGCTGGCCAGCACGGTGCCGTTCGAGTCCAGGATCCGGCCGCGCTCCGCGGGAAGCTCCACAGGGGTCAGGCGCTTGTTGATGCCGGCCTCGGCCATGCCGCCCACGTCCAGGCCCTGGACGAGGAAGAGCTTGCCACCGACCACCAGCAGCAAGGTCAGCATTAACGCAAGACCCACGCGCAGCCGAAGCCTGGCCGTTGACGCCCTCTTCGTTTTCGATTTCCCGGAGTTCTGCGCCACGTCGTTTCCTTGCTGCTGGCCTTGCTGTCGGTTCGGCTGGAGGCTTACTGCCCGGGCACCTTCTGCTGGGGGGCCGGCACCGAGCCTCCGTTGAGGTTCACGGCCGGGGTTTTCGGCTCCGCGGTCTTGGCTGCCTGCTTGTCCTTGTCCTTGGCCTTGTCCCCGGCCTTGTCATCTGCGTCCTTGGACGGAGCGTGGCTCGCCAGTGGTTCCTTGATGCTTGCCGGCGGCACCACATCAAGCTGGCCGGTGATCGCCGGAGGCGCAATGACGGCACCCGGGTTTACACCCTTGAGTGCCGGCGTCGCAGTGCCGGTGATCGCCAGTGTCTCCAGGTTGATCTGGCCCTTGGCAGTGGAAGCAACCATTCCCAATTGTGCAGCCTTGGCCGCCAGATTCTGGGGAGCTTCGAACGCCTGTCGCTGCTGTGTCAGTTCCTGGTTCTGCTTCGTCAACGTGGCATCCTGCGCCTTCAACTGGACCAGGTTGTACTGCGCCGTGGAGACGGAGATATTGAGCACGAGGACGGTCAGCAATGCGGCCGCGAGCACACCGAAGCAGAAAACGAAGAACGGCACGCGGCGTTTCCCGGGGGCGCTCCGCACCACGGAGAGCGGCGTGCGGACTTTGCGGTCGGCGTCGGGCGAACGCAGGGGCAGGGTACGCGCCGTGTTGCCCACAGTGGACTGCGATGCCTTGGCAGCAGCGGTGCTCATGCGTTTCTCCTTGCTTTGATTCGTTCAACGGCCCGCAGCCGGGCGGAAGCCGCCCGGGGGTTCTCGGCGATTTCTTCGGCGGTGGGCACCTCGGTGCCCTTGGTCAGCATCTTCAGTTCGGGTTTGTGTTCTTCAAGCTCCACCGGGAATCCCAACGGGGCCGAGGACTTGGAACGCTTCTGGAAGACCGATTTGACGATCTTGTCCTCGAGCGAGTGGTACGACATCACCACCACGCGCCCGCCAAGGGCAATGGAATCGACGGCGGCGGGAATGGCCCGCTCGAGGACATCGAGTTCCTCGTTGACCTCGATCCGCAGCGCCTGGAAGGTGCGCTTCGCAGGGTGCCCACCGGACTTGGCGGCCGCGGCCGGCACCACGCTGCGGATCTGTTCGACGAGTTCCCCCGTGGTCGTGAAGGGCTTCTCCGCACGGGCCGCGACGATCCGGTTCGCGATCCGGCCGGCGAACTTCTCCTCGCCCCACTTCCGGATGATCCGTACGAGGTCCTCTTCGGAGTAGGTGTTCACGACGTCGGCAGCGGTCTGGCCGCGGCTGGTGTCCATCCGCATGTCCAGGGGAGCATCGTAGGAGTACGCGAAGCCGCGCTCCCTTTCGTCCAGTTGGAGGGAGGAGACGCCCAGGTCCATGAGGATGCCGTGCACTTCGGACAGGCCGAGGTCCTCGAGGACGTCTTCAATTTCGTCGTACACGGCGTGAACCAGGTCGGTCCGCTTCTCGAAAGGCTTAAGCCGCTCCCCGGCGAGGGCGAGGGCCTCCTCGTCGCGGTCGATCCCCACAAGGTGCAGGTCGGGGAAACGCTGGAGCATCGCTTCCGAATGGCCACCCATGCCGAGGGTCGCGTCGATGACCACCGGCGTTTCGCCGCGGCTGCGGGCGGCTTCGAATCCGGGTGCCAACAAATTGATACACCGGTCTTTCAGGACCGGCACATGGCGCTCAGAGGTCGGCTTCGGCGTGTCCTGCCCGTCCATGCGGCCTCCTCGGGCGTCGTTCACTGGCTCTTAAATGCTTCTTGGGCCGGATCCCCATCCGCGCCTATCGCTGCGTCCGCCTGGCTCCGGGGAAGGTGAGCCAGGTTGGCGAAGCAATGGGCGGCTGGAGATCCCGTCCAAGAAGCGGGTCCTGCCCGGTATCCGGATGAATCCACCTAGATGAATCCGGGAAGGTTGTCGTCGTCGGTTTCCGAGAAGGCGGCTTCCTTCTCGGCCAGGTATTCGTTCCAGGCCTGGGCGTCCCAGATCTCGGCCCGGGTGCCGGCTCCAATGACCGCCAGTTCCCGGTCGAGTCCTGCATAGGCCCGGAGCGCCGGCGGAATCGTCACGCGCCCCTGCTTGTCAGGCACCTCGTCAGAGGCTCCGGACAGGAAAACCCGGATGTAGTCACGCGCCTGCTTGGAGGAGATGGGGGCCTCCCGCATGGATTCGTGGATACGTTCGAATTCCCGCTGGCTGAAGACGTAGATGCAGCGTTCCTGCCCCCGGGTGAGGACCAGACCGTCTGCCAGTTCCTCGCGGAACTTGGCGGGGAGGATGATCCGTCCCTTCTCGTCAAGACGCGGCGAATGCGTGCCCAGAAACACTGGCCCACCGCCCGTCCGTGAAAAGGTGCCGTACCTGCCCCACTCCGCCACTACCCTCTTACGTCCTCCACTTTACTCCACAAGTCCCCACAGTCAACGAAGCTGCGGGCGTTTCGGCTCCACTTGGCGCGGATAGTGCCGCGGAAACCCGGGGAATCAGGGGTGTGGCGGGAAGTGGAGGGACATGTGCGCCCTGTGGCGGGCCAGTGTTTCTAGGCACGCGCTTAAATGGAAAAGGACCCGTCAAGCGGGTCCTTTTTCCTCAGATGCGTTGTCTGTGGTGCGAAGTGGAGGGTTCCGGGGAGCCCTCCATCCGGGCTTGGCTAGTCGTCGCCGCGGCGCCGTTCGTCCCAGCGCTCTTCGAGGTTGTTCATGAACGAGCTCTTGGCTTTGCCGGACTTGCGCGACTTGAGCTTCCGCCCGGAAATCCTGCGGAGGGTGGCGAAGTAAACGCCGGCACCCATCACGATGAACCCGAGCACGCCCAGGAAGATGTTCTGGAGGGAGACGCCAACCAACAAGAGCAGAACACCAGCGATGGTGCCAAGGACTCCCATGATGATGTGCCGGGTGGACCAGGCACGGATGGGATCCGACCCCATGGAATTGGCAAACTTCGGATCGTCCTCATGCAGCTGCTTCTCAAGTTGCTCGAGAAGCCTCTGTTCGTGCTCCGAGAGGGGCATCGCGACCTCCTTGTAGTCGGCCAGGCTTGTAACCGGCCACGGTCCAGATAAGCGGCACCCACCGCCTCTGTATCCCTAAACGGACCGGCCTGAAAAAGGGTTCCCAGTCCTTGTCCATGGAACCAGACGCGATGAGGCACTTTGTCCAGACGATCTAATTCTGTGTATTTCTAGGATAGTTTGTTGCGCACAGTTCTGAAAGACGCTCCAAGTGTGCAGAGCCGGCTTTCCGTCACTATCGCGGCCCGTCCGGACCTTTTTCCTTACCCGGCTCAAGGAGCCTGGCCGGAAGGACCGTTTTCCCGCCAAACTTGCGGCTCACTTGGTCGAGCGCCTGCTCCGCCGAGCGCCAGTTGTCGTCCCGCCGGTCCAGGCTCAGTTGCAGTGCCGCACCGCCGGCCGTTTCAAGCTGTTCCAGGCGCACCCCGATGAGCCGGACGCTCATGGGCCTGCTGCCGAGCGAGGCGAGCAGCTGGGAGGCCACCTGGTACACAATCTGGGCACTGTCCACCGGCGCATGGACCGTCTTGCTCCGGGTGACCGTGGAAAAGTCCGCATAGCGTAGTTTCAGAGCAACAGTCCGCGCCAGCATTCCGCTGGCCCGCAGCCTCGTGGCCGTGCGATGCGAGAGGCGCAGCAGTTCCCGGTGGAGAAGGTCGTCATCGAAAGTGTCGACGGCGAAGGTCTCCTCCGCCCCGATGCTCTTCTCCAGCCGGACCGGGGTCACAGGGCGGGGGTCGAGTCCCATGGACAGCCTGTGGACGTGCTCCCCTGATGCCCCCAGGATCTTCCGCAGGGCGGCCGGCGGCGTGGCAGCCACATCCGCGACGCTGCGGATGCCCAGCCTGGCCAGCACCTCCGCGGTCTTGGCGCCTACGCCCCACAGTGCCTTTACGGGCAGGCTGTGCAGATACTCCACCGTGCGGTCCGCCTCGATCAGCAGCAGCCCGTCCGGCTTGCAGCGTGTCGAAGCGATTTTTGCCACGAACTTGTTGGCGGCGATCCCCACCGAAGCAGTGATGCCGAGTTCCTCGGACACCCTGCGCCGGATCAGCTTGGCGATCCCGAGCGGCGCGCCGAGCCGCCGGATGGCCCCGCCGACGTCGAGGAACGCTTCATCGACGCTGAGCGGCTCCACCAGGTCGGTTATCGATTCAAAGATCCGCATCAGCTCCGCGGACACTTCGTAGTACAGGTGGTGGCGGGGCTCGAGAATGACGGCGGTAGGGCACAGTCGCATGGCAACGGCCATGGGCATGGCGGATTTCACACCGACGCCGCGCGCCTCGTACGACGCGGACAGCACCACGGAGCGCTCCGAAGGGAAGCCGACAATGACCGGCTTGCCGCGCAGCTCAGGACGCGAGCGCAATTCCACCGAGACGAAGAACGCATCCATGTCCACGTGCAGGATACTGGTGCGCCGGAGCTCTTTCAGGGTTGCCGGGTCAAGAGGCCCGACGGCGCCGCCTGCGTCTCCGTCCGTTCTCACATGAAGATCCTATGCCCGGCGGCCCGACGGGTCCGAGGCCCGGATCTGTCCCGCGAAATCCGGCAAGGGCCGAAGGCTAAACTGTAGGAGCATCCGGCACCGTCCCCAGGAGGAATACCCTGTGAAGTTCTACCGAAAGCACCAACGCATAGCGATGGCTGCTTGCGCTGCCGGCGTTGCCCTGGCTGCTGCTGCGTGTGGGGCCCCTTCAACTTCAGTTTCCCCCTCGTCTTCCCCCGCTGGTCTGCCTCAGGTGGTGCCGGCGTCGCCGCCTGCCCTCGAGTCGTCGGCTTCCCCGGCTGCGGGGGCTGCGGGGGCTGCGGCGGCGGTCGCATCGCTCGCGCCGGGATTCCCGCAGAGGTTGGTCCCGCTCATGCCGAAGGCGAGCATCAAGTCCAGCAGCCTCGACAAGAACTCCTCCCCCGCCTCGGCAGCCCTTGTGGGCACCATCGCTGCTCCGGCGTCGTCAGTCTTCGCCTACTACACCTCCGCGCTCTCCGCACAGGGCTTCAAGGCCGTGCCCGGCGACAACGTCGGCGGCACAAAATCCAAAGACTTCGTCCGGGCCAATGGCGAAACCGCCAACATCTCCGTCGTCGAGGAGGCGGGCGTGTCCACCTTCACGGTCGGTGCCAACGTTGCGGCAGGGTCCCTGAAATGACGGCATCGCAGCTCGCAGCGGAACAGGGCCGCTTCATCGCTGACGTCGCAGCGGGACTCAACAGCTTCCTGGCCGGGCAGGAAACTGTCATGGCCGGCATCTCCCCGGACGTCGCGCCGCTCATGGATTCGATCTCGAAGCTGGTGACCGGCGGCAAACGCCTCCGCGCCCTCATGGCCTACTGGGGCTGGCGGGGGGCCGGCGGCGACGCGGCGCACCCGGACATCGTCAACGCCGGTTGCGCCCTGGAACTGTTCCAGGCCGCAGCCCTGATCCACGACGACATCATCGACCGCTCGGACACCCGCCGCGGCGGGCCCAGCGTGCACCGGCGCTTCAGCCAGCTCCACCAGTCCGAAGGCTGGGCCTTGGACGAGGAACGCTTCGGACACGCCGCGGCGATCCTGACCGGCGACCTGTGCCTGTCCTTCAGCGAAGAGGCCTTCGCCGGCATCGGACCGCGGGCAGCGTCGGGAACTGCAGCGCGCCGCATCTTCAACCTGATGCGCGCCGAGGTCATGGCCGGGCAGTACCTGGACATCCTCGAAGAAGTTGCCGGACCCGTGCGGGACCGTGCAGGCGCGGTGGACCGGGCCACCTCGATCATCCGGTTCAAGTCGGCGAAGTATTCCACCGAGCACCCGCTGGGCCTTGGCGGCGCCCTGGCCGGCGCTGACGAAGCCCTGCTGGCGGGCTATTCGGCGTTCGCGCTTCCGCTGGGTGAGGCCTTCCAGTTGCGCGACGACGTCCTGGGCGTCTTCGGCGATCCCGGGACAACCGGAAAGCCTGCAGGCGACGACCTGCGCGAGGGCAAGCGGACCGTCCTGGTCGGCTTCGCGATCAACCAGAGCGAACCGGCCGTCTCCGCCTACCTTGATGCCACGCTCGGCCGGCAGGACCTGGACGAAAGCGACGTCGGGAAGATCCGGCAGATCATGGTCGATTGCGGCGCCCTTGCCGCCACCGAGGCCATGATCGACGAGCTCAGCGGCCAGGCTTTCGAAGCCCTGGAACGGCTCCCCCTCGAGGACCTTCCCATGTCTGCGCTCCGCGGCCTCGCCGAGGCGGCAGTGAGCCGCGCCGCCTGAGCCGGTAATCAGCCCAGGCGAACAACTGGTTAAACAGATGACGACGGCGGCAGGTGAACTGCCGCCGTCGTCCTGCGTTTCAGCCGTCCTCTATTAAGCAGGCCTCTATTTGAAGGGGTGCGGCTACCAGGCCAGGGACTGCGCCCGGCGCCGGATCTCGGTCTTGCGGCCTTCGCGCAGGGCATCAACGGGCCGGCCGCGCAGGGACTCGTCCGGGGTGAAGAGCCAGACGATGAGTTCCTCATCGGTGTAGCCGGCATCGCCCAGCACGGCGACGGTGCCCTTCAGGCTGTCCAGCACATGGCCGTCCTGGATGAAAAGGGCCGGGACACTTCGGATTTTCCGTTCGCCTACCCGCAGCGCCACCAGTGCGCGCTCATCCAGAAGTCCGTGGACCTTGGTAATGGGAACGTCGAGGATTTCGGCGACATCGGGCAGCGGCAGCCATTCGGAAACAAGGCTTTCTACAGTACTCACGGAAACAAGGTTGCCACGCCCCGGGCCGCTTCGCCTAGCCGGGTCCGCACCGCTTTCCAATGCCGGTTTATGCCCGAATGTGCCAATGAGCAGCTGTTTTCTTGTGCCTCTGCCAAATATGTGAGAGATTCACTTTGATCACAACTGCAACTTTTTGCACATTAGTAACATTGGTATCACTGGCAGCAGCGTTCCGCGAAGGCCCGCAGCTGAGATGAGGATTTCCTATGACGACCCCACGCTCGTCCAAGAAGACAACAAGCATGCCCATGCTTGCGGCCACTACTGCAGCGTTGCCCGCCGTCGTGCTCTCATCGCTGGCCTTGGCGCAACCGGCGGCTGCAACCGCACCTGCTTCCCAGCCGCAGCGCATCCCCGCCACGCTCGCCGCCGCCATCAAGGCGCAGGCCGCGCAGGCTTCCGGTACCGTCATCCCGGCGTCGTCCGTTGCCGCCGCCCTTCCCTCGGCCTTGCAGGCGCAGGTGGGCACGGCAGTCCCTACCAGCTACACAGTGAAGCCGGGCGACACCATCAGCGGCATCGCCGCCCGCCACGGACTGAACACCAACTCCGTGCTGAAGCTCAACCGGCTTTCCCCCACCTCGATCATCTATCCGGGCCAGCGGGTCAAGCTCAACGCTTCCTCCGCAGCACCGGCATCGCGCCCCGCGGCCCCGGCCGCAGTCCCCACCGGGACGTACACCGTCAAGCCGGGCGATACCCTGAGCGGGATCGCCGAACGCCATGGCGTCGGGCTGTCCAAGGTCTTTGCCTGGAACGGCCTGAACGGCAACTCCATCATCTACCCGGGTCAGAAGATCAAGGTCAGCACCGCGGCAGCGCCGGCCAGCCCCCGTCCGGCGGCCTCGGCCCCGGCCGCGTCCCCGGGTTCGTACACCATCAGGGCCGGCGACACCCTTGGCGGCATCGCGTACCGGCACAAGGTCTCCTTGTCCGAGCTGCTTTCGGCCAACCGGCTCAAGGCCAGCACGATCATCTACCCCGGGCAGAAGCTGGCGATTCCGGGCGGTTCCGCGCTCCAAGCGGCGTCGAGCTCCAAGCCGCTGGTTCCCAGTTCCTTCCTCGGCTACACGTACCCGGCCGCTGTCGTCAGCTCCGCGAACAGGAACAAGGCGATCCTCGAGGCGTCACCGGTTCCCACCCGGGAGCAGATGAAAAACATCGTGGCGGACACCGCACGACGCATGGGCGTCAACCCTTCGCTGGCCATGGCCTTCGCCTACCAGGAATCCGGCTTTAACCAGCGCGCCGTGTCCCCCGCCAACGCCATCGGCACCATGCAGGTCATTCCGTCCTCGGGCGAATGGGCTTCCGAGCTGGTGGGCCGCAAGCTCAACCTGCTTGATCCCTATGACAACGCAACCGCCGGCGTGGCGATCATCCGCGCACTGGTCAGCACCAGCAAGACCCTTGACCTGGCGATCGCCGGCTACTACCAAGGCCAATACTCCGTCAGCAAGCACGGAATGTACGCGGACACGAAGCAGTACGTGGCCTCGGTAAAGGCCCTGATGAAGCAGTTCTAGGACGCTCGACAAGCTACGCAACGGGCCCGGATCGCATGGACGATTCGGGCCCGTTGTCTTTGCTCACTTAGGATCGTAGGGTGCAGGAACAAGTTTCGGACCATCTTCTCGGCTCCCTCGTGGACGGCCGCTACCTAGTGCGTGCCCGGCTCGCCGGCGGCGGAATGTCCACCGTCTACCTGGCCACGGACAAACGGCTGGACCGCGATGTCGCCTTGAAAGTCCTCCACCCGCACTTGGCGAACGACGCCAGTTTCCTGGAGCGCCTGCGCCGGGAGGCACGTGCCGCTGCCAGCCTTTCCCACCCCCATGTGGTGGGCGTGCTCGACCAAGGCGAAGACGGCCACACGGCGTACCTCGTCATGGAGTACATCAAGGGCCACACACTCCGCGACGTCCTCCGGGAAAAGGGCGCCCTCTCCCCACGCCTGGCCCTGGCCCTGATCGACCCGGTCATCGAAGGCCTCGCCGCAGCCCATGCCGCCGGGCTGATCCACCGCGACGTCAAGCCCGAAAACGTCCTGATCGCCGACGACGGCCGAATCAAGGTGGGCGACTTCGGCCTGGCCCGTGCCGTCACCGCAACCACCAGTACCGGCTCCCTGATCGGAACGGTCGCTTACCTGGCACCGGAGCTCGTGCTGGGCCAGGCGGCCGACGCCCGCAGCGACATCTACTCGGCGGGTGTCATGCTCTACGAAATGCTCACCGGCGCCCAGCCCTACTCCGGCGAAGTGCCCATCCAGGTGGCGTACCAGCACGTCAACACGGAACTGCCGGCGCCCTCGGCGGCCGCGCCGGGCCTGGCCGTCGACCTGGACGAACTCGTTCAGTGGTGCACCGCGAAGGACCCCGAGGAGCGCCCCGTCGACGGCGGCGCCCTCCTCTCCGAACTGCGGCACATCCGGACCACGCTGGACGACGGCCAGCTGGACTTCGCTCCCCCGGCGGCCGTTCCAAGCACGGCAGTCTCCGACCCCGCGCACACCGAATTGCTGGAGCAGACCGGCGCCGGGGAAGTCGGCGAAGGCCGGACGGAAATCATCTCTTTGGACCACCACCCCACGTCGGTCCTGCCCCAGCCAGCACAGGGCTTTTCAGCGCAGGGTTTTTCAGCGCAGTCCTTCCCGACGTCGGTGCTGCCGCCGGCGCTGCCCGGCGGCAGCGGCGAGGACAGCGCCCCTGCCACGCTCTCCCCGCGCGAAAAGAAACGGGCCGCGCGCCAGGCCGAAAAGGACCACGCCCGGGCGGCCGCTACGCCGTCGCGCACCCTGCGGGAGGGCAGTCCCCGCCGCCGCGCCGTCGTCTGGGCGTTGGTGATACTGCTTCTGGCCATCCTGGCCGGGACAGCCGGCTGGTTCTTCGGCATGGGCCCCGGGTCTCCGGGCACCATTCCGCAACTCAAGAACAAGCCGGCCCAGGAAGCCCAACAGCTCCTGCGCACGGCCGGGTTCCAGTCCAATGCCCAGGACGTCTTCGATGACGAGGTGAAGTCCGGTTACACGGTGGGTACCGACCCCGCGGCAGGTACGGAAATCCGCAAGTTCCAAACCGTGACGCTGTTCGTCTCCAAGGGCCCGCAGATGTTCCCGCTGGTGGGCCTGGCTGGCTTGAACCTGGACCAGGCCAAGGAAGCGCTGTCCGGCGCGGAGATGACACTGGGCCGGGTCTCGGAGAAGTACGACGAACAGGCGCCGGCCGGGACGGTCGTTTCGCAGGCGCCGGCCAAGGACACACCGGTGCGTCACGGGACAGCCGTGGCCCTGGTGATTTCAAAAGGCCCCCAGCCGATCCCGGTTCCGGATGTCCGCGGCATGAACCAGGCTTCGGCAAGCAAGGCGATCAGCGATGCCGGGCTGACACCGAAAATCGCCGCGGAAGAGGTCTTTGACAAGAAGGCTCCCGCCGGCACGGTGCTCCGCCAGTCGCCGTCGGACGGCACACTGAACCGCGGCGGCACCGTGACACTCACCCTGTCGAAGGGGCCCCGGATGGTCCAGGTTCCGAACTTCGTCGGCAAGCAGGCCAAGCAAGCCGAAAAGGAGCTGAAGAAACTCGGCTTCGAAGTGAAGATCGAGAACCTCTACGGAGGCTTCTTCGGGACCGTTCGGGAACAGGACCCCGTGGACACTTTGGCGCCGGAAGGTTCCACCGTCACCCTGCGCGTAGTCTAGGCTCCGGGGTCCCACGCGAACATACAGCTGAGGCCCCAAAACCGCGGCGGTTTTGGGGCCTCAAGTGTACGTTCGTGCTAGTGCTTTGCCAGTGCCCCGGCCACCAGGAAGGCCATTTCGAGGGACTGCATGTGGTTCAGGCGCGGGTCGCAGACGGACTCGTAGCGGTCGGCGAACGCTGCTTCGTCAATCGGGTCGGATCCGCCCAGGCACTCGGCCACGTCGTCGCCGGTCATCTCCATGTGCAGGCCGCCCGGTACGGTGCCCAAGGCCTGGTGCACCTCGAAGAAGCCGCGGACCTCATCGATGACGTCGTCGAAGCGTCGGGTCTTGTAGCCGTTCTGCGAGGTGACGGTGTTGCCGTGCATGGGGTCGGTGACCCACAGCACCTGCGCGCCGGACGCGGTGACGCGTTCGACGACGGCGGGCAGCTTCTCCCGGATGTTCTTCGCACCCATGCGGGTGATGAAGGTGAGGCGGCCGGGTTCGCGGTTCGGGTCCAGCTTGTCGATGAGGCGCAAGGCGTCGTCGCCGGTGGTGCCTGGGCCAAGCTTCACGCCGATCGGGTTGCGCACGCGGGACAGGAAGTCCACGTGGGCGTGGTCGAGTTCGCGGGTACGCTCGCCGATCCACAGGAAGTGGCCGGAGGTGTCGTAGGGCAGGCCGGTGCGGGAGTCGATGCGGGTCAACGCACGCTCGTAGTCCAGCAGCAGGGCTTCGTGGCTGGCGAAGAATTCGACGCGCTTGAGGGCTTCGAAGTCGGCGCCGCAGGAGTCCATGAAACGGATGGCGCGGTCGATGTCCCTGGCCAGGGATTCGTAGCGGGCGTGGGCCGGGTTCTCGGTGAAGCCCTTGTTCCACTGGTGGACCAGGCGCAGGTCGGCGAAGCCGCCCTGCGTGAAGGCGCGGATCAGGTTCAAGGTGGAGGCGGAGGTGTGGTACGCCTTCAGCATGCGGCCGGCATCGTGGGCCCGGGATTCCGGGGTGAAGTCGTAGCCGTTCACGATGTCGCCGCGGTACGCCGGCAGGGTGACGCCGTCGCGGGTTTCATCGTTGGAGGAGCGCGGCTTGGCGAACTGGCCTGCCATGCGGCCCATCTTGATGACGGGCATCGCAGCACCGTAGGTCAGCACCACGGCCATCTGCAGGATGGTCCGGACGCGGGCGCTGATCTTGTCCGCGGTGGCACCCTCGAAGGTTTCGGCGCAGTCACCGCCCTGGAGCAGGAAGGCACGGCCCTGGGCTGCGGCGGCGAGGCGTTCGCGCAGGACATCCACCTCGCCGGCGAACACCAGCGGAGGGAGAACCGAGAGTTCCTTGACGGCGGCGTCGAAGACGTCCCTGTCCGACCAAGTGGGCTGCTGCGAGATGGGCAGTAGACGCCAGTCGTCAAGGCCCGGATAGTCAGCGGCGCCGCTTTGCGCCGTGCTTGTCATGGGGCCTGTCATGGAGGGTGCGGGAATTAGCTCAGTCACCCTACAAGACTAGTGGGCGGCCGCCCTCTTTGGGGACTCGGCAGCCGTAACCGGCACGGGCGGCGCCGTCACACTTTTCCGCCGGTCCCGCCTCCGTCGTCATGGCCGGCGAGCCGGGCCTTCACGTCCGCCGCGTATTCGTCCACGTACTCCTGCCCCGAAAGCCGCATGATCTCGTACATGATCCGGTCCGTGACCGTGCGCTGGACGGTGCGGTCCTCCTCGTTGCCGTAGTGCTCGCTGAAGTCCAGCGGCTGCCCGATGATCATCCCGATGCGCCGGATGTTCGGGATCCGCTTGCCGATGGGCTGCACCTTTTCGGTACCGATCATGGCCACCGGGACCACGGGCACACGGGTCTGCAGCGCCAGTTTGGCCACGCCGGCCTTGCCCCGGTACAGGCGGGCGTCGGGGCTGCGGGTTCCTTCCGGGTAGATGCCCAGGAGTCCCCCGCCCAGGAGTACGTCCTTGCCTGCCTGCAGGGACACTTCGGAGGCCGCGCCGCCCGAGCGGTCCATGGGCAGCTGCTTGGTGAGCCGGAAGAACAACGCGGTGAGCCTGCCCTTGGGTCCGGTGCCGGTGAAGTACTCGGACTTGGCCAGGAAGATCACCGGGCGGCGCACCATCAGCGGCAGGAAGATCGAGTCGGAGAAGGACAGATGGTTGGAGGCGAGGATGGCTGCGCCTTCGGCAGGAATGTTGTCCAGTCCCTTGATCCAGGGACGGAACAGCAGCTTGAGGACGGGACCGATGAAGATCCGCTTCATGACCCAATAGAACACGGCTGGTTCCTCCCCGGGCGGCATATGAATATGGCCGGACGCGTCGCCCCGGCGCTCAATTGCCACCCTACTCCTGTGTGAATTTTGCGGAAGAGTGACACGATGGACTCATGACGGAAAGCAGCGTCCCGGACAGTCCCCGGCCGTTCCGGTATGCCGGCCACGGGGACAACGCGCGCACCGGAATCGCTCTCTGCCATGGATTCACCGGCAGCCCCCTCAGCGTCCTGCCGTGGGCCGAACACCTCGCCGCCCTGGGCTTCGCCGTTACGGTCCCACTACTGCCGGGGCACGGCACGGATTGGCGGGACCTGGCCCGGACGTCCTGGAAGGACTGGTACGGGACGTTCGAGGGGAGCTACCTGGAGCTGGCAGGCCGGACCTCCCGCTGCTTCGTGGCGGGCCTGTCCATGGGCGGCGCGGTGGCGCTGCGTGCCGCAGCCCGGCACCCGGTGGCGGGGGTCGTCGTCGTGAATCCCGGCCTCAGCTTCTATGACCGGCGGGTCCGGTACATCGGCGCCCTTAAGCACGTCATGCGCACCACGGCACCGGTCGAGGAAGAAGACCCGACGGCGGCGCCCACCGACGATGGCGACTATTCCCGCACGCCGCTGGCAGCGGTCCACGAGCTCAAGAAACTGTTCCGTTCCACCGCCCGCTCGCTTCCGGCGATCACGGCACCGGCACTGGTGTTCAAGTCGGCGCAGGACGCCGTGGTGCCACCAACTTCCCTGGCGATGATCAGTAAACGCATCGGGAGCAAGGAGCTGCGCGTCGTGCCGCTGCCGCACAGCGGGCACGTCGCGACGCTCGACCTCGACGCACCACTGATCCTCGAAGAATCCGCCGCCTTTTTCCTGCGGCACGCCGCCCACAGAGTAGCCTCGGAGTCATCATGACCACTCTCCCCGATTTTTCGCCGTTCACGAGCAACTTCACCGGTTCCGGCCCCAGCGTCGGGGTGGTGATGTGCCACGGATTCACGGGCAGCCCGCACGGCATGCGGCCGTGGGCGCGGTACCTCGCCGAGGAGGGCTTCGCCGTCCGGTTGCCGCTGCTTCCAGGCCACGGCACTACGTGGCAGGACATGGCGACGCGGCGCTGGCAGGAGTGGCACAACGCTGTTGATGCCGCCTACCTGGAGCTGCAGGCCGAATGCGACTACGTGTTCGCCGCGGGGCTCTCGATGGGCGGGGCGCTGGCGCTGCGGATCGGGGCCACCCGCCCGGTCGCCGGAACGATCGTGATCAATCCGGGCCTGGTGATCGATGACCCGCGCGCGGCCGTGGTGGGCATCCTCAAGCATGTCCTCAAGACCACCCCGCCCATCGCCAACGACATCCGCAAACCCGGCATGGACGAAGGTGCCTACCCCCGCACCCCCGTGGCCGCGGGCCACGAGCTGAAGAAGCTGTACAAGGACACCCTGGGACTGCTTCCCCGGATTTCCGCGCCGGTGCGGGTGTTCCGCTCCTCCGTTGACCATGTGGTGTCCGACGCCAGCATCCGGCAGCTGCGGCGCCTCGTGACGGCCCCCGTGGAGCTGACCATCCTGGAGAACAGCTACCACGTGGCCACCCTGGACAACGACGCGCCGGGAATCTTCCAGGCCTCCGCGGAGTTCATCCGGAAGACCGTTGCCGAACTGACCACGGAGGACCCCGGCGCCGCGCTGGAGGACTCTGCCCTTGAAGAATCCGGACCCGAAGGACGCCACCAATGAACAGGCCGGGGCCCGATTCCGCGGACCAGAGCGCAAACAAGGACGACGACGCCGTCTGGCTCGACCTCGTGGCCAGGCTCGAGGCCATGCCGGACGAGATCCTTGAAGACCTCCCGGACACCACCAACGACGTCCCCGGTGATGGCCCCGGCGACCTTCCCGGCAGCCGTGCGGATGCGGCCGGCCCGGGCTTGCGTCCCAGCAGGTTCAGCGACTACGACCCGCTGGGGCTCTCCCGGGCCCTTTCGGACGCAGCGGACTCCGGTGACGCCCTGCCCGGCGGGCCGCGCGACTACGAGGCGGCCGACGACGGCGGGGCATTCGTTCCGGAGGATCCGCCCAGCCTGGCAGGAACCGAGCCCCTGACGATGCTGGCCTGGGTGGGCGCCATGGGCGGCCCCCTCGCCTTGTTGTTCACAGCGATGTTCTGGCGTTCGGCGCCCCTGCCGGCCATCCTCGGCATGGTCGCGGCGTTCCTGGCTTCGGTGGTCTACCTCATCATGCGGCTTCCCCGCGAGAAGGACGACTCCGACAACGGCGCCCGCGTCTAAGCCGGGTTGCCTGGCCGCCTAGCCCTGGCCTGGCCGCCTAGCCCTGCATCCTGCCGCTGACCCGTGAGAGGTCGGCCGCGCCGATCATCCCGGCGCGCGGGCCGAGCTCGGCCAACCTGATCTCCGCCGGCGGACGGAATCCGCGGCCGGTGAGGTTGCGTGTGAATGCCTGCCGGGCCGGCCCTACCAGCAGTTCACCGGCGTCGCACAGGCCGCCGCCGATCACGAACGTCCCCGGATCGAGCGCGGCAGCAAGGTTGGCCAGGCCCAGGCCCAGCCATTGCCCGACTTCCTCCAGCAGTTCCCTGGACGCCGGATCGCCGGCCTTCGCCAGCTGGGAAACCGTCAGCCCGGTGATGTCGTCCACCACGCCCCCGCTGGCCTTCAGCAGCTCGTAGGCCAAGGGGGACTTCCGGCGCGCGAGTTCCCGGGCTTCCCGGCCCAGCGCGTTTCCCGAAGCATACTGTTCCCAACAGCCCCGGTTGCCGCATTCGCAGCGGTGCCCGCCGGGCACAGCCACTTGATGGCCGAACTCCCCGGCAACCCCGAACCGCCCGCGTTCCAGCCGGCCGTCCATCACCATGGCGCCGCCGATGCCGGTGCCCAGCGTGATGCACACCAGGCGGCTCTCGCCGCGTCCGGCCCCGAAACGCCATTCCGCCCAGCCGGCGGCATCGGCGTCGTTGGTCAGGAGGACCGGCCTGCGCAGGAGCTTTTGCAGATTGTCCCGCAGCGGCTCATTGCGCCAGGCGAGGTGCGGGCTGAACAGCACGGTGCCGCCGTCGAGATCCATCCAACCGGCCGCGCCTATCCCAAGGGAGGCAATCCGGTGATGTTCGCCGAGTTCCTGCACCAGTTCCACGATGACGCGTTCCACGGCGCGCGGATCGCTTCCGGGCGTCTCACGGCGCCGCTCCTCAAGGACCCTGCCCTCGGCGTCGACGACGCCGGCGGCCACTTTCGTGCCGCCGATGTCGATTCCAATCGCCAGTCCCCGCCGTCCCAGCCGGGAGTGCCCGGCGGACGCGGCCACCCTCCTCTCCTGCCCGGGAGCGCAGGACGCGGCCCCTTTCCGGACAGGACCACGACGGCGGACGGCGGCGGAAGCGGGCCAGGGCGCCTTCCGCATCCTGGACCCGCTTGGCGGTGAGGTTCTCAGCATCCCGCCATCCTATTCCCGGTGCGGGGTATCCGCCGGGATCGGAGGGTGGGAAAGCAACACGTCCAAACGCCTGTGCATTGGCGGATTTCCGGGCTTCGCCGTAAAGTTACTCGCCAGTAGGTGAACTCGGACACACCCGGACAACGGGCGTATTAGAGTTAGAGCAGCCCTGTTTTGGTCTGTTGATATCAAAGGAGCTATCGTGCGTGAAGTCAGTGTTCCGCCCCTTGTAAATGTTGCCCCTGAAACCAACATCACGGACCTCGTGATCCGGCAGGCAAACAAGCCGTCCAACCCCGCACTCTTCGCCAAGCTGGACGGCGCCGGCCAGTGGCAGGACATCCACGCACGCGAGTTCCTCGCTGATGTGTCCGCCCTGGCGAAGGGCCTGATCGCCAACGGCGTACAGGCCGGTGACCGGGTGGGCATCATGTCCCGCACCCGCTACGAATGGACCCTGGTGGACTTTGCCATCTGGTTCGCCGGCGGCATTTCGGTCCCGATCTACGAAACGTCCTCGCCCTCGCAGGTCGCCTGGAACCTCGGCGACTCCGGCGCCGTGGCGGCCTTCGCCGAGGCGGCGCACCACGAGGACATCATCCGGCAGGCCGTGGCCGGTCAGGACCTGGGCACCGTGGCCAATGTCTGGCAGCTGGAAGGCGGCGGACTGGACCTGCTGCGCAGCGCCGGTACCGGCGTCAGCGACGAGGAACTGGAATCCCGCCGCAGCAAGGCGGTGCTCGCTGACACCGCCACCATCATCTACACCTCGGGCACCACCGGCCGGCCCAAGGGCTGTGAACTGACGCACGGCAATTTCGTGGAACTGTCCGAGAACGCGCTGGCTTCCCTGGGCGACGTCGTCAACGAGCACGCCCGGACCATCATGTTCCTGCCGCTCGCCCACGTGTTCGCCCGCTTCATCTCGGTCCTGGCCGTCGCCGCCGGCGCGCAGGTGGCCCACACCCCGGACATCAAGAACCTGCTCTCGGACCTCCAGAGCTTCAAGCCGTCCTTCATCCTGGCGGTGCCGCGGGTCTTCGAGAAGGTGTACAACTCGGCGCTGAGCAAGGCCGAGGACGGCGGCAAGGGTGGCATCTTCCACAAGGCCGCGGACACCGCGATCGCCTACTCCAAGGCACGCCAGGCCGGGTCCATCGGCCTGGGCCTGCGGCTCCGGCACGCGCTGTTCGACCGCCTCGTCTATGGCAAGCTCCGGGCGGCCATGGGCGGCCAGGTCGCGCACGCGGTCTCCGGCGGCGGCCCGCTGGGGGAACGCTTGGGCCACTTCTTCCAAGGCATCGGCCTGCAGATCCTCGAGGGGTACGGACTGACGGAGACCACTGCCCCGGTGTCCGTGAACACCCCCTCGCTGATCAAGATCGGCACCGTAGGCGCTCCCCTGCCGGGCAATGCGGTCAGGATCGCGGACGACGGCGAAATCCTCACCAAGGGCGTTTGCGTCATGAAGGGCTACTACAAGCGCGACGACCTTCTCGCGGAGACGTTCGTGGACGGCTGGTTCCGCACCGGCGACATCGGCGAACTGGACGATCAGGGCTTCCTGAAGATCACGGGCCGCAAGAAGGAAATCATCGTCACGGCCGGAGGCAAGAACGTGGTCCCCGCGCTGCTTGAAGACCAGATCCGGGCCGATGCGCTCGTCTCGCAGGTCCTGGTGCTCGGTGACAACAGGCCCTTCATCGGCGCCCTGGTGACCCTGGACGAGGAAGCCCTTCCCGGCTGGCTGGAACGCCACGGCCTGCCGGCGGGCACCAGCCTCAAGGAAGCCGCCGGCAACCCGGTGGTCCGGGCTGCGGTGCAGGAACTGATCAGCAAGGCCAACCAGTCGGTGTCCCAGGCCGAGGCCATCAAGTCCTTCCGGATTGTCGATTCGGACTTCACCGAGGCGTCCGGCCACCTCACCCCATCCATGAAGGTCAAGCGCGCCCAAGTGATGAAGGACTACGAGACCGTCATCGAGGAAATGTACGCTGCGCCCCGGGCGTAAGCAGAGCCTCAACAAGTGAAAGGACCCCGTCCGGAGAATCCGGACGGGGTCCTTTCACTTACAGAGTGTTACTCGACGACGATCAGCAGGTCCCCGCCCTGGACCTGTTCGACGGCGTTGATGGCCAGGCGCGAAACCTTGCCGGCCACCGGCGTCGTGATGGATGCTTCCATCTTCATCGCCTCGATCGTGGCAACGGTGTCACCGGCGTTGACGGTGTCTCCCACCTTGACGGTCACGGTTACGGCACCGGCGAACGGTGCGGCCACCTGGCCCGGCTGGGAAGGATCGGCCTTCTCGGCGGTCTTGACGTTGCTGACCACCGACTTGTCGCGCACCACCACCGGGCGGGACTGCCCGTTGAGCTTGCACATGACGGTGCGCATGCCCTTCTCGTCGGCTTCGGAGACCGCTTCGAGGGAGGCGATCAGGCGGACGCCCTTCTCCAGCTCGATCACATGTTCGACGCCCCGCTGCAGGCCATACAGGTAGTCCCGCGTGTCCAGCACAGAGAGGTTGCCGTAGCTTTCGACGCTCTTGAGGTAGTCCTTGGTGGGACCGGCGAAAAGCAGCCGGTTCAGGGTGCGGCGGCGGGTGGCGGAATCGGACTTGAGTGCGGCGCTGTCCTCGGCGCTCAGTTCCACGTCCCGCACCTTGATGCTGCGGCCCTGCAGGGCCTTGGTGCGGAACGGCTCCGGCCAGCCTCCGGGAGGATCGCCCAGTTCGCCGGACAGGAATCCAATAACGGAGTCCGGGATGTCATAGTTCTGCGGGTTCTCGTTGAAGTCCGAAGGATCGGCGTTCAGGCCCACCAGGTGCAAGGCAAGATCGCCCACCACCTTGGAGGACGGCGTGACCTTGACCAGGCGGCCGAGGATGCGGTCGGCGGCCGTGTACATGTCCTCGATGGCTTCGAACTGCTCGCCGAGGCCCAAGGCGATGGCCTGCTGGCGCAGGTTGGACAGCTGGCCGCCCGGGATCTCGTGCTGGTAGACGCGGCCTGTCGGGCCCGGAAGTCCGGACTCGAACGGTGCGTAGACGCGGCGCACGGCCTCCCAGTAGGGTTCCATCGCGCTGACCGATGCCAGGTCCAGGCCGGTGTCCCGCGGCGTGTGGGCCAGGGCAGCCACGAGCGCGGATGCCGAAGGCTGGCTGGTGGTTCCGGCGAGCGAGGCGGAGGCGGCATCGACGGCGTCGACCCCTGCGTCCACGGCTGCCAGCAGGGTGGCCAGCTGGCCGCCCGCGGTGTCGTGGGTGTGCAGGTGCACCGGCAGGTCGAAACGCTCACGCAGGGCCGAGACCAGCTTGGCTGCAGCGGCGGGGCGCAGCAGGCCGGCCATGTCCTTGATGGCGAGGATGTGCGCGCCGGCGTCCACGATGCGCTGGGCCAGCTCAAGGTAGTAGTCGAGCGTGTAGAGCTTCTCCTCCGGGTCCAGCATGTCGGCCGTGTAGCAGAGGGCGACCTCGGCGACGGCGGTGCCGGTGGCACGGACCGCCCGGATGGCCGGGGCCATCTGGTTGACGTCGTTCAGCGCGTCGAAGATGCGGAAGATGTCGATGCCCGTGGCTGCAGCCTCGTTGACGAACGCTTCAGTGACTTCCTCCGGGTACGGGGTGTAGCCCACCGTGTTGCGGCCGCGGAGCAGCATCTGGAGACAGACGTTGGGCAAGGCCTTCCGCAGGGCGGCGAGGCGGTCCCAGGGGTCTTCGCCGAGGAAGCGGAGCGCGACGTCGTAGGTGGCGCCGCCCCAGGCTTCGACCGAGAGCAGCTGCGGTGTCAGTGCTGCCACCGCGGGAGCAGCGGCCACGAGGTCGCGGGTGCGGACGCGGGTGGCCAGCAGGGACTGGTGCGCGTCGCGGAAGGTGGTGTCCGTGACGGCGACGGCGGTCTGCTCGCGCAGTGCCTTGGCGAAGCCTTCGGGGCCGAGCTCGAGCAGCCTCTGCCGGGACCCTGCCGGGAACTCCTTGCCGTCCACGGCGGGCAGCTTGGCGGCCGGGTCCGAGTGCACCTTCAGTTCGCCGTTGGGCTTGTTGACGGTGACATCAGCAAGCCAGGTCAGCAGCTTGGTGCCGCGGTCGGCGGAGACCCGGGACTTGAGCAGTTCGGGGCGTTCGTCGATGAAGGAGGTGGCGACGTTTCCGGCCACGAAGTCCTCGTCGTCGAGCACGGCCTGCAGGAACGGGATGTTGGTGGAAACACCGCGGATGCGGAACTCGGCCAAGGCGCGGCGGGCGCGCTTGACGGCGGCCGGGTAGTCGCGGCCGCGGCAGGTGAGCTTGACCAGCATGGAGTCGAAGTGCGGGCTGATCTCGGCACCGGAGTAGACAGTGCCGCCGTCGAGCCGTACACCGGCACCGCCGGCGGAGCGGTAGCCGGTGATCTTTCCGACGTCGGGGCGGAAGCCGTTGGCCGGGTCTTCGGTGGTGATGCGGCACTGCAGGGCGGCACCCTTGATGAAGACGGTGTCCTGGCTGAGGCCAAGATCGGCGAGGGTTTCCCCGGCGGCGATGCGCATCTGGGCCTGCACGAGGTCCACGTCGGTGATTTCCTCGGTGACCGTGTGCTCCACCTGGATGCGCGGGTTCATCTCGATGAAGACGTGCTGGCCCGCACGCTCGCCGGCGGTGTCCACGAGGAACTCCACGGTGCCGGCGTTGACGTAGTTCAGGGCCTTGGCGAAGGCGACGGCGTCGCGGTACAGCGCCTGGCGGATGGAGTCGTCCAACTGCGGGGCCGGGGCGATCTCGATGACCTTCTGGTGGCGGCGCTGCAGCGAACAGTCGCGCTCGAAGAGGTGCATGACGTTGCCCTCGGCGTCGGCGAGGATCTGCACCTCGATGTGGCGCGGGCGCAGCACGGCCTGCTCCAGGAACATCGTGGGGTCGCCGAATGCGGCGTCGGCTTCGCGCATGGCGGACTGCAGGGCCTCGGGCAGGGCCTCGCGGGTCTCGACGCGGCGCATGCCGCGTCCACCACCGCCGGCAACCGCCTTGGCGAAGATCGGGAAGCCGATCTCGTCCGCGGCGGCGATCAGCTCGTCGATGTCACGGGAGGGCGCGCTGGACTTAAGGACCGGAACACCTGCCTTGCGGGCCGCCTCGAGCGCGGCCACCTTGTTGCCGGCGAGTTCCAGGACCTCGGCAGGCGGGCCTACGAAGGTGATGCCTTCGGCCTTGGCAGCGCGGGCGAGGTCCGGGTTCTCGGACAGGAAGCCGTAACCCGGGTAGATGGCGTCCGCTCCGGCCTCCTTGGCGACCCTGACGACTTCCGCAACGTCCAGGTAAGCGCGGACCGGGTGGCCCTCTTCACCAATAAGGTAGGCCTCGTCGGCTTTCTGCCTGTGGATCGAGTTTCGATCCTCATAAGGGAAAACCGCTACAGTCTTGGCGCCCAGCTCATAGCCGGCGCGAAAGGCACGGATCGCGATTTCGCCGCGATTGGCCACCAGAATTTTGGAAAACATACTTCTCCTGCATCATTGCGGGTGTAACCGGTCGGTGGTCACAGTGTGTAAGAACGGCCCGGACAAACACAAATCTTTGTGTCGACCATCACAATGGCGGCCGTCACGTGAAGTCCACCTTCGCTCGCAACCCCCTCGAGCATGCTATTGAACGGCCCACGGCGGGCCCCGGGAACGGCGAAGCCGTGAATCCCCGGCCGGTCCACATAGAATGTTCTGGGGCGTCAGCCAGGCCCCCGTTCCGGCGGGGCCGGGACACTCACCACAGCTACACGGCAACCGGCGTTAGGTTTTGGGTTTTCAAGTGCAAGTAGTCAGCATCAGCAGCCTCAAGGGCGGCGTGGGCAAGACCTCAGTAACGACGGGACTCGCATCGGCGGCTCTGGCTGCCGGCATTCCCACCCTGGTTGTGGACCTTGATCCCCACGCGGACGCAACCACCGCACTGGGTGTCCAGCCCGCCGGGCAGCTCGACATCGGGCGGATGCTCAAGAACCCCCGCAAAGCGCGCCTGAACGAGAACGTGGCGGCGAGCGGCTGGGTCGGCCAGATTCCGGAGAACACAGCCCCGGCCGGATCCGGTTCCCCCGCCACGGGCAACGGCCACGCCGTCCTGGATGTCGCCGTCGGCTCTGCGTTCACGGGCATCTACGACCGCCCTGACCTCGGACGCCGCGACCTCCGCCGCCTTTCGGCGGTGCTTGCCGGTGCCGGTGCCTACCAGCTCGTCCTGGTGGACTGCCCGCCGTCGCTGAACGGGCTTACCCGCATGGCGTGGAACGCGAGCAACCGCGTGGTCCTGGTGGCCGAGCCGGGCCTCTTCTCCGTGGCCGGCACGGAACGCACGATGCGCGCCATCCAGCTCTTCCGCCAGGAGTTCGCCCCGCAGCTGGCACCGGCGGGCATCGTTGCGAACCGCGTGCGGAGCGGCTCCTCCGAGCACGGGTTCCGTCTCGCCGAGATGGAATCGATGTTCGGCGAGCTCCTGCTGACCCCGCACATCCCCGAGCAGGCGAACTGGCAGCAGATCCAGGGTGCCGCGCACGCCGTGCACCACTGGCCCGGCGATTCGGCCAAGGGCACCGCAAAGCTTTTCGACACGCTTCTGGAGAACCTGCTCGCCTCGAACGGCTTGCGGGAACGCCGCCGCTGATCCTGTTCGCCGCTAAGCCTGATTCTTGACCAACAGGGAAAGCCGCCTCCCAATGGAAGGCGGCTTTCCTGTTGTCTGGGGCCGTTTCCGGCTAGCCGGTGCGGCGGGCTGAGCGGCGCTTGCTGAGTTCGTCGTCGGGGAAGGCCTGCTCGGCGGCGTGTTCGCTGGGGAGTTCGGCGAGGCTGCCTTCCACTTCGCGCCAGACACGTCCGACGGCGATGCCGAAGACGCCCTGTCCGCCCTGGACGAGGTCGATCACCTCGTCCGCGGAAGTACATTCGTAGACACTTGCGCCGTCACTCATCAGGGTGATCTGCGCGAGGTCCTCGACGCCGCGCTCACGCAGGTGTTCGACGGCGGTGCGGATCTGCTGGAGGGAAACCCCGGTGTCCAGGAGTCGCTTCACGACCTTCAGGACCAGAATGTCCCGGAAACCGTAGAGCCGCTGCGATCCGGAGCCGGCGGCGCCGCGCACGGCGGGCTCGACCAGGCCGGTGCGTGCCCAGTAGTCGAGCTGACGGTAGGTAATGCCCGCAGCCTTGCACGCGGTGGGGCCACGATAGCCTGCGTCTTCGTCGAGGACGGGCAGGTCCTCGGTGAAAAGAAGACCCTGGGCACCGCTAGCGGGCGCAGCAACACCAATCGAGGCCTGCTTCAGCTCGCCTGCTTCGCCTTTGGGACTCACGTGACCCTCCTTGTCCGAAGTTCCCTTGGGGATGGTGCATACATATGCCACACGGATGGAACGTCAAACGTGTAATTTCAGACGTATCCGCACTCTCCAGTGTGGGCCACGCCTGCTGCGCATGCAACGGGAACTTGATACCTCCGACGTTAGGCGCGCGAGGGCCCAAGGTCAAAGACGCTTGGGGCAATTTCACGTCGTGTCGAAACTTTCACCTTCGACTTTAACGTTAGGAAGCCGTCAGCCTTCGAAGTCTTCGGGTTCCACATCGTCGAGGAACTCACGGAAGCGGCGCATCTCGCGCTCTTCGTCCACGCTGGGGCCCGGCCCGGTCTCTTCCCCTTCGTCGTGTTCGGTGATCCGGACGCCGGCCTCTTCCATCACGGCGTCGGCGCACCAGATGCGGCACTTCGCGCGGAGCGCGAGGGCCAGCGCATCCGAAGCCCGCGAGCTGACGGTGGTGCCGTCGTCGAACTGGAGCTGGCCATAGAAGATGTTGTCCTCGACGGCGACGATATTCACGCTGACGATAGCGTGGCCGAGGGCCTCGACGACGTCGACAAGCAGGTCGTGGGTCATCGGCCGCGGCGGGACGACGCCCTGCTGGGCCAAGGCGATGGCGCTGGCCTCGGGCGTGCCGATCCAGATGGGCACATGGCGTTCCCCCTGGATCTCCTTGAGGAGGACCAGCGGCTGGTTGGAGGGGAGCTCGATCCGCACTCCGACAATTTCGACTTCAATCATCAGGATTCCATGCGCGAGATCCGGTCCTGCACCAGGGCCCGGTGCAGGGTGAGGCAAAGTTCACTGATTTCACGTGCCGCTTCCGCCGCACGTGACTGCGAGGCCGCGTCCTTGCGGGACATCAGCGGCGCCACCGCGCGTTCCACCAGCCCGAACTCGCGGTCCGCGGCCGCCTGGAACGGGCGCAGGTGCCTCGGCTCCAGGCCGTGGCTTTCAAGCTGCACGCAGGCGCGGGCCACCTGCAGGGAGTGCTCGTCGAATTTCCCGTTGACGTGGCTGATCAGCCCGAAGTCCAGCAGCGACTGCAGAAGCGGAACGCTGGCGCCGGACTCGGCGCGAAGCTGCTCCTCACTGAGGGCCCGGGCCCTGCCGTGGAGTTCGGCCGCGAGCTCGTCAGAGACGATCCGCGGGGAAACAGTCACGCCCGGCGGAAGGTTCTCCGGGCGTTCTCCGCGGTCGATCGCGTCCAGGTAGTCCTTGATGACCTTCAGCGGCAGGTACTGGTCGCGCTGCAGCGCCAGCACGAAGCGAAGGCGCTCCACATCGCTTTCCGCGTACTGGCGGTACCCCGCGGGGGTCCGCTTGGGGTTGATCAGTCCCTTTTCTTCAAGGAAGCGGATCTTCGACGCCGTCATCGCGGGAAAGTCGTCGCTCAGCTGGGCGAGGACCTCGCCGATGTTCAGGACCTGGGGTCCACGCCGTTCCGGCTGGGCAAGTGCCACAGGCAGGTACTCCGGATTCAGGCCCGCCCTGCAGCGCGCGCAGGGCTCAGGTAGAAGGTGAGTCGGAACTTGCCGATCTGGACTTCACTGCCGTTCTTCAGCTGCACGCTGTCCACACGGTCGTGGTTGACATAGGTGCCGTTGAGGCTGCCGGTGTCCACCACTTCGAAGCCGCCCGGGGTGCGGTGGAATTCGACGTGCTTGCGCGACACGGTGACATCGTCGAGGAAGATGTCGGCGTCCGGGTGACGTCCCGCCGTCGTACTGTCCGAGTCCAGCAGGAAACGGGCACCGGCGTTCGGACCGCTGTGGGCGATCAGCAGCGCGGACCCCGGGGGCAGGGCATCCACGGCCGCGCGCTCTTCGGCGAGCAGCCGCGGGGTGACACCGGGTTCGCTGCTGACAGGGGTGAGCTGGATCGAGGTGGTCTCCGACGTCGGCTGATCCAGTCCTTCGGACCGGCCCGGGACCGGGTTCTGTTCGCCGCCAACCATGGAAATCCTCCTCATCCGCCGGCGCCCCCAAAAGACACCGGTTCGCTTCTGCCCGGTTCCGCCGGGCCAAACGGGTTGCTGGTCCAGCCGGTTCACCCTTGCGGGGGAACCGGCGTGCCGGACCAGATGGTTTTAGCCTACCTGCTGTTCGTACTCAGATGCACTGAGCAGCGACTCAACGGCGTCGGCTTCCGCGAGCTTGATCTCCAGGAGCCAGCCTTCGCCGTAGGGATCGGAGTTGATCAGGGCGGGATCGCTGTCCAGCGCGTCGTTCCGGGCGATGACTTCGCCGCTTACCGGGGCGTAGATGTCGCTGACGCTCTTGGTGGACTCGACCTCGCCTACCACCTCATTGCCGGTGATGGTGGTGCCGGGTTCGGGCATCTGGACGTAGACGACGTCACCCAGGGCGTCCTGCGCAAAGTCGGTGATACCAATGCGGACGACGCCATCGGCGTTGGGGGCAGCCACCCATTCGTGCTCGGCGGTGTAGGAGAGGTCGGCAGGAATGTTGCTCATCGGTCGCCTTTCATCAGGACGTTGAGGACCACGACGGCGGAGCAGGGTTCCAGCCGCCGCTGAAAGTATAGGCACATTCCTCCCGCCTCCCCAGGGTCTCTGGGATGATGGGCGCAAGAGGGTCCGCCCTGCCAGAAAGTTCCCTTGGAGGAGCATCGCCATGCCTGAACTTCCAGAACTCACGGCCCTGGCCGCCTACCTCGACGCCCGGCTGGCGGGCGCCACGGTGGTGAGCGTCCAGTTCCCCACCGCCTTTGCGTTGAAGAGCACGGGTTTCGATCCGGACATCCTGGTGGGGCGGTCCGTCAGACGTGTGCACCGGCATGGCAAGTTCCTGGTGTTCCAGACGTCGGCGGCCACCGATTCAGCCGAATACGCGGACGAAGGCGGCGCGTTGAGCATCGTGGTCAGCTTCGCCAAGGCCGGCTGGCTGCGTTTGTCCGCAGAGCTTCCCGAGATCAAGGACGCTCCGGAGCCGGAGCCCGGGAGCAAGTCCGCTCCGGGATACATTTCTGCCCGTTTCGGCTTCAGCAACCACGGCACGGACTTCGAAGTGGAGCTCACGGACGCGGGCAGGTGGAAGGGCCTGGCCGTTTTCATCGTGCATGACCCCGAGGACGTACCCGGCGTCGCGGAACTCGGGCCGGAAGCGCTCGACCCGGGTTTCACTCTCGAGGAATTCTCCCGCTTCTTCGCCTCCAAACAGCGGATCAAGGACATCATCAGGGACCAGAAGCGGATCGCGGGCATCGGCAACGGCTACAGCGACGAGATCCTGCACGCCGCCAAACTCTCGCCGCTGGCAGCAGGCGCATCCTTGGACCCGGAATCGGTGGGCAGGCTCTATACGTCCATGCGCCAGGTCCTGGGGGACGCCACCGAAGCGCTGGAGGGGCTCGGTCCGGACAAACTGAAGGCCGCCAAGAAGGCGTCGATGGCGGTCCACGGCCGCACCGGCGAGAGCTGCCCCGTCTGCGGCACCACCATCCAGGAACTGGCGTATGTGGGGACGTCCTTCCAATACTGTCCGGGCTGCCAGAGCGGCGGGGAGATCCTCGAGCGGCCCGCGGCCCGCGGCAGCATGGAGGACGGTGAATGATCCTCTGCCATGATGGGAGCCATGACAGAACAAGCGCCGGTATCCCCTAAGAAAAAAGGCAACTGGGGCGCCAAGATCATCCTGATACTTGTCGCGTTGGTCTTCGCCGTCATCTCCTACTTCGCCCTCGCCGCTTTTCTTCCCCGCTGGTGGTCCCAGACCATAGGGCAACAGGTCAACGGCAGCATTTCCGCCGGGATCCTGGCCGGGATGTTCTATGGCTTCGTCTTCACCTTCGCCGCGGCCCTCGTCGCGTTGATCGGGCTGAACAGGAAGGTCGGCTGGCCTTTCAAGATCGCCCTCGTGGTGCTTGGCGTCGCGATCTCGACACCGAACCTGCTGACCCTCTCCATCGCCCTCGGCAGCAGCAACGGCGCCCACGCCGGTGAGCGGGTGCTCGACGTCGACGCTCCCGGCTTCCGCACGGCCTCGCTCGTCGCGGCAATCGCCGGGTTCGTGGCGGCGGTGGTGTTGGTGGTCCTGGTCCAGATGTGGCGCAGCCGCGGAAAGAAGATGAAGGTACTCCAGCGGGCCGAGAGGGACCGGCTCCAGGCGGAAAAGGAAGCGGGGCAGGCGGCAGCCGGCAGGCCGACGTCGGGCAGTGTCAGCCCCGGTGACCCCACGCCCCGGAGGACAGACGGTCCGGACGGTATCCCGGACCGGCAATAGGCCCCTCCTTAGCCCGGGCTGGATGTGCGGCGCACGTCGCCGTAGGATATTAGTTGCATGCGCTGCATATATGGTTGCGCGCCCTATCGGCAGGAGTTACGGGAACATGGGCATCAAGGACGACGCCGTCGAAGTCCGGGCGCAGGGCTGGCGGACGCTTGCCGCACTGCACGGAACCATCGAGGCAGCCCTGGAGAAGGCGTTGCAGTCGGCCGCCGGGTTGTCGGTGGTGGAGTACACCGTGCTCGATGCCCTCAGCCGCCAGGACGGCTGGCACATGCGCATGCAGCAACTGGCGCGCGCCACGGCCCTGTCGAGCAGCGCCACCACGCGCCTGGTCAACCGCCTCGAAGACCGCGCGCTGCTCACCCGGATCCTCTGCGCGGACGACCGTCGCGGAATCTACACCGAGCTGACGGACGCCGGGCAGAAGCTGTTGCTGGCCGCCCGGCCAGTGCATGACGAGGCTTTGGAAAAGGCCCTCGAAGAGGCCGGAGCCGTACCGGAACTCGAACCGCTAGTGCGGGCGCTGGGCGCCCTGCAGGCGGTCTAAGCTTTCTTCACCACGCTCGACTTGAGCTGCATCGGACCGAAGCCGTCCACCTTGCAGTCGATGTCGTGGTCGCCGAAGCCGTCCACGAGGCGGATGTTGCGGACCTTCGTGCCCACCTTGATGGGCGCTGAGCTGCCCTTGACCTTCAGGTCCTTGATGATCGTGACAGTGTCGCCGTCGGCAAGCACGTTGCCCACGGCATCCTTGATGAGCTTCTCCCCCGGGTCGTCACCTTCGGCCGCGGGCTCCCACTCATGGCCGCATTCGGGGCAGACGAGCAGTGCACCCATCTCATAGGCGTATTCGCTGGAACATTCCGGACAAGGCGGCAGGGATTCACTCACCATCCAAGGATACCCGGGGATACCCGGCCGCCTGCGCCTCCGCGCCGGGCAGCGCGCCCGCATAGGCAGGGGACGCATGTCACAAAGTAGTTGCTTGCGCTTGTTATTTGCGTGTGCAACTATATATTCATCGGCGAAATAACCAGCGCCTGCAACTACTTTCCCAGTGTAACAGGAGACCCCTCATGCCTCTCGGCTTACTCGCACTCGCCATCGGCGCGTTCGGCATCGGCCTGACCGAATTCGTCATCATGGGCCTGCTGCCCGAGGTGGCCGCGGACTTCGCGGTGACCGAGGCTGCCGCCGGATGGCTGATTTCCGGATACGCCCTGAGCGTCGTTGTCGGCGCCCTGCTGCTGACGGCGGCCACCACCAGGCTCCCGCGCAAGGCCGTGCTGCTGAGCCTGGTCGTGCTCTTCATCGTGGGCAACGCGCTCACCGCCTTGGCAGGCGACTACGGTGTGGCGATGATCGGCCGCATCATCGCCGCCCTCTGCCACGGCGCCTTCTTCGGCATCGGCTCCGTGGTTGCCGCGAGCCTGGTCGCCCCGGCCAGGAAGGCCGGCGCCATCGCCATCATGTTCACCGGCCTCACCGCCGCGAATGTGCTCGGCGTCCCCTTCGGCACCTTCATCGGCCAGCAGTTCGGCTGGCGCGCCACGTTCTGGGCCATCTCCGGGATCGGCGTCCTGGCCTTCATCGGCATAGCGGTCCTCGTTCCCGTGCTGCAGAAGTCCGGCGTGCAGGTCAGCCTCCGCAGTGAATTGAAGGCCTTCCGCTCCGGCCAGGTGTGGCTCTCCCTCCTCGTGACGGTCCTCGCCTACGGCGGCATGTTCGGCGCCTTCACCTACATCGCCTATACGCTCACCGAGGTCAGTGGCTTCGCCTCCGGCTCCGTGCCGTGGCTGCTGGTGCTCTTCGGCGCCGGCCTGGTGGTGGGGAACTGGCTGGGCGGACGCCTCGCTGACCGCTCCATCGACGGGACCCTCATCTTCTTCATCGCCGCCCTGATCGTGGTCCTTGGCCTGTTCGGCCTGTTCGCGGGTTCCCAGCCGGCCACCATCGTTGCCCTGTTCCTCATGGGCGGCTTCGGCTTCGGCACTGTTCCGGGCCTGCAGAGCCGCATCATGATCTACGCGGGCCAGGCACCCACCCTCGCCTCCGGCGCCAACATCGGCGCCTTCAACGTGGGCAACGCCCTCGGAGCCTGGACCGGCGGCCTCGGCATCGCAGCCGGCCTCGGCTACACCTCCCCCATCTGGATCGGCACGGTCATCACTGCCGCCGCCCTGCTCGTCATGGTGATCGCCAAGGCGAGTGCCAAGGACCTGCGTCCTGCGGAAGCCGAGGCGCCCGCCGTCGACGAATCCGCCGTCGCTGCTCACTAACTAACGACCCCCTATCCACAAGGAGAACACCATGGCTGCACACCACCTGACCGCAACGGACGCCGAACTGCTGATCACGACGGCCCGCGAAGCTGCCGCAGCCGAGGGAGTCAACGTCAGCATCAGCGTGCTCGACGCCGGCGGCCACCTGCTGGCGTTCCGCCGGGACGATCAGGCGCTGCTGATCTCGGGCGAGACGAGCACGCGCAAGGCCTACACGGCGGTGCAGCTGAACGCGGCAACGGCCGACGTCGTGGACGCGGTGAAGCCCGACGGCCCGTTCCACACCCTCGCCACCGCCCTGGACCGCCCGCTGCTGTTCATCGCCGGCGGCATCCCGGTACACCGGGACGGCCGGCTGGTGGGCGCGATCGGCGTCGGCGGCGGCGCCCCGGAACAGGACCACTCGTTCGCGGCTGCGGCCGTGGCGAGGCTCGGGTAAATCGTCACACAACGCCACGGCTCCAGCCGGGGACAGGCAACGTCCTACCCTTGACAGGTGACATTGACTAAATTCCGCACCGCCGCCGCGAGCTCCCTCGCCGCCGCTGGTCTCCTGCTTTCCCTCGCCGCCTGTTCCACGCCGGCTGCCACCCCGTCAGCAAGCTCCGCCCCTGCGTCCTCGACTGCGGCTTCTTCCGCCGCCGCGTCCGAGCCCTGCACGGGCGTGAAGGTCATCATCGACTCGAGCGCCCTGAAGAACGGCCCGGCTGATCCGGCCCCCGCCTGCGTGTCCGTGGACGGTCCGACCCTCGCCTCGAAGGTGCTCGACGAAGCAAAAGTGAAGACAGAAGGCACCGAGGCCTACCCGAAGGAAGTGGTGTGCCGCGTGAACGGGGTCCCGGCCGCTGACTTCGACATCGCCCACAAGGGCGGCACGTACAAGGAAGAATGCAAGAAGATGCCCGCCGCCTTCGCCTACTGGTCCGTCTGGGTCAAGCCGGCCACGGGCGCCTGGGCCTACGCCCAGGAAGGCCTCGCCACCCTGAAGGTCAGCCCGGGCCAGAGCCTGGAACTGCTCTACGCGGTCGACGGCGCACCGACCACTCCGAAGGCGTGACCTTTCGACCCGCGCCGTTACGCGCAGGGGCGGCTCTCGCCGCCGTATTCATCGCGGCGCGGGTCATCTACCGCATCCTTTTCAACGGGGCGGGCACCGGTGACACGGTATGGCTGGACATGCCGGCTATCCAGTTGCCTGCCCCCTACGCGCATGTGATCGTCCTCGGCCCGGTCACAGCAGAAGGGTTGTGGGCGGCAGTCGTGTCCGCCCTGCCGATCGCCGGCATCATCTTTGGCTTCGGCCTGCTCAACTCCGTGGTGGACGTGGCCCGCGGCTTCGTGGTCCTGGCCCGTGGCGGCCCTTTGCAGGGCATGGCACGGATGCTGGTGGTGGCTTGGGCGGCGCTCCCGGCACTTTCCGAGGCCGTGGGCTCCGTGCGCCTGGCCTTCCGTCTGCGGGGCGAACGCTTCGGTGCCCGCGCGCTCGTTCCCGTGCTCGAGCGCACCCTCGAACACGCCAGCCGGGTCGCCGCAGCCTTGGAGCTGCGCGGATTCGGGAGCCGGGCAGCACGCCGGCCCGGCCCCGGCAACGAGGCGCCCCTGCTCGTCCGGAACGCTGAGTTCCGCATTGCCGACGCGCGGGTGCGCGTCGCCGACCTCGCTCCCCCGCCCGGGTCCGTCAATGTGATCACCGGGCCCACCGGCTCCGGCAAGTCCACCATCCTGCGGGGACTGGCCGGCCTCCTTTCCCACGTCGACGGCGGAGACACCTCCGGCACGGTCCGCGTCGGCGGGACTGACCGGGCCGCCGCCCCGCCACGCGACACTGCCCGCCTCATCGGCGTCGTCCTCCAGAACCCACGCGCCGCTTTCGCCACCACCAGGGTCCGTGACGAAATCGGTCTCGCGCTGGAACTGCGCGGGGTGGCCCCCGGCGACGCCAAGGCCCGGGTGCTGGAAGTCGCCGGGCGCATCGGTGTGACGGCGCTGCTGGACCGGAACCTCAGCACCCTCTCGGCAGGTGAGGCGACGCTCGTGGCCATCGCCGCCGCCGTCGTCGAGCATCCGCTCCTGCTCCTGGTCGACGAACCGCTGGCCGACCTCGATACCGTGGCCCGCGAACGCGTCATCACGGTGCTCAGCACGCTCGCCCATGAGGCGGGCGTCTGCGTCATCGTGGCGGAGCACCGGGCTGAAGCCCTTGTACCCGTTGCCGATGCGTGGTGGAGCATCGACGACGGCGCCCTGGTGCCGGGCATGCCCCCCTCTCCTTCGGCGGCGCCCGCCGCCCGTCCGGCTTCCGCGCCGGCTGCTGGGCACGCACCCGTGCTGACCGCGACACAGCTCTCGGTGCACCGCGCGGGCAAGCCGCTGGTGCGCGACGCCTCCCTGACCTTGCACCGCGGCGAGGTGGTGGCCCTGGTGGGGCCGAACGGTGCCGGGAAGTCGTCCCTGCTCGTGGCACTCGCCCTCGGCGAAGGCACGCGCGGAGGAACGCCCGACGGCGGCCGGGCCGCCGCCGCCCGTACCGCGTTGGTCCCGGACGCCTCCGACGACCTCTTCACGAGGGACACCGTGGCGGCCGAGCTCCGCGCGGCCGACCGGCGGGTGCAGCGAAAGCATGGACTGGCCTCTGGCGGTGCCGCCTCACGCCTGGTCCGCTTACGGGGCGACGCCCGGATTCCGATGGAGCGCGAGCATCCCCGGGACCTCTCGGCGGGAGAGCGCAGGATCCTTGCCATCGCGTTGCAGACCACCGACAGCCCGGACGTCCTACTCATCGACGAACCGACGCGCGGCCTCGATCCCGCGGCTCGCACAGCGGTCTCGGCGGCGCTGCGGGCGGCAGCGGACGACGGCGCCGCGGTCCTGATCGCCACCCACGACCTCGATTTCGCCCACGGCCTGGGCGCCCGGATCCTTCCCATGCGCGACGGCATCGCGCCCTCACCGGAACCGGTTCCGGCACCCGAAGCAGCCGTTTCCGCCACCCGGGAGCCGGCTGCCGCCGGACAGGGTGCTGCTTCGGTGTGGGTGCGCGACCCGGCGTGGGCGCGCGACGCGCAGACCGAGCTTCGCGCCGCGGTGCGGGGGCGGCACGTCCGCTTGCCACGGGCCACCGAGCTCACGGTCCTCGCGGCCGCGAACCTTGTGGCCCTGGCGTCTTTCTGCTGGCCGCTGCTTGCCGCGGCCCTGCCGGAGGATGCCGCGGCGTCACTCCCCTACGCCGCGCTGGCCATCGCACCCCTGGCCGCCGTCGCCGTCGTGGTGTCCCTCGACGGTTCGGTGCGCTCCGCCCACACGGTCGCACTGCTCGGGGTGCTGGCCGCCGTCGGCTCCGTGGTCCGGGTGGCGAGCACCGGCGTCGGGGGCGTGGAGGCGGTGTTTATCCTGCTGATCCTGGCCGGCCGTGCTTTCGGCGCCCGCTTCGGCCTGCTCCTGGGCGCCGCGACGATCGCCCTCTCGAGTGCGTTGTGGGGCGGGATCGGGCCGTGGTCGCCGTTCCAGATTTTCGCCTGTGCGTGGGTGGGCGCCGGGGCCGGCCTGCTCCCCCGCCTGGTCCGCGGGAAGGCCGAGCTATGGATGCTGTGCGGCTACGGCATCGTCTCGTCCTACCTGTTCGGCCTGCTGACCAATCTGTGGTTCTGGCCGTTCGCTGTCGGCGCCGGCACTGGGATCTCTTATGTTCCCGGCGCTCCGCTGGGCACCAACCTCAGCAGCTTCCTGCTCTACTCGCTGCTGACCTCGACCGCCGGTTGGGACACCTTGCGCGCCGCCACCACGATCATCGGAATCAGTGTGGTGGGGCGCGCAATTCTCGCCGCCCTGCGGCGGGTGAAGCCGGTCAGAAGTCCTGCCAGGCCCTGACGTACCTCAGACCTTGAAGTACTTCGCCTCCGGGTGGTGGAAGACGAAGGCATCGGTGGACTGTTCGGGGTGCAGCATCAGTTCGTCGCTGAGGACCACGCCCATGCGTTCGGGCTTCAGCAGTTCCACCACCTTGCGGCGGTCCTCCATGTCCGGGCACGCGGGGTAGCCGAGCGAGAACCGGGCGCCGCGGTAGTCCAGTTTGAACAGCCCGGCCTTGTCCTTCGGCTCCTCGGCGGCGAAGCCCAGCTCCGAGCGGACGCGCGCGTGCCAGAACTCGGCGAGCGCCTCGGTGAGCTGCATGACCAGGCCGTTGAGCTCGTAGTAGTCGCGGTAGTGGTTTCCGGCGAACAGCTCCGCCGTCACTTCATCGATCTTGTTGCCGGCGGTCACCAGTTGCACCGGCAGGACGTCCACCTGCCCCGCTTCGCGCGAGCGAACGAAGTCGGCGAGGCACAGGTGCCGGTCGCGGCGCTGGCGCGGGAAGTCGAAACGCAGGCGCTCGGAGCCGATCGGGCCGCCTGAACCACCATCGGGAGCGAGCAGGCCCGCAGTGCCGAGGACGCCGTCGCGGTCTTCGCCGTGGTGCAACACCACCACCTGCTCCCCCTCGGACACCACCGGGAAGTAACCGTAGGCGACAGAGGCGTCGAGCATGCCTTCGCCGAGGATGCGGTCCAGCCAGTACCGCAGGCGCGGCCGGCCTTCGCGCTCCACCAGTTCCTCGTAGGAGGCACCGTCCTCGCCGCGGCCGGGCTTGAGCCCCCACTGGCCCATGAACGTGGCGCGTTCATCGAGGTACGCTGCGAAGTCGGCGAGCGCCACGCCGCGCACGATGCGCGTGCCCCAGAACGGCGGCGCGGGCACGTGGTTGTCGGCGGCCACGTCCGAGCGGCCGGGCATGGCTTCCGGTTCGGTCAGGGTGAGCGTCCCGCCCTTCTTGTGGTGGCGCTTCTTGAGTGCGGGCAGGCCGACTTCTGCGGGGTCTTCCCCGCGCGCGACGCGCACCAGGGGCTCCATGAGGGCCAGTCCCTCGAAAGCGTCCTTGGCGTACCGGACCTCGCCTTCGAACTGCCCGGCCAGGTCGCTTTCGACATAGGCGCGGGTCAGCGCCGCACCGCCGAGGATGACCGGCCACTTCTTAGCGAGGCCGCGGGACTGCAGTTCCTCCAGGTTTTCCTTCATCACCACGGTGGACTTCACGAGCAGCCCGGACATGCCGATCACGTCCGCGTTGTGCTCCTCCGCGGCGGCGATGATGTCGGCAATCGGCTGCTTGATGCCGAGGTTGATCACCTTGTAGCCGTTGTTGGTGAGGATGATGTCCACCAGGTTCTTGCCGATGTCGTGCACGTCGCCGCGCACGGTGGCGATCACCATGGTGCCCTTGCCGGAGGAATCCGACTTCTCCATGTGCGGTTCGAGCAGGGCGACCGCCGTCTTCATGACCTCGGCGGACTGCAGCACGAACGGCAACTGCATCTCACCGGCGCCGAAACGCTCACCGACCACCTTCATGCCTTCGAGCAGGTGGTCGTTGATGATGCCGAGCGCGGTCATGCCTTCGGCGCGGGCCAGGTCGAGGTCCTCTTCGAGGCCCTTGCCTTCGCCGTCAATGATGCGCCGCTGCAGCCGCTCGCCCGTGGGCAGCGCCGCGAGTTCGGCGGCCCGCTGGTCGCGCAGGGCAGCGGTGTCGACGCCGGCGAACATGTCCAGCATGCTGGCGAGCGGATCGTACGTGACGTTGCCGTCGGCGTCGTATTCGCGGCGGTCCCACACGAGGTCCAGGGCCACCTTGCGCTGTTCCTCCGGGAGGGAGGCGAGCGGCACGATCTTCGCGGCGTCGATGATGCCGCTGGTCAGGCCGGCTTCCGCGGCTTCGTGCAGGAATACGGAGTTCAGGACGATGCGCGCGGCCGGGTTGAGGCCGAAGGACACATTGGAGACGCCGAGCGTGGTCTGGATGCCCGGGTACTTCGTGGTGATCTGGCGGATGGCCTCGATGGTTTCGATGCCGTCGCGGCGGGTCTCTTCCTGGCCGGTGGCGATGGGGAAGGTGAGGCAGTCGACGATGATGTCTTCGACCTTCATTCCCCATTCGCCCACCAGGGCGTCGACGAGGCGCGAGGCGATGGCCACCTTGCCCTCGGTGGTACGGGCCTGGCCCTGTTCGTCAATGGTCAGGGCGATCACGGCGGTGCCGTGTTCCTTCACGAGGGGCATGATGCGGGCGAAACGGCTGTCCGGTCCGTCGCCGTCCTCGTAGTTGACGGAGTTGACCACCGGGCGCCCGCCGATGAGTTCGAGGCCGGCCTGCAGCACGGGCGGTTCAGTGGAGTCGATGACGAGCGGGAGCGTGGAGGCCGAGGCGAAGCGGGAGACGACTTCCTTGATGTCGGCGACGCCGTCGCGCCCCACATAGTCGATGCAGACGTCGAGCAGGTGGGCGCCGACGCGGATCTGCTCGCGGGCGATGTCGACGCAGTCGTCCCAGCGCTCTTCGAGCATCGCTTCGCGGAACGCCTTCGAGCCGTTGGCGTTGGTGCGCTCACCGATGGCGAGGTAGGAGGACTCCTGGTCGAAGGACACGTGCTGGTAGAGGGACGCGATGCCGGGGTCCTGTTCGCTCGGCACCCGGCCGCCGGCGCCTTCGGCGCGGAAGGGCGCAAGGCGTTCGACGACGGCGGCCATGTGTTCCGGCGTCGTACCGCAACAGCCGCCCACCAGGCCCAGGCCGAATTCGCGGACGAACTGTTCGTGCGCGGTGGCGAGTTCGGCGGGCGACAGCGGATAGTGCGCGCCGTTGGCGCCAAGAATGGGCAGGCCGGCGTTGGGCATGCAGGCGATCGGCACGGTGGACTGCTTGGAGAGGTGGCGCAGGTGTTCGCTCATCTCGTCAGGGCCGGTGGCGCAGTTCAGGCCGATGGCGTCGACGCCGAGCGGTTCCAGGGCGGTGAGCGCGGCGCCGATTTCCGAGCCCATCAGCATGGTTCCGGTGGTCTCGACGGTCACCTCGACGAAGATCGGGAGGCGGACGCCGCGGGACACGATGGCCTGCTTACAGCCGTTGACGGCGGCCTTGGTCTGCAGGAGGTCCTGGCTGGTTTCGATGAGGAAGGCGTCCGCGCCGCCGTCGATGAGGCCTTCGGCCTGCAGGGCGAAGGTCTGCTTGAGGTAGTCGTACGTGGTGTGCCCGAGGCTGGGGAGCTTGGTGCCGGGGCCCATGGAGCCCAAGACCCAGCGGGTGCGGCCGTCTGTTTTTTCTGCCTCTTCCGCCCGTTCGCGGGCGATCTTGGCGCCCTTGAGTGCCAGTTCCGCGATCCGGTCATCGATGCCGTAGTCGGAGAGGTTGGACCAGTTCGCGCCGAAGGTGTTGGTCTCGACCGCGTCGATGCCCGTGGCGAAGTACGCGTCGTGGATGTCCGCGATGACGTCCGGCCGCGTGTCGTTGAGGATCTCGTTGCAGCCTTCCAGGTTCTGGAAGTCATCCTCCAGCGAGAGCTCGCGGTCCTGCAGCATGGTGCCCATCGCGCCGTCGGCGATGACGACCCGCTGGTTCACGGCATCCAGAAGGGCTTGGGCGCGAGCGGGACGGGGGACCGAGTCGATATCAAGGGCGAAACGAGGCATAGGACAAGGTTACGGCCGGGGGTTGGTTTGGGTCGGGTTGGTTTCGCTTGGTGACGGGGAGGCGGAGCGGGCCGGCAGTCCGGATGCGTCTTCGGCACCGGCATGTGGCCACGACCAAGAACGTCTATCTGGAGCCGTTGCTGGGGCTCGAGGTGCAGTTCCTGCTCGAGTCCCATGCCGACGGGTTCCAGCCCGGCGGGGTGATGGAGCTTGTCCGAGCCGATCAGCGGTGCGCTTCCTGGACGAGGGCGAGGGGGCGTAGTGGCGCAGCGGGCGTTGCTTCCTCAGTCCGGCCATGAGCCGCCTGAGGCCATATGGTTCGAGGACGGGGCGAAGTCCTCACTCTGCGCCCGGGCCGCCTCTCGTCCGAACCCGCCAGCGGACGCCTCAACGATCACCGGCACCCAGTGGAAGGGCGGCACCGACAATGGGCAGCAACCGCTCGAAACAGAATCCGGCATTGCCCTGTGACCACACTCAGGCTTGACCCGCGGCGCGAAACCTAGGCCACGACGGTGAAAGTCTGCATCATGTCATTGTCCTCGTGCTCGACGATGTGGCAGTGATGGACGTACGTCTGTGGCGTTGTCACGCCGGTGGGCAAGTCGAATTTGCCCCGGATGGTGGTGAAGTAGCCGGGGTTGGCCTTGACGGTGTCCTTGAAGCCTCGCTCTCCGGGCCCGGGCGGCTCCATCGGTCCGGTAGCGAACGGGGTCGGATCAAGCCCGCCGGGAACTCCGGTGCTGGTGCCGTAGGCATCCCGGTAGGCGTCGACATTGAATGGGGTCCGTCCGATCACCTGATGCATGAACAGATGGGTGTGCATGGGGTGCGTGTCTTCCGTGAGGTTGATGTAGACCCAGTCCTCCACCGTGCCCACCTCGGGCGACTCCGCCGTCTCGCCGAAGTGTGCGGCGTTGAGGTTGAGGAACCAGCCGGCAGTCTCCGGGTCCACCTCGTTGAGGGTGATGTAGCGCGTCTTGACCGGTGCGGGCAGATCGGCTTTGCGCCCGGGAAGGGTGGTCGGGACGGTTCTCGGGCCCGGCTGGTTCACCTTTGAGCCGACCCGGATCTGCATGACGGTGCTCAACGACGGAGCGGGGGTCGATACCGGTGAGGAGGGCCTGCTGTTTCTCAGGACGAGGGTTTGGCCGGCGAAGCCGCTGAAGTCCACGAGCACGTCGGCTCGCTCCGCGGGGGCGAGCACGAGCCGTTTCACCGGCACCGGCAGGTCCCAAAGGCCACCCTCTGCGCCGATCTGCACGAGCGATGCCCCGCCCAGTGAGAGGCTGAGGATCCGAGCGTTGCTGCCGTTGAGAATTCGGAACCGGTACAGCCGCGGTTCGACGTTCAAGAACGGCCAGACCTTGCCATTGACGAGCATCACATTGCCGAAATACTCACCGATCCAGGTGACCCCGCCGATGTCGCTGGTCGGATACAGGAACGTCCCGTCTGCGTTGAACCTGCGATCTTGGATGACCAACGGGATCTCATAGGCCCCTCCGGGGATCCCGATCGGATTGGGCTCGGTCCCGGTGTCGAACCCGTCTCGGATGATGTACGCGGCGGCGAGCCCGGCAAAAACGTTCAGTCGCGTGGCACCCAGACCGTGATCGTGGAACCACAACAGCTGCGCTGGCTGCTGCGGCGGCTGGTTCGGGTAGTAGACGGTCTGCGTCTGGCCTGGGCCGAACCCGTTCGCGGTGACCGCAGGGTTGCCGTCGCTGCTGCCCGCGACGAACCCGCCGTGCAAGTGGGTGAGCACCCGCACCTGATTGCCCAGCGGGGTCAACCGGGTGTCGACCGGGATCCATGCCGGATAGTTCTGCGGCAGGTTGTGCGTATAGCTGACCTGCAGCGGAGTACCGCTGTGTGCAACCACCGCCATCCCGAACGAGCCGGCCTGCCCGGTAAGCCCGGACCCGTCGTCGTAGGCCCAAAACGGCGTCGGCGGCAACTCAGGATGCAACTGTCGGCTGATCTGCCTCTGCACGAACGAGTACTGGTTCGCACCGCTCGGGGTGGCCACCACAATCCCCGCCCCGGGTACCGGCACCGGCTGGATGAACTTCTCCAGCTCAAACCCGGATGGGGCAACCGCGATCGCCGGCCCTGTCGCCCTCGGCAAGGCCAGCGCCGCACCCACCCCGGCTCCATACACCAAGAACCGACGCCGGCTGATGTTTGTCATCTCTTCGACCTCCTGTGCGCGAAAGAACGGCCGCTCTGGAGCCGTTCTCTCCACGCCCCGAAAGAGGTGGGCGCCGATTCGGTACAAGCATCCTGACGAGTGGGTCCCAAATTCGCTAGAGGCTAAGGTCCTGCATTCAACTGTCGGGATGGTCCCGGATCAATAGAGCGGCTGCACGCCAAACCGGGCCCAACCGGCGCGAGCGACCGGCTACCGGAATGCAGCGGCGCTGGAGCGGCACGGAGGGGCCCATAACATGGGTTCTCGAAGACTGCCGCAGGATCTCACAACCAAAAAAGTCCCGGAAACCATCGGTTTCCGGGACTTTGCGGTCGGGCTGACAGGATTTGAACCTGCGACCCCTTGACCCCCAGTCAAGTGCGCTACCAAGCTGCGCTACAGCCCGCCATGCCTGCCCGTTATCGCTGTTCGCGGCCGTTCAAGCAACGCGTATCAGCCTATACGAAAGCGGCCCGGATGAGAAATCGGAAGCCCTCCGACACGCCGTGTCCTGGCCACCCGAAATCCGGCGCCGCGAACCGCACAGCTACCCCCGGTTCAAACGCCGTTCAGTCGGGATCGTTACGGTGCCGGAGCACTCCCAACGTCCCGACCGAAAGGCTCCCCCATGGACCGCCGCCGTTTCTTCACCACTGCTGCCGCCACCACGGCAGCAGCCTCGCTCCCCCTCCTCGCCGCCGGCGCCGCGCAAGCAAGCCCCGCAGCCGACACCGCCCAGGAGCAAAAGCTCACCCGCCTCATGCTCGACGCCCTCAGCCGCGAGCTCGATGATCCGGCGACGGCCGCCGTCGTCGGACCGCACCTCCAGGACATCGGACTCAACTGGCAGCCGCCGGTCACCGCTGTGGAGAACATCGACTACGTCGTGGCCTACGCCTTCGGCAACCGCGCCCCCGCCGGCGGCGGCGATCCCGCCACGGTCCTATACGAACCCGGCCCGGTCAACGAAGCCCTCGCCGACACCATCGCGGCGATCCGCAAGGAGAAGGACGTTCCCGTCTACGCCCAATGGGAGATCGCCCGCTTCCTCGGGAGCAAGTACGGCATGGACGGCGTGACATCGATCGAGCCCGTCATCGCCGCGGACGGCACCATCACCTACCTGAGCACCGACGGCGTCGCCGCCCAGGTGGTCGCCCTCCGCGGGACCTCGGGCACCGCCGGCGTGGTCGGCTTCCGCGACCATGTGAAGCGCTGCGTCCAGACCACCCGCGACCGCGGCATGACCGCCTTCGCTCCGGCCGGCGTCGAAATGCCCGGAGACTACGACGCCGAATCCGGCCAGCCGTGGACGCGTCGCCGCGATCTCTACCTGCTGCACGACATGTATGCGCAGTTCGCGGTCCTGCGACAGAAGGCGATCACGGCTGCGTACCCGAACGGCTGAGATTCAGCGGCGCATGGGGCACCTCAGAATGGCGGCGGCTTGCTGGCGGTGCCATCGGTGCTTGTCGCGGGCATGGGTGGGTGATCCGTGTGGCGTCGGCCGGTGGGGCTGGTCCACTCGAGGACCCCTGATCGGGCCTGCCGGAGCTTCCACCGGGAGTGATGCTTGAGCATGTGGTGGCGCCGGCAAAGTCCAGCGAGGTTGGCCGTTTCGGTGGTTCCGCCGAGTGCGGCGTCATGCGTGTGGTCGAGGTCCAGTTCGCGGGCCTTGACTCCGCAGCCAGGGAAACGACATCGGGTGTCGCGGGCTGTGAGCAACCGTTTGAGGTCCTCGCCAGGCCGGTACCTGTCCACGGCCAACACTGCGCCGGTAATGGGGTCGGTGAGGACACGGTTCCACGCGGTGGTTTGGCCGGCGAGGATGCGTGCGGTGGCAGGGTCGATGGGGTGGCGTCCGTCCAGCTCGGCCGGGACCTGGGCGGTGTTGCCCGCTCCCGGGCTGCCTGCGACTGCGTTGCCTCCGGCCGGGTCGGATTCGCCATCAATCAGGGTCAGCACCGGGACGGTGACATCCACCCGGGCCATAATGGCTGCGAGGAGCCCGTCCGCGGTGTCGTGCGCGGCCGGGACGCCGCGGAGCAGCAACTCTGACAGGAGATCGGCGCGGAGTTGGTCGGTCGTGCGTTGATCTGTGGTGCGCTGATCAGTAGTGCGTTGATCGGTGGTGCGCTGGCCAAGACGACCGGAAGCCTGGTTTGCGCTGGCGTCGGCGTGTGCTTCGGCCATTTGCGTAAGCCTGTCGTGAATGCCGTACGCAACGGCTGCGGGCAGGACCGCGGCGAGCTCAGCCATGCCGCCGGGCAGGGGTGTGACCCAGACTCGGCGTTCCTCGCAGGCGCGTTCGTGCCGGGTGGCCAAAAGCTCGGGATTGGGCTTTTCAGCCTCCCGGACAGCCAGACGCCGGACCCGGCTGGGAGCCTGCTGCTCGGCGCAGGCCACTACGACGGACTCGTACCGGGCCAAGGATTCGGGATCGTCCAGCATCGCCCCGGCCTCCTGGATTACCCGGGCGTGAGCCAGGCTGATCCGTCCGTGCGCGAGGGCTCCGAAAGTCACAGGGAACCGGTCCAGCAGCTCCACCGCCTGGCCCATCTGGCGCTGAATCGTGCGGTCGTTAGTACGGGTGGCAGTGGCGATATCGGCCGCCACCGCACGCTGCGCCAACTCCGCCGCGTCCCACCGCAGCGCGCCCGCGCCCGGTAACCCGCCGCCGTCGTTCATGTTCCGGTCGATCATCACCTCCGCCAGCCGCGACGCGAGGGCGAGGGTGTACTCGCGCAAAGCCTGCAGGCTTGCGATCGCCGATTCGAGAGACTGAAGCGTGGAGACCATTCGGTCCAGCATCTGCAGTGGGTCGAACGCCGCGGACTGCGGCGCCCTCTCGCTCAGACTGCTGGTGATCTCCATGAATCCATCAGATCACCAGGCACTGACATTATTAGCGCGCAAACAACCCAGCCTTACAACCCCGCCAACACTGCTGCCGCGGCTTCGCGGTACCGCTCTCGTGCGGCGTCGTCCAGGAACACGCTCTGCACCATGTAACCCTGGACCAGTCCGACGGCGGCGGGCGCCACACGAGCACCCTCCGCCAGCGCTTCCTTCTCCCCCAGCCCGCGGGACTGGCGGAACCAGGCCGCAAAGTACGCGGCGAAATGCCCGCTCACCTCGGCGATCAGGCTCCGGGCGGTCTCCTTCAGCTCAGCCGAATGAACCGCCTCGCCCCAGACCTGCACCGCAACGTCCGGAAAGAATCCGTCGCGCGGCATCTGGGCCAGGAATTCCGGGATGGCCACAGCCGGCGACGGCACCTCATCGAGCGCGAGGAAGCCGTCAAGCACCGCAATCTTCGCATTCAGCACCCTGCGACCCACGTCGACCGTGAGCTGTTCCTTGCTGCGGTAGTACAAGTACACCGCGCCCGCGGACAGACCAGCCTCCGCGATGATGTCCGCCATCGACGTCGATGCGAACCCCTTGCGCGCCACGCAGCTGAGCGCGGCGTCGAGAATCCGCTGCCGCTGCTTCTCGCGGTGCTCCTCACTGACCTTCGGCATGGCCCTCCTTCACCCGGGTCTCCCCGAAACCGATAAAAACGAATGATCGTTCTTGACAGTCTACCCACCTCGGGGAAAATAGAGAACGAACATTCCTTTTATTGAAGGAGCCCGTCATGGCTACCACCTCCGCCACCCCTCGCCCCCACACGAGTTGGGCACAAGCACTCCGCACCGCCGTCCTGGCCGCCGTTGCCGTGTGCATCATCCTGCTGGCTTTCTCCTGGCCGAGTGTGACGGCGAAACCTCAGCACCTGCCCGTCGCCGTCGTCGGCTCCGCCGAACAGGTGCAGCAGCTCACGGCCAAGGCACCGGAGGGCATGCTGGATGTCCGCACCGCCGGCAACCGGGACGAGGCAGTCGCCGCCATCAAGGACCGGGAGGTCTACGGCGCGGTGGTGCTGCCCGCAAGCCAAGGAGCGGCGGCACCCGAGATCCTGACGGCCAGCGCGGCGAGCCCCGCCGCCAGTGCGGCCCTGAACCAGTTGGGTATCGGGATCCAGCAGCAGATCGACAAGCAGGCCATCGCGGCTCTGACTGACGCGGTCACGCAGATGCAGGCAAAGATCGCCGCCGCGCAGCAAGCAGCTCAGCAAGGCCAGCAAGCCGCGCAGCAAGCAGCTCAGCAAGGCCAGCAAGCCGCGCAGCAGGCAGCCCAGCAAGCGCCAGCCCAGCAGGGCGGCGCCCAGAACCCGCAGCCGGCCAGCCAGACGCCCGCTAACCAACAGACACCGGCAGCTGTCCCCACGGTGGTGGTGAGCGACGTCGTGCCCCTCTCCTCCGATGACCCGCGCGGCACGGGCCTCGCCGTCGCCGGACTCCCGCTCGCGATGGGCGGCATGGTGGGCGGCATCCTGATCTCGCTGCTGGTCTCCGGAGCGTGGCGGCGGCTGGGCGCGGCGGTCGCCTACGGCGTGACGGGCGGCCTGGGATTGGTGGGCATCCTGCAGGCCTGGTTCCACATCCTGCAGGGAGACTTCTGGGCCAATAGCGCCGCCGTCGGGCTCGGCATCGCCGCGACGGCCGCGATCATCACGGGCCTCTCCGCGCTGATCGGCCGGGCCGGTATCGCCGTGGGCGCCGTGATCACGATGTTCATCGGCAACCCGCTTTCCGCACTCACCCAGCCCAGGGAATTCCTCCCCGCGCCGTGGGGCGACGTGGGCCAGTGGTTCGTGCCCGGCGCCTCCGGCACGCTCCTGCGGAACCTGTCCTACTTCCCCGATGCCGCGACGATCTTCCCCTGGCTGATCCTCGGTGGTTGGGCGGTGGCCGGCGTGCTGCTTATCGTCACCGGGCACTTCCGCGACCAGGCGGCAGTCGCCGAGGCATAAGTGCGTAAAAGCACCCAAACAAAACGGCGCGCCTCCCAGCAAAGGGAGGCGCGCCGTCGTGCGCTGTGAGAAGTTACTTCTTCCGCCCGCGCTTCTCGCGCACGCGCATGCTGACCTCGATGGGCGTGCCTTCGAAGCCGAAGGTCTCGCGCAGGCGGCGGGTGATGAAGCGGCGGTAGCCGGGGTCCAGGAAGCCGGTGGTGAACAGCACGAACTTCGGCGGGCGGCTGGAGGCCTGGGTGCCGAACAGGATGCGCGGCTGCTTTCCGCCACGGACCGGGTGCGGGTGCGCGGCCACGAGCTCGCCCAGGAAGGCGTTCAGGCGGCCGGTGGGGATGCGCTTGTCCCAGCTCTCCAGGGCCTTGTCCAGCGCCGGCACCAGGCGGTCCTTGTGCCAGCCGGTCTTGGCGGAGATGTTGACGCGCGGCGCCCACTCCACGTGCGCCAGGTCCTGCTCGATCTCGCGCTCCAGGTAGCGGCGGCGCTCGTCGTCCAGCAGGTCCCACTTGTTGAACGCCAGCACCAGCGCGCGGCCGGACTCGATGGCCAGCTGCAGGATGCGGACGTCCTGCTCGCTGAGCACTTCGTCCACGGCGAGGAGCACGACGGCGACCTCCGCCTTCTCGAGCGCGGCCTGCGTACGCAGCGAGGCGTAGAAGTCCGCCCCCTGCGCCATGTGCTGGCGGCGGCGGATGCCGGCGGTGTCCACGAAGCGCCACGTGCGGCCGCCGAGTTCGATGAATTCGTCCACGGGGTCGCGGGTGGTGCCTGCGAGGTTGTCGACGACGACGCGTTCGGTGCCGGCGAGCTTGTTCAGCAGGGAGGACTTGCCCACGTTCGGGCGGCCGATCAGCGCGATGCGGCGGGGTCCGCCCGTGCGGTCAACACCCTCTACCTGGGAGAACTCCGGAAGGGTCTCGATGACCTTGTCCAGGAGGTCGGCCACGCCGCGGCCGTGCAGTGCGGACACCGGGTACGGTTCGCCGAAGCCCAGGCCCCACAGGGCGGCTGAGTCGGCTTCCTGTGCGAAGTCGTCCACCTTGTTCGCCACCAGGATGACCGGTTTCTTGGACTTGCGCAGCATCTTCATGACGCCTTCGTCCGTGGCGGTAGCGCCGACGGCGGAGTCCACCACGAAGAGCACGGCGTCGGCCAGTTCCACTGCCATTTCGGCCTGCTCGGCCACCCGGGCGTGGATGCCCTTGGCATCGTGCTCCCAGCCGCCGGTGTCCACCAGGGTGAAGTTCTTGCCGTTCCAGCGTGCCGAGTACATGACGCGGTCGCGGGTGACGCCGGGAACGTCCTCGACGACGGCCTCGCGGCGGCCGAGGATGCGGTTCACCAGGGTGGACTTGCCGACGTTCGGGCGGCCGATGATCGCCAGGACCGGGTCCAGCTGGAGCGGGCCTTCCTCGCCTTCGTCGCCGTAAAGGCCGTCAAGGAGGGCGGCGTCGTCCTCGTCGAGGTCGTAGTCTTCCAGGCCGGCCCGGAGGGAGGCGGCGCGGAGCTCGGCCTCCTCGTCGTCCAGGGCTGCGAGGTTTTCAGCCACCTGGTCGGTGCCGGTGGGCGTGTATTCGTCGTCGCCGGCTCCGTGGAGGCCGGATTTTTGAGTCGTATCGCTCATTGCACTTTCCTTAGTGGTGGTATGTGGGGCAATGCCTGTCCTGTCTGTGCCACGCTGTCCCGGACATGTCCGGCCAGCGCGGCCTGGATCTCGGCGGCCGCCCTGTCCATTGAAACACGCCCGGACTCGCCGGCCCGGCGGCTCACGCACAGCGGAGCACCGAAGCTGACGGACAGGCGGCGGCGCAGCGGCGGGATCGAATCGAGGTGTTCCACGCCCCTGCGGGTACCCAGGATCGCCACCGGAACCACTGTGGCCCCGGTGGCCAGCGCCAGCCACGCGACACCGCTGGCGATGCTTTCCGCGGAGCCGCTCCCCCGGGTTCCTTCCGGCAGGATCCCGACGCAACGGCCGGCGTCGAGCAGTCCCTTGCCCGCCTGCAGGGCGGCGCGGTCGCCGCTTCGGTCCACCGGGATCTGCCCGGAGGCGCGCAGCACGCGCCCCAGGAACCCGGTGAACATCTCCTTCTTGACCAGGATGTGCATGGGCCGCGGAGCCGCGCCGAACATCACCGGCCCGTCCAGGTAGCTGATGTGGTTTCCAGCGAAGATCACGGGCCCGGCCTTGGGGACGTTGGAGCGCCCGCGCACGCTGGTCTTGTACAGCGCGTGGTCCAGCAGGAAACCCACTGGCCGGCTCCACAGCATGGTCCAGCCTGCGGGAAGACCCGTCGGGACGCGCTGCGCCGCTGGAGCGCGGTCAGTCACCGTAGATGACCTTGGCCACGATCTCCAGCGCCGTATCTACCGTCTGCTCAAAGTCCAGGTCTGAGGAGTCCAGGGTGACCACGCCGTCGGCGGCGCGGGTGAAGTTCACCACGGTGGAGTCCTTCGCATCCCGCTGGATCACCTGGGCGGCGAGCTCTTCCTCGCTCTGCGTGCCGCCCAGCTGGATGCCGCGGCGGCGGAGCCGGGCTTCCTCGCTGGCGGTCAGCAGCATGCGGATTTCGGCGTTGGGCGCGACGACGGTGGTGATGTCCCGGCCTTCGACCACCATGCGGTGGTGGTGCTGGTCAATCAGCTCCCGCTGGCGGCGGATCAGTTCGTTGCGGGCACCCATGGTGGTGGCAATGGCACTCACCGAGGAGGAAATCCGCGGTTCGCGGATGTCCTCGGTGACGTCGACGCCGCCCACCGCCACGTACTCGTGACTGGGGCTGGTGCTGATTTCCAAGGGCAGGTCCTCCGCGGCCTGCTCGACGACGGCGCCGTCGTTCAGGTCCACGCCCGTCTTCAGGCAGTACCACGTGAGCGCCCTGTACATCGCACCGGTATCCAGGTACGCGAGCTTGAGGCGGCGCGCCACCTCCCTGCTCACGCTGGACTTGCCGGAGCCGGAGGGCCCGTCGATGGCGACCACCAGCGGCTTGCCGGGGCGGACGACGGTTTCGGGGCCAAAGAGTTCACGTGTCATTACTGCAGTACCCGCCATCCACGGTCGCTGAGGGCTTCAATAAGGAGGTCATGCTTGCTCGGCAACACCGACAGTTCCACCATGCCGACGTTCTGCCCGGACGAGTGGTCCAGCCGGAGGTCTTCGACATTGACGCCGATTTCGCCGATTTCGGTCAGCAGCTGCGCGATCTGGCCCGGCCTGTCGTCCACCAGGACGGTCAGCCAGGAGTAAGCCTGCGGCGGACCGCCGTGCTTGCCCGGGATGCGGGCCTGCCCGGCGTTGCCTTCGCTGATCAGCTGGGCCAGGTCCAGGCGCGCGCCCGGAGCCAGCGGATCCTCGAGCGTGCCGATCAGCCGGTTCAGGTCCTCGCGGACACCGTAGAGGATCTCCACGATCTTGCCGGCGTTGCTGCCCAGGATCTGCACCCAGAGGGTGGGGTCGCTGGCGGCGATGCGGGTGGTGTCGCGCAGGCCGTTGCCGGCCAGGGACAGGGCGTGCAGCGGAGTCCCCTGCAGCCGGCTGGCAAGCAGCGATGACATCACCTGCGGCAGGTGCGAGACCAGTGCCACGGCTTCATCGTGTTCCTCGGCGCCGAACTGGGTAACGATCGCGCCCAGGTCCCCGGCGAGGGAGCGAGCCACCTGCAGGGCGTCGCCGCTGCTTTCCTCGGACGGGCACAGCACCCACGGCATGGAGGTGAACAGCTCGCCGCGGGCGGCGACCGGCCCGGACTTTTCGCGCCCGGCCATCGGATGCGTGCCCACGTAGCGGGACATGTCCACGCCGCGGCCGCGAAGCTCCGCCTGGATGCCGGCCTTCACGCTGGCGATGTCGACCACCACGGCGCCGGGGTACTCACCCAGGGCGTGTTCGACGACGTCGGCCGTCACATCCGGCGGTGCGGCCACCACCACGAGCTGGGGGTCGCCGTCGAGCTCCTTCAGGGGCCGGCCGGCCCCGATGTCCACGGCGACGGCCTGGTTGGTGGGCGACGGGTCGGACAAGAAAACCGGCACGCCGCGGCCGCGCAGGCCCAAGCCGATGCTTGCACCGAGCAGCCCGGTGCCGAAGATGACCACCGGCCCGTCCAGGTGCCCGCGGCCGTGCGTGTGGAATGCCGACATGTCTTAGAGCCCCACCGAGGCGAGGAGATGGCCGATTTCCTGCTTGCCGAGGTTGCGGATGCTGCCCTGGCGCTGGTCGCCCAGGCCGATGGGGCCGACCTTGACGCGGACCAGGCGCTGCACGGGGAAGCCGACGGCGTCGAACATGCGACGGACGATGCGGTTCTTGCCGGAGTGCAGCACGACTTCGATCAGCACGTAGCCGGGGGTGGAGTCCACCAGGCGGAAGGAATCGACGGCGGCGATGCCGTCCTCGAGTTCCACACCGGCCTTCAACTTGGCGCCGATGCCATGCGGGAACGGCGCGCGCACCTGCACCAGGTAGGTCTTGGGGACCTCGTAGGACGGGTGGGTCAGGCGGTTGGCCAGTTCGCCGTCGTTGGTCAGCAGCAGCAGGCCTTCGGTGGCGACGTCAAGGCGTCCCACGTGGAAAAGCCGTTCGCCATGGGTCTTGCTGCTCTTGAGGAAGTCGCTGATGCAGGGACGGCCTTCCGGGTCTTCCATGGTGGAAACAACACCCTTGGGCTTGTTGAAGACCATGTACAGCAGGTTTTCGTCCAGCTGGATGCGGATGCCGTCCACGTGGATCACGGCGGACTTGGGGTCCACGCGCATGCCGAGCTCGGTGGTGACCTGGCCGTTGACCTCGACGCGGCCTTCGAGGATCAGTTCCTCGCATACGCGGCGCGACGCCACGCCGGCCTGGGCCATGACCTTCTGCAGGCGCACACCGTCGGCGTCGTGCTGCTCGGACTGCGGAACGTTGCCCTTGGGGCCGCGCGGCTTGCGGACGGGGCCCAGGTTCTGGCCGAAGCGTTCGCTGCCGAAGGCGCGGGCGCCGGCCTGCTTTGCGGGTTTCTTCTTGGGCTTCAAGGCACCGGGCGTGCCGGGGGCCTTGCCGTAGCCGGGCTTGTTGGAGCCGGGCTTACGGGGTGCTTTGGCGCCGGACGCGCCGGCGGCAGCACCGGAGGCCTTGCGCTTGCCGAAATCGGCGGCCGTGGTGGGGTTGTCCGGGTCGAACGGGCGGTCCTCGCGGGGACGGGGCGGCCTGGACGGGCCGCCCTGGAAGCTGCGCTTGCCGGCTCCCGCCTGGCTGCCGCCGAAGCCTGCGCCGCCGCGGCCTGCGTTGCCCCGGCTGCTGCCGAAACCGCTGGTGCGTCCCGAACCGTTACGTGGTGAACCCTGGCGTCCCGCCTGTGTCATGACCCGTCCTTTTGTTATGGGCCGGCTTTTCTGGTGCCGGCCGGGCAGATTGGCTCTGCCCACTGTGTTTAATTCTGCCTTGCGTGTGTTTGGTCCCGCCAGCGCACTTACATGCGCTCGGCATCGAAGAATTCCTCGATGCCTTCGAGTCCCGGGAGGTGCGGCGAGATGGGCGGCAGCTCCTCGAGGGAGGCGATGCCCATCCGTTCCAGGAAATAGGAGGTGCTCCTGTAAAGGAGCGCCCCGGATTCGGGATCCGTGCCGGCTTCCTCGACCAGGCCGCGCTGGACCAAAGTCCGCACCACCGAGTCGACGTTTACGCCGCGGATGGCCGATACCCTCGCCCGGGAGACCGGCTGCCGGTACGCGATGACCGCCATGGTTTCCAATGCCGCCTGGGTCAGCCGCGCTGTCTGCCCGTCAAGGACGAACTTCCCCACGACGTCGGAGAATTCGGGCCGTGAGTAGATCCGCCACCCGCCGGCAACGTTCCGCAACTCAAAACCCCGGGGTGCTCTGCTGGCGCCTGCATCAGCAGGTGAACCGTCAGCATCCGTGCCCGGGGCCTTAACAGTATAGCCGTTATACTCCTGCTGCAGTTCCGCCAGCAGTTCCTCGACGACGGCGACCGTCAGTCCCAGCCCCGCGGCCAGTTCCTCGGAACTGGCCGGCTGGTCGATCACCATCAGCACGGCCTCCAGCGCCGCACGCGCCCCGCCCGGGCGTTCGCCCAGGGCGGCGAGGCCCGCGACGGCATCCTCGTAGTCACTCATGGTGTTCCTCCGGGTGCTCCTCGGGCTGGGTTTCCGGCACTTCTGCTGTTTCGTACTCTTCGCTCAGGTTCCCGCTGCTCCAACCCTCCGGCCGGCCGGTCCAGCGGACCGTCAGCTCGGACAGCGGCGCGGGCTGCTCGAAGGCGACCACGCGGTCCCGGAACATCTCCAGCAAAGCCAGGAAGCGCACCACCACCACGAGGGTGGACTCGGCGTCGGCCACCAGCACCCGGAAGGACAAGGGCCGTCCGTGCTGCAGGCGGAAACCGAGGATCTCGGCCTGTTCCTTGACACTGACGGGTGCCCCGTGGAGGTGGTCGACGCCGACTTCCGGGGGCGTGGTGTCCTTCGGTTCCAGCGCCTTGGCGGCGATGCCGGCGAACTGCTCCGGGCTGTGCCGCCAGATGAGTTCGGGCAGCAGTGCCGCGAAATGCGGCTCCAGGGCCACCTGCCGGGGAAAGCGCCGGGCTTCGTTCTCCAGGGTCTCGCCCAGGTGGGCGGCAAGCTGCTTGAAGGCCTTGTACTGCAGCAGCCGGGCGAAGAGCAGGTCCCGGGCCTCGAGCAGCGCGACGTCCTCTTCGTCCTCGACCTCGCCGGCGGGCAGCAGGCGCGCGGCTTTCAGGTCCAGGAGGGTTGCCGCGATCACCAGGAACTCGCTGGCTTCGTCCAGGGCCCAGCCTTCGCCGAGTTCCTGCAAGCGGCGGATGTATTTGATGAACTCGTCGGTGACGGTGGCCAAGGCCAGTTCGGTGACGTCCAGCTTGTGCTTGGCAATCAGGCCGAGCAGCAGGTCGAATGGCCCGGTGAAGTTAGCCAGCCGGACCTCGAAGCCGCCCTTGCGCGCGCTGGTGCTTTCGGCGTCGGGCACGTTCTCCGCCAGCGTGAGCGGCTCTGCCATGGTGTCTTAGGGCGCGCCGCCGCGCAGGATCAGTTCCCTGGCCAGGCTGCGGTAGGCGTCGGCGCCGGTGTGGTTGCCCGCGTAGCTGGTGATGGGTTCCGCGGCAACGGTGGCATCGGCGAACTTGATGGAGCGCTTGATGACTGTTTCGAAGACCTTGTCCCCGAAGGCTTCCACGAGGCGGGCGATGACTTCGCGGCTGTGCAGGGTGCGGGCGTCGAACATCGTGGCCAGCACGCCGTCCACCTGCAGGCGCGGGTTGAGGCGGTCCTGGACCTTTTCGATGGTTTCCACCAGCAGCGCCACGGCGCGCAGGGCGAAGAATTCACAGATCAGCGGGATGATCACGCCGTGTGCCGCGGTCAGCGCATTGACGGTCAGCAGGCCGAGGGAGGGCTGGCAGTCGATGAGGACGACGTCGTAGTCGTCTTCGATGCTCTTCAGCGCGCGGTCGAGCACCTGCTCGCGGGCTACCTCGTTGACCAACTGGACTTCAGCGGCGGACAGGTCGATGTTGGCGGGCAGCAGGTCCACGCCGTCGACGCCGGTCTGCTGGATGGCGTCCCGGATGTCCACCTTGCGGTCCATCAGGACGTTGTAGACGGTGAGGTCGAGCTCGTGCGGGTTCGCCCCGAGGCCGGCGGACAGGGCACCCTGGGGGTCAAAGTCGACCAGCAGCACACGGCGCCCGTATTCGGCGAGCGCGGCTGCAAGGTTGATCGTGGACGTGGTCTTGCCGACGCCGCCCTTCTGGTTGACCATCGCGATGACCCGGGCCGGGCCATGGGCGTCCAGGGGCGCGGGCTCCGGGAACTCGCGGTACGGACGGCCGGTGGGTCCCATGACGGCATCGTCCAGATCGAAATCCGTGCCTTCCAGCGTAGTTGTGCCCAGTTCGCTGCTCACGTCTTTATCCACTCTCTCCACGACGGTCAATGACTGCTCCCAAGCAAGGTTACCGTCCCCGACACGGCATTCAACGGACCTTGACATTGCCCGCAATTTGAGCCTTTACCTTCTGGTTGAGGTCGAAGGTTGAGGTCAGGGAGGGAGGTTTCCGGCAGACGGCGAAGGCAGGCTCCCCCATTCGGGGAGCCTGCCTTTTCACTGTCGGAGTCTGGGACTAGGCCGGAACGGCTTCCTTCGCCGCCGTTTCGTTCACGGTGGTCTCAGCGTGGTGGCTGATCATCGTGGACTCGTCGAAGGGAACGGCGCCGGAGAGGACACTGCTGACCTGCTGCCGGTCGATCTCCTTGACCCAGGTGCCGATCAGCACCGTGGCCACGGCGTTGCCGGTGAAGTTGGTCAGGGCGCGGGCCTCGGACATGAAGCGGTCGATGCCCACGATCATGCCGACGCCGCCGAGCAGTTCCGGCTTGTGGGCCTGCAGGCCTGCGGCCAAGGTGGCCAGGCCGGCACCCGTGACACCGGCCGCACCCTTGGAGGCGATGATCATGAAGATCAGCAGGGAGACCTGGGCGCCGAGGTCCAGCGGGGTGCCCATGGCGTTGGCCACGAACAGGGAGGCCATGGTCAGGTAGATCGCGGTGCCGTCCAGGTTGAAGGAGTAGCCGGTGGGCACCGTGACACCGACGACCGGCTTGGAAACACCCAGGTGCTCCATCTTGGCGATGAGCCGCGGCAGGGCTGCCTCGGAAGAAGAGGTGGAGAAGATGAGCAGGTATTCGCGGGCCAGGTACTTCATGAGCTGGAAGATGCTGACGCCGGCCACGATGCGCAGGAGGCCGCCGAGGATCACCACGATGAATACTGCGCAGGTGATGTAGAACGCGGCCATGAGGGTGAACATGCTCAGGATCGCCTGGGCACCCGTGGCACCGACGACGGCGGCAATCGCACCGAACGCGCCGACCGGGGCCAGCCACATGATCATGATGAGGATGCGGAACACGAGGGCCTGGCCGTGCTGGACGGCCTTGAGGATCGGAGCGCCCTGGGCACCCATCTTCTGCAGCGCGAAACCGACAAGGACCGCGGCGAGCAGGGTGGGCAGCACCGGGATGTCACCGGGGATGATGCCCAGCAGGAAGTCCACGGTGCTGTCCGTGGCGGCCTTCTTGGTGGGGTCGTACGGCGTGAGCTTGAGGCCTTCGCCCGGGTGGATCAGGTTGCCGACCACCAGGCCGATGGCGAGCGCGAAGGTGGACATGATGACGAAGTAGCCCAGCGCGAGCCCGCCGACCTTGCCGACGGTGGCGGCCTTGGCGATCGAGCCGATGCCCAGCACGATGGTGCAGAAGATGACCGGGGCGATCATCATCTTGATGAGCTTGATGAAGCCGTCGCCCAGCGGCTTCAGTGACTTGCCGACCTCCGGGAACAGCAGGCCGACCACAGCGCCGAGGACGACGGCGGCGATGACGGCGATGTACAGGTAGTGCGATTTGTCCAGGCCTTTGCGCCCGGCCTTACCGTTGGCAATCTCTCCTCGTTGAGAGGTCATGGCATGCTCCTTTGGATACTCTGGAGGCGCTGCGGCATCTGCACTGCTTTCCTGCGCCGGGGGGTGTGACATCCATCATGGAGCCGGGGGTGACGCGGATCACCGTTGTGGTCATATTGGTCATTGGAGGTGCGCATGATCCGGCGCTGGAGCATTGCCCGCCGCTTGTTCGTGGCCAATGTGCTGTTCGTCCTGATGCTCAGCGTGGTGCTGGGAGCGGCGGCGATCATCGACGCCCGGCAGCGGACGTACGACGACGCCGGGCGCCGCATGCAAACCGTCGCGGCCGCCGTCGCCGCCAATCCCCTGGTCCTGCAGGCCGCCGGTACCGCGTCCCCCTCTACCGTGCTGCAGCCGTACGCGGCGAAGGTCATGGCGGACGCCGGCGTCGACTTCATCACGATCATGGCGCCGGACCGCACCCGCTGGACGCACGCCAATCCGGCGGAGATCGGCAAGCCCTACATCGGCACGATCGAACCGGCGCTGCGCGGTGAAACCTTCACGGAAGTCACCGCCGGGACCCTGGGACCGTCCGTGCGGACGATCGTCCCGGTCAAGGACGGTGCCGGCACGGTCCGTGCGCTCGTGGCCGCGGGCGTGACGGTGCACAACGTGGACATCGCGGCGTCGGGCCGCTTCGGGGCGATCATCGCGCTCTGCCTCGCGTTGCTTGCCGCGGGCTCGCTGGCGTCCTGGCTGCTGGGCCGCTACCTGCGTTCGGTCACCCGCGGCTGGGGGCCGGAGCAACTGGCGCAACTGTTTGCCTACTACGAATCGGTGCTGCATTCGGTCCGCGAAGGCGTGGTGCTCATCGACACCCGCGGCACGGTGGTCATGTACAACGACCAGGCGGCGGAGTTGCTGGGACTGGAACCCTCCGACGTCGGCCCTGCCGCGGGTGCCGCGCCGCGCCTCGCCGAGCTGCCCCTGGATGGCAGCCTGCGCGAACTGTTCGAATCCGGCCGCACCGCGCACGACGAAATCCACCTCAGCGATTCCCGGATCCTCGTGGTCAACCAGGCTCCCGCCGTCGGGCCTGGCCGGCCAAGCAGTCGTGGCCGCGCGGGCGGGCGGGCACCGGCGGTCTTCGGAACTGTAGCCACCCTGCGTGACCGCACCGAAATCGAGTCCCTCGGCAGCGAACTGGAAACCATGCGGACGCTCTCGGGGGCGCTGCGTGCCCAGACCCACGAACACGCCAACCGGCTGCACACCATCGTGTCCCTCATGGAGCTGGGCCGCACGGACGACGCCCTGGATTTCGCCACCAAGGACCTGGAGCTGAGCCAGCGGCTGACCGACGACATCGTGGCCTCGGTGGACGAGCCGGTGCTCAGCGCGCTCATCATGGGCAAATCCGCGGAGGCCCATGAACGCGGGGCTGAGCTCACCGTGCACGTCTCCGGCGCCGACGGCCTGCACGGCCTGGCGGTCCAGGACCTGGTGACCATCCTCGGGAACCTGCTGGACAACGCCCTCGACGCCACGGCTGCCGCTCCCCCGCCGCGCAGGGTGTCGCTCGCCATCGCCACGGCGCCGGACGCCGTCACCTTCACGGTGGCCGATTCCGGCCCCGGAATCGACCCCGCGATCGCCGGGGACATCCTCGAGTACGGGTTCAGCACCAAGGCGCCCGGTCCGGACGGCGGCGTACCCGGTGCGGGCGGACGCGGCGTCGGCCTCGCCCTGGTGCGGCAGGCCGTGAAGCGGCTGAACGGTACGCTGTCCATCGGCGCCGACGGCGAATTGGGCGGCGCCTTGTTCCGCGTGGTGCTGCCGGCACCCCATCCGACCGCCCCGGACCCCACGAAGGAGGCCGAATGAACGACATCCGTGTGCTCGTCGTCGAGGATGAACCCATCGCCGCCGACGCCCACGCCGTCTACGTGGGCAGGCTGGACGGGTTCACCGTTGCGGGCACCGCGCCGGACGGCCAGTCGGCGCTGCGCCTGCTCAACGACTTCGCGGCCGCCGGGCAGCCGGTGGACCTGGTGCTGCTGGACATGAACCTGCCGGACCTGCACGGGCTGGACGTCGCCCGGAGGATGCGCGGCGCCGGGTTGCTGGCGGACATCATCGCGATCACCGCGGTCCGCGAGGTCAACATCGTGCGAAGCGCCGTCTCCATCGGAGTCGTCCAGTACCTCATCAAGCCGTTCACCTTCGCCACCTTCGCGGACAAGCTGAACAGCTACCGTGCCTTCCGGGAGCAGTTGGCCGCGGCCGCGCCGGGGACCCGCAGCTCCGCGTCCCAGAGCGACGTCGACCAGGCCTTCGCAAGCCTCCGCGCGCCCACCGAGGTGCCGTTGCCCAAGGGATTGTCGACGGGAACGCTCGAATCGGTCAAGGAATACCTGGCCGGGCTCGGCCGGGCCGTGTCAGCCACCGAAGCCACCGAAGCCCTGGGCATGTCCCGGGTCACGGCCCGCCGCTACCTCGAATACCTCGCGGACGCCGGCGTGGTAGTCCGCAGCCCCCGTTACGGAACGCCGGGCCGCCCGGAGAACGAATACCGTTGGAGCCGGGGCTGACCGTCAGGGATCTCGTCGGCCCGCACGCCCGGACGTAAGCTGGTTCCGAGGCTTGGAGGACACATGTCGCAGCCCGGAACCACGGAACTGGCAGAGCTGGCCCGGTCCCAATGGTGGCAGGGCGACCTCCAGCAATCCATGGCCCTGTCCGAACAGCTCTTCGCCCGGCTCGAACGCGAGGGCAAACAGCAGGAAGCCGCCCGGACGGCCCTGACCCTGGCCCTCCAATGGGGCACCCGCGGCGACATCGCTGTGTCTTCGGCCTGGTTGGGCAGGGCACGGCGGCTCTTGGACGCGCTGCCCGAATCCGTCGAGCACGGCTACCTGCTGTACGTCGAAGGCAATGACGCGATGAACCTCGACGGCGATCCCGGCCCTGCGCTCGCCGGCTCCGTCCGGTTGCGGGAACTCGCCGCGCGGCTGGACGCCCCCGAACTGGCAAGCTTCGCCGGGGTGTTGTCGGGGCTGGGTGCCATCCGGACCGGCGACGCCGCGACCGGGTTCCGGGAACTGGACGAAGCGATGCTCCCCGTCATGGCCGGCCAGGTGCCCGCGGAATGGGGCGGAGACATCTACTGCTCGGTGATCCACCTCTGCCACGAAACCGCCGACTACGCGCGTATGCGGGCCTGGACCGACGCGTTGGCCCGATGGTGCGCCGAGCTCTCCCGGACCTTCATGTTCTCCGCGATTGTCCGCGTCCACCAGCTCCAGCTCCTCAGCGCCGAAGGAGCCTGGGAATCGGTGGAACAGGACATGGCCGCTCTCGGCGAACGGCTGCGGTACGCCCACGCCTGGATTGCGGGCGATGCGTACTACGAGCTCGGCGAAGACCGCCGCAGGCACGGCGACCTCGAGGGCGCCGGCCAGGCGTTCGGCTTCGCCCGTGCCCTGGGCGGAGACGCCGAACCCGGTTCGGCACTGCTTCTTGCCGACTCCGGACGGAGCGGCGAGGCGATTGCCGCGCTGCGGGCCGCAATGGCCGAACGCGGCACCCTGGGCCGGGTCCGGCTGCTGCTGCCCGCCGTCGAACTTCTGGCCGGGCGGTCACCCGCCGCAGCAGCCGTGTACTGCGACGAACTGGAGGCCGCCGCTGCCTTCTACGGCACCGCCGGTTTCAAGGCCTGGGCACGCCACGCCCGCGGCATCGTCCTGGCGGCCGAGGGGCACCCGGCGACGGCGGCGGAGGAGTTCGAGGCCGCGGCCGCGCTTTACCGGGCCCAGCGGCTCCGCTACGAACTCGCCGCAGTCCACGAGCGGCTCGCGGGCGTCCGGGCGGCCTTGGGAGACCTGCGGGCCGCCGACGCCGAGCACGCAACCGCGGCCGCGATCCGCGCCCGGCTCGGGACCGGGGCCGCTGGCACCGGAGACCGCAGCAAGGCCCCTGCTCCCGGCGGCCTGACGCCGCGGGAACTGGAGGTTATCGGCTGCGTGCTGGCCGGGGCGAGCAACCGCCGGATCGCCGAAGCCCTCTCGATCAGCGAGAAGACCGTCGGGCGCCATCTGGCCAACATCTTCACCAAGATCAACGTGGAGTCACGCACCGCGGCCGCCGCGTGGGCGCGCAAGCACGGCGTACCCGAATTCCACGCCGGCTGAGTGCCTGCATTTTTCGCACCAACGGCGGCCGGCACGTGTGCTGAAAATGCATGGATTTCCCGATGCCCCGCCTTCTCCCGGCCCCATACCGTGAATCCACGGACACCTGGACCGGACGGTCCAGCCGGGGAACGAGAGGACGGGACCAGCGATGGGCACCACGAACTTCCTGCAGGGCCGGGCGCCCGCCCGTGAAACTGAAGGCACTGCCGCCGTCGACGCTGCAAGCGCCAGGTTGCTGGACATCCTGAATGACGGCGCCATCGCCTTGTTGACCGGGCTGGGCTGCCAGACAGGGCTCTTCGACACCCTCGCGAAGCTTCCCGCGGCCAGCAGCACCCTCATCGCCGACGCTGCCGGACTCAACGAACGCTATGTCCGCGAGTGGCTCGGCGGCATGGTCACGGCCGGTTTCGTCCGCTATGAGCCCGACGACGGCAGCTACGTCTTGCGCGACGAGTACCGGCCGGTCCTCAGCGGCACCGGACCAGAGAACCTCGCCCCGACCATCCAGTACCTCCCGCTGCTGGCCCAGGTGGCCCCGAAGATCGAGCGCGCCTTCCGCGATGGCGGTGGCCCGGACTACGACGACTACCCCGGCTTCCACCACGTCATGGCCGCCAACAGCGCCGTGGTGAATGATTCCGCACTCCTCGAGGCCATCATTCCCCTGAGCGGGCAGGCCGGGTCACTGCGCACAGGGATTTCGGTGGCCGACATCGGCTGCGGCGAAGGCCGCGCGCTGAACCTCCTGGCGGCGGCCTACCCGGCGAGCGGCTTCATCGGCTACGACTTCTCCGCCGAAGCGCTGGAAGCCGCCACGGCCGAGGCCGGGCAGCGCGGGCTCTCCAACGTCCGTTTCGAACTCCAGGATGTGGCGACCCTGGAGGAGAAGCAACGTTTCGACTTCATCACGGCCTTCGACGCCATCCATGACCAAGCCGATCCGGCGCGCGTCCTGCGCAATATCCGTGCGGCCCTCACACCGGGCGGCACCTTCCTCATGGTCGACATCAACGCCTCCAGCCGGCTCGACGAGAACACCGCCCTTCCATGGGGAAGCTTCCTCTACGCGATTTCCACTTTCCACTGCATGGCCGTGTCCCTGGGCCAGGACGGCGCCGGCCTGGGAACAGCCTGGGGCCGGCAACTGGCCGTCAGCATGCTGCGGGAGGCCGGATTCGCGGACATCACGGTGCAGGAACTGGAAGGCGATCCCTTCAACGCCTACTACCTCGCACGACCCTAGGCCCTCGTTGTGTATACATTGACGGCCCAGTTCTGGCGAACACTGGCACTTTAAGGCCCCCTGTGTATACACTGACGCCATGCGAGCCAGCGACAAGGCCTACGCGGCCCTCCGCGAGGACATCCTCGAATGGCGCCTCGCCCCCGGAACGGTCCTGGGCGAGGTGGAGCTGTCCGAACGCCTCGGCGTCTCGCGCACCCCGGTCCGGGAGGCGCTCGGCCGGCTCACCGCGGAAGGCCTGACGACGGCGGCCGGCGGGCGCGGCGTCGTCGTCACCGCCATCTCGCTCGAGGACATCGACGAACTGTTCGAACTGCGCGAAACCCTTGAGGCGCGGGCGGCGGCACTGGCCGCCGAACGCGGCGAGCGCAGCGTCTTCGAGCAACTGCACGCCGAACTGCTCGAAGCTCCCGCGCTCCTCGAAGGCGACGATCCGGCCCGCCACGACTACTACGCGCTGGTGGCGAGGCTGGACGACGCCATCGACGCAGCCATCTCCAATTCCTACCTGGCCCAGGCCATGCGCAGCCTGCGCGTGCACCTGGCCCGGGTCAGGCGCCTGGCCGCCGACGACGCCGCCCGGCTGGGTGCCGCGGCGGCCGAACATGCGGCGATCGCCGAAGCCATTGCCGGCGGGAACGCGAAACTCGCCGAAGCCGCCACCATCCTGCACCTGCACCGAAGCCTGTCCCACGTCAAGGCCAGCCACACATCCTGAAGGAGCCACCTTGGTCAAGAGCCACCACGTCCGTGTCTACAAGAGCGAAGAGAACCTCCCCCACGAGGAGCAGCTTGCCCACAAGATCGCCGTCGTCGCCGCCGACCCCGTCGAGGTGGCCCCCGACGTCACGGAGATGATCATCAACCGGATCATCGACAACGCCTCGGTGGCCGTCGCGTCGCTGAACAGGGCGCCGATCGTCGCGGCCCGGGCCCAGGCCCTGACGCACGGCCCGAGCACGGGAGGCAAGGGCGCTGGCGTGTTCGGCATCACGGAGCAGGTCTCCCCAGAGTGGGCTGCCTGGGCCAACGGGGTGGCCGTGCGTGAGCTGGACTACCATGACACCTTCCTGGCCGCGGACTATTCGCACCCGGGCGACAACATCCCGCCGATCCTGGCCGTGGCCCAGCACGTGGGCGCCTCCGGCGCGGACCTGGTCCGGGGCATCGCCACCGGCTACGAAATCCAGGTGAACCTGGTCAAGGCCATCTGCCTGCACAAGCACAAGATCGACCACGTGGCCCACCTCGGCCCGTCCGCCGCCGCGGGCATCGGCACCCTGCTCGGCCTGGACGTGGAGACCATCTTCCAGTCCGTGGGTCAGGCCCTGCACACCACCACCGCCACCCGGCAGTCCCGCAAGGGCGAAATCTCCACCTGGAAGGCCCACGCGCCCGCGTTCGCCGGCAAGATGGCAGTGGAGGCCGCGGACCGTGCCATGCGCGGGCAGACCTCCCCCGTACCGATCTACGAAGGCGAAGACGGTGTGATCGCCTGGATGCTGGACGGCCCGGACGCCTCCTACGAGGTACCCCTGCCGGAGCAGGGCGAAGCCAAGCGCGCCATCCTGGACACCTATACCAAGGAGCACTCCGCCGAGTACCAGGCGCAGGCCTGGATCGACCTGGCCCGGAAGCTGAACAAGGAGCACCCCGAAGCCACGGACCCGGCGAACGTGGCCTCGGTGCTGATCAAGACCAGCCACCACACGCACTACGTGATCGGTTCCGGCGCCAACGATCCCCAGAAGTACGACCCCACCGCTTCACGCGAGACCCTGGACCACTCCATCCCGTACATCTTCGCCGTGGCACTGCAGGACGGTGCCTGGCACCACGTGGACTCCTACACCCCCGAACGTGCCGGCCGGCCGGACACCGTGGAGCTGTGGCGCAAGGTCACCACGGTGGAAGATCCGGAATGGACCCGCCGCTACCACTCCCTGGACATTGCCGAGAAGGCCTTCGGCGGCTCCGTGGAAATCACCCTCACCGACGGCACCGTGATTGCCGACGAGATCGCCGTCGCGGACGCCCACCCGCTCGGCGCCCGGCCCTTCGCCCGGGAGCAGTACGTCAACAAGTTCCGCACCCTGGCCGCCGGGCTAGTGGAGGAGGCTGAAATCGACCGCTTCCTGGCCGCCGTCGAACGCCTCCCCGAACTGGCCGCGGGCGAACTGGACCAGCTCAACATCACCGCCGCCCCCGGCGTGATCGACCTCTCCAACGCGCCCAAGGGACTGTTCTAAATGCTGTACTCCACCACCACGCCGGAGCAGAAGCGGCGCAGGCTGCGGGACATGCTGGCCGCCGAAGAGATCCTGCAGTTCCCCGGGGCCTTCAACCCTCTCTCGGCCCGGCTGATCGAAGAGAAGGGCTTCCCCGGCGTCTACATCTCCGGGGCAGTGCTGGCCAACGACCTCGGCCTGCCGGACATCGGCCTGACCACGCTCACGGAAGTCGCGCAACGGGCCGGGCAGATTGCCCGGATGACCGAGCTGCCCTGCCTGGTGGACGCGGATACCGGGTTCGGCGAGCCCATGAACGTGGCCCGCACCGTGCAGGAACTGGAAAATGCCGGCCTGGCCGGCTGCCACATCGAAGACCAGTTCAACCCGAAGCGCTGCGGCCACCTTGACGGCAAGAACGTTGTGGACATCGACACCGCAGCCAAGCGCATCCGTGCCGCCGCGGACGCCCGCCGGGACCCGGACTTCCTCATCATGGCCCGCACGGACATTCGCGCCGTGGAAGGCGTGGAGGCAGCGAAGGAACGCGCACAGGCCCTCGTGGAAGCCGGCGCCGACGCGATCTTCCCGGAGGCGATGGCCACCCTGGAGGAGTTCCAGGCGATCCGCGACGCCGTGGAGGTGCCGATCCTGGCCAACATGACCGAGTTCGGCAAGAGCGAGCTGTTCACGGTGGAACAGCTCCAGGACGTCGGCGTGAACATGGTGATCTACCCTGTCACGCTGCTGCGCATTGCCATGGGGGCTGCAGAGCGTACGCTGGAAACGATCAAGGCGACAGGGACGCAGCAGGCAGAGGTAGGGAACATGCTCACCCGCGCCCGGCTCTACGAGCTGGTGGACTACGAAGCCTACAACCGCTTCGACACCGGCGTATTCAACTTCCAGGTTCCCGGCACCGGCCGGTAACCGGATCCATGAAGGGCACGCAGGGACCGCGCAACAGCCGGTGCCCTGCCAGAGATGAACGAAGGAGTTCGGCATGGCTGCTGAAGACATCAAAAAGGGGCTGGCCGGAGTCGTCGTGGACTACACCGCGATTTCCAAGGTCAACCCGGACACCAACTCGCTGCTGTACCGCGGCTACCCCGTTCAGGAGCTCGCCGCCCGGTGCAGCTTCGAAGAAGTCGCCTACCTGCTGTGGAACGGCGAACTTCCGACGCCGGAACAGCTCGCAGAGTTCACTGCCCGCGAGCGCGCCGGCCGTGCGCTGGACCCCGTGGTGAAGCAGGTGGTGGACACCTTGCCGCTGGAATCGCACCCGATGGATGTGTGCCGCACGGCCGCCTCCGTGATGGGCGCCCGGCATCCCCTGGCCGAGGACTCTTCCCCGGAGGCCAACATGAAGAAGGCCATCGACCTCTGGGCCGCGATGCCGGCGATCGTCGCCTACGACCAGCGCCGCCGCCGCGGACAGGACGTGGTGGAACCGCGCGAGGACCTGGGCTACTCGGCGAACTTCCTCTGGATGGCCTTCGGCGAAGACCCTGTGGACGAGGTGGTGGAGGCCTTCAACGTCTCGATGATCCTGTACGCCGAGCACTCCTTCAACGCCTCCACCTTCACCGCCCGCGTGGTCACCTCCACACTGTCCGACCTGCACTCTGCCGTCACGGCCGCCATCGGCGCCCTCAAGGGACCGCTGCACGGCGGCGCGAACGAGGCCGTGATGCACACCTTCGATGAGATCGGCATCCGCAGCGAAGAGTCCATGGAGGAGGCCGCGGCCCGGGCGAAGGCCTGGATGCAAGACGCCTTGGCGCAGAAGAAGAAGGTGATGGGTTTCGGCCACCGGGTCTACAAGCACGGCGATTCCCGGGTGCCCACCATGAAGGCCGCCCTGGACAAGATGATCGCCCACTACGGCCGGCCCGAACTGCTGGGCCTCTACAACGGCCTGGAGCAGGCCATGGACGAAGCCAAGGGCATCAAGCCGAACCTTGACTACCCGGCCGGGCCTACGTACCACCTGATGGGCTTCGACACCCACACGTTCACGCCCCTGTTCGTGGCCAGCCGCATCACCGGCTGGACCGCCCACGTCATGGAACAGCTCACGGCCAACTCCCTGATCCGTCCGCTGAGCGAATACAACGGCGTGGACGAGCGGCACCTTACGTAGACCCACGCAGCAGTGCACGACGGCGGGCCGGCCACCTGATGGTGGCCGGCCCGCCGGGCTGTCCGGGGTCTTCAGTCAGCGGTGTGTCACGTGGCTGACCGTGGTGTTGTCGTCGTTGAGGACGACGTCGATGTCCAGGATCCTGCCGCCAAGCGCCATGGGCAGCCAGTGTTCCGCGTCCTGCCACATACGGTCGACGGGGAGGGCATGCGCCGCGAACCACTCCGGCGCGATTTCGGCGCTTTCCTGCGGTTTCCCGTCCCACCGCGTGGCCACGAACAGCCGGGTGCGCATGTTCCAGTCCGGGCGCGAGGGGAACACGAACCGGACTGTGCCGGCGTCCACCAGATCTGTTTCACGGACGGTCACCCCGGACTCTTCGAAGACCTCCCGGCAGGCGGCTTCCGCGTCGCTTTCGCCCGGCTCGACGTGCCCGCCCAGGCCCACCACCTTGCCTGCCCCGAATCCTGTCTTCTTCTGTCCGAGCAGGACCTCCCGGCCGCCGTCGGGCAGGTCCCGGACCAGGAAGCAAAGGGTGACGGCGGCGAATTCCATGCCCCCACCCTATCGCCGGTAGCCTATCGCCGCGGCGGATCCGGCTAGTCGACGTTCTTATCCGCCACCGTCAGCGAGGTCATCATGGCCTTGGCCTGCCGGTATTCCTCGCTGTTGCGGTACTCGATGGCCTCGGCCATGCTGTTGAAGACCAGCACGCCCTGTGCCGCGGCTTCGGCACCCGTGAGGTCCGGGCGCATCTGGACGCCGCTGGCGAACATGTAGATGGGCGATTCCTTCGGCCCGTTGACCACGTTGTAGATCAGGCAGGCCTTGCCGTCCGCCCCTCCGATGGTGCTGGTCAATCCGTAGGAGGCAAGGACCTTTCCGCCGGATTCCATGACCCGGTAGGCAAAGCGCGGAGTGACGCTGTTGGGGAACTCTTTGTTGTAGGGCAGCGGTACCTCGGCATAGTCCAGCACGATGTACGGGACAGCCGGGGTGCAGGAGCCGCCAAGGCTGCTGTCCTTGTTTCCGTACGCCAATTCTGCGACCTTCTTGCCGGAGGAGTCGTGCACCGCCAGGTTCACCGCCCCGGGGGTGCTGCTTTCCTTGGGCTGCACGGTCCAATGGGCCGGGTAGCTGAAGCTCACGCGGCCGTCCGGACTGACGTACCCGTTGGGCAAAGAGACGCCGTCCGTTGCTGCCACCGGCCCGTCACCCACCAGTTGCGGCCGGATCCCCACCGGGATGCCCTTGTCCGCGAATTCCTTGTCCATGGCCTGCTGCGGCGTGAGGTACTGGCCGTTCTGCGAGACGTCGTTGTTCAAGGCCAGGAACTTCCAGCTGGAGACGCTGGACCATGGCTGCTGGAAGTCCGTGAGGAAGCGCTTGTTGTCCTGCAGCTTGGCGATGTTGTACCAGGCATCGCCGCCGTCGCCCCCGATGACCCGGGCACCTTCCGCGGAGAGCTCGTAGGCGAGCCAGCCGTCCGCGCATCCCAGCACCTTGTAGTACTTCTGTTCCGCCGCGGGGATCGCTTCGATCGCGGGGTCCTGGGTGCTGCGGCGCAGGTCGATGTTGGCAGGCGCGCAGGCCACGCCATTGGTGCTCAGGCCGGCCGGCTGGGTTGCCGTGGGGCTGGGCGTGGCGGTCGGAGCCGGGCTGGCCGAAACCGACGGGGTTCCCGTATTCGCCGGAGCAGGTGGCTGCTGCGGCATCAGGTTTGCGCCGACGACGACCGCGGCCGCAACGGCTGCGGCGGCGACCAAGCCGGCCGCAGTGGCGCGCAGGACAGTGCGCCGCGGGGGCTTCCGCCCGGCCAGGGAGACGACGTTCGGGTCGGTGGAGAACACGATTGAACGGGCAGAGTCGATTCCCGGCGTGGTGTCCGGTTCACCGACGCGCGGCTTGGCGTCCTTCATGAGTTGCTCGATGCGGTCCATGGCTAGCCCTTCCGTTCTGTCATGAGGTGTGTGGGGGCGGCTTTCGCGAAGGCCTTCCGGGCGCGGTGCAGGCGGACGGCCGCAGCCGAGGGTGAACATTCGAGGCTTTCGGCCAGTTCGGCGGTGCTGAGTTCGTCCCAGTAGCTGAGCATGAGCACTTCGCGGTCGCGGTCGTTCAGCCGCGTCAGGACCTCGGCGACGGCGGCGCGCAGGCCATCGTCTGCCGCTTCGCCTTGGGTGCGGGCTTCCTCCGCCAGCCGTTCGATGAGCTGTTCGCGGCGGCGCCTGCCTTTGTACTCGTTGCCCAGCACGTTCCTGGCGGTGGCGATCAGCCAGCCAATGCCCGGCGGTTCCTCGAGCCGTTTTTCCCAGACGATGCGGAAGACGTCCGCGGCGAGCTCCTCCGCCCGCGCCCGGTCGTTGATGCGGTACGCGATGTAGTGGTAGACGCGGGTGAAGTGCTGAGAATGCAGAGCGATGAACTCGTGCTCCCTGGCAGCCAACATTTTGCTGATCCCCCCGGACTTGATGGCTTCGATTTTAAAGACTTAGTGTCCCGGGAGCAGCGGTTTCTTACATCGCTTGGAGGAATTTTCAGCGAAGAATTTCCTAGCCCAGCGCGCGGGGGTGCGCTGCGGCGTACACTTCGCGAAGGGTGTCGGCTGTGACCAGCGTGTACACCTGGGTGGTGGTCACTGAGGCGTGGCCGAGGAGTTCCTGGACCACCCGGACGTCTGCGCCGCCCTCCAGCAGATGGGTGGCGAAGGAATGCCGAAGGGTGTGCGGGGAGACGTCCTTGGTGATGTTCGCTTTGTCTGCCGCGGTTTTCAGGATGGTCCACGCGCTCTGCCTGCTGATGCGGCCGCCGCGCGCGTTCAGGAAGAGGGCGGGAGTGCCCTTGCCCTTGGCGGCGAGCAGCGGGCGGCCACGCACCAAATAGGCCCCGATGGCGCGTGCCCCATAGGAGCCCAGCGGCACCAGCCGCTCCTTGGAGCCCTTGCCGAACAGCCGGACGATCGGGGGGCCGCCGGAATCCTGCCCGGCGGAGTCGGTCTCGAGGGATACGTCGTCGACGTCCAGCCCTACTGCTTCGCTGATGCGGGCACCGGTGGAGTAGAGGAATTCGAGCAGGGCGCGGTCGCGCAACCCCGTGGGGGTGTCCGTGCCGGCTGCTTCGAGGATCCGGGTGACCTCGTCCACGCTGATGGCCTTGGGCAGCCGCTTGCCGGGCATCGGCGGGTGGACATCGCTGGCGGGGTCCGCCGTCGTGGTTCCTTCCAGGGCCCAGAACTTGTGGAGGCCGCGCACGGCAACCACGGTCCGCGCAGCTGAGCGCACGCCGAGGGCGGCGGCTCCGTCGGAACCATCAGAGAGCGCCTGCACGAACGCGGTGACGTCGTGCCGGGAGACCTTGCCGGGCGTGTCGACCCCGGCGGCAGCGAGGAAGTTGGCGTAGCGGGAAAGGTCGCGCCGGTAGGCGGAGAGTGTGTTGCTGGCCAGGCCGCGCTCGACCCCCAGGTGCTGCAGGTAGTCGCTGACGGCCCGGTCGACGGCGGTGGCCGCGCGGGTGTCTTCCCCCGGCTGCATGGTCAGCGCTGGCTGGGGTGGGCCGGCCAGGGCGCATTGCCGGGCCGCAGTCCGCTGAAGCCGCGGGCGCGTGCGGCCGCTGCCGCGAGGATGCCGACGACGGCCGAGGGGTTGTGCAGCCGGCCTTCCAGGACGGCGGCAACGGCGTCGTCCAGAGAGACCCAGGCCAGTTCGATTTCGGCTTCCTCGTCCGTGCGGAGGTGGCGCTCGGCCTCCGGGACGTCCGACAGGCCGCGGGCCAGGTAGATCCGGATCGCTTCGCTGGAGGAACCGGGCGAGTTGAAGAAGTCCGCCAGGACGTTCCACTCCCCCGCCTGCAAATCGGCTTCCTCCGCCAGTTCCCGCGCCGCGCCGACGACGAAGTCCTCCCCCTCGATGTCCAGCAGACCCGCGGGAATCTCCCACAGGTCCATGCCCACCGGGTGCCGGTACTGCTTGAGCAGCAGGATGTCGCCGTCGTCGTTCATGGGCAGGACGGCCACGGCGCCCGGGTGGTCGATGTAGTCGCGGACCAGGGTGCCGCTGTCCTCGGCAAGTTCGAAGGCGTCACTGACGACGTCCCAGATCCGGCCCTCATAGACCTTGCTGGACGACAAAAGACGGCGCGGGCTCGGTGTATCCGAAAACTGCCGGGAACTGCTGGAAGATTCGGAACTACCGGGCATCGCGCCGTCCTTTGCGGGTGCTGAATGAACTACTTTGCTGCTGCTGCTACTTTGCCCGCCGTCTTGGCCGCAGGAACCTCTGCGGCGCCGGTGCGGCGGTCCAGGGCTGCCTTCACCAGGCCCGCGAACAGCGGGTGCGGGCGGGTCGGGCGGGAGCTGAGCTCGGGGTGCGCCTGCGTGGCCACGTAGTACGGGTGTACTTCGCGGGGCAGTTCGACGAACTCCACCAGCTTGCCGTCCGGAGAGGTGCCGGAGAACACCAGGCCGGCTGCGGCGATCTGGTCGCGGTACTTGTTGTTCACCTCATAGCGGTGGCGGTGGCGTTCGCTGACCGCGGTGGCGCCGTAGGTTTCGGCGACGACGGAGCCTTCGTCCAGCTTGGCTTCGTAGAGGCCCAGGCGCATGGTGCCGCCGAGATCGCCCTTGCCCTCCACGATGTCCAGCTGCTCTTCCATGGTGGCGATGACCGGGTACTTCGAATCCGGTTCGAACTCGGAGGAGGAAGCACCTTCCAGGCCGACCACGTTGCGGGCGTACTCGATCACCATGCACTGCAGGCCCAGGCACAGGCCCAGGACCGGGAGCTGGGTTTCGCGGGCGAACTTGAGGGCGCCGAGCTTGCCTTCAAGGCCGCGGATGCCGAAGCCGCCCGGGACGCAGATGGCGTCCACGCCGGCCAGGGACTTCTGGGCGCCTTCGAGGGTTTCGCACTCGTCGGAGGGGACCCAGCGGATCTTGACCTTGGCTTCGTTGGCGAAACCGCCGGCACGCAGGGCTTCGGTCACCGAGAGGTAGGCGTCGGGCAGGTCGATGTACTTGCCCACCAGGGCAATCTCGACCTCGTGCTTGGGGTTGTGGACCGCTTCGAGCAGCTTGTCCCACTTGCTCCAGTCGACGTCCTTGAACGGCAGGTCCAGGGCACGCACGATGTACGAGTCCAGGCCCTGGGCGTGCAGGGTCTTGGGGATGTCGTAGATGCTCGGGGCGTCGGCCGCGTTGATCACTGCGTCCACATCGACATCGCACATGCGGCCGATCTTCTCGCGCATCGCGTCCGGGACTTCGCGGTCCGAACGGATCACGATCGCCTCGGGCTGGATGCCGATGGAGCGCAGGGCTGCGACGGAGTGCTGGGTGGGCTTGGTCTTCAGTTCCTGGGACGGGCCGATGTACGGCACCAGCGAAACGTGCAGGAAGAAGGCGTTGTTGCGGCCGATGTCCTGGCGGACCTGGCGTGCAGATTCCAGGAAGGGCTGGGATTCGATGTCGCCGACGGTGCCGCCGATTTCGGTGATGATGACGTCCGGGGCGTTCTTGCCTTCGGCGGGCAGGCGCATGCGGCGCTTGATCTCATCGGTGATGTGCGGGATGACCTGCACGGTGTCGCCGAGGTACTCGCCGCGGCGTTCCTTGGCGATGACGGTCGAGTAGATCTGGCCGGTTGTGACGTTGGCCGAGCCTTCAAGGTTTTCGTCGAGGAAGCGCTCGTAGTGTCCGATGTCGAGGTCGGTCTCGGCGCCGTCGTCGGTGACGAAGACTTCGCCGTGCTGGAAGGGGTTCATCGTGCCCGGATCCACGTTCAGATAGGGATCGAGCTTCTGCATAGTTACAGACAGACCGCGTGCCCGCAGCAGGTGACCGAGGCTGGAGGCTGTCAGTCCCTTTCCGAGCGAGGACGCCACACCGCCGGTGACAAAGATGTGTTTGGTCGTCTTGGACGAGCCCGGGAACCGGGAATTTACACGGGAATTAGATCGCTGCACCACGGAATTCGAGCTTATCATCAATTGCGCCTCCAAGGGTTCCGCCGCTTGTTTCGCCAAACGATCCATGCTCTCCCGCCGTGGCTCCCGCGGGCAAGAGCCTGCCCGCGGGAATTACCGTTCCGGGCGTGTCGGGAAGGCCCGCGGAGGCTACGCGGGCTGCGGCAAAAGCTTGGCGTCGTCGAGCAGTTCCTGGGCGTGGGCGCGGGCAGACTCGGAATCCTCCTGCCCGGCCAGCATCCTCGCCAGCTCCCGGACGCGTTCGTCCTCGTCCAGCAGCTGCACGTCACTGGAGGTGAATCCGGTGGACGTCTTGCCGTCCGTGCCCCGCACCGAGGTCTTGGTCACACGGATGTGCTGGTTGGCGAAGGCCGCCACCTGCGGCAGGTGGGTGACCACCAGGACCTGCACGTGGCGGGCCAGCATCGCGAGCCGGCGGCCGATCTCGACGGCGGCCTTGCCGCCCACGCCGGCATCGACCTCGTCGAAGACGAAGGTGGGGACCGGGTCCACCGCGGCGAGGACCACCTCGATGGCCAGCATCACCCGGGACAGTTCACCGCCCGAGGCGCCCTTGCCGAGCGGCCGCGCGGGCGCGCCCGAATGCGGCTGCAGGAGGAATGCGACGTCATCCTGGCCATGCGCGGAAAGCTCTCCGCTGTCCTGGACCTCGATCACGAGGGTGGCGTCGGCCATCGCAAGGGCTGTCAGTTCGGCGCTGACGCGCGTGGAAAGTCCCTTGGCCGCCTTGGTGCGGGCCTTGCTGATCCGGGCTGCCTGCTTGCGCAGCTCCGCTTCGGCGGACGTGACTGCGGCTTCCAGGGCTTCGATGCGGGTGGAATCGTCCTGCAGTTCGTCCAGGCGGGACCGTGCCGTGGCAGCCCATTCCAGGACCTCGTCGATGCTGGGGGCGTATTTGCGGATGAGCTTGGCCAGCACGGCCCGGCGTTCCTCGATCTCGGCCAGCCGTTCCGGGCCTTCGGAATCGAGGGATGCCTGGTAGCTGGAGAGCTCCGCGGCAATGTCGTTGAGCAGGAAGCCCACCTCGGCGAGCCGGGACGCGGCCGCACCGAGTGCTTCGTCGTGTTCGGCCACCTGTTCCAGCTGGCGCTTGGCGGCGTCCACCAAGGTGGTGGCGTCCCCGCTGTCGCCGAAATCTTCGGCGATCAGGGCTTCGTGGGCGGCGGCTGCGGCGATCCGCAACTCCTCCACGTTGGCCAGTTTCACGGCTTCGCCCTTGAGGGATTCGTCTTCGCCGGGCTGGGGATCCACGTCGTCGATTTCCTCCAGCGCCCCCTGCAGCGACTCGGCCTCGCGCAGCCGTTCCCGGGCCTCGCTCCGGAGGGTGTCCAGCTCGGCCTGGTCCGATTTCCAGCGCGCGTAGAGTTCCTGGTACCCGCCCAGGATCCCGCCGAGTTCGGCCCCGGCAAAACGGTCCAGGGCGTTCCGCTGCGCCGTGACACCCTTGAGCCGGATCTGGTCCGACTGGCCGTGCACCACTACAAGGCTCTCGCCGAGCTCTGCGAGGACCCCCACCGGGGCGGAGCGGCCGCCCACGAACGCCCGGCTGCGGCCGTCCGCACCGACGGTGCGGGCCAACAGGAGCTGCGCGCCGCCGTCGAACTCTTCGGCCTCGCCGCCCGCTTCCAGGGCGCGTTCGACGGCGGTGTGCCCGGGATCCAGGCTCAGCAGGGCTTCCGCGGAGGCGGACTTCGCCCCGGTCCGGACGGCGCCGGCGTCGGAACGCGAGCCCAGCAGCAGCCCGACGGCCGTGACCACCATGGTCTTGCCGGCACCGGTTTCGCCGGTGACGACGCTCAGCCCCGGGCCGAGCGGCAAGGTGGCGTCGGTGATAACGCCGAGGTCGCGGATGCGCAGTTCCTCGATCATGGATCAGCTCTCCTTCGTGGCTTCGTTGCCGGGCCCCGGGCTTTCCTCCCACGCGGCGTCCTCCCGGCCATACCCGGGATCGTGGGGGCCGGGCAACGGTGTGGGGATCGGCGTGCGGACCACCGGGACGGGGCCGGTGTGGATTTCGGCCGAGCGCGGCACAGGGCCGCGCCAGCCGTGGATGGGAAGTTCGAACTTGCGCACCAGGCGGGCCGAGAAAGGCGTCTGGTGGGTGCGGGCCAGGCGTACTGGCCGCGTGGAGCGGGTGACCTCCACCCGGGCGCCGGGCGGCAGGTCCACGGAGCGCCGGCCATCGCACCAGAGCACGCCCTTGGCGTCGGTGCGGTTGAGGATTTCCACGGCGAGCTTGGAGCGCGGGGAGACCACCAGCGGCTTGGTGAAGAGCGCGTGGGCGCTGATCGGCACGATCACCAGGGCTTCGACTTCGGGCCACACCACGGGCCCGCCCGAGGAGAACGCGTAGGCCGTGGAGCCGGTAGGGGTGGCAAGTACCACGCCGTCGCAGCCGAACGAAGTCAACGGACGTTCATCCACTTCCGTGACCACTTCGACCATGCGTTCGCGGTCGGCCTTTTCGATCGCGGCTTCGTTGAGGGCCCAGGTGTGCCAGATCTTCTGGCCGCGCACCCACACCTGGACGTCGATGGTCATGCGCTCTTCGACCGTGTACTCACGGCTGGCGATCCAGTCCACGGTCTGGGTGAGGTCCGCCCGTTCGCTTTCGGCGAGGAAGCCCACGTGCCCCAGGTTCACGCCGAGCATGGGCAGGTCCACCTCGCGGACCAGTTCCGCGGCGCGCAGGATGGTGCCATCGCCGCCCAGGACCATGACGAGTTCCACGTCCTCGAGGCGGACGTCTTCGTGCAGGATCTCGATGGGTTTGTCCACGTGGCCGAAGAAGCGCTCCACATCCGCCAGTTCGGACTTCTGCATCACCGGCACCAGGCCGGAGGAATGCAGGGCGTCGCAGGCATCCCAGGCTGCGCGGAGGGATTCTTCCCGCCCGGTGTGGGCAAGGACCAGTACGCGCCTGCTCATGGGTTTCCGTTCCGCTCGTGGCCTGTTCTCAGGTCCAGATCTTCGCCAACAATGCATCGACGTGACCGTCGCGCTCTTCGATCTTAGGCAGGAGCGGCGACATCCTGCGCTTCATCCACAGGAAGTACTCCACATTTCCGTCCTGGCCGGGCAGCGGGCTCTCCGCCAGACCGCACAAGTCCAGCCCGGCAGCCAGTGCCGCGCGGGCCACACCGGCCACCGCCCGGCGTCGTTCATCCGGGGAGGACACCACACCCGTACGGGAGAGCCGTTCCTTGCCGACTTCGAATTGCGGCTTGACCATCAGCAGCAGGTCTCCCCCGGGGTCGGTGCAGGCGGCCAGCGGCTCGAGCACCAGGGTCAAGGAGATGAAGGACAGGTCTGCCACGGTCAGGGCAGCTGCGCCGCCGATCTGCGCGGGTTCCATGTAACGGACGTTGAGCCCCTCGTGGACGACGACGCGCGGATCCTCCCGCAGCACCGGCACCAGCTGGCCGTGCCCGACGTCGACGGCCACCACCTGCGCGGCGCCGCGCTTCAGGAGGACATCGGTGAAGCCGCCCGTGGAGGCCCCTGCGTCCAGGCAGCGCTTGCCCCTGGCCGACACCTCCGGGAAGGCATCGAGGGCGCCGGCAAGCTTGTGGCCGGCGCGGCTGACGTAGGCATCCTCCGCATGGGCCTGGACTTCGAGGGCGGTGTCTACGGCGCATTGCAGGGACGCCTTGAGCAGCACCGCGCCGCCGGAGCTGACTTTGCCGTCGGCGATGAGCTTGGCTGCGTGGGTGCGGGACCTTGCCAGCCCGCGGCTGACGAGTTCCTGGTCAAGACGTGCCATTCTCAGCTTTCCGGTTCAGCTTTCTTCGGCGCCGGCGTGTCTTCACTGTCCAAGGCGGCCAGCAGGGCGTCGTGGATCTGGGTGTACCGCGCCAGGTGTTCCTCCACAGGCGCTGCCGGAATGTCGGCCAGCCCTGCCGTGACGGCGTCCACCAAGGGATCGCCGCCGTCCTCGGGCGCCTCGGGCCAGCGCACGCCGTCACCGCGTCCGTTCACGTCAGTCATGCCAGCAGTCTAGTTTTCGATCCACTCCACACGCGGAGCCGTGGCTTCGGCGGCGTCGGGAGTGGCCGCCCACCACGCGGCGCAGGCCGCACGCCAGGAGTCCAGGTCATCTTCCGGGCCGCTGACCGTGACGGTGCCGTCCTGGACGGACGCCGTGGAGCTGCCGCAGCGGAAGAGGCCGCCGTCCTCGCTGATCGCGGGGTAGGGCTCATAAAGGGCGGTGAGGTCGGGAATCAGGTAGCCGGGGCGTTCCAGGCTGCGCGCGGCGAGGATCGACTCGCGGGTGTCGACGCCGGTAAGCACCGCCGCCGTCGCGAATCCCGCCCGGTTGCCGCCCAGGATGTCGGTGTCGAGGCGGTCACCGACGACGAGCGGACGCTCGGAGCCCAGCCGCTTGGCGGCCGCGTGGAAGAGCGGCGCTTCGGGCTTGCCGGCGACGCGCGGGGTCTGGCCGGTGGCCGCCGAGACAGCGGCCACCAAGGTGCCGTTGCCGGGGGCCATGCCACGGGCCTGGGGAATGGACATGTCCGTGTTGGTGGCCACCCACAGTGCTCCGCCGGCCACCACATAGGAGGCTTCGGCAAGCTGCTTCCAGCCGATTTCCGGATTGAAGCCCTGCACGACGGCCACCGGTTCCCCGGCTGCGTCGTGGACGGGGACGAGTCCGACCAGTTCGATCTCGTGGGCCAGCGCGGCGCTGCCGGTGATCAGCACGTGCGCACCGGGCGCCAGCAGTTCGGACAGGAGCACGGCCGCGGCCTGGGACGAGCTCACCACCTGGTGGTCCTCGGCGGGGGCGCCGAGTTCACGCAGGTGCGCGGCCACCTGGGCCGGGGTGCGGGAGGCGTTGTTGGTCACGTAGCCGAGGCCGACCCCGGCGTCCTCGAGCCTGGACAGGGACTCCACAGCACCGGGGATGGCGTGCGGTCCGGCGTACACCACGCCGTCCAGGTCGGAGAGAACGGAGTCGAAGGCCGAGAGCAGGGAGGCCTCAGTCATTATGCTTGCCTTCCACGGATTCCCCGACGTCTTCGGTTCCGGCGTCATCAGTTCCTTCGTCCTCGGTTCCTTCTCCTTCGAGGACGTCTTCTTCCACCGAGTCGCGGTCCGATTCGGCGTCGTCGGACTCGAAGTAGTCGGATTCGACGTCGTCGAGGTCCACGTCGTCGCCTTCCGTGCCGTCTGCTTCGCGGACGCTTGCCTCGCTGAAGGCTCCCTCTTCCTCGCCGGCCTGGGCTTCACCAGCGGCGGGCTCGTCGCGGCGGAAGCGCGGCTTGACCGTCTCTTCTTCGTCGTCTTCGCCGAGGTCGATGATGTCCGGTTCCTCGAACTGGCCGACGCCCAGGGCGTCTTCGGCTACGACTGCCTGGCGCTGCCAGCGGACGGCTTCCTCCGCACGGCCGGCAGCGGTCAGCGCTTCGGCGTAGGCGCGGAACAGTCGCGGGCTGTAGGAGAAGGCGCGGTTGATGTCCAGCTGCGGGATCTCGAGCTCGGCGACGGCCGCGTCCAGCTGGCCAAGGTCGGCGCGGGCGCCGGATGCGACAATGGCCAGTTCCACCTTGCCCGGGGCGTCGAGGTCCTGGGCTTCCGGGGAGCGGACAACATCGAGGGCGCGGTCCGGGCGGCCAAGGCCACGCTCACAGTCGGCCATGACGGGCAGGTGAACGTTCGATCCGCTGATCCGGCGATAGGTGCGGAACTCCCGCAGAGCTTCGCCGTAGTGGCCGGCCGCGTAAGCGGTGAGGCCCACGGCTTCGCGGACGACGGCCAAGCGGCCGCCGCGGCGGCTGGCAGCCAGGGCATGCTGGAAGGACAGTTCGGGGTCGATGTCCATGAGGCGGCCGGCCATCACCAGGTGCTTGGCGACCCAGCTCGCGTTGGTGCTTTCGAGGGTCTTGATCTGGTTCTTGGTGGCGCGGTCGAGTTCCTGGCCCGTGACGTCGTCGTCGATTTCCGGCGAGCGGTCACGGTCGGGGCGGTTGGCGCTACGCAGGTCCGCGGCGTTGGGAACGCGGGCGGGGCGCTCGTCGCGGGGACCGTCGAAGGAACGGGGGCCGCGTCCAGGGCGGTCGCCGAACTTGCGGTCACGGTCACCGAAGCCACGGCGCTCCTCACCTTCACGGCGCGGACGCTCACCAAACGGCTTCCGGTCACGATCAAACGGCTTCCGCTCACCGCGGTCACCGAAACCACGGCGCTCACCATCACGGGCAGGACGCTCACCGAAACTGCGGCCCCCCTCACCTTCACGGCGCGGACGCTCACCAAACGGCTTACGGTCACGATCAAACGGCTTCCGCTCACCGCGGTCACCGAAACCACGGCGCTCACCATCACGGGCAGGACGCTCACCGAAACTGCGGCGCCCCTCACCGTCGCGGCGCGGACGCTCACCAAACGGCTTACGGTCACGAGCAAACGGCTTCCGCTCACCGCGGTCACCGAAACCACGGCGCTCACCATCCCGGGCGGGACGCTCACCGAAGCCACGGCGCTCCTCACCTTCACGGCGCGGACGCTCACCAAACGGCTTACGGTCACGATCAAACGGCTTCCGGTCACGATCAAACGGCTTCCGCTCACCACGGTCACCGAAACCACGGCGCTCACCATCACGGGCAGGACGCTCACCAAAACTGCGGCGCTCCTCACCCTCACGACGCGGGCCGTCGAAGTTACGCTGGCCCCGCTCACCGAAACTGCGGCGCTCCTCACCGGTCGAAGTTACGCTGGCCCCGCTCACCGAAACTGCGGCGCTCCTCACCGTCGCGGCGCGGACGCTCACCAAACGGCTTACGGTCACGATCAAAGGGCTTGCGCTCACCGAACTTCTTGCCGTCGCGGTCGCCGAAGGGCTTGCGGTCACGGTTTCCGCCTGCGCCGCCTTCACGGTCGTCGCGGGAACGGAATCCACGTGGATCGCCTCCGGAGTTGTTGTTGGCGCGGAAAGGACCGCGCTCTCCCCGACCGCCACCGAAGTTGCCGCGGTTTCCGCCGTTGTGCTCAGCCATGCTGGATTCCTCCTGTTATGAGCCGACCACTGGCGCATGCGCAGCCGCTCGTATCCGTATTTTGTTCTCACGCCGCCGCATCCGGCCCGTTTGTCTCCTGCAATTCTAGGCGACGGTTCCCGGCGTCCCGTATTCCGGGAGCGCTTTGGCGCCTCCCCGTGGGAAGCATCACAGCAGGAACGCACGACGACGGCGGGAGGCCCGCGCCGCCGTCGTCATCCTTCGTCTCCGGTGCCGCCCGCCGGCCGGCCGACACGCCGTAAGGCATTGAGTCCAGGACGTTCCGGCCCGGGCGGGACGAACCGTCCCGCGACGGCTCGCCGGAGCCCTGCCTAAGGTGTGCCCTATCAGCTCCCGCCACCGGAAGGACCCATGGAACAGCCGGACACCTCCCTGCCATCGGCACTGCCCCTGGAGGGGATCCTGGTCGCCGACTTCTCCCGGGTCCTCGCCGGACCCCTGGCCACCATGACCCTGGCGGACCTTGGGGCACGCGTGATCAAAGTGGAACGGCCCGGCAGCGGCGACGACACAAGGAGCTGGGGCCCACCGTTTTCGGCGACGGGGTCGACGTACTTCGAGAGCGTGAACCGTAACAAGGAATCCCTGTGCCTTGACCTCGCCGACCCCGCCGAGCGGGAACTGGCCCGCGAGCTGGCCCTGCGCTCCGACGTCCTGGTGGAGAACTTCAAACCCGGCGCCATGGCCAGGCTGGGGCTCGGCTACAAGGAACTGTCTACGGAGAACCCTTCCCTCGTGTACGCCTCCATTTCCGGGTTCGGCAGCGGCGGCGGAGCGGGACTGCCGGGCTACGACTTCGTGGCCCAGGCGATGGGCGGTCTCATGAGCATCACAGGCGCGCCCGACGGCGAAGCAATGAAGGCCGGCGTCGCTGTGGTGGATGTGCTGACTGCCAAAGACGCCACCATTGGCATCCTCGCCGCACTGCAGGCCCGCAGCGTCCACGGCCGCGGGGCCCGGCTTGAAGTCAATCTGCTGTCCAGCCTGCAGGGGGCCCTGGCCAACCAGGCCCAAGCGTTCCTCGGCGCTGGCACGGTGCCGGGGCGGCTGGGAAACGTCCACCCTTCGATCGCGCCCTACCAGCTGCTCCGATGTTCCGACGGGCCCTTGGCCGTCGCCTGCGGAAACGACTCCCAGTTTGCTGCCCTCTGTGCGGTCCTTGACCTGCCCGGCCTCGCCGCCGAGCCCGCTTTCGCCGGCAATCCGCAGCGGGTGCGGAACCGCGCCGGACTCGTGATGGTCCTGGAACAGGCCCTTGCCGCGGCACCGGCCGCGCACTGGCAGGAACGACTCACAGCGGCCGGAGTGCCCGCCGGCCGGGTGGCCGGGATCGACGAGGGACTCGGTTTCGCCGAGTCCCTCGGCCTGGAGCCCACCATCGAGGTGCACGATTCCTCAGGGATCGCCGTCGGGCGGCAGGTCCGCCACCCGGTCAGCTGGACGCCGCCGCTGACTCCGCGCACGCAGGCTCCACCGTCTCTTGGCGAACACGACGTTCCGCTCCGGGCGTGGCTGTCCGGGCCGGGCGTCCCTGGACTGGACAACTAGGCACGGCGACAACTAGGCACGGCGACAACTAGGCACGGCGACAACTAGGCACGGCGCAAGCCGAGCCACAGGCGGGCGGCGACATCCGGGTCGTCGAGGTCGGCCCCGATGATCCTGGCCGCCGTCGCAATCCGGTGCCGCAGGGAATTGCGGTGCACTGCCAGGTCCCGGGCCGCGGCTTCCCATTGGCCCCGGTGCCGCAGGAAGCTGCGCACCGTCGCCACCAGGTCGGCCCGCGGAAAGCCCCGCAGTGCTTCGATCCATTCCTCCACCTGCGCATCCACGCCGTGCCCGCTGCCGGGCACGGCGAGGGTCCCGGGCTGCAGGGACGCCAGGATTTCAACCAGGGCATCCCAGGCTTCGGACAACCGGTGCAGGGGCAGAACCCGGCTCAATGCAGCGCTGTGAGCCGGAAAGTCGCGGACGGCCGGCAGTTCGGCCGGTCCCCCATCCACGGAGACGGAAGCCGCGGACATGGCGTCTGCGGAAAGAGCGTCCAGGATGAAACAGGACACAGCCCCGTCCGGGAAACGCAGCCGGCAGCCGCGGACGGCGGCGGGGAGCCAAGGCACCGGATGTTCCGCGCGCAAGCGGCCGACGACGTCGGCAGCCTCCTCCGCCGGACCCCGCGCCACCGCGTCGTGCCCGGCACCCTTCAGGAGCAGCAGCCGCACCGGACCGTCGGGCAAGCGGACGGACAGGTCACCTGCCAGCATCCGCGCCGCGTCCGTGTGTCCGCCGAGCAGCAATCTGGCCACCGCGGAATCCAGCGCCGCGCCGGCCGCGTGGGCTTCCTGCTGGTGCCGGGCTTTGAGGGACAACAGCATGCAGACGGTCTGGATGATCTGGCGGTCCGCCTTGCCGAGTTTCCGGCCGGCGCCGACTGCGAGGAACCCGGCGATGCGGCGGCCCACCACCACAGGATGCACGACGACGTCGCTTCCGTGGACCTGGAAGGTGGCGGCCGAGTGCAGCGCGCCGAGGTTGAGCCGGGCGGTCTGTTCCCGCAACTGCGGAATTAACCCGGATGTGCCTGATGGCCAGAACGTGTCTGCGTCTGTGCCGGCCGGGGCTGCCGGCAGGTATGCAGCCCACCCGCCCAGGGCCTGGGCCAATGCCTTGACCACCGAGGCGTTGGCGTCCGGCAGCAGGGCAGCCCGGGCCAGGGCGGTCTGGGTGCCCAGGCTCGCCACGAGGTCGGACTGGCCGGCTTTGGATACCAGGTCCCAGTACGCGCGGGAGACGTTCATGAACGGGACGCCGGCGGGCACCAGCAGCAGGGCAAGCCCGGCGTCACCGCATGCATCCGCCAGGGCGGCGGGGACGGCGTCGAGCCCCGCTCCCAGGCCGAGGCCCAACGCCGAAACGTCGTGCTCCACCAAACGTCCGACATAGGAGCGGATGCGCGCGGCACCGCCGTTCAGGCTTCCGGCGAAAGGTATCCCGGTGGTGAGGAGCAGCTCCCCGCCTTCCAAGTAGGGAGTCGGGTCTTCGAGCTCCGAGATGTGCACCCCGGAAATCCGGCGCCCCGGCACGACGGCACTGCCTGACGGACTGAGTTCGGCACCGAGCCGGTGCTGAAGCTGGGCAAGGCTGATCATGGCTGCCTTTGTTGGTCTGGGAAGGGACTGGACAATCTAACCAGTTTCCGGACCGCAGCGGGCGGATCATCCAATGCCCACCGCCCGCCGACGGCTTAGCGTTGGGGCATGACGCCCGAAAGCAATGGAGCAGGCGTGCCCGTGACGGCCGACCTGCTGGAGATAGATTCCCTGTTCACCACGGACGAACTCGCCGTGCGCGACACGGTCCGCGCGTTCGTCGACGCGAGGATCCGGCCGAATATCGCCGCCTGGTATGAGGACGCAATCTTCCCGCTGGAGATCGTCCCGGAAATGGGAGCGCTCGGGCTGCTCGGCATGCACCTGAAAGGTTACGGCTGCCCGGGACGCAGCGCGGTGGAATACGGGCTTGCTGCCTTGGAGCTTGAGGCCGGCGATTCCGGGCTGCGGACCTTCGTCAGCGTGCAGGGCTCCCTCGCCATGAGCGCAATCCACAAGCACGGGAGCGAAGAACAGAAGCAACAATGGCTCCCCGGCATGGCGTCCGGTGACCTGGTGGGATGCTTCGGGCTCACGGAGCCGGGTGCGGGTTCGGATCCGGGGAGCATGAAGACCTTCGCCCGGCATGAGGGTGATGAATGGATCGTCAATGGATCCAAGCGCTGGATCGGCCTCGCCTCGATCGCGCAGCTCGCCATCATTTGGGCCATGACTGACGACGGCGTGCGGGGCTTCATCGTTCCCACCGACACCCCCGGGTTCCGGGCGACCCCGATAGGGCCCAAGTTGTCCATGCGTGCCTCGATCCAGTGCGACATCGAACTCCGCGACGTCAGGCTCCCCGGTTCAGCCCTCCTGCCCGGAGCGAAGGGCCTGCGCGGCCCCTTCGAATGCCTCAACGAAGCCCGTTACGGAATCATCTGGGGTGCGATGGGAGCCGCGCGGGACAGCTACCTGGCCGCGCTCGACTACACACAGCAGCGGCTCCAGTTCGACAAACCCCTCGCCGGCTACCAACTGACGCAGGAGAAACTGGTCAACATGGCCCTGGAAATCAACAAGGGCCTGCTCCTGGCCGTGCAGATCGGCCGCCTCAAGGAATCCGGGAAGCTGCAGCCGCACCAGATCTCCGCCGGCAAGCTGAACAACTGCCGCGAAGCCATCCGGATCTGCCGGGACGCCAGGGCCATGCTCGGCGGCAACGGCATCACCCTGGACTACCCGCCCATGCGACACGCGAACAACCTGGAGTCCGTGCGCACCTATGAGGGAACCGACGACGTCCACACGCTGATCCTCGGCAACCACATCACGGGCATTCCGGCCTTCCGCTGAAGGTTGTTAAACGGCTGTGTCCCGGTCCTGTGGGCCGGGGCGCGGTTTGTGTTGGGCCGGCTTAAATGCGGGAGGCCCCCGAACGGTG
>NZ_QRCU01000018.1 GCF_003369445.1 Arthrobacter silvisoli
CGGGCCGGTGGTGATCTCCACCCCCGGAGTGTGCTTGTACTCCGGGTGGCCCGGGGTCAGCGCGCCCCAGGTACGCAGCGCCTGCAGGTCCTTCAGCTCCAGGCCGTAGCCGGAGAGGAACAGCTGGATGTACAGGGTCAGCGAGCTGTGGCCGGGGGAGAGGATGAAACGGTCGCGGCCGATCCAGTCCGGGTCCTTGGGGTCGTGGCGCATCAGCTTCTGGAACAGCAGGTATGCCGCCGGTGCCAGGCTCATCGCCGTGCCGGGGTGGCCATTGCCCACCTTCTCCACGGCGTCGGCGGCCAGGACACGCACGGTGTCCACTGCACGCTGGTCCAGGCTGGTCCAAGTCAGTTCTTGCTCTTCCAAATGTGGCACGACGGGCTCTCTCTCTATTGGTTGGCTGGTTGGCGCCATGGGCGCCGGGACGATGTTGGTGGTTAGTCGATTAGAAGGGGACGTCGCGGCACAGTGCGGCGTTGGATTTTGGTTTGGAATTCGTGGCCATTGGCCACTCATTCTCACTTTTCATGTTAGGAACGCGTTGACGGTAAGGTGATGCTCCGACCTGCGCATGCATCGCACCTGTGGTTGGATTTGGAGGACTTTCGGGAGTCCGTGAAGGATATTTTGCTCACTGCATTGACAGTGTCCTGCATCACAGCTAACTTGATTTATAACACAGCTAGGCCACAAGATCACATATTGATTGGCACGTGGTACAGCTATCTCAAATCCATCCAGAGCATGGCATCGGGCCCGACTGCGGCCCTGCCTTCAGTCCGAACAGGAGCGTCAACGCTGATGCGCGCAATTGTTTTCGAAGAGCCCGGAAAGCTCGCCCTGACAGAACTTCCCGACCCTACTCCGGGGCCGAAAGACGTTGTGATTGAGGTCGCGGCCGTGGGTATCTGCGGCACAGACACGCACGTCTTTGACGGTGAATTCGAAGGCACCGTTTTTCCTCTGATCCCCGGCCATGAGGCCTCCGGAACTGTAGTCGCCGTCGGCCGGGACGTGACGAAGTTCAGCGTCGGCGATCACGTCGCGGTGAATCCGAGCACGACGTGCGGCGAGTGTGAGTTTTGCCTCAATGGCAAGGGCAACCTCTGCCGGGAGTGGAACGGCCTCGGTGTCGTGGCGAGCGACGGTGCAGCGGCTCAATTCCTCAAGGCGCCTGTCGGTAACGTGTACAAGCTGCGTCCGGAGACGGATCTGCACCAGGCTGCTCTCATCGAGCCTCTGGCGTGCGCGATCCGCGGCTACGACATCATGCCCCGCAAGATGGGTGAGCATTACCTGGTGTACGGGTCAGGGACCATGGGACTGCTCATGGCCCAGTTGGCTCCGAGGGCAGGGGCTGCGAGCGTTACCATCGTTGACCTGAACGAAAGCCGGCTCGAGGCCGCCCGCGAGGTTGGTATCGAGAACGTCCACCGCTCGGCCGACGAGGCCGACCGCGGCCAGTGGGACGTAGTCATCGACTGCACCGGCGTCATCCGGGCGATAGAGGACGGGCTCCCGAGGGTCAAGGCCGGCGGCACTTTCCAGCACTTCGGCGTCGCCCCTGCTGAGGCCAAGGCAAACTACTCTCCCTTCCGCGTCTACCGGGACGAGCTGAACATCGTGGGGACAATGGCCGTGTTGAACACTTTCGGCCGGGCTGTTGAGATGTTCGAGGCCGGCGCGATCAAGAGCCAGCCCATGATCAGCCACGCCTTCAGCCTCGACGACTACAGCGACGCGCTGGAGATGTTCCGCAAGGGCACGGGCCGGAAGCTGCAAATCCGGCCGAACGCCACCGAATCCGTCGTCCTCTGAGGTCAAGGCAGAAAAACATGTCTAACGTCAGTACCCCCAGCGCACGATCCAATGCGGTCGTTGCTTCGTCGAGGATTGAGCCGAAGAAGCTTATCGTTCCGGCAGCCTTGCTCGTTCTCCTCGTGCTCATGATCGTCAACACCAGGTTCTTCTTTGGCGACCAGGCGACAAAGGCCGCCCCGAGCACGTTCAGCCCGGCGTCCTATGCGCAGGAGAAATACGAGTCAGAGATCGCCCCGGACATTGACAAACGCGCCAGCGACCTGGCCACGGTTGTCAACGCCATCAAGGCAGATCCTGCAGCGGCAGCCAAGCAGTATGGCGTTGCCACCGGCAGTTCCACGCCGGTCTACTCGGTGAAATTCACTGGGACGGCCACCAAACCCGACGCCAATGGCCTGATGCAGGTCACTATCCCGGGCGCTCCGGCCGACGTCAAGATCTTCGTCCAGACAGGTCCGGCGGTCAACGGGACTGCGATCCGTGATGCGACGGGCAAGGTTGATTTCTCACAGTTCAAGAACCAGATCGACTACCAGAACGTCGGCGCGGAATTGAACAACCAAGTCAAGAAGCTTGTCTTGGCGAACTTGGACAAGACGACGATCGAAGGCAAGCAGGTGAGCGTGGTCGGCGCTTTCCAGCCGATCAACCCCACCTCCCTCGTCGTCACCCCCGTGAAGATTGAAGTGAAGTGATGAGCACCGAGAGCACCACTGCCATTGGATATCCCATCCTCAAGGCGAAGGAAGTTACAAAGCGCTATGGCGGCACGCAGGCGCTCAAGGGTGTCGACTTCGAAGTACTGGAGGGACGGGTTGTCGGCCTCTTCGGCGAAAACGGGGCTGGCAAGTCCACCCTGATGAAGATCCTGTCGGGCATCGAGAGTCCCACGACGGGCCGCCTTGAATTGCGGGGCGAGCCGGTCGAGTTTGCCAACACGGTCGAGGCCCGCGACAAGGGTATTTCGATCATTCACCAGGAACTTAGCCTGTGCGCCAACCTCACCGTGCGGGACAACATCTTCATGGGACGCGAGATCGTCGGCAAGACCGGAGGTGTTGACTACAAGGCCGAATCGAAGGTCGTCGAGCAGCTTATGGATCGGCTCCAGGAAAAGATCGACCCGGACACGCTCCTGGCCGACCTCCGCCTGGGCCAGCAGCAGATCGTGGAGATCGCCCGGGCTCTCTCCACTGAGGCCAGAATCCTCATCATGGACGAGCCGACGTCGGCACTGAGCGCCGCCGAGGTCGACGTGCTGTTCAAGGTCATCCGGGACCTGACCGCCCACGGGGTGTCCATCGTCTACATCTCGCATCACCTCGAAGAGGCGATGGAGATCTGCGACCACGCCGTGGTTCTGCGCGACGGCGAGATCGTGGCCCAGGCCGAAACCAAGGACGTCAGCCTCGACTGGATCGTGGGCAACATGGTCGGTCGCAACTTCGATCTCGGCACGCCGCCTGCGGTGGAATTCGGAGATGTCGCCCTGGAAATTGACGGGGCCAAGGTCGCCGACCCCTCCAACCCCGAGCGGCTTTCGGTGAAGGGCGTCTCGATCAGGGTCCGGACGGGCGAAATCGTCTGTATCTACGGGCTCATGGGCGCCGGCCGCACCGAGATGTTGGAGGCCGCCGCGGGACGTGTCCCGCTGGCGGGCGGCCGGATCGTCGTCCACGACCGCGACCTGGCAGGCATGACCATCGCACAGCGAATCAAGTGGGGCCTGACCCTTGTCCCGGAGGACCGGCAGCGGGACGGGCTTGTGCAGACCATGTCGGTCGGAAGGAACCTCTCCCTCGCAAGCATCGGCACCTTCGTCAAGGGGTTGTTCCTCTCGCCCTCGGCCGAGGCAAAGCTCGTGCAAAAAGGTATCGGTGACGTCCGCGTGAAAACCGCCGGACCGGGGGCTGCGATCGGCTCCCTCAGCGGCGGCAACCAGCAGAAGGTCGTCATCGGAAAGATGCTGGCGACCAACCCGAAAGTCATCCTGCTCGATGAGCCAAGCCGCGGCATCGACATCGGCGCGAAAACGGAGGTCTTCAATCTCCTCAGCGAACTTGCCGAGCAGGGTCTGGCCGTCGTCTATTCAACGTCCGAGGTCAACGAATGCTTCGGCGTCGCCAACCGCGTGATCGTTATGAGCAAGGGCAGAATATCCGCCGAGTTCGACGCCGCAACAACCACCAAAGAGCAAGTCATGGCGGCCTCCGGGGAATCCGCCACCGCATCCACCATGAACGGACACTAGACATGAGCACCACGTCAGCTCCCGCGGGCACCAAGGCCGCCCGCTTCAGCGGCGGCCTGGACATCCCACGGCTGCTTCTCGAAGGCCGGGCATTCATCGCCCTCATCGTCATCATCGTGGCCTTCTCTTTCCTCTCTCCCAACTACTTCACGGTCAACAACCTCCTGACCATGTCCTCCCACGTTGCCATCTTCGCGATACTGGCCGTCGGCATGCTCATGGTCATCCTCAATGGCGGCATTGACCTCTCGGTGGGCTCCACCGTAGGCCTCTCCGGCGTTATCGCGGGCTTCCTCCTTCAAGGAGTAAACATCCCGGCGCTCGGGATCGCCTTCTACCCGGCGGCATGGGTATGCGTCGTCGCCGCTGTCGCCGTGGGAGCTTTCGTCGGCTGGATCAACGGCACGCTGGTCTCCCGCTTCGGCGTCGCCCCGTTCGTCGCCACGCTCGGCACGCTCTACGTCGTGCGCGGAGCCGCCCTCCTCATCACAGGGGGTCTGACCTACCCCAACCTGCGTGGCGAGGCGACCCTGGGCAACACAGGCTTCGACTGGTTCGGCTTCAACAGGGTTCTCGGCATTCCGGTCGGCGTCCTGTTCATGATCGTAATCGCTGCCATCGCCGCCGTCGTGCTTAGCCGCAGCCCCTTCGGCCGCTGGCTCTACGCATCGGGCGGCAATGAACGCGCCGCGGAACTGTCGGGCATCCCGGTCAAACAAGTCAAGGTCCGGATCTACGTCATATCCGGCATCTGCGCCAGCATCGCAGGGGTGATCGTCGCCTCAGAACTGACCTCGGCGAACCCGACTGCCGGCAACTCCTTCGAACTCACGGCAATCGCCGCCGTTGTCATCGGCGGCGCTGCCCTCTCCGGCGGCCGCGGCAACATCCGCGGCGTGCTCCTGGGCGCGTTCGTGATCGGCTTCCTCTCCGACGGCCTGGTGATCGTTGGTGTCTCCGAGTACTGGCAGATGGTCTTCAAGGGAGCCGTCATCGTCGTCGCCGTCATGCTCAACCGCATTGAATACCGCACCAAGCGCATCAAACCGGGCAATACCCCAGGCAGCGGCCAGACCTCCAAGCTGAGCAACGGCTTCGAAAATACCCCTGCACCCACCGCCTAAACACAACATCCATCCACACTCTTTGCTCAATTCTTAATGAAAGGGATCATCATGTTCCGTAAAGCTGCAGTCGCCGCCGCTGCCGGCGTGGCCATCTTCGCACTCTCGGCCTGTGGAGGCTCCCCGGGCCAGGGGTCCACAGGATCAGCCTCCGGAGGCTCGGGGGGCAGCAAAGTCCTTACCGTGATCGTCAACGACCCGGCCAACCCGTACTGGAAAACCGAAGGTGACGCCGCGAAGGCCGAGGGCGAGAAGCTCGGCTACCAGGTCACCGTGACAAGCCACAAGGGTGACACCAAAACCGAGAGCGATCTGGTCGACGCCGCGATCACCAACAAGTCGGCGGCCATCCTTATCGATCCGGCGAATGCCGATGGGTCGGTCGGAGCCGTCCAGAAGGCCGTCAACGCCGGGATCCCTGTTTTCACGATCAACGCAGAAATCAACCAGCAGGGCCTCGCCAAGGGACAGCTCGTGTCCAACAACGCCCAGGGCGCGGCCCTCGGTGCCCAGGAGTTCGTCAAGGCCATGGGCGGCAAGGGCAAATATGTCGAACTGAAGGGGGCGCCGTCGGACAACAACGCAGCGACCAGGTCGAACGGCTACGCGACCGTCCTCTCGCAGGTCCCGGACATGAAGCTGGTGGCCACCGAGGTGGCGAACTGGGACCAGAAGCAGGGCCACGACAAGATGCAGACCATGCTCCAGGCCAACCCTGACATCCAGGGCGTCCTCGCCGGCAACGACCAGATGGCCCTCGGCGCGATCGCCGCCCTCAAGGAAGCAGGCAAGCTCGCCACAGTCAAGGTCGGCGGTTTCGACGGGGCGCCCGACGCGGCCGATTCGGTGAAGGCCGGCGAACTCTCCTACACCGTTCTGCAGCCAGTGGTCGCTTTCGCGAAGAAGGCCGTCCAGGAAGCCGATGAGTTCATCAAGACGGGCAAGACGGGCGTCGACACGGAGAAGCAGGCCTTCGACTGTTCTCTGGTCAACAAGGACAACATCTCCAAGTACACCTCGGCTTTCACCCTTTCGTAGTACACAGGCGGCCGCCCGCGACACAGCGCGCGGGCGGCCCCGCCCGGCCGGCCGATTCCACGGCCAAGGAGACCGTTCACATGGCATATCTTTACAACAATCCCTCGGACTTCGCAGATGAGCTCACTGCCGGCTTCGCCGCCGCCTATCCGCGTTGGGTCCGGCAAGTCCCCGGAGGAGTGGTCCGTGCGGCCACACCCAAGCCCGGCACCGTCGCCGTGATCACCGGCGGAGGGTCCGGACACTACCCCGCGTTCGCCGGACTGGTCGGCCCAGGCATGGCGCACGGGGCTGCGATGGGAAACATCTTCGCATCTCCCTCGGCCCAGCAGGTACACGCTGTGGCCAAGGCAGCGCAGGCAGGGGGAGGAGTGCTCCTCACCTACGGCAACTATGCCGGGGACGTCCTGAACTTCAACCAGGCCCAGGAACGCCTCATCGCAGAAGGCATCCGGACCGTCACGGTCGCCGTGACTGACGATATCTCCAGCGCACCTGCTTCTGAAAGCCACAAACGCCGCGGCATCGCCGGCGACCTGGCCGTGTTCAAGGTCGCAGGTGCCTGCGCTGACGCAGGCCATGACCTGGACGAGGTCTCCCGCATGGCAGCTCTGGCCAACAGCCGGACCCGGTCCTTCGGTATCGCCTTCTCAGGCTGCACGCTGCCGGGCTCCACGGCTGCGCTGTTCACGGTTCCCGAGGGAAAGATGGCAGTCGGGATGGGCATCCACGGCGAGCCGGGTATCCGCGAAGAGGACCTGCCGACAGCTGATCAGGCGGCAGAACTCCTGGTTTGCTCCCTGCTGGAGGAAGCAGTCCAGGAACCGCGCGGCAGCCGGGTCGGCCTGATCCTGAACGGCCTCGGTGCTGTGAAGTCCGAGGAATTGTTCGTCGTTTACCGGAGGATCGCCGAATTGCTTGAGGAAGCAGGCATCACCGTGGTCGACCCCGAAATCGGGGAAATGGTGACCAGTTTCCAAATGGCAGGCGTATCTCTCAGCCTGCTGTGGCTGAACGATGAACTCGAACACTACTGGAAGGCCCCGGCGAGCACCCCGGCGTACCGCAAGGGAGCGGTCGAGGAGGCTGACGAGGCTGCCGTGGTCCCGGTGACCGCCCAGGAGCCCACACGGGAGGCCCTTCCGCCCTCGTCGGAGACATCCCGCCGCGTAGCAGCGCGTGTTCATGACATCCTCCAAGCTGTCAAGAACGTGATAGACGCCAACGTCGAGGAACTCGGGCGGATCGACTCGGTCGCTGGCGACGGAGACCACGGCATTGGTATGCAGCGCGGAGCCGCCGCCGCAGTGGAGGCAGCCGCAGAAGCCTTGAACCGGGGTGCCGGTGCGCGAACCCTCCTGGTCTTCTCGGGAGATGCCTGGGCTCACCGGGCCGGGGGCACATCGGGAGCCCTCTGGGGAATGATCCTGAACACGCTGGGTGAACGCCTCGGTGACCAGGACGCTCCTTCGGCACCTGCAGTGGCAGGCGCCATCAGGGACGCCGGACGAAAGATCATGGAGTTCGGCAAGGCCCAGTTGGGCGACAAGACCTTGGTAGATGTCCTCGTGCCGTTCGCCGAGGCGCTTGGCCACGAGGTTGCAGCCGGCAAGCCCCTGTCAGCGGCCTGGAGCGATGCAGCCGTCGTTGCACAAGAATCCGCTGATGCGACTGCCACACTCATTCCCAAAATGGGCCGCGCCCGGCCGCTGGCCGAGAAGAGCCTCGGCACGCCGGATGCAGGAGCGGTCTCGATGGCCTTGATTATCCGCACGGTCGCAGACCGGCTCACCACGAAAGAGAGCATCAATGACTGAGAAGCTGCGCATCGTCGTCGGAAGTGACGATGCAGGACTGGCCTATAAGAACGCACTGAAGGCCGATCTTGAGAAGAACGACCTGGTTGAATCCGTCACGGATGTCGGAGTCGATGAAAACGGCACTACGCCTTATCCGACCATCGCCATCGGCGCGGCGGAACTGATCGCCGCCGGCAAAGCGGACCGGGCTCTCCTGGTCTGCGGAACCGGGCTTGGCGTGGCGATCGCGGCCAACAAGGTGGAGGGGATCCGCGCAGTCACCGCTCACGACAGCTATTCCGTTGAGCGGTCGGTGCTGAGCAACAACGCCCAGGTGCTCACCTTTGGCCAGAGGGTCATCGGGCTTGAGCTGGCTCGCCGTCTCACCCGCGAGTGGTTGACCTACCGTTTCGATGAGTCCTCGCCGTCGGCGGCGAAGGTGAAGCTCATGAATGATTATGAAGCCGACAGCGATGGCTGAGGAATCCGTATTGCATGCACGGCCAGGGCGGATGACGGCTGCCGCAGGACCGACCCTCCTGGGGATCAGTTTGAAGCTCTACTTCAGCCACCGGGAGACGATGGACTGGTGCCGGCAGGTAGCCCAGCTGGCGCGGGAGCATCCTGCGGTGCAGAGGGGGAGCGTCTCCCTGTTCGTCCTGCCCAGCTTCCCTTCCCTGGCCTTGGCCAGCAAGGTCTTCGCTGACAGCCCGGTCCAACTCGGTGCGCAGGACCTCCATTGGGAGGACCGGGGGCCATATACCGGAGAAGTCAGTGGCCTCAGCCTCAGAGAAGTCGGCTGCACGTATGTCGAAATCGGTCATGCCGAGCGGCGGCAACTCTTCGAAGAATCCGACGAGATCGTCAGGGCCAAAACGGTAGCAGGGCTCCGCAACGGCCTGACACCCGTTATCTGCGTCGGTGAGATTCAGCGCGGATCTGCGGAGTCGGCGGCCGAAGCTTGCCTGGCCCAGCTGGCCTCAGCCCTCGTGGGCAGCGAGGAACGTGCCCGTTCGGCCCGGTTCGTGGTCGCCTACGAGCCTGTCTGGGCCATCGGTGCGGAGGAGCCGGCGAGCACCGAGCACATCCTTGGGGTCTGCCAGAGGGTGCGCGAATGGCTTGCTGAGCGCGGCTATGGCGAAGGGCGGGTGATATACGGTGGAAGCGCCGGTCCTGGCCTGCTGACCGAACTGGGTGGAGGCGTCAACGGACTCTTTCTCGGCAGATTCGCACACCGCATAGAAGCACTGGCGGACGTGATCGATGAGGCCACCCAGGCCATGGTCTAAGCCGTGGGGCAGTAAGAAAGGAAAATCAGGAGGGCCCAAATGAATGCTGAAGCGACGAATCACGTGGGCAGGCTGTCCCGTCAGCAGGAGCGGCAACGGGCCATATCCGAGATGGTGATGGCCGAGGGGGCAGTGCGGATCGAACAGTTGGCTGAGCGCTTCGGCACCAGCCAGATGACGGTTCACCGGGACCTGGACGAGTTGGAGGCTCGCGGCCTGCTACGAAAATCCCGGGGAATGGCCACAGCACTTTCATCAAGTCTGGTGGAGTCCAGTGATGTTTACCGGGCCGGTCAGCAGCAGGAGGCCAAGAAGGACATTGCCCACAGCGCCCTGGACTTCCTGGAACCCGGGCAAGCCGTATTCCTCGACGATTCGACAACCGTCCTGCAAGTGGCGAAGCTGCTGCCCTTGCGCGCCCCCCTTACCGTGATCACCAACGTCTTCACCATCCTCGAAGAACTAAAAGGTGTCCGGGGCATCTCCTTGATCGCCCTCGGTGGTTCGTACTACAACTGGTGCAGTTCGTTCATGGGCGGAATGACAACGGAGGCCATCCGGAAGCTCCGAGCTGACGTCTACATCATGTCCACGGCCGCCATCACGGACGATACCTGCTTCTTCCAAAGCCAGGCGACGGTAGACATCAAGCGGGCCATGTTCGATTCGTCGGCCAAACGGATCCTGCTGGCCGACCATACCAAATTCGACAAGCGGGCCCTCTATGCCCTGGCGCCACTGGCGGACTTCGACGCAGTCATCGTTGACGCCAAGACCAGGCCGGACGACATCCGCCGCCTCGAAGCTCAAGGCGTGCCCGTCGTAGTGGCACACCCCGCCCGTTCCTGAACCGGGCGGTACCCGAAAGGATAAATTCTGTGACAAGCCTTGCCCAGACCGCCGCCGCTGATGCCGCGCTGCCCAAGTCCATGGCGGCCGTGGTCTGCCACGGTCCTGAGAATTACACCCTCGAGGACGTACCTGTGCCCTCGCCAGGACCTGGGGAAATGCTCATCCGTGTGGAAGCCGTCGGAGTCTGCGCAAGCGACGTTAAGTGCTATCACGGAGCCCCTAAGTTCTGGGGAGACGAAAACCGGCCGGCGTGGGCGCAGCGAGGGATCATACCCGGCCACGAGTTCGTCGGTACAGTGGTGGCCGCCGACCAGAACGCCACCGTCCAGCGCCGAATGAGTATCGGCGACAGGATCGTCTGCGAGCAGATCGTTCCCTGCGAGGAGTGCCGTTACTGCCGCCGCGGCCAGTATTGGATGTGTGCTCCACACGAGATGTTCGGGTTCCGCGGATTCAACGGAGCCATGGCCCACTACGTTCTGGTGCCGGCCCGGGCCCGCGCCCACAGGGTCTCCGCCTCCATTCCACCTCAGCACGCAGCCTTCGCCGAACCGCTCTCCTGCGCCCTGCATGCAGTCGAACGCGCAAACATCCAGTTCGACGACGTCGTCGTCGTCGCTGGCTGCGGCCCGATCGGGCTCGGTATGATCGCGGGTGCACGCGCCAAAAACCCCATCAAGGTGATCGCCCTGGATATGTCCGACGAGAAACTGGCGCTTGCGCGGAGGTGCGGAGCCGACCTCATTATCAACGTCGGCAGGGACGACGCAGTGAAGATCGTCAAGGACCTTACAGACGGATACGGAGCGGACGTATACCTCGAAGGCACCGGGCACCCCGCCGCGGTCGCCCAAGGCCTGAATCTCCTGCGCAAGCTCGGTACCTACGTGGAGTACTCCGTCTTCGGATCCGAAGTCAGCGTCGACTGGTCAATCATCGGCGATGACAAGGAACTGGACATCCTCGGCGCCCACCTCGGACCTCACTGCTGGCCCGCGGCCATCAAAATGCTCGAGAGCGGGGAACTGCCAATGGACGGGATCTGCAGCCATCAATTCCCCCTTGCCGAGTTCCAAACCGCAATCGACCTCGTGGGTAATCCCTCGGGTGGCTCGGTGAAGGTTTCCATCCTGCCCTAAAGCGTCGGTGCGCATCGTCGTTCAAACGAGGATGGACTGTACCGGCCTCTCTGGATTTTGATGCAGGCCCTGTGGGAAGAAGATTCCGCATTTCCGCAATTCCGATGGGCCAGTGTGTCGTTTGGTCTCCTGTTCGGAACCACGTGAGGGGCGGCGTCCTGGCTGGCGCTTGCGGCGGTGGCGGACGACTCCCGGAGATTCCGGTAGAGAGACCACAGTGAGGCACGCCTCCTGTGGCTGTTATGACCGCCAGTGTGTCGGAGGAAAATCGAATATCCGGGCGATGATCGCGCTGGCCAAGCGTTCCCTCAATGTCTTCTGGACCATTTTGTGCGACGCCACGGAGTATTACCTAACAGGGGCGCGGCTTGCGCAGTTAAGAGCCTGACCGGCGAGCCCGCCGCTAAAGTGTGGTCGAATCCCGGTATTGACCTGGTTTTGTTCGGGCGGATCCCAGAATCCGGGGGGCGACAGCGTCGAGTCGGACCGACTCCGAGGGCCGGTTCTGCTGTCGGGCGACTTCGTGGGCGATGACGTCCGTGGCCCGTGAGATCGGCCAGGCCGAGACCTTGGTGCCGTAGATCTCTTCAAGGTGGGAGCCGATGTCCCGGGTGCTCATTTCGCGGGTATTAGAGCGAGAGGACCATGTGGCTGCAGCGTTGGAGTTGAGCCAGTCAGGGGAGAGGTCGTAGTCCGAGGCCATTTACTTGGGGGACGGCGTCGTTAGCGGTCTTGTCGGCGTAGTCGGCTGGGTTCCTAGAGGAGGGCGGGGACTTGTGTGGCGTTGAGGTCTCCGCTGCTCATGCGATGGCCAGGCTGCGTTCGCGGAGTAGGAAGGGCTCCCCTTGGGAGCCCTTCCTACTCGGCTGCGAGTGGTTAGCCTATGGTGTGATGGCGGTGAATACGGTGTCGGTCCTGTTGGAGGTGTTCGCGTCATTGGCCCGTACGGAGAGCGAAGCGAAGGACGAGCCAACGGAGGCCAGGCCGGCGTAGTCGCCCACGAAGAACCCGCGAGCCACGGGGGCGGTCATCATGTCGAACGGGCCGTACACGTGCGTCTCGCCCCCGAACGCAATAGCGCCAACTGGGGACGCGGTGAACCAGTAGTCCGTAGGCAGCGTGTCAGTGTTCCCGATGGTGAGGTTCCGGAAGTCGTAGTACGTGATGCCCACCTTCCCACCGGCAACGCGAACGCTCGGAGTGAAGGCAGGGACGCCCTTCGGCGTGTTGGCCCGCGCCGGCGCGCTCCAGGTCGCGCCGCCATTGGTCGACGTCGAGATTGCGACCTCGTCAAAGCGCCCGCCGTTGAACCGTGAGTCCTGCCACACGACGTACAACTGCCCGGTGACCGGGTCGACAGCCGGCTCCGGGATGATGTCTCCGGTCCGGACGGGCGCCCCCGTGTTCGGGTCGGTGACGCCAACGGTGTTGAGCTTCGCGATGACCTGTGGTGCCGTCCAGCTGGCGCCCCGGTCCGTGGACTTGGTGTAGGCCACGTTGAGCCCGTGCAGTTTGTCGACACCGTTCTTGCCCGTGCCCAGGATGAGGTCGAAGAAGTTGTAGAGCGTGCCGTCAGGGCCGACGACGATCTGGTTGCCGATGGTCTGCTGCTTGTTGGCGGTGGGCACGATGACCGTCGGTGAACTCCACGTCGCGCCCGAGTCAGTCGTCTTGGAGAAGAGAGTCGGTCCCGCGTAGGCGGCCGCATGGGCCGTGGCCCTCGGGTTGTCGGTCGGTGAGACCAACCGGTCCCATACCGCGTAGGCCGTGCCCGGGATTGACGGGTCAGCAGTGACGGACTCCTTGTCGTTGAAGAACTGAGGAGAGCCGAGGTCTTCGATCAGGGTCTTCGGCGCAGTCCATGTTGCTCCGCCGTCGTGCGAGGTGGAGGCGAGAACGGCATTGTCGAGGCCTATGCCTTGGAACGAGATGGATACCGAGTATGCCGTGCCGTCCGGCCCTATCGAAACCCACGGGTCCGAGGCGCGGTTGTAGCGGGAAGGTCCGCCCGCCGCGCAGGCCGAAAAGGGCTGGGCTACCTCATTCCAGGTCGAGCCACCGTCCATCGAGTAACCGGCTACAAGGCCACGTGCGCCGCCGTCGGACCAGCGGTCCTGCTGCCACGCGCCGATGATGTTGTTGGAGTTGGCCGGGTTGACGGCGACCCATGGCTCAACCTCAGCGTTCGGGGAGTTTACGGCGCCGGGTGCGGAGCCCAGTGTGCAACCCGAGAACGGGCTGGCCCCGCTCGCGACGACCAGGGGGCTGAGTGTTGCCGCGGAGGCTCCGGACATGTTGAGCATGAGCGCGGCCAGCAGCATAGTAAATAGTGCGGCGTCGCGCGGGCGTCTGGCGATCATTAGTTTCTCCTGCAGTGGGGGTGCTGTGGGCTGGTGCCAACCAGCCAATGGGCCGCTACGGGTCTGTGCGTTCCGGGAGACTCCAACTCACCGGGTCCTCGAGCGGCGATGCCGTCCGGGGATGCCTGGCCAGATCAGCGCCGGTCTCGACCGACGCCATCCCCCGCCGGGCAGGGTGGGGGGCTCGGAAACCCATCGTTGTCACCTCCGGATCTTGAATCCACAGGTTGCGGCCGAATACTTCTGAACGGGACCCGGAAACTCGGTGCCGGGGGAAACTGTGCGGTGAGCCTAGTTTGAACTTCCGAGCCGAGGAATGGAAGATCTCGGGAACAACGCTGTAGTTGACCCGCTCTGCATGCGACCGCCGAGGTGAGCCGGGAAGGCAGTGAGCGTTGGGCCGACTCGGCTGCCGGTGGTGTTCCGCAGCGTAATTGTGGTTGATGCACCGTCGAAACTCGCACCGCCATGGCTGTGCTTGCCGCCGACAACACCCTCGCCGTCCTCCGCAGCGAACAACCAACCGACGCCGATTAACGAAACGGAACAAGACAAAAGCGGGTGGGTGGGGCTTCCCCCACCCGCCCGCTTGAGATTCGCTCGAGTTGTGGTTCGCTATTGCTGTCGAGATTACGTTCGACACGACAGCGGTAGTCAATGCCATGGACAGCGACACATGTCTTCAGCCAGTCTGAGTGGTTTTCAGCAGTCGTTTGCATGATCAGGGGCCGTCTACACCCTAGCCGAAGAGGTCCTGCAGGGAACCTTAATCTACTGAAGTCGAAAGGGTCGAAGGGGGAGGGGCGCTGTGAAGACCCAAGAGACGAAGATTGGCGCGCGGGCTGCGCAGATATCCCGCAGCGAGTTAATCTATTCCTCGGTTGCGGCGGTGTGGACCCTCCGGTCGGTCCCTTATCGTACTGAAAATGAAGAACCGCGCCCCGCCGATGCGCAGCGCGGCAAGTTGGCGTTAGTTCCATGAACTGGAGAACTAGGTGTGTGCACAATGTGCACACTTTGTCTGCCGGACCGAGCCGTACATTGGCCGGACTGGCCCGTACTCGGCATGTTTTCGGAAGTTCCCTGTGTTTCCGGGGGCTGGAACCCGGTTCGAGTCCCACCTCGGGCACAGCATGACCCCTCGCAAGAGGGGCTTTTGCTTTTAACGCGTTTACAGCCTTGCGCTGGCGTGCCTCTGACGCTACGGGTGCGGTCTCCGGCTTGGCTGCCGCTGAGCCTATCCAGGTGTGTGGGGTGGCGGGGTCAGTGCCATGGCTGGTGGGCGCTCCGCCTGCTGAGCTGGGGTTATGTGGTTCCTCGTTCCGCCTTTATTGGGTGGGCCGGGGTGGCCTACACCTGGCGGGCGGCTAGGGGAACGCCTTTCGCGGTGAAACTCGCAGGAGCGGAGATTCGCCGCAAGGGCCGTGCAGAAGAGTCCCCAGTTGCCAGCCGGCCGCCGATGGCCGGGTCACGCCGAGGCGATGAGGCGGGGGAGGTTGGAGAGCGCTCCGGCGGCATGGGCTCGGCTGCGCTCGCGAGCCTCGGGGAGGCGTGGGTCGTCGGCGTAGCGCTCCAGCTCGGCGAAAGGATACAGCCGGCTCGTGCGCGACCAGGCGGACACGGCCGGATGCTGGCCGCGAGCCCGGGCGTTCGCCATCAGCGCGGAGTAGGCGATGAGGAAGTCGACATTCCGATCCCAGAGGTGCAGCGGGCGGCACAGCTCGTTCTTCTGGCCGTCGTCGTGGAGTTCGGCTTCGACGACGCCAAGCATCGCGTACTGGAACGAGACGGTGCCCCAGAACATCGGCTGAAGCGTGATGCGGCCGGGCTCGAAGATCGGACGAAGTGGCGGCCGGACGAGCCCCGGCGCCGCGCAGTGGAGGTGCAGCGTGTCGCGTGTCGTGGGGATGATGCCGTCGTCGAGGATGATGCGGTCGCGCTCGACAGTACGCACGTGACCGAGGCGGACCACATCCTCGATTCGCCGGAGGAGGGCGATCTCGGCTTCTCCGACGATCGCGCCGTGGAACATCGTGGGCGGCACCGAGGGATCGACCCGCAGCAGGATTCCCTGTTCGTCGAGCCGTGCGAAGAGTTCGTCAACCGTCGTCGCTTGGGCCATGGCCTCGATCTGTGCGGCGTTCGCGATGTACTGGTCGACGACGAGGTCGTGCGGCTGCAGGTAGCGTCGATTCGGCCACCATCCCTCGCGCGGTTTGATCCACGTGAGGTCGGCGGGGTCCACACCCCGCTCGAGAAGCCACACACACGTGTCGAGGGCGGTCTTTCCCGCGCCGATCACCGTGAAGTGTCCGGCCGGGTGGGCGAGTCGGGCGAGCCCACCGGTGGGGATGCAGCGGACTCCCTCGGCCACGGCGAACGGCGGGGCGGAGGTGGCGGGGATGCGGCCCTCGAGGTACCTCGCATCCACCACGCGGCGGCGCACGGTGACGGGCACGGTGCGGCCGTCCAGGCGGGAGACGATCCGACCCTCGTCAACGAACTCGCACTCGGGCAGGTAGACCACACGACCGGTCGGCAGGAAGACCCGCGTCATCGCCTCTTCGAAATGCGCGCAGATCTCGCTCGGGCCGGCCAACTCGTACATGCCTGCGTTCGTGCCGCTGACGTCGCGCCTGTCGGCTCCGAATGGCACGGATTCGACGCCGTAGAGGTTCGCGGGCTGGTGCAGCCGAACGAACGGATATGCGTCCTGCCAGTGCCCGCCGGGTGCGTGCCGACGATCGACGATCGCAACCGTGGCATCCGAATGCGCGAGGATCCGGTCGGTGAAGACCATCCCCGCTGTCCCCGCGCCGACCACCAGATAGTCGGCTTCGATACGCCCGCGCACGCACTCACAGTAAAAAGATTCACGCCGAATGGCCAGCACCTGCGTACCGAATTCGCTGACCACATCATTTGCCAGCAGGAGAGAGAGTGCCATCAGCAGAGGCGTGAAGATGAACGACTTCCAGGCGGAAAACCCAGCGCGAGCAGAAGCGGCACCCCAAGCTTCTTCACGCTCACATTCAGGGCATAGGTGAGTGAACGCCGGTGGATCCTGCGGTTCTCCTTGACAAGTGCCACGATGTCCTCCGCGGGCCAGGACCGCCCCGGCAGCGGCCTTGGCCACGTCAGTGGCGCCCTCGACGGCGATCCCCACTTCGGCCTGCTTCAAGGCCGGGGCGTCGTTGACGCCGTCGCCCGTCGGTCGCGGCGAGGGCCGGGTGTCGCGCGTGAGCCCGAACGTCTCCACGAGGAAACCGAGCTGCCGGTAGGTCTCCAGCAGGTCGTAGTCCGTCCGGGCCCGGGGCTGCCGTCCCGGGGTAGGTCCACGCCCCGCCCGCTCCCTGGCGTCGCACGATCCGGCGTGGGACCGGAGGGCCCCAGAGCGCCTCCCTAGGCGGGCTCGCGGAGCCCGGGAGCAGCTCCCGGATCGCCCAGTAGCGCACGGCCGGGTGCCCGCTCGCCAGAAGCGGGGCGATCGGGTCGAAGGGGAGGCCGTCCAGCCAAGCCATGATCACCATGATCGCGGATCGGTGGGCGCACCGCGCGTCACGGCCGTCGACCGGGCCTTGGTCCCTTCCGCCCCCTCTGATGCCACGGTCTACTGATGTTCATGGACAGAGGGGGCCGTTAGGCTGGGTTTGTCGGCTGCCGGTGGGGGTGGCCACGTGCCAGGGGGTACGCCGTGGGTCATGCTGGAAAACTCGTTGTGGTCGGCGCGGGCGCTGTCGGGAGCTCGACGGTGTACGCCGCGCTCATCCGCGGATCTGCTCGTGAGATTGTTCTCTACGACATCGACGCGCCCAAGGTCGAGGCTGAGGTGCTCGACCTCGCCCACGGAACCCAGTTCACGGGCGCGTCGAGTGTTACCGGCGGGACGGATGTCGCGCTGGCGTCGGGGGCCGACGTCGTCGTGATCACGGCCGGGGCGAAGCAGAAGCCGGGCCAGACCCGCCTCGAGCTGGCGGGGACGAACGCGCGCATCCTGGAGGACCTGCTCCCAAGGCTCCTCGATCAAGCGCCAGACGCCGTCTACATGCTCGTCACCAACCCGTGCGACGTGCTCACCGTCGTGGCGCAGCGCATCTCGGGTCTGCCGGCCGGGCGCGTCTTCGCCTCGGGCACGGTGCTTGACACTTCCCGGCTGCGGTGGCTCGTCGCCGACAAGGCGGGCGTCTCGCCGTCGTCGGTCCACGCGCACATCGTCGGCGAGCACGGCGACACGGAGTTCCCCCTGTGGACCAATGCGAGCATTGGCGGGGTGCCGCTCAAGGACTGGACCGCGCCCGACGGCCCGATGCCCTTCACACCGGACGCACTCGACGATCTGGCCCGCGAGGTGGCGCACGCGGCGTATCGTGTGATCGCGGGAAAAGGCGCGACCAACTACGCGATCGGGCTATCCGCGGCACGCATCATCGAGGCTGTGCTCGGGCGTGAAGACGCGGTGCTTCCCGTTTCCACGGTCCTCGACGGTCCGTATGGGATCAGCGGCGTCGCCTTGAGCCTGCCGTCCGTCGTGGGGGAGGGCGGTGTGCGGCGCGTCCTTGAGGTCCCTATGGACGACGGCGAACTCGCGCACCTCGCGCGGTCGGCGGAAGCGCTGCGGGCCTCGGCCGCGTCGCTCGGGTACTGAGGCCGCCGCGCCGCGCCGGTCACGAGATGCAGATCCCGTTGCCCCGGGATCCGCCATCGTAGGCGATGAGGCTCCGCAGACCAGAGGGGTAGGTATCTGCCTGCCAATCGATTGACTTATGACAGCAGACTCGATTGGACGATGCCGGCCTCACGGGCCGTGGACAGGCTTCATCTCAGATTCGGGCCAAGCCACGGTTTCTTGGGTGTTGTGTTCGCTTATGGAGACTCTCGGGTTGGGACGGCGGGAACACCCGCAGGGAATCCGGGCAGCACCCCGTCCGGGGTGTGGAACAAGCCATAGCGCGAACCCGCGTTATGGGTCCCAGTCCCTGTCGAGGACACGCAGCGACGCGGTGAAGGTTTCCTTGGAACTCATCCAGACCCGAACAATCTCCAAGGAAATCGGTTCGGCTCCTGGTAGTGCCAGGGGGCGGCCCCGGCGTCGCGGAGCGCCTCGGCCCCTACCTGTACTGCGGCGCCACCCATGGAGAAATCCACCAGTTGTCCCGGGACCCCGGCAACCTTGATGGGCACATCGAGAGGGACCCTGTGGGCGCTCCTTCGTGAGGTGGCGAATTCAGCCGCCCGGATCCGCAGCGTTCCCAGGACAAGGACCACTCCGAGGAGCTGCGCCTTGAGACGGTTGATCGTGCGGGTCCGGTCCGCTGCCTTGTCGGCCCTGGGGGCTGTTAGGAGCCGAAGCCCGGTGCTCGTTTTGTGGCCGGCACAGCAAGCATGTGGTCCAGGATTTACATAGAGGGCCACGGAATCAGGCCTGAAGGGTTTACGTTTGCCGATGTTCCCACGATCAAAGCCTTGGGGTCCAAATACATGCTCATGGGCGCATTCTTTGCAGTGGGCGGGCTCAGCTTTTCATTCTCATAATCGAATTTGAAGTTCCTGCGCGCAGCGGCCGCACCCACGCTGCCCAATCCCGATTGGCGGCGTCGTCCGGCCTTGTCGATGGGAGCGGACCGAGGTACCAGACTGGTACCTCGCCCCGGCAGTGGTGGCGGTATTGGGGATCACGGCCTACCGGACTGCCTTCGCCCGGCCTCAGGCGATGGTCTGGCATCAGCCGGATCCACTGGGCAGCGTTCCAGTCTGGGTGGTCCCGAATCCGAGCGGCTTGAACAGACGCGCGAGCCTCGTGACCGAGCGAACGCCTACCGGGAAGTCGCCAGCGTGGCCGGGATCGAACTGTTGACAGGACCGGGATGATCTGGGGCGCCTGCCGGATCTGATGGTCGGCGCTCGCCGACCTCACAAGCCGTCGACGCTGCCGTCGATGACTGCCCGGAACCTTTCCGATGGCCCACCTGCCTTGACGAGCACGCTAAGCCCGACCATGGAGGCCAGCAGTTGGCTGGCCGCAGTGTCAGGAATCTGGTCCACGTCGAATTCCCCGGACTCCTGCCCCTGCGCGATTGCTTGCCGAAACACTTCTTGGATGCGCGTGAAAAGATCGTCCGCGATGCTGTTCACGTCATTGTTGGCGGCGCCGAGCTCCGCGGCGGCATTGACCATGACACATCCCCGCTGGTGCTTGCCCACGCCGGCAAGGACAGTCATCGCCTCTTTGAGGCGCGGCCGGATCGGCCCAGGGGCGGAGAACAGCCCCGTCAGATACTCGAGTCGCGTTTCGCTGTAGCGCCGAAGGGCACGCATGAACAGCTCGTGTTTGCTCTCAAACGTGTTGTAGAGACTGCCTTTGCCGATCCCCAGCTCACTTGCCAACTCCTGAGGCGTCGTTCCGGAGTACCCCTGACGCCAGAACAGGTCCATCGCCCTCTCGACTGCCTCATCGGCCTGGAACTGCATCGGTCTACCCATAGAAAAAGCGTAACCCGGGTGATATTGTACTTCAAGGTCAAAAACTCCTCATGCGACCAATCCCGGGCCCTGCACCCCCTATAAGGAAGGCACTCCATTGCCTGCTCAATTCCTCTCAGCGCACGTCACTTCTTCGACGGGCGTGCGCACGCGCGTCCCGTTGAACACGCTCGCCATCCCCCTGGGACTCGCCGGCCTCGCCCAAGTCTGGACCCTCGGGACATCGGCGCTTGGCCTCCCGCCCGGAATAGGACAGGCGTTCTGGCTGATCGCCGCGATCTCCTGGGTCTGGACTCTCGCGGTGCATGTGCATCGCGGAACACGAACCGACCATTCTCTCTCGCATCAGCTCAGGCACTTCGCTCAGGGTCCGCTTGCGGCGTTGCTTCCCATAGCCGCGATGCTGATCGGAGCGGGCCTGTACCGCACGGTCCCGATTGCGGGGACCGTGCTGACGTTCATCTCTATGGCTGCAGCAGCCGCGTTCGCCGCATGGATCCTCGGCTTTTGGATGCGCGGGGAGATGTCACTGGAATCCGTTCATGGCGGATACTTCCTGCCCATCAGCGCAGCCGGCTTAGTGGGTGCACTCACCGCAGCTGAGACGGGACTCGACTGGCTCGCAGTTGGAAGCTTCGCGATCGGCATCTTCTTCTGGCTGGTGATCTCCGTGTTCTTCTTTCTCCGGCTCGCGCTCCGACCGGCTATGCCTGCCCCCCTCATTCCGACGCTGGCGATCATGATCGCGCCCCCAGCCGTCGCGGCAGCAGCATGGCTCCGGATCTCAGGCGGCCAGCCCAATCACCTGTTCGAGGGCTTGTCGGCGATGACGGCGTTCATGGTGCTAATCCAGATAATGCTCTTGCCGCGCTACCGCGCACTGCCGTTCTCGCTCGGCTTCTGGTCATTCACCTTCCCCGTGGCCAGTGTCGCCGCACTCGGCATCACCTGGCTGCGCCAACTCGAACCGTTTGCCTGGCAGGCCATCACCGTTGCAGTGCTCGCCGCCGTTACGCTCCTCATCGTGTTGATCGCGGCGAAGTCGATCCTCTTGCTTATCGCCACTACCCTTGCGGCACGGCGACAGCCGTCAGCCGCCGAAAAGCAGGCGATCGGGTGACCTGAGCCGGAGTGATCACACTGCATGCAAGAAATCATGCTTGCGAATCTGAACGCATCACTTCCCGAGGTCGCCTTCGCAAGCTCTCGCACACGCCCATTAGCGGCCCAATAACAGGCAACCAACCATGAACGAATCACAAGCCCCGACACTACCGGGGCAGCCCTATTCGGCATGTTTCCAGGACCTTCCCAGGTCTTGCAGGGCTGGAGCCCGGTTCGAGTCCCACCTCGGGCACAGTGTTTCCGCAGGTCAGAGCTTTTTACGCTTCTGAGCGTTGACAGGCTGTTGACGGATGGCACTGGGGGTTCATCCCGTTCATGGCCGCCGGCCTTGCCGCTCTGCACTACTCTGTGATGTTCGGTCCCGTTGAAGCGGCCGTTACCAGGGGCCAGCGCGTCGAGGGCGGCCAGCTGCTGGCTACCGCGGACCGCGCAAGCATCGCGGAAGCGGGCTATGACGCCACGACACTCATGGTGGTTACCAACACGAAGAACCTCACCGCCGTCATACCGGTGGGCGAAGGGCACGTGGCGCACGGCGTCCCGGCGCTCGACGTCGAACTCTAATTCGCAGCGAACAGGAGAGAACCGCATGAGCCGCGCATCGGTAAAGGCTGCCAACGGAAACCAGCTGGAAGGTGCCCACGCCGAGGGCGGCAAGGGCCTGTCCATCCAGGACGCCATGCCCCAAGGCAATCATGACTCTTGGCGTGCTTCCTTGCGCACCGGAAGGCCGGTGGCCTGATCCAGACAGGCCAGCCGCGGCATCCGGTAGCGGGTCAGGACTTTGCCGACGGTGGAGCGGGCCAGTCCCAGATGGGCGGCGATGCGGTGAGGACCCCAACGGCGCGTGAAGCGCAGCGCGACAATCCGCCGCTCAGCGCGGGCAGGGGTACGGTTCGGGTTCCGGCTCGGCCGGGACGACAGGTCAGTCATGCCGTCTTTTCCGAGGACCCGGTACCGGTCCACTCATTTCTTGGCTGTGGCCGGCGAGCATTGGTTCCGCTCCGCGGCACGGCGCAGGGTCCAGCTTTGAGTGTGGTAACCCAAATCGATACCGGAGGCCCTCCCCCTTGATATCACGCCACGCTGTTCACAACGTCCATGGGAAGTACACCTAGGACGTGGCAGGAATGTCCTGACATGCTAAGGGTCAAGATCCCGGGACGCTTTGGCAACCGCTTTTCCGTAGGGAAGAAGCGTAGAGAAAATGATCATTTACTCAGGCGCAAATCGTGCAGCGCTCGCTCTGCGGCGGCTTCGACTGACTTAGCGGCTTGTGCCAAAGCTGCGCTTTCCGACTCCGAGAGGGTTCCTAGTGTCGGGACGAAGCGATTTTTTTCGAACCGGGTAGGCATGGACACGAAGCTGTCCGGAAGGCCTTCGATGCTGCCGGTCCACGCGGTGGCCGGGTGAATCGCTCCTGTGCCCATTGCCTTCACGACCTGAGCGACGCCTTGGGGAGTGGTCCAGCCACTGCTGCGACCGGGCTTGAGGGCCGACCATCTGGAGAACCAGCCGGTGATGTCTGCGGTGATCCGTGCACGTTGCTCGGACTTGAGCTCGAGGGGCTTCCCATCCAGCGTCAAGGCGCTGAACAGCGGGACTTGCCCATCGCCGTGTTCACCGAGGACGATTCCCTCTATGCGCTCCGGAGCGATGCCGAGTTCGCGACCCACTGCGGCGCGGAACCGGACAGAGTCGTTAAGGCTGTATCCGACGATGCGGTCGGGACCGATTCCGGAAAGTCGCCTCAATGCCTCTCCCAGAATGTCCACTGGGTTCGAGAGCAGCATGACGATGCCTTGTTCGCCGGCCAGACGCTCGACGTCGGGAAGGAGAAGCCGCAGCAGTTCGAGATTGGCCCTGAGGAAATCCCGGCGGTCGCCGTCGGGCGTTTCAGGGGCTGATGCTGCCACGATGACAAGGTCGACGCCAGACCCCTCTGCGGGTGGGCCGACGACGAGTCGGGTGCGCGTGTTTCCGGTGAGGATCTGTGTTTCCGAGACGTCGATGGCGTGGGCCTGCAAGACGTTCTCTCGCAGGTCTGTCATATACACGGTATCGACGAGGCCTTCAACCGCGAGGCGTTCGACGACACCGGAGCCGATGAGGCCGGCGGCTCCTATTACTACGACACTTCGTGGCCAGATGTGCGTGTCTTCGGTCGTGCTGAGGTGTTCAGTCATGATGTTTCCTGTCGAAGTTGATGTGTCTTGCCCGCCTGCGGTGCCGCTTCGGGCTCGAGGATCGTTACAGGGCGGGAGATACTGCGGCTTCTGCTTCGGAGTAATGGCGAGCGTTGAAACCCTGCAGATGGCGGTTTCGGATGGCGAAAAGGCAACCAATCGACAGAGCCATGAAGACCATGACATAGACGGCAATCGCCAGGGACGTCCCTGTGGTCTGGAGTAGTTCCTCCGCAATGGCGGGTGCGAAGCCACCTCCGAGGATGCCTCCCACGGCGTAGGGGAGTGAAGCCGCGGTGTAGCGGACGCGCGGCGGGAAGAGGGCCGCAAAGAGCGAACTTTGCGGACCGTATGAGACACCGAGCCCGACCGCAAGGACGAACACCGCAATCGCAAAGTTCACGAGAGACCTGCTGTCGATCAGCACGAACATCGGAATAGCCCAGGCTCCGATGAGGATATAGCCGTACATCATGGCCTTTTTAGCCCCGATGCGGTCGGCCAGAACACCACCCCAGAACGTGCTTGCGATCCAGATCAGGGACGCGAACATCAGGATGAGGAGTACGGGGCCGGCATCCATCTTCAGTCCGGTCGTGGTGTAGGGCAGGAAATAGCCGATGAGCAACAGCCCGGCAAGAATGTTCGCCATGAAAGCGCCTGCGCCGAGAGCCATATGCAGGGTGTAGCCATTGAAAGCTTCCTTGAGCGGTATGCGCGCTTCGCTATGATCTTTCTTCACTTCCGCGAAGGCGGGAGTTTCCTCGATGGAGGTCCTGATTTTCAGGCCGACCAGGACAAGGGCCACGCTGATGAAGAAGGGGATCCTCCAGCCGAACGCATCGAACTGTTCTGCGGTTGTCAGTGCCTGCACGATGAAAAAGCTTCCGGTGGCCAGGACGAAGCCCGCGGGTGTTCCGACCTGCGAGAAGACACCATAGAAGCCGCGTTTCTTGGCCGGAGCGTACTCCACCGCCATGAGGGCTGCACCTCCCCATTCACCGCCGGTGCTGAGGCCTTGGACGAAACGAAGGACGACCAGAAGGATGGGGGCGGCCATGCCGATCTCAGCGTAGGTGGGCAGCAGGCCCATTCCGAGGCTGGCGATGCCCATGACAGCGAGCGTGCCAATCAGGGTTGCCTTCCGGCCATAGCGATCGCCGAAGTGTCCTGCGATGATGCTGCCCAGGGGACTGGCGATGAAGCTGGCGGCGACCGATCCGAGGGAGACAATCAGCGCGTCCGGCCCGAGGGCGCCGAAGTACTGCTTGCTGAAGATCAGGCCAGCGGCGGAGATGTAAGCGAAGGACAGGTACCACTCGATGGTCGAACCGATGCCGCTTGCAAGACGCACGTTGCGTAGTTGCCTACGGGTGGGAGCGTTCTTCTGTTCTGGAACTGTTGTCATTTGTGATCCTAGGGTGTGGGGAAGGTGTGGGTGGTGGGAGAAGGTGACACGACGGCGTGAAGGTCATTCTTCGTACCGCCACCGTTTGGTGCAGGCGAAGCCCGCGTTACCCCATGAAGGGTTCAAGGCCAGGCAGCCCGCTCGGTGGGGTGGCCTCGGATATGTGAGGCACTATGGTGGCCACGAGTGCCAGGAGTTCTTCGTCGGTGCCGGGTGCGGACGAGAACTCCATGCCCACAGGAAGGGCGGAGCGGGACCCTGTGCCGACTGGAACAGAGATGCCGGGTAGGCCAAGGATTCCGCCCAGGTCGGAATGGCGGATAAGGGTGGAAAACGTCGGAACGGTTTTTCCGTTTAGTTCCAGGGTTTTGTCGTGGTCCATGGCCGGCGCCACGACAGGCACGGTGGGGAACATGATGGCCTGAACCCCAAGCTCGTTGAGTCGGCGTCGCAGCTCGTCGCGGAGCCGCTGTCGGATCCGGAGTGCAGCCTGATACTGGTCCGGCATTACAGAACCCAGCCCGGTTACCAACAGATGCCTGACGTCCGGGCTGGCCACCTTTCGGACCAGGTCCTGCAACGTGAGGTCTGTCCGTGAGCCTAGGTAGCTTTCGAGGCTATTTGCCGCTTCGCCCCACAGGATGGCGGTTGCTATTTGTCCCGCGTCGTGGATGATGTCGTCGATATCGACGTCGACGAAGGTGACGCCGTGACGGATCAGCGTCGCGCGCTCCTGGGCATGCTTCTCGGCTACATCGGGGTGAAGGTCTTGGCTGTGGCAGGGGCTCAGGCCGATGCGCATATCCTGCGCTGCGCCGTGTCCTGCTATCAAGGGACGTGCCGCCAGCACCGAATCCACGAGGAGAAGGTCGACCATGGTTCGGGTCACGGGACCGGCCGTGTCCCGTGTCGGTGTCAGCGAGAGCATCCCGCCTTTGGGGTACCGGTCCGGTGAGGGGCGGAAGCCGTAGAGTCCACACAGGGCGGCAGGCATCCGGACAGACCCGCCGGTGTCCGTCCCTATTCCTACCGGAGCCAGGCCGAGAGCGACGGCGGCGGCTGTTCCGCCGCTGCTGCCCCCGCACATTCGGTTTCGGTCCCACGGGTTTTTCGGGTACCCGTACGTGGGATTGTTCGACGTTCCGCCCAAAGCGAGTTCGTGCATTATGTTCTTACCGACAACCACCGCGCCTGCGTGGACGAGGCGTTCGACCAGCGGGGCGTGGCGTTCCGCCAGATTGTCCGTCAGGGAAGGGGTCCCTCCGGTGGTGGGCAGCCCTGCAACATCGATATTGTCCTTGACTACAACCGGAACTCCCGTTAGAGGGCCGGCCTCATGGGTGGGAGAGGGGGCTGACACAGGCTGCATCATGGCCTCGTAGCGCGCCAGTCGCAGCGAACGCTCCTGCAACTCCCTGAAGTGCCGCTCAAGATCCATCGATCCGCTCGCCACGGCGGTAGCGGTGGCCGTGGCGCTTAGGTCACAGCCGGGGGCCCGGGTCAGATCGGAGGCCGGTTGGCTGAAAGGCGTCGACTTGGTCATTTCTATTCTGATTTCTTCGAAGGGTTATCGGCTCGGCATGGGTGGGATGCCAATTCAATGACTAGTGGCGTGCTCCTGGATGCCCTGCCTGACAAAGCCGGGCCGGGGGAGGAGAATAGGCAGTCGTCCAAGGCAAGGGCATTCACAGATGATGGGTATGCCCTTTGCCTTGGCAGGAAGAGGGGCCCGAGCCGCTAGGTCGAAAGCGCTCTGGTTGGAGGCTTGTACAGCTACGTACCGCTGGCAATTCAAGTTGAGGAAGAGTCGGGCGATGGGGCGTTCAGCGTGCCGCGGCGTTCCCCGAGGGAGGATGATTCCCGCATGGCCGTCTCCGGTCCTTCCCCGCGGTCGCCTACCGCGTCGGGATCCTGAGGCTCGGCGCCTGCCTGACCGGTTCCCAACATGGTTACCGGTACTGCCGCCTTGTTGTTGAACACCAGACGCAACACGTCCGGCCGCGCGTAGTGACCCGCAGGGTCCAGGGTGTTCTTCGCAAGGACGATGGACGCCAAATCCAGGTCGGCGTAAACGATGCCCTCCTGGGACGGGTCGAGATCCGTGGTCATTTTTGCCGAGTTGGGCCCGTACACCCGTGCAAAGCCGCCCCCGCCGGTGTATACCGGGGTCGGTCCACCGTGAGTATCCGGGAAGGCCAGAGCGCCCTCGTCGCTCATGATTTGCGAGGTCGTGATGACAAAGGTGCCGCCCTCGAGCGCGTAGGTCTGGCAGGCGGCCATGATTGACTCGGGACTTAGGGCGGGTTCATTGGCGAGGATTCCCAGACAGGGCCAGGCCGCAACGTGGATCTGCTCGCTTTGAGAGTACATCGCGTACTTTGTCAGGGGCTGCAGGTGCTCGGCACAGTTCAGTGCTCCAAGCCGGCCCAGAGGGGTGTCGATCACCTTGATTCCGCTGCCATCGCTTTCGCCGAAAAGAGTCCGCTCCACGTGCGTAGGCTTGAGTTTGCGCCTGTGCAGTAGAATTCGTCCGTCCGGGCCAATAATGGATTGCGCCATATAAAGCGAGCCTGCAGATTTCTCGCTATAGCCCACAACTACCGTAATTGCATTTTCTCTGGCAGCCGCCCGAATGCGATCAAGCTGTTCGCTGTTGACGGAAATTGAATTTGCGTAATAGCGGGCCACGAACTCTTGCTGGAGATAGACCGGATAGCTCCAAAGGAAGACCGGGTATCCTGGAATCCAGGTTTCCGGAAACGCAACAAGCTCGGCGCCGTTGTCGGCGGCTTCCGCAATAAGATCAACCGTCTTGCGGACGGTCGCCTCCGCATCAAGCCAAACAGGTTCGGCTTGAACTGCGGCAACTCGGACGGTCATGTGTTCCTCCTGTTCAAATGGGAGCGGCTGGACATCAACCGGTTTTCATTCCCTGGTGTCGTGTCGTGTTTAGAAGGGATACTGGCGGGGGCTGCTCTGGACACTGACCCAGTGGTCGGTCGTGAACTCCTCGATGGCCCATTCGCCGTTGAAACGGCCAAGACCTGAGCTCTTCTCGCCGCCGAAGGCTACGTGTGGTTCGTCGTTGACAGGGATGTCGTTGATGTGGGTCATCCCGGCCTTAATGCCCCGGGCGAAAGCGACGCCGCGTTCAGGACTGCCGGTAAAGACGGCGCTTGAGAGACCGAAGCTACTGTCATTGGCAAGCTGCAGCGCGTGCTGTTCATTCCGGGCGCGGAGGATACCGACCAAGGGCCCGAAGATCTCCTCGCGTGCGATTTCCATGTCCGGGGTAACGTCGGCGAAGATGTGCGGCGGCAGAACATTGCCGGAGACTTGTCCATCGAGCACTACACGGGCGCCCTGTTCCCGGGCGAGCTGGATTTTTTCGCGCAGGCCCTGAAGTTGTTTGCCGTTGATGACCGGTCCGATGACCGTGCCGGGGTCGGCGGGGTTCCCCACAGGCAGGGAACACGCGTGAGCGGCGAATTTCTCCACGAATTCGTCATGGACGGCGTCTTCGACGATGATCCGGTTGATGGCCATGCAGATCTGTCCCTGGTGCAGGAACTTGCCCATCGCGGCGGCTCTGACGGCTTGGTCCAGGTCGGCGTCGGCCAGGACGACAAAGGGGCTGTTGCCGCCGAGCTCCAATGCCACATGCTTGAGGCGCCCGTTGCTTGAAGCCAAACGTGCCACATTTTGTCCCACCGGAGTCGAGCCGGTAAACGAGATGAACGACGGAACCGGGTGTTCGACGAACGCATCGCCGATTTCTGAACCTGCACCGATGACGACGTTGAGGACGCCTGCCGGCAAGCCTGCTTCTTCGAAGACCTTGGCCAGAATCAGTCCGCCGGTTACCGGGGTGTCGCTGGCTGGCTTAACCACGACGGCGTTTCCCAGGGCAAGGGCCGGGGCAATGGAGCGCTGGGTCAGGTGTAGAGGGAAATTCCATGGGCTGATGACACCGACAACACCCACTGGACGCCGGTAGACCCGGTTCTCTTTGCCGACGGTATTGGATTCCAAAATCCGTCCCTGCACCCGGTGTGGGAAGGATGCGGATTCGACGGTGATTCCGATGGCAGCGCCCAGTTCGATGTTGGCCTTCAGGACGGTACTGCCGGATTCAGCCACAAGCCAGGCGATGATGTCCTCGCGCCGTTCTTCAAGGATTCGTGCCGCTTTCAGCATGACCTGCTGACGGTCAGCCGGGCTGGCGGCCGCCCAGGTCTTCTGGGCAGTCTCGGCGGCTGTGTAGGCGGCGTTTAGATCCGTGATGTCCGCCTGCCGGATCGAGACCAGTCGGTCGCCGCTGTACGGGTTTGAGACGTTCAGCTCCGTGGAGGAGCTGCCGTCCCGCCATTGGCCGCCGATGAACTGGTGGCCTGTGATCCAGGCGGTCGAAGTGAGGGGTTCTTGGACAAGCTGGTTGGTCATGGCTCTATCTCCTAAGGGCGGCTGAAGGTGTGGTTGTTGACTGCAAGGGTGTTTTCGCGACCGGTGCTGGTGCTGGCCCGATGACAAGGAGGAAGGCGAGCGTGGCGATGGCTCCGGGTACTGCGAATATATGAAACTTGTTCAACGGGGCTCGTGCCATTGCCGAGCCGGGGGTGGATTGCGTCATTGCGATTCCTTGCCTTCATTTTCTAGAAGGTGACTCATAGTGAGGGGAATTCGATGCTTAGTCAGCAACGATCCGTGCGTCGATAAGAAACGGGCCACGTCCTGCCAATGCCTTTTTATAGACAAGTTCGAATTCCTCGCGCGTCTCGGTTCTCTCAGCCGGCACGCCATAACCTTCAGCAATAGCGACGAAATCGATCCTGCCCAGTTGGAGTCCAGGAACATCGGGCACGCCCATGCGCTGAGCGAACGCCGCCAAGGCACCGTAACTGGAGTTGTTGACGATGACGAACACGGTTCGCGTCTGCCGCTGGGCTGCGGTGTACAGGGCGGTTATCCCATAATTGGCCGAGCCATCACCAACCGTTGCGACAATAGTCTTCTCCGGGTCACCCAGCGACATCCCCACAGCCGCCGGGAGGCCGAAGCCCAGACCCCCCGATGCCGGGAAGTGGTACATGCCGGGGCACTCGATGGCGATTCGCCCGAGGTATTCCAAATCCAAGGTGGTTGTTTCATTTACGTAGGCCACATTGGTCTTGCTGTGGGCGTTCAGTACTTCGAGGATTTCAGTACCAGTCATCCCATCTGACGAAGTTTTGGCCGCGGGCAGGGTACGCGACCCGCGTAGCCCGCGCCGCTGTCCCCGGTCCTTTACACGTTCGGACAGGGTCCTTGCCGCGTGGGCAATGTCGACGACGGCCGCCCGCCCGTAGGGTGCCCGTGTTGCTTCACGGGGATCCTGAGTCAGGTGTATGACCTGTGTCCCGGCCGTCAGGTAGTTGCCTGGTTCCCAACGGTGGTAGCGGAAGACCGCGGACCCCAGGACAAGCACCACGTCGTGGCTGGCCAGACGCTCCCGCACCGAGGTGATACCCGGAACGAGGACGCCGGCGAAATTGGGGTGCGTGGTGGGAAAGGGACAGCGTGACGGGGATGGCGCGACATAAACCGAAGCGTCGACCTTTTCCGCCAAGGAAACGACCGCCTCAAAGACGGCGGAATCCTCTACGGCAGCGGCGTCAACCTGGGGGCCGACGACAAGGGCAAGGCTCTTTGCCCCATCAACGATGGAGATTAGTTCATGCACCAATGCGTCCGTCAGGCCCCCCGCAACTGACACCGAGCGTTCGTTCAGCAGAAAGTCGTCCTCTAGGGCGATCTCAGCCCAGTCGTCAAGCGGCACCGAGACATAGACCGGACCACGCGGCTGCGCGGAGGCCTCGAAAATTGCCTGGGCCAAGGTCCGTGGGACATCAGCAGCGGCGAGGGGCTCATGGGAATACTTCACAAGCGGCATGGGAAGTGTGGCCGCATCTGCGCTGGCGAGCATCGTTTCCTGACCCACGGTGCGCCGGACCTGCTGTCCAGCCAGAATCACCATTGGAATGTGCCCGTAATGGGCATTGGTCAGAGCCCCCATTGCATTGCCGGAACCCGACGCTGCATGAATGTTCACCAGCGCAGGTTTGCCTGTAATACGTGCATAACCCTCTGCCATGCCCACGACTACCTGCTCATGCAGGCCTAGAACAAAGTCGAAGTCTTCGTCGAGGCCCGCAAGGAACGGAAGTTCGTTGGATCCGGGGTTTCCAAAGATGGTAGTCACGCCGTGGGAACGAAGCACATCCAGGCTCGATTCCAGAACGGTCTTCTTGGCTGTCACGGGTCCTCTTTCGATAAAAACTGCCAGCAGCATGATTTAGGGCAAGGCCCGGAGGCAGCCCAGAACGGCTTGGACGGGCCGGCCCATTCCACAAACTCTCGACCCGGATCAGCGATGCTTCCGAGTCCGCAATGTCCGGAGGGGAGGTTCCCGCGGGGACAGATTCAGGCTAAGTGACACCCATCACGTAGGTCTAATAAAGAATCGCATCCATTTTCATAGGCACCGCTTATGGGAACTTGCATGCAGGGAGGAGGCGGGTCCACCTGCTTCAAGATTGGGGTAGCGCCCCGCCCCAGCACCGTTTAGGCCGCGCGCAGCGTTTCGATCGCCCAGTCTACAAACCAGACTGTTGCCGATGACGAAGGGTCGAGGGCTGCGTGGGCGCGAACGGGGGTTGTGAACTCTTCGCTCCTTAACGGTCTGACCTCAAGGCCCCATCGGGCGGCCCACTCCGCGGTAACCACCTCCGGGACGAACGCAACCAGGTTCGAGGCTGCCACGATCCCAGGGATGGCCGCGAACCCCGACAGATGAACGGAACCCGCCACCGGAGGCGGCAGGAGGGACTGCATGAGGGCGTGTCCGGTCGTCCCTCGCACGACCACTCTGGGGAGCGAGACCAATTCTTCGAGGGCTGGAGTCCTATCTCCGAAGCGACCGCGCTTTGCCACACAGCAGTAACGGTCCCAGCGAATTACCGAGGTGCGCAACGCCCCTCCAAGTAGCGTGGACGAGACGGCGAGGTCAAGGTGTCCTGATACAAGGCCCTCGCCTGCCATCTCGGTGTCCAGATTAACGACGTCCAGGCTGCAATAGGGGGCGATCGCCGCGAGGCCGGACACCAGCGTCGGAAGGAACACCGTCTGGCCCAGATCAGTTAAGGCAATACGAAATGTGGTCCGCGACGTGGCAGGATCAAATCGTGAGAGCCGGCCGATTGCCGCGTCGGCGGCCTTCGGAAGGCCGCCGATCTCCTCATACAACTGCAGCCCGGCACGGGTGGGGACGATTCCGCGCCCTTCACGCTGGAAGAGGTCGCTCCCCGATGCTCGTCGCAACCTGTTCAAACCTTGAGTAACGGACGGCTGGGACGTCTTCAGTCGCTCCGCCGCTGCCGTGACCGACCCCTCCTCGATGACGGCCGCAAATACCCGGATGAGGTTCAAGTCCACCATGGATGGCTCCTGCGTCTTATTCCTACGGGCGGCGGAGAGCGGGCAAAATATGCCCGGCGCTGATATGCGTACCAATGAACGGACGCGGCAGCCCAACGTTTCTTGTGCCCTTCGAAATCGATCATGCCATGGAAAACCCCTCTGTTGAGACCCCTATGCCGTGCAGTCATACAGAGAATCCACATCCACAGTCCGACTCACGGTGCCTCAAGTGCTTCTGGCGCCCGCATCAACAGTCGGATACCCCGGAAGCGCGGCCCTTGGGGATCATTCGCTGGATCTACATTGGGAACATGGCGATTTACGCCGCAAGATTCGATGGTGGAGGGGACTGCAAAGGCAATTCGTAGTGCTTGTCTTGGGGCTCGGCAGTCCGGCTCGTGAAAGACATCCGACATGCTAATTAGTAACTGACACGCTGAATGCGAAAACTGAAAACCGGAATGAGAACGGATACATTAGAAAATAATCAGCCATTTCAGGCTGATTGCCAGGGGCCGATAATGGACGTCCCGCCAGCTGGGACGTTCCTCTTAGCAGGGTGCGAGCGGTGGGGCCTGCCTACGTTCCGGACTTTCGAACCGTTCCTGCCTATTCTCTAAAGAGCGGTCCTCCACATGTTGAACCTTGGGGCTGGATAACGAAGATTGCGCCGGGACAGCTGGACGTTAGTCATCAGAGAGAGCGTGCCGGATGATGCACATGCCTCTGGAACCATCGACTGGTGGCTGTGAAAAGAACGCGACCCATGTGCGTTACGTTGACACGGGCCATCTTTCAAGGAATCCAAGCCCTGCTACAAACTGTCTCGGAGGTTTAGAGCTGTCCAGGCAGATAGTTGGTTGCTCTGCCATCGACATCGACGAGGGTGAACGGAATTGGACTGTTTACGGTGACGTTGTTGCCGCTTAACGTGATCTCAATGTTCCCGTAGGGGGTGGGCGTTCTTGCTTCCAGGCGGTCGATGGTTCCGTATGCGGGAGAGATTTTGGCGTGGGTAAATCCCGGTTCGGCTGGGGTTACTCCGGCGATGTGTTGGATGAGGTCGCGTGTGGGTGTTGAGCTCCAGCCGTGTGCTGGTGTTCCCCAGCCCCAGCATTCACCGAAGGTATCCCATCCGTCCTGCAGGAAAGTGGACCAGCGGCGGATGCTGCTGAGTACGAGATCGGGCCGTTGCGCTTTGGCGTAGGCGTCGTGAACGAGGAAGGATGCGAACGGTTGGGCTACTACTGTCTGGGTTTCAGGGTTCCAGTCAACGTGCCGGTCGCCTTTGATCTGCCGGGCAATTTTCTCCTCATCGTATGTGCCGTCGCCGCCGATCCAGGATCGGGTGACCTGACGGGCTTGGTTACTTATCCAGTCAATGATCCGGGGAGTTCGGTGTGCAGGGACAAGGCCGCTGATGATGGCGAGGGCTCCAGCGATTTGCGACGCCGCGGGTTGAGGCGCTCCGTCCACGATGTGGTCGATGTAGGTTCCGCGTTTTTCGTCCCAGAAGGCCTCATAACCGCCGCGCACCCTGTCATGCTGGGCCTGTGCCCAGGACGCGTCACCGGCGTTGCCAAGGAACTCAGCGATTTCTGCATATTCGAGCAGTTCTGCTGCCCAGAAAGCCGTGTCTATGGAGCTTTCGCCATTGAGGAAGATACTTGACCAATCAGTCAGGGTCCATTCGGGCAAGTTGGCCAGTACCCCGCCGTCTGTCAGGTACGGAACAAACCATTCCAGAATGCGGCGGGCGGTGGGAGCGGCCGCTGTCAGCGTGTCTCGGTCGGCGCTGTAGCGGTAGATGTTGTGCAGGCCGTGGATCCAGTAGAGTGACCACTCCGGGATGGTGAATCCTTGGCTGTGTTCCAGATCCCCGACAACGCTCATCGGCAGAATACCGTCCGGGCGGGGTGAGTTGGCGAGTTCGATGTACCAATGCGGCAGCCGCCAGTCCGCGGAGGTGGTGAGGTTTACCATCTGGTGTACCACGGCGTCGCCGACCCACGAACGCTGTTCCCTGGTGGGGCAGTCAACGTAGGCATCCAGTGAGTTGAGTGCCACGGTACGGATGCCCGCTAAGTAGAGTTTGTCCAGTTCGGGGTCACTTGATCGGAAGTATGAGTTTCCTGTGGGCTGGGACAAGTACTCGCGAACGCGGAGTTCGCTCAGCCGGACCGTGCCTGCTTCCGGAACGGTGATGATCATGTTGATCCAGCGGAGGCCATTGATGTCTTGGGCAACGTAAGTGTCGTCTCTGCCCCGCGCGATGTATCTTGCGCCGGTCCTTGGTGCATGGTGTTCGGCTGCTTCGGGTGTGGTGTCGGGCGCTTCACGGTAAAGGATGTCGATGGTCGTGCCGGCGGGCGCATGCAGCGTGAACGCTGTGTGACCAGCAACGATGCGGCCGAAGTCGAAGGAAACGGCGCGGGTTACCGGGCCGGTCGCCGCAAAGCTCACGTCACCGGGTTGCACCGCGGCCATGGTGGAAGTCAGGTCGTGCCAGAGGGTCCGTACATTGTCTACGGGGTCTTCTGCGATGGTGGCCAGAGGCATGCTGTTGCCCATAGAAGCGGCAACAGGTGCTACTTCGTCGCCGCCGCAGGCGCCTATTGGGCGGGGGAGCAGGGCCCCGAAGGGGTCGGTGGGCGGTCTCGTGGCTCCCAGGCCCGAGAGGTGAACGACCGGCTGCACCTGCGCTGCACTCCAGTTTCCGACGGTTCCCTCCTTCCACTCGGGTTCCAGGAGGCGGGCATCGAAGACCTCGACTGGAACCCCTCCGGCGAAGCCCCTGCGGGGTGGTTCGGACCAGGCTGTCGCATGTTGGACCTCCCAGTCTTCACCGCTAACGAACCAGCACTGGCCAAGTTGCATTTCCAGGGCCAGGACACCAACGGAACCGAAGTTTCCGGTGCCTGCTGCTGGCTGCCAGAAGGAATTGGCTGCACCGTAGTAGGTAACCAGCACAACTACCTGGTTGCTGCCTTCCCGGAGGAGGCTGGCGACGTCGTAGGCGTCGTAGTGCAGTTTTCTTGGCTGGGAGCGGACCGGTCCCCGGCCGACTTCTTCACCGTTGACGTACAGGACGTAGCGGGAGTCCGCGGTTAGGCGAAGCGGAGCTGTTTCGGGAAGGGAATCGATGGTCAGGGTTGACCGGTAGAGATGTCGTGAGAAAGGGGCGGTGCGGGCACCCCGCGCCATCCTGTCCTTCGAGGAAGCCACTGGCCGCGGGCCGATCCATTCCCCATGCCATTGACGGGCCCATGGATAATTCTCCAGCAGGTACCCTGGGGTTCCGGTCAGGGTTGCAGCGTCGGTGCGTGCCATTGGGGTTCTCCTGTTTGTAACGGCCTGAGGCCCGCCAAGTGATGTTCTCGAACGTGGCGGGCTCAGGACTTTTGGTGCGGCTCGGACGAGCAGCTGCTACTTCTGGGGGTTGCTGTAGGCAGTCTCGTCCACGGTGGAGATCTCGACTTCGGCAAGTCCTGCTTTCGGCAGACGTGATGCCCAGAGACCGAACCCGCCGGCGATGATGACGAGGCCTGAGAGGGCCGCAAGGAGTGCGTTGGGGCTCACGGCGAGCAGGCTTGGGGTGAAGAGGGCGGCAACTGCAGCGACGACGCGTGCGACGGCGACAATAGTTCCCTGCGCGGTGCTCCTGAGCAAAGTCGGGAATGATTCCTGGGTCCATACCTTGAGGATTCCTTCGAACGCGAAGGCAAGTCCGATGGTCCCGAAGGCGTATCCGAAGGCCAATGTCCAGACGGTCACGCCCAAGGTTGCCGGGATGGCGAATTGGAGCGCAGCGAAGAATATACCCAAGATGAACAAACGGAGACGGTGCGGGCCATCAACAAGTCGAATGAAAAGGATGGCAAACGCGATGCTGACGAAAAGCAGCGCAAGCGAAATCGCGGAAGCTGTCTGAACGCTGGTTCCAGCGACGGTGACATACATGTAGATGCCAAACTGGCCTTTGGTGTTGGCCGCGATGTTAAAAGTTGAGTAGAACAGCGTGAGCGCGACGAGTGAAGTCAACAGGGGCTTCCTGAAGAGCTGGCGGAAGGCTCCAGGAGTCTTTCGCACCACGCCGATGTCGGCTTTAAGCTCGTCCCGCGCAGTGATCCACTGACGGGACTCCGGGATCCGGAGCCGGAACAACAGCACAACAACAGCCATGAGGACGATGTGTGCGTAGAGTAGACGTGCGCCCGTTTCGCCGAGGCCGCCAACGAACAGGCCCATGGTCTGGGCTGCAATCAGGCCCAGATACCAGAAGACCTGGCTGAACGCCACAAGCTTGCCGCGTGCACCCTGGGGAGCGATCTCAGCAATCAGAGCCAGGGACACCGGCAAGTCAGCGCCTGCGGCCAGTCCGAGCAGCACTACCCCTAGATAGAGCAGCGATTCGCTGGATGCCGTTGCCATGATTGCCGCGCCTATTACGAGCAGGATCATCGTTGAGGTGAATACGCGCCGACGACCGAAACGGTCCCCGAGAGTGCCACCCACGATCGATCCCACTGCGATGGAGATCGTCAGCAGCGAAGACAGCAACCCAATCGACATCGGCGTGAGCCCAAGGGGTCCTTTGAACAGAACCAGCGCCGTTCCGGTAGAGACGATTGCAGCCGCATCCAGGTAGGACGCCATTCCGGCGACCCCAGCCCGGAACCAGATTTTGCCCGCCACTGCGGGAGTCTTTGTAACCATGTACTCGCCTTCGAGCATTAGGGGGATCCACAGGATCCAAGGTGATTTGGTGTATCGGTTCACTACTACTGCAGTTTGAAGCACTTCCACGGTAAGTGTATCGATTCAATTTGCGGATGACAAGAGTTTAGCCTCACTCGGATCAAGGGCATAGAGGTGAGGCTGTGACAACATTGCGTACGGGCGGTGCGACGGCCACGCGAGCATGAAGGCTAGGAGTTGTTGATGGGAAGAGTGGCGATCACGGATGTGGCATCGGCCGCCGGAGTATCAAAAACCACCGTATCCAACTTTTACAACGCTCCGCACAAGCTGTCCGAGCCGGTGCGGGCCCGGGTCTCGGCTGCCATCCAGAGCCTTGGGTATGTGCGCAGCGACGCGGCGCGACGGTTGCGCGCCGGAAGCAGCACTGTTATCGGTCACTTGACCATCGAGATTGGCAGTGCCTGGTTTTCCGAAGTTGCCAACGAGGTTGAGAAACTAGCCGCCGAGGCGGGGTTTCACGTTCTTGTAGCTAACACAGCAGGGAACAAGGAGCGGGAACGGCAATATTTGGAGTTGTTCGCAGCGCAGCAGGTCCGCGGTGTCATCGTCGCCTCTCAGGGAGATGTGGAGCCTCAGCTCCAAAAGCTGCAGGGCTTCGGGATCCCATTTGTACTCACTGGCCAGAAATCCGAGTCACCATTCCAGGCCTCTGTCTCCGTAGACGATCGAGCCGGTGGATACCTCGCCGTAAAGCATCTGATTGAGCGCGGAAAAAGACGCATCTGCTTTGTTGGTGGGCCGCTCGAAATCCGTCAGGTCAGCGACCGATTCCATGGCGCGTCACAAGCGGTGAGTGAGACACCGAAGGCGACACTGGAGATCGTCCTTGTTGAGGAGCGAACACTGTCTGAAGGTAGGAATGTTGCGCAGAAGCTGTTGAGTCGGGGGCCGGAAAGAGTGCCTGATGGAATCTTCGCCGCGAACGACCTTCTGGCGATCGGTCTGCTGGACGGGATACTGCGCGATGGTCGACTGGGAGTCCCCGAAGATGTAGCCGTCATAGGATACGACGATCTGGAAGTTGGCAGCACCAACTCAGTGCCCGTCAGCACGATCCATACCTCTCCGAGAGCCTACGGCCGGGCGGCCATTAACTTGCTCCTGCAACAGTTCGACGGCCCTGGCAATACCGAACAGCGTCACGTGGTCTTCGAACCACAGCTCATCATCCGATCGTCCACGTAACGGCACGACCAGGGGTCGACGAGACCAACCGTTCCTTGCGAGCTACCCGCCGAATGCCGCCAGGAACTCAGGCTAGTTCGAGTGGTCGCATCGGTTGCAGGCGTCGGGTTTTCAAGGGTGCGCAGTTTTGTGTATCCGGTCACTGACCGGGCATCGCCCGGCGGACGAAACGGACCGGGCCTTTAGGGCCGGTCAAGTACCTGACTGGGCCTTCGCGCTTCGTGATTCCGTCCAACCGGACCGCACTTCAGCTGCGCGAGCCTGCGGTACTTTCGCGGACCACCAATTCAGGCGTGAAGACGACGGCGCGGTGCTTGGTGCCGCCGCTTTCCTGCTCCTCGTTGAGAAGTTCGATGGCGGTCCGCCCTAGTGCCTCGGTGGGCTGCCGGATGGAGGACAGAGGCACGACGGCGGAAATGGCAAAGTCGATGTCGTCATAGCCGATCAAAGCGACATCTTCCGGAATGCGGATTGTCCTCAACATGGCCAGGGACTGCATGACGCCCAAGGCAAGCAGATCGTTGGAGCAAAAGACAGCATCGGGGCGGCCCGCCGGACCGCGTTCCACCAAGGCGTTGCCCACTTGCCGTCCGGCCAGAACCGTTTGGCCGGCGGAGTCGAGCACCTCCATGTCAGCGCCTTCAACTTCGCCGACGGCGCGCTGAGCCCCCTTGAGCCGGTGCGCCACCTGCCTGATGGTAGGGCTTCCTACGAATGCCAAACGACGCCGGCCAATGTCCAGCAGGTGCCTGGCGGCGAGGTAACCGCCCCCTTCATCATCAACGGACACCGAACTGCAATGGTCTTCGTCGGCCAACTGGTCCAACAGCACGGTGGGCACCCCGCGTTCGCGGAGGGTGCGGATCCGTTCTGCGACATCGCCCACGGGGGAAAGGAGCAGCCCCTGCACACGCTGCTCCTGGAAGAGATCCATGTAATGCGCCTCGCGCGAAGCATCCTGGCCGCTGTCCCCCACCAATACGACGCTCCCCAGCGCAGCAGCGGCGTCTTCGGCTGCGCGGGCCACGGACGAGAAGAAGGGGTTTCCCACGTCGAGCACAATCAGGCCGATGGTGCGGCTTTGGCCGGCACGGAGTTGGCGGGCGGCGTCGTTGCGCACAAAACCAAGTTCCGCAATAGAATTCAGCACGCGTTCCTTGGTCCTCTGCGACACCCGATCCGGATAATTCAGCACATTCGAGACGGTACCCACGGCAACCTTGGCGTGGGTGGCAACGTCTTTGATGCTGGCCGTTTGGGACATGCTTTCCGTTCTCGCTGTCTTCTCGTCTTGCCTTGGGAAACGCCTTGACACCCTCCTTCTTCAGAGGTAATTTGAATCGTACCAACTGAAACGATTCAAAGACATATGAAACCCGCGAACGGCGAATAAGGGTGTGTTTCCGTCCCTCGGCCCCCGCGTTATGGGACGAGTTCAAGCGACGCCCGGCATGCCGGGGATGGCCGTCTCTTCGCGGACAGTGATGTCCGGCCGCACGAGGGATTCGAAATCGTCGAACAAGTTTCAACCTTGAAGACCAACTGGCTGCGGCCAGCAACGGTACCACCCACCAGAAGGAAGAAGCATGAACACTGCAGAATCGGCACTGGGCCGCTTGGGAAAACTGGCCATCGAAGTGCCGTCCTGGGCCTATGGGAATTCGGGGACCCGGTTCAAGGTCTTCGGCACCCCGGGCACACCGCGTACCGTACAGGAGAAGATCGCCGACGCGGCCAAGGTTCACGAGCTCACAGGTCTGGCGCCGACTGTTGCGCTGCACATCCCGTGGGACAAGGTGGAGGACTACTCCGAACTCCGCTCGTACGCCGCCAGCCTGGGTGTTGGCTTGGGCACGATCAACTCGAATACGTTCCAGGATGATGAGTACAAGTTCGGCTCCCTGACCGCCTCGGACGCCGCCGTCCGACGTCGGGCGATCGAGCACCACCTGGACTGCATCGGGATCATGGACGCCACGGGTTCGCGGGACCTGAAGATCTGGCTGGCTGACGGCACCAACTACCCGGGCCAGGACGACATGCGCGGCCGCCAGGACCGCCTCGCGGAATCCCTACGTGAGATTTACGCGGCGCTCGGCGAGAACCAGCGTCTGGTGCTGGAGTACAAGTTCTTCGAGCCAGCTTTTTACCACACCGACGTTCCGGACTGGGGTACTTCCTACGCGCAGACGCTCGCCCTGGGGGAGAAGGCCTTTGTCTGCCTGGACACCGGCCATCATGCCCCGGGGACGAACATCGAGTTCATCGTGATGCAGCTGCTGCGGCTTGGCAAGCTAGGTTCGTTCGATTTCAACTCCCGTTTCTACGCCGACGATGACCTGATAGTGGGCGCGGCGGATCCGTTCCAGTTGTTCCGCATCATGCACGAGGTAATCCGTGGCGGTGGGTTCGGCAAAGAGTCCGGCGTCGCGTTGATGTTGGACCAGTGCCACAATCTGGAGGAGAAGATTCCGGGCCAGATCCGTTCTGTACTCAACGTCCAGGAAATGACCGCCCGCGCCCTGCTCGTGGACACCGCCGCCTTGACCGAGGCCCAGCGTGCTGGGGATGTCCTGGCTGCCAACGGCATTTTCAATGATGCCTTCTACACCGATGTCCGTCCTGCCCTGGCCGAGTGGCGCGAATCCCGCGGCCTGCCCGCCGACCCGATCGCTGCCTACAAGGCCAGCGGCTACCAGAAGAAGATCAACGAGGACCGCGCAGGCGGCCAGCAAGCCGGATGGGGCGCCTAAGAGCCATGAGCACAAACAAGACTGTTGAAGAATTGATCACCCGTTCAAACCGCCTCGGCGCGGACAAGCGGAACACGAACTTCGCTGGTGGCAACACGTCGGCGAAGGGCAGCGCGAAGGACCCAGTCACGGGCGAGGACATCGAACTCCTGTGGGTGAAGGGTTCCGGCGGTGACCTGGGCACCCTGAAGGCCGAAAACCTTGCGGTGTTGCGGCTGGACCGGTTCCAGGCACTCAAGGATGTTTACCCCGGCGTCGAGCGTGAAGACGAAATGGTGGCTGCGTTCGATTACTGCCTGTTCGGCTTGGGCGGCGCGGCACCCTCGATCGATACCGCCATGCACGGGCTGGTGGATGCGGCCCACGTGGACCACCTGCACCCGGACTCGGGCATCGCCGTGGCCACCGCCGCGGACGGCGAAGCGCTGACCGCCAAGATCTTCGGCGACAAGGTGGTCTGGGTGCCCTGGCGCCGGCCCGGGTTCCAGCTGGGACTGGACATCGCCGCGATCAAGGACGCCAACCCGCAGGCCATCGGCACCGTCCTGGGCGGGCACGGCATCACCGCCTGGGGCGCCACGAGCGAAGAGGCCGAGGCCAACTCGCTGTGGATCATCGACGCCGCCGAGACCTACATCAAGGACAACGGCAAGGCCGAGCCCTTCGGCCGGGCACTCCCGGGTTATGGCGCCCTTCCCGAGGCCGAGCGCCGCGCGAAAGCAGCAGCGCTGGCACCCGTGATCCGCGGCCTGGCCTCCACAGACAAGCCGCAGCTGGGGCACTTCAGCGATGACGCCGTCGTGCTCGACTTCCTCGCCTCGGCAGAACACCCGCGGCTCGGTGCGATGGGCACGTCCTGCCCAGACCATTTCCTGCGCACCAAGGTCAAGCCCCTTGTCCTGGACCTGCCCGCCGACGCCTCTGTTGAGGACTCCGTCAATCGCTTGAAAGAACTGCACGCCGAATACCGGGTCGATTACCAGGCGTACTACGACCGCCACGCCGACGCCGATTCCCCGGCCCTGCGCGGCGCGGACCCCGCGATCGTGCTGGTCCCGGGCGTGGGCATGTTCTCCTATGGCAAAGACAAGCAGACCGCCCGCGTGGCCGGGGAGTTCTACCTTAACGCGATCAACGTCATGCGCGGTGCCGAGGCGATCTCCACGTACAGCCCGATCGAGGAGTCCGAGAAGTTCCGGATCGAGTATTGGGCCCTCGAGGAAGCCAAGCTCACCCGGATGCCCAAGCCGAAGTCCCACGCCACCCGCATCGCGCTGGTGACCGGCGCGGCGTCGGGCATCGGCAAGGCGATCGCCACCCGTCTGGCGGCCGACGGCGCGTGCGTCGTCATAGCCGACCTGAACCTTGAGAACGCCCAAGCCGTCGCCGAGGAACTGGGCGGTGCCGACGTCGCCATCGGCGTCCAGGCCGACGTGACCGACGAGGCCCAGATCAACGCCGCCATCGCCGAAGCCGTGATCGCCTTCGGTGGCCTGGACCTGGTGGTCAACAACGCCGGCCTGTCCATCTCCAAGCCGCTGCTGGAAACCACCGAGACGGACTGGGACCTCCAGCACAACGTCATGGCCAAGGGCTCCTTCCTGGTCTCCAAGGCCGCAGCGAAGGTCATGATCGAGCAGGGCCTGGGTGGAGACATCATCTACATCTCCTCCAAGAACTCCGTCTTCGCCGGCCCGAACAACATCGCCTACTCCGCCACCAAAGCCGACCAGGCCCACCAGGTCCGCCTCCTCGCCGCGGAACTGGGTGACCACGGCATCCGCGTCAACGGCATCAACCCCGACGGCGTGGTCCGCGGCTCGGGCATCTTCGCCGGCGGCTGGGGCGCCAAGCGCGCCGCTGTCTACGGCGTCGAGGAGCAGGAACTGGGCAAGTACTACGCCCAGCGCACCCTGCTCAAGCGCGAGGTCCTGCCCGAACACGTCGCCAACGCCGCCGCCGTGCTGACCAGCAACGAACTCTCCCACACCACCGGCCTGCACATCCCCGTGGACGCCGGCGTCGCGGCAGCCTTCCTACGATGAGCACCGCGCACACCGGGACCGACAGCGTGATTTCTGCCCCCGGCGTTTTCGTCGCCGTCGACATCGGGGCGTCCTCCGGCCGTGTCATGCTCGGACGCGTCTCCACTGCGACCGGCGTTTCCCTTGAGCCCGTCCACCGTTTCCCCAACGGCGTAGTAGAGCTCGACGGCGGCTTCCACTGGGATTTCGACGCCCTTTTCGCCGAGGTGCTCAAGGGACTTGCGGCGGCCGCGGAAACGGCCGCCGCAAGCGGGGAGCGGATCGCGAGTATCGGAATCGACACCTGGGCCGTCGACTACGGACTCGTGGATGCCTCAGGCGCCCTGCGAACGCAGCCGTTCAGCTACCGCGACGAGCGCGGACGCACGGCCGTTGCGGACGTCCACAAGGAGCTAAATCCTGCACGGCTGTATGCCACGACCGGCCTGCAATTCCTGCAGTTCAACACGCTCTACCAGCTTGCAACCGAACGTGAACTGCGCGGCGTCCAAGCGTTGCTCATCCCGGACTTGATCGCATTCAAACTCACCGGGCAACGCCGTACCGAGGCCACCAATGCCTCCACCACTGGGCTTTTTGACGCCATCGCGGGGGAGTGGGCCACCGAATTCTTCAAGCCACTCGGTCTGTCCAAAGGCCTGTTCCCGGCCATCATCCAGCCAGGCGAAACCGTGGGCACGCTACTGCCGGAGATCGCGGCCCTGACGGGCCTAGAAACGGAGGCGACAGTCGTCGCCGTGGGATCGCACGACACCGCCTCGGCCGTTGCGGCCGTGCCTGCCCGGCAGAAAGAGTTCGCCTACATTTCCTCCGGCACGTGGTCCCTCGTGGGCGTTGAGTTGGAGCGCCCGGTCCTGGACGAGTCAAGCCGCCTAGCCAACTTCACCAACGAGCGGGGGGTCGACGGAACCATCAGGTACCTGCGCAACGTGGGCGGCCTATGGTTGCTCAGCGAATGCCAACGCACCTGGGCCGCCGAACGGCACCCACAGGAACTCGCAGCGCTCCTGGAGTCCGCGGCGGCACTTCCCGCCGACGGACCCCAAATCAATGCCGACGATCCGGCCTTCATCGCTCCCGACAACATGCCGGACCGCATCCGGGCTGCGGCGCGCGCCAGCGGTGCCGTCCTCCCGGAGCGGCCGGCCGCCGTGGTGCGCTGCATCCTGGACAGCCTCGCGGCAGCCTACGCGAGGACCCTGGCGCGCGCCGAAGAGTTGTCCGGCAAACAAACGTCGGTGGTCCACATCGTGGGCGGCGGTTCGCAGAACAGGCTGCTGTGCCAGCTCACCGCAAATGCTACCGGCAAGGAGGTTGTCGCTGGCCCCGTGGAAGCCACGGCGCTCGGGAACGTGCTGGTCCAGGCCCGGGCGGTCGGGGCCGTGACGGGAGGCCTGCCCGAGCTCCGGGCACTCGTGAGCGCAAGTGCCGGGCTTGAATACTATCGACCCGTTGGCGCGGTCGACCGCCAGTCGGCCGGACTTTCCGAACACCACTAATTCGATCCCGCGAGTAATTCACTGGACGTACCCGCCATGGATCTCGGCGTATTCATGATCGGGCTGGTTCAGGGTGAAGGCAAGGTTCGTCAATGCGCTGGCACGCGCGCTTCTACCGCTCCCGAACAGCGCCCTGAACCGTTCGTGCGCCTCGGCGTCGAGCGCGAGTTGGATGTAAAGCTGCTTTCGCCTTAAGGCCTTGACTTTGAGGGTTTCGGATTGATTTACGGGGGAATGATCACGACGTAGCTGCCAGATAGGCCTTATGGCCCGTCCGGTCAAGGGTGGCACGTTCGAAAGCAAGTCTCGCGAGTCCGGCCTCGGAGTCTTCCCATTCGGGGCACCGTGCCGTGGACTCCGAGCCCGAGGCGTGTGGTCAGAAGGGCGGTGATGCCGCGTGCCTCGACTTCCTTCACGAGGATGCGGAGCATTGTCTCGGCCATGGCCCGCGGTAGTTCGCGGTTTGCGTCCAGGTACGCCATCTGGCTTCTGCCTGCGAGGTAGACAGGGGAGCAGTAGTTTGCGGTGTATTCCCCGGTGGTTGCTGCTTGGAGTGTGCACCTGCGTGCGCGCAAGGCCAGTCGGCAATGCGCTGGGCCGGGTCCTGGATTCGGGGACGCAGGCCGAAGGCGTCCATGCAGAGGATGACGCCAGGGACAGGGCCGGCTGCGGTGGAGCGACAGGCCTCGAGGGCCTCGGCGGCGCCTTCTGCTGCAGGGACTTCGACGGGCAGGAACCCATGCTGGAGCTCAGGAGTGCCGCCGGGTCAGGATTCCGTCCCTGTCGGGGCAGTTCTTGGAACGGCCGTCATAGCGGTGTCCGGCTTTTATGTGCTTTTTCGTGATTCCGTGGTGGCTGCTGCCCGGCTGGCGGGTCAGCTAAAGCCTCTTTTTGCTGGCTCCCGGCTTAGCAAGTCTCGCAATTACGTACCGCTCACTGGAACAGTGCGTTCCTTCTGCAGTGTGAACCCTGCCACTATCTCCTAGGCCGTTGCCGAGCATGCGCGCAACGGCAAATGGAAGGAGTCGCAACGATGCGAAGAGGGAACCCCCAGCGGACGCTGACCAAAACCGGACCCCGCGAAACCCGGGTTGACGTTGCGGTCTGAACGGCTGGTCCGCGAAAATCCGGCGGAGGAGCCAGCCGCCTTGGACAGCCCGTCGATAGCGGACCTGCGCCGGCCGGCCTATCTGGTCGGGCTCATCGGTGACGGAGTCCTGCCTTCGCTGAGCCCGCCGATGCATGAGCGGGAGGCTGAGTTTCATGGGATACGCCTGGTCTACCGCGCGATTGACTTTCCCAGCCTGGGACTGGGAGCCGCGGATTTGAAGAGCTTGCTCCACCACGCCCGGCTCTTGGGCTTCAACGGGCTGAACATCACGCATCCGTACAAGCAGGCCGTCCTCGGGTTGCTGGATGAGGTCTCCGATGACGCCCGGATCCTGCGCTCGGTGAACACCGTGGTCTTTGAGGGCGACGGCCGGATGACCGGCCACAATACGGATCATCTGGGATTCCAGCGGGGCCTGGCAGAAGGCCTGGGGGACGCTCCGCGCGAGCATGTGGTGCAGCTCGGCGTCGGCGGCGCCGGTGCGGCCGTGGCCTTGGCGCTTGTCCGCTCCGGTGTGGAGCGCCTGACAATCAGTGATCTGTTCCCGGAGCGGGCCCATCTCCTGGCGGTCACGCTTAACGCAGCTGCGGACCGGGACGTGGTCCGCGTGGCAGACGGCGGCCAGCTACGGCAAGCCATCCATTCTGCTGACGGCGTCGTCAATGCCACGCCTCTGGGCATGGCCGCCCACCCGGGAACCTCCTTTGATGTCGGCCTGCTCAGCCCCAGCCAGTGGGTGAGCGACGTCGTGTACCGGCCGCTGCGCACCGAGCTGCTCGCCAAAGCTGATGCCATGGGGTGCAGGACGCTGGACGGGGGACGCATGTGCGTCCACCAGGGTGCCGAGGCCTTCAGGCTCTTCACCGGCCGCGAACCGGACCCGCAGCGCATGCGCCGCATTTTTCTTTCGCTAATTGACGCAGAACAACGCAGTTCCGATCTAGAGAAATGAGCCCCGAAATGACCATCTCGGTAAAAGGCCAGGCGCCGTCGCCCGGCCACGCCCCAACCCCCGTCAAAGCAGCCCTCGCGTCCTTCCTGGGCTCGATGGTGGAGTACTACGACTTTTTCATCTACGGCGTCATGGCGACCCTGGTGCTGAACAAGGTCTTCTTCACCGCCGCCGACCCGGCCACCGGAACACTGCTCGCGCTGGCCACCTTCGGCGTGGCCTACGTGGCGCGACCCGTCGGTGCCTTCTTCCTCGGTCACTACGGTGACAAGTTGGGACGCCAGAAAGTCATGGTGTTCTGCCTCCTCCTGATGGGGATTTCCACTTTCCTCATCGGCGTCCTGCCGGACTACAACTCCATTGGTCTGTGGGCCCCCGGGCTGCTGGTCTTCCTGCGGCTTTGCCAGGGTTTGTCCGCGGCGGGCGAGCAGAGCGGTGCCAGCTCGCTGACCATCGAACACGCGCCGATGGGCCGGCGGGCATTCTTCGCCAGCTGGACCCTCAACGGCACACAGGCAGGCCTGATCCTGGCCAACCTCGTGTTCCTTCCCTTCGCGGCCCTCCCGCCCGAACAGCTGTACAGCTGGGGCTGGCGGGTACCCTTCCTGCTCAGCGCCATCCTGGTAGTCATCGCGTTCATTGTCCGCCGCACGCTCGATGACGCGCCGATCTTCACCGACCTCGAAGAAAGTCACAAGGTTGAGGGGCTGCCCATCAAGGCACTGTTCCGCGACCAGTGGCGCGACATCATCCGTGTCATCGGCTGCACCAGCCTCGGCGTGGTCAGCTCCGTCACCGCAACCTTCGGCGTGGCCTACGCGTCCAAGCCGGAATACGGGCACGCCAACGTGGTTTCCTCCAGCACCATGCTGTGGGTGGTCATCGGCGCGAACCTCGGTGCCCTCATCGTCCAGCCGCTCGCCGCCATGCTGTCAGACCGGATCGGCCGCAAGCCTGTTCTGATAACCGCTGCGGTCGGATGCACCATCAGCTCCTTCTTCTGGCTCAGCACACTGACGTCCGGCAACGGATGGCTGATCTTCCTGGGCCAGTTCACCATCACCTCCCTGTTCTACAGCTGCTACAACGCCATCTGGCCCTCCTTCTACCCGGAGCAGTTCGCCGCCAGGGTGCGCTATTCGGGCGTGGCGGTCTCCACCCAGCTGGGCGTGGTGCTGACCGGCTTCGCGCCATCGATTGCCGCAGCGGTCGTGGGCAAGGGCGAAATGGGCTGGCTGCCGATCGCGATCTTCGTCGCCGTGGCTTCCTCCATTGCCGCCGTCGCCGTCCTCCTTAGCCGCGAAACCTTCAATGTCCCGCTGGAAGACCTTGGGAAGAAGGACCCCCGCAGGGTGGACCTGAAGGCCGCCCGAGCGGAGCGGATCAAGGTCGGCGCCTAACCCGTGAGAGTCACCTGAATATTTGCGGCCCCGCCCCGGACTTCACGTTCGGGGCGGGGCCGCAGCTCTTTTCCGACGGAGCCGGAGACCTCAGATTCCCTTCAGCATCGTGTTGTTTCGAATCAGGCGGTTGAGGCCCATGGTGGCCGCCTGAACAGCGGGCGCCACCCTTTCCAGCTGAACGACGCCGAGCGGCCCGGAGACGCTGATGGCGGCCAACGGCTCACCATTCTCGCGCAGGATGGCGCTGGCCGCGCAGCACACACCCGGGGCCGACTCCTCCTGTTCATAGGCCACACCGTGGGTGCGCACCGACTCCAGTTCCACCCGCAGGTCCTTGGCGGAGGTGAACGTGCGCGGGCCCATCTGCTCCAGCTGACCACCAAGGATCACCTCCACGGCCGCGGGGTCCGCATGGGCCAAAAGGGCCTTGCCGACACCCGTGGCGTGCGCCGGCATGCGCCCGCCCACCCGCGAGGGCAGCTGAACGCCGTCGCGGCCCCGGAGGATCTCGATGTAGACCACTTCCCGGCCTTCCCGCACTGCCAGGTGCACGGTGTGGCCAGTCGCCTGGCGCAGGTCAGCCATCGTCGCCAACGCCAAACGGCGGAGGTCCTTGGGGCGGCGGGTGACAGATCCGAGTTCGAAGATCCGCAGGCCCAGCCGGACCGACGTGCCGCGACGCTCAAGAAACTCATACTCGATAAGTTCCCGTGCGATCCGCGAAACCGTTGCTTTCGCCAGGCCCGTCCGCCGGGCGATCTCGGAGATTCCCAGGTCTTCGTCGTCGGGGCCGAAGGCACCCAGCACCAGCGAGACCCTTCCGATCATGGACTCGGGGACGTTTCGTTCAGTGGGACACATGGTTGGAGTATGGGGCAGCAACCGGCAGTATTCCAAGTGTTCGTTCCATTCACCGGCCGACCAGGCCGCAGCACCACGACCGACGGAGAAGGCATGACCAGCAGCACCCGCGACAACGACGCCGCGCAGGCACTCCTTGAGGCCCACCGCACCCGTCAGACCATTGCCCCCCTCACCGACACCGCTCCCGACCTGGGGGTTGAAGGTGCCTACGGCATCCAGTTGGCACAGGTCCATGCCTGGAAGGCCGAAGGCCGTACCGTCAAGGGCCATAAAGTCGGCCTCACCTCCCGGGCCATGCAAGTGCAGCTTGGCGTGGACCAGCCCGATTTCGGGCACCTGATGGACGACATGTTCTTCGCGGACACGGATCCCATCCGGGCAGGCCGGTTCATCAACCCCCGGGTCGAGCCGGAGTTCGCGTTCGTGCTGGGGAAGCCCCTGACCGGCCCCGGCGTCACCACTGCCGAAGCCCTCAGTGCCATCGACTACGTTGTGGGCGCACTGGAAATCATCGATTCGCGGATCACCGACTGGAAGATCAAGCTCGCGGACACCATCGCGGACAACGCATCCTCCGGGGGCGTCGTCCTCGGTTCACGGCCGGTGCGGCCAACCGACCTGGACCTGCGGACCACGGGGGTGAACATGTCCCGGAACGGTGAGCTCGTTGCCACCGGCGCGGGCGGTGCGGTGCTCGGCTCACCGCTGAACGCACTCGCCTGGCTCGCAAATACCCTGGGCCCCCTCGGCGTAACCCTCGAGGCCGGCTCCGTTGTTCTTCCCGGCTCCATGACGGGCGCCGTCGCGGCCGCGCCCGGAGACACGATCTCGGCCACCTTCGCCGGCGGTCTGGGCACCGTCACCGCGAACTTCGCCACCGACACCACCAACAAGCCACAGGAGTAACCCCATGGACCACCGTCCACGTCCCATCGCGGCCATTGTCGGCCCGGGAAACATCGGCACCGACTTGCTCGTCAAGCTCCAGCGCAGCGACACCCTCGACGTCCGCTACATGATCGGCGTCGATCCCGCGTCGGACGGGCTGCGCAGGGCACGCGAGCTCGGCGTCGAAGCCAGCGCCGGGGGAGTCGACTGGCTCCTCGACCAGGACATCCTGCCCGACGTCGTCTTCGAAGCGACCAGCGCCAAGGCCCACGGAGCGAACGCCCCGCGGTACCGGGAAGCCGGAATCGCCGCCGTCGACCTCACGCCCGCCGCCGTTGGCCCCTTCGTATGCCCGGCAGTAAACCTCGATGAGCACTTGGATGCCGACGGCGGTACCACCCCGAACGTCAACATGATCACCTGCGGCGGCCAGGCCACCATTCCCATCGTTGCTGCCGTCTCCAGGGTCACACCGGTGCCATACGCCGAAATCGTCGCCTCCATCTCCTCCCGCTCCGCCGGTCCCGGAACCCGGGCGAACATCGACGAATTCACCGAAACCACTTCGCACGCCCTCCAGTCGGTGGGCGGCGCCGCAAGGGGCAAGGCCATCATCATCCTGAACCCCGTGGAGCCGCCGATGGTCATGCGTGACACCGTCTTTGCCGCCATCAGACCTGACGCGGACCACGAAGCCATCACCGAATCCATCCACCGGATGGTCGCCGAAGTACAGCAGTACGTCCCGGGCTACCGGCTCAAATCCGAGCCCCAGTTCGATGACCCGCGCCCGGACTGGGATGGCAACGGACGGGTTGCCGTCTTCCTCGAAGTCACCGGCAACGGCGACTATCTCCCGCCATGGGCGGGCAACCTCGACATCATGACCGCCGCCGCAGCGCGTGCCGGCGAACAACTTGCACTGGCCTGGGCTCTCGCGAAACCGGCCGCCACGAACCAGAAAGTCGCCACGAACCAGAAAGTACAGGTGGCTGCGAAATGACGTCCAACAACCTTCCCGGCACCGGCAACCCGCCCGTCCGTATTATCGACACCACCCTGCGCGACGGCAGCCACGCCGTCAGCCACAGCTTCACCGTCCAACAGGTCACCGACATCTCAAAGGCACTGGACAATGCCGGGGTACCCATCATTGAAGTCACCCACGGTGACGGGCTCGCCGGGTCCTCCTTCAATTACGGCTTCTCCGCGGTCCGGGACATCGAACTGGTAGCCGCAGCCGCCGAAGCCGTCACCGATGCGAAGATCGCCGTCCTGCTGCTTCCCGGACTCGGTACCGTCAACGATCTCCGTGAAGCCCGCGCCGCCGGGGCAGGCATGGCACGGGTCGCCACCCACTCGACGGAGGCCGATGTCAGCGTCCAGCATTTCCGGGCTGCCCGGGACCTGGGCATGGAAACAGCCGGGTTCCTCATGCTGTCCCACCGCACAGAGCCCGCCCAGCTGGCCAAGCAGGCCCGGATCATGGCCGACGCCGGCTGCCAGTGTGTGTATGTCGTGGACTCCGCGGGGGCGCTGCTTCCCGACGGCGTCCGGACCAGGGTCGATGCACTGGTCCAGGAACTGGGCGACGACGCCATGGTGGGCTTCCACGGACACCAGAACCTGTCCATGGGTATAGCGAACTCGGTGGAAGCCTACCGTTCCGGGGCGCGCAGCATCGACGGAACGCTCCGTGCCCTCGGCGCCGGTGCCGGCAACACCCCAACCGAAGTTCTGGTCACTGTCCTGGACGCCATGGGCATCCCCACCGGCGTTGACGTCGAAGCGGCCCTCGCCGCCGCCGAAGAAGTCCTGGCCCCGATCGTGACGCGCATGCCGGTGATGGACCGCTCCTCGATCGTCCAGGGGCGCTACGGTGTGTACAACTCCTTCCTGTTGCACGCGGAACGGGCAGCAGCCCGTTATGGAGTTCCCGCCTACCAGATCCTCCGCCGGGTCGGCGAAGCCGGCTACGTCGGCGGGCAGGAGGACATGATCATCGACGTCGCCATCGAACTGGCGGGTCTGCAGCGCCAGGCAGCCGAACACAACGAAAGAGTCCCCGCATGAGCAACGAACCCACCTCACCGTCCGCAGAGGGCAGGGCCTGGACCGAAGAGCGTGTCGCGGACGTGCTGTACAAACGGGAACTGGACCGGAGCGACGGCGGAAAGATCACCGACGAATACCCCGAGCTTGATCTCGACGCCGCGTACCGCGTCCAGCGTAGGCTGATCGACCTCAAGGTAGCGGGCGGAGAGCGCGTCATCGGCGTCAAGCTCGGCCTGACGGCCAGGGCGAAGCAACAGCAGATGGGCATCGATTCACCCCTCACCGCCGTGATCACCGACAAGATGGTCCTGGAAGCCGGGGTTCCCATCCCGATGGACGAACTCATCCACCCAAAGATCGAACCGGAAATCGTTTTCGTGATGAAGGAACGCCTCGCCGGACCCGGCGTGACGGCCGCAACTGCCATGGCCGCCGTTCAAAGCGTCCACGCCGGCTTTGAGGTCATCGACAGCCGCTACACCGACTTCAAATTCACGCTCCCGGACGTGGTGGCGGACAACGCCTCATCCTCACGGCTCTTCATCGGAGCAGACGGCACCCAGCCCGCCGGCCTTGACCTCGCCCTCGAAGCCGTGGTCCTGTCCGTCAACGGCACCGTGGTGGCCACCGCCACCGGGGCCGCCGTCCAAGGACACCCCGGAGAAGCCCTGGCCCTGGCGGCCAACGCCCTCGCGGAGCGCGGAGAAAGCATCGAGGCCGGAGCCATCGTGCTGACCGGAGGACTGACCGACGCCGTCTTTGTCCGCCCGGGTGAACAGATCACCGCAGAGTTCACCACGCTGGGAACACTGACGGTCACCGGCGCCTGAACCGGCGCCACGGCACGACCCAGACACACACGACGGAAAAGAGAGAGACGGCCATGACCGCTACCGAAGGCCAGAACCGGCAGATCGATGAATTCCTGGACACCTACCGCGAACTGATGGGCTTCGTACCCCCGCGCATCCAGGCCCGTTTCGACCGGCTCCGGGACACCAACCCCGAGCTGCTGCTCGCCGAGGAGCAGGTCCGGAACCTGATCTGCTACACGGACAAGCTCGACCAAAAGACAGTCCAGCTGATCCTCTTCGCGGTCCTGGCCGTCAACCTGCGCGACGCGGCCAAGCTCCATGGCCTGGCAGCCCGCCGGGCCGGCGCCAGCTGGGACGAACTCCAGGCCACCCTCGATCTCGCCTACCTTTTTGGCGGGCTGTCCGTGGCCAACCATGCCCCGGCGATCCTGGACGGAATCGCGGAGCTTGAGCAGAAAAACGAGGCCGGTCTGGGCGCAACTGCCGCGCCACGCTGACACCCGCAGCTGATCCATCCACAGAAACACCGGGCGGCCCCGCCGGGCCGCCGCGTGCAAAGGAGCACCATGGTTGACATCTCGCACCACGCCGAACGGCTCACTGACCCCGGAGAGGACACATACAAAGAACCGGTCTACGACGTCGCCCAACTGGGGCACGTGGAAATCCTCAGCCCGGACCTCCAAGCCACGGCCGATTTCTTCACCAGGGTCTACGGGCTCTACACCGTGGAGGAGACGGCTGACTCCGTCTACCTGCGGGCGTGGAACGACGATGTGCTCACATCGCTGAAGGTGACCGCCGCGGCGCAACCCGGGCCCGGACACGTGGCGTGGCGCTGCACCAGCCCTCAGGCACTGCGCCGCAGGGTGGCCGCCCTCGAGGCCAAGGGTATCGAAGGCCAGTGGATTGACGGGGACGTCGGGCACGGCGCCGCCTACCAGTACCGCGGTCCCGGCGGGCACCTTCAGGAGATCTACTTCGAAACGGAAAAGTTCCTCGCCGCCGTGGGACAGAAGCCTTACTTGCCCAACCAGCCCCAAAAATACGATCCCCGCGGCGTGGCAGCTGCCCACCTGGACCACATCAACCTGCTGGTGCCGGACGTCGGCCAGGCCAGCGCCTTCGCGCAGGAAGCCCTCGGCTTCAAATTGCGGGAGCGTCTGGTCCCGGCCGGTACAGAGCAGGAAATCGGGGCCTGGCTCTCGGTCATGACCAAGGCGCACGACCTTGCCCTGACCCGGGAGCCCTACCCCACGTTAGGCCGGCTGCACCACCTGGCCTACGCCGTCGAAAGCCGCGAAGACGTGCTCAAGGCAGCCGACATCTTCATGGAGAACGGAGTGCCGATCGATTTCGGCCCCGCCAAGCACTCCCGCACCCAAGGGTTCTTCCTCTACGTCATCGAACCCGGCGGCAACCGGATCGAGGTGTTTTCCGGAGGCATCCACATCTACTCTCCGGACTGGGAACCGGTCACCTGGGACACCGAAACCGGCGGGCGCAGCACAGCGTGGGGTCTGGCCACCCCGCCCAGCTTCAAGGAATACGCCACCCCGCCCTACTTGCCCACGCCCGCGCAGGTCGGCTGAGCAGTGACAACGCGCCAGAACGGACCCGACGCCGACTGCTTCGTAGCGAGCTTCTTCACCCTGTCCGGGAGCGGCTTCGGGCAACCGCCCCGGCATACGTTCACCGACCGGGTTCAGGCAGCAGCCGATGCCGGCTACGCCGGCATCGGCCTGCACCTGAACGAACTCTCCGACCCGGACTGGAACGAACTCGGCACGGACGACCCCTCGGCGGTGCTGGCCCACATGTCCGGAGTTCTGCGCGGAACCGGGCTGGACGTCGTCGAAATCGAGTTCATGGGGGGCTGGTGCGACGGACCCGGCAACCCCGCCGTCGCCAAAGCCGCTGACCTTGTCGGTGAAGTGGCGGGGCATCTGGCCACCAACACTGTCGGCGGACATCACGTGAGTGTCGGGGAGTTCGGCGCCGGACCGGCAGCGGATCCGCAGCTTGCCGGCCGCGGACTCGCCGAACTAGCCGCGTTCGTGGCCGGTACCGGCTACGCGCCCGCCGTCGAGGCCTTCGCGTGGTCAAAGATCCGGGACTACGGCCTGGTCCGCGAAATCCAGGCTATTGCGGGCACCGGGGGAGCGCTGGCTGACACGTGGCATGCCTTCAACACAGACTGCAGCACTGACGGGATCGCCAAAGGGGAGATGGGGCCGATCACGGCTGTCCAGCTCAACGGCGGATACCGCGTCCACGAAGATTTCCTGGCCAATGCACGCTCAACCCGCCGGTTGCCCGGCGACGGTGACCTCGACGGCGCAGGCTTCGTCCGTGCCGTCCGCACCGCAGGCTTCACCGGGCCGTGGTGCGTGGAAGTCAACTATCCGGAATTCCGTGCGCTCGATTCCACCGCCGCGGCCCGCAGCAGCATCTCCGCCGCCCGCACGCTCGTCGCACAGGCCCTGGAACCTTCATGAAACACCAAACCCTTTAGGCCTCGAGCAAGAAAGCAGCCCCCCATGACCAACCGTGTCCTGGTCCTGAACGGACCCAACCTGAACATGCTCGGCACCCGCGAACCGGAGATCTACGGCAGCGACTCGATCGCCGATGTGGAAAACCTGGTCCGCGCTCGCGCCGCCATCCACGGATTCGAAGTCGACTTCCTGCAAAGCAACCACGAGGGTGACCTCATCGACGCCCTGCACCGTGGCCGCACCGACAACGTTGGCTGCGTTATCAACCCCGCCGGCCTGACACACACCTCCGTCGCGCTGCACGACGCCATCAAGGCATCCGAGTTGGACGTCGTCGAGGTCCACATCAGCAACCCGCACACCCGCGAAAGCTTCCGCCATCACTCCTTCGTCTCGCCCGTGGCCGCCGCCGTTATCGCCGGGGCAGGAGTGAGCGGTTACGCCTTTGGCATCGACATCATCGCTGCCCGGCACGCCCAGCGCTCCACGCCAGAAACTACGGCCGCCAAGGAGAACTGACATGCCGCCGCGAACAACCCGTGGGCAATGACTCAGGATCCGGCATCAGCGAATCCGACACCAGCGAAAACCAACGGCGCTGACGGCCTGGGCTCTGCGAAGTACTCCGGTTCTCTGCGCCGCAGGGGCCGCGGACATCATCATCGCCCCCTGAGGGAGCGGCGCCGGAACCGGCCAACAGCGGCACCGTGACAGCTGAACGCTGCACCACCCTTCCGGCAGGCTCCGAGTCAGACTGGCGTGAACTCCACCGTCGCTCCTACGACGTCCTCGATCTGCTCCGCGGTCGTTCTCAGTCTGTTTCGGGGCCGCAGCAGTAGAAGCAGTTGCCCGCGTCGCAGTCTTCGTCGATATCCTGGCTTGCCTGCAGTTCAGTCATTTCGGTTTCCTTGTGCATTGGCTTGGTGACCTTGTCCGATTAGTTCCAGGCCAGGGGCGTGGAGCTGCTGCGGCGTTCTGCGGAGGTGCAGCGCCCCGCTGAGGGCCGCCAAACTCATGATCCATGCGGGTGCTGTGATCAGGTTTTCGCTTGGCCAGGGCTTGGGCTCAGCGGTCGTGTTCCCTTTCCTGCGCGCCTGTAAAGGTTGATGCCGTCACTGCGCAGGAAGAGTGCGCGGTCGTTTCCCTGCTCTTTGAGGATCCAGACCATGCTGCCGTCAAGGGCGAGCATATCGATCCGGCCGGCAGCGATGAAACGGCCGTTGCGGCGTACTTCGACTTCGTCCGAACGGGACAACGTGGACCAGTTGTGGACGGGTATTGCAGGGGAGCGGCTGCGGAGGAATCCGTTGCCTTTGCCGTCTATATCCACTGCCCGTGAGCCCTTCCGTTTGTGCTCCTTGCGCCGGGGCCTAGTGCGCCATGGCCGGCTCGGTGAGCTGTACCTTTTCTGCCTCGGTCGGCACGAAGCCGGCCTGGAGTTCGGAGCGGAGCTTGACCATGTCCAGCTCACCCTGCCACTTGGCAATTGCAACGCAGGAGACGATATTGCAGACCGTGCTGGTGAGGGCCCGTGCCTCGCTCATGAAACGGTCGATGCCAACGATGAGGGCCACGCCGGCGACCGGGAGGGTGGGCATTACCGTCAGTGTCGCCACCAAGGCCACGAAGCCGCTTCCGGTGACGCCCGCCGCGCCCTTGGAAGTGAGCAGCATCATGCCGAGCATCAGCAGGATCTGGCCCCAGCTGAGGTGGATGTCGCAGGCCTGGGCGATGAACATGGACGCGAGCGTGAGGTAGATGGCCGTGCCGGTGAGGTTGAAGGAGTAGCCAGTAGGGACCACAAGGCCTACGACACTGCGGTCGCATCCGATCCGTTCGAGCTTGGACAGCAGGCGCGGCAGGACGGGTTCACTGGATGACGTGGCGAGGACGATCAGGAATTCGTCCTTGAAGTAGCGCAGGATCTGCCACAGGCTGAAACCCGTCACCTTTGCCAGAACACCGAGGCCAACCACCACGAAGACGATGCAGGCGGCGTAGAAGGCAAGGATCAGCATGCCGAGGTTTCCGATGGAGTGGGTCCCATACTTGCCAACCGTGAAAGCCATGGCACCGAAGGCGCCCAGGGGAGCGACCTTCATGATGTAACCAAACATGATGAAGAGCAGCTTGTTGAAGCTGTTGACCACGTTCAGTGCCAGCTGGCCCGGCGCGCCGAGCTTGCTGAAGGCGAAGCCGCACAGCAACGCAATGACAAGCACGGGCAGGACTTCACCGTCGGCGAAAGCGCCGACGAACGTGGTGGGAATGATGCTCAGGATGAAGTCCACCGGATTACTGCTGGGCAGTTGGGTGGTGTACTTCTCGGCCACCGAGGAGTCAAGGTGGGTGGGGTCGATGTGCATGCCCGCTCCCGGCTGGAACAGCATCACAGCGGCCAGGCCCAGGGCCAGGGCGAGTGCCGTCAGCGCGTAGAAGAGGCCCAACGAGCGCGCCAGAGTCGGGCCCACCTTCCTGGTGTCCCGCAGGGATGTGATCCCACCGACGATGGTGCAGAACACGATGGGCGCGATCATGAACTTCACGAGTTTGACGAAGCCGTCGCCGATGGGCTTGAGGGACGCACCGAGGTCCGGCCACAGTGCGCCCACAACAACGCCCACGGCAACCCCGACAAGTACCTGGACATAAAGGTGTCCGAGGATGGATTTGATCTTCATTGAACAACTTCCTGCTTGGTGCGGCCCCATTAATGATGGGGCAAAGAAAATGGGATTAGGCGGACAGCTCAGTGGCGGGGGCCACGTCGATATCTGCAGTGGCGATGTGCCGGGCCGCCCGGTGGAGTGCCACTTCGCTGACGGTGCCGGTGTTATCGGAGATGATGTCGGCGGTGATCACGCCGGCAGGCGTCCCTATCCGCAGCACGCGCGGACTTCCCGCGCTGGTGGAGGGTGACTGGCCTGCAGCGCTGGCTACCACCGATGACTGCAGCGAGGCCGCAAGGGCAACTGCCACGGCTGACGTCAGGCCGATTGCGGGGTGGGGCGCGAGCATCGACAGCATCCGCACCCGTACGTCGTGGCTGTCCGCGCTGATTGTTGTTCCGTCCGCGGCGATGTAGTCGCCGGCCGGTGCCACAACGCCAACTTTAGGCACAGCATTCTGCGGCGGATCCTCAGGCTTCCGCAACCCCATCATGAGGCCGGCCGATGCCCGTGCCGCAATGAGGTCGGGCAGGTGCCCGGCGAGGTCGTCGATCATCGAGGAAAGTCCGACGCCGGCCTCGTCGGCAGAAAGGAACACGGCAGGGGCGCCGGCGTCCACCAGCGTTGCGCTGAGCGTCCTTCCGTTCACCTCGAGCTGGTCCACTGTGTTGCCGGTAGGCAGGAGCGCCCCCGTGCTCTTTCCCCAAGGACCGTGGAAGGAGAGATTAACGGGAACACCCGCTGCACTGCTGCCCGGAACCCTGGCCAAACCCGACTTGGGAATGCGGCCCCCGGGAGTGGGTACCGTTCCGGTAAGTACTGCTCCGGAGGTGACGTGGCGCATGCGGACCTTCGTCATGCCGTCCTGGGCGGCGATCACGCCTGCCTGCACCGCGAACAGTGCAATTGCCGTTGCGCAGTTGCCGCAGTTTGACCCCAGCTCAACCGTTGGGTCACCGATCCCGACCTGCGCGAAGAGATAGTCAAGATCTGCGTCGGCATCAGGGGTTGCCCAGATGACTGCGGCCTTTGACGTGGTGGACGTTCCGCCGCCCACTCCGTCCAGCTGTCGCGCATCTGCCGCGCCGAAGGCGGCTGACAGCAGGGCCGGAATGTCTTCGCGGGTGGGTGCATGGAGGGTCACGTCCTTGGCGTCAAAGAGCCAGCATTTGCTCGTGCCGCCCCGGTACCAATGTCCTCGCAGTACCACGGTATTTCTCCCTCGTAAATCGCAGGTGCTCTAGTTCACAGCACCTTGTGCTTCTACGATCCGTCATCGTTGGCTTCAGCACAATCACAAGAAAATCGACGACTATCTACTTTTGCTAAACTCGAGGCATGGCAATCCTTGATCTCCATCGGCTTCATGTGCTTCGGGAGGTGGGCCGTTCCGGTTCGTTGACCTCCGCTGCTGCAGCCCTGTCCTTCACGACGTCCGCCGTCTCGCAGCAGATAGCCAAACTCGAGCAGGAGATGGGCGTTGTCCTTATCGAGCGGCATCCGCGGGGCGTGGTCCTGACGGAGGCGGGACACGCCCTCCTGCACTACGCCGACGACATAGATAGGACCGTTGAAGCTGCCCATGCTGAGATGGGGGAGTTCGCGGGCCTTCGGCGGGGTCAGTTGCGCCTCGGTACCTTCCCCACCGGCGGAGCCTCCTTAATGCCGGACGTTGTGCTTGCGTTCCGCGCCCGCCACCCCGAAGTGGCAGTCACCGTTGTCAGCGCCCGTCGGGACGGCCTGCTGGAACGGTTGCGGCGGCGGGAAATTGAGCTCACGCTGCTCTGGGACTATCCCTGGCAGCAAATCGACGATCCTGATTTGACCCTGGTCAAGCTGATGAGCGATCCAACCGTGCTGCTCGTACCCAGAGCGCATCCCATTGCGGGTCACCGGTCAGTCCGCATCGACACGCTGAGTGACCAGGAATGGGTTGTGCGCGACGAACACCCAGTGGCTGACGTCCTTCGCCGTGTGTGCCGTGACGCAGGGTTCGAGCCGCAGATAGCCTTTGCAGCCAACGATTACCAGGAGACGCAGGGCATGGTGGCAGCAGGCATTGGTATTGCCCTGGCACCCAGGCTGGCACTGACCGCTCTGCGCCCCGATGTCGTCGCGGTCCCGCTCGCCGGTTCCCCAAAGCGGCGGATCCTCCTTGCCCATCTTGCAAACCGACGTCTCAGCCCCCCTGCACAGCAGGCAACGAAGGTGTTCCGGTCCATCGCCAAGGGCCAGCCCTCCTGACAAAGGAGGGGCCGGCGTCGTGCAACGTTCTTCCCCTGTTGCTTACCGGGCCAAGGGCCGGTCAACGAGTGCTCGGTGAGCGATGACGCTGCCGGCTGCCGGCAGGACCAGCAGGAACTGGCCGTAGTTGCCCGCTGCCAGGAACGCACCCTCCCACTCCGGGCCCTTTTCCCGGGGCAGCCACCAAAGGTAGCCGTAGTCGCAGTCACCAAAACCGGTAGCGGGCGCCATGTCTTCGCGCCTGACGTGGGTGGCCAGGCTTTCCCAGGTCCACTCCCGGGGTATGGCCTGCTGGTCCTCCCACTGTCCGCGGGCCGCCATGAGCAGCCCGATCTTTGCCACTCCAGCCGAACTGGCCGCAGCGAACCGCACGTTCCATGAACGCATCTGGGCGGCAAGCCACAGTGCAGCTCACCTTGACCTGTTGGACCGGATCCTGGTGCATTTCATCCGCTACCCCGGCACCACGCTTTCCACCAGGAAGCGGTGGGACCATGTGCTGAAGGAGCATGAGGAGCTGCTGGTCGCCATCCGCGCGCGGAACGCCGAGGAAGCCGGCCGAATCGCTAGCGCACACATGGATGAGGCAAAGAACATCCGGATCCAGATATACATCGACGGGCGGGAAATCAGCCATCTCTGGGGTAGTCTCCAAGTCCCGGACCTCTACTGACCCTGCACGCCTTGAGGTCCTATCGTCATTCCCTATTACACAGGTCGGCATACGTATGTATACAATCGTGTACAGCGATGGAGCTGAGGAGATGGATGATGATCAGAAGCGACGTTTTGGTGGTTGGCGGCGGCAACGCCGGATTTGCGGCAGCACTTGCAGCCGCCGAGCGCGGACGCAAAGTCGTCCTGCTGGAAAAGGCCCAGGAAGCCGCATTGGGCGGCAACAGCTTCTTCACCGCCGGCGCCACCCGCATCTCCCATGATGGGCTCGAGGAACTCACCGAATTTGTGGAACCTGATGAGCGGCACGCCGTCAGCGAAGTCCCCGCCTACACCGCTGACGAATACCTTGCGGATCTGTCCAAAGTCTCTGAAGGGCGCAACGACCCCGAGTTGTCCGCGGTCTTGGTCAGCGAAAGCAACCCGACTTTGCGCTGGCTTCAGGGCATGGGACTCAAATATCGCCTCATGTATGAGCGCCAGGCGTACCGGACCCAGGATGGAGGGTATCTGTTCTGGGGCGGACTGCACGTGGGCAACGTGGGCGGCGGCAAAGGACTCATAGCCGACCACCGGGCCGCGGCGGAACGCATGGGCGTGGAGGTCATCTATGGTTGCGCAGCCACCGGACTCATCCAGGAGGACGGCCGCGTGTGCGGGGTCCGTTACCGCACCTCATCCGAAGAAGGCGAGCTCCGGGCTGAATCGGTCATCATCGCTTCCGGAGGTTTCGAAGCCTCGCCTGAGCTGCGGCGCCGGCACCTGGGCGAGGGGTGGCAGAACGCGAAAGTACGCGGCACGCCTGGCAACACGGGGGAGATGATCCTCGCCGGCCTCGATGCCGGGGCGGCCAGGGGAGGCGATTGGTCCACCTGCCACAGCGTGGCCTGGGACGCCTGGCACCCGGAGAACGAGAGCAACCTTGAACTCACCAACCAGCTCACCCGCGGCGGTTACCCGCTGGGCATCGTGGTGAACAGTGAGGGCAAGCGGTTTGTGGACGAGGGAGCCGACTACCGCAACTACACTTACGCGAAGTACGGTCGCGACATCCTTGCCCAGCCTGGGTCGAGCGCGTTCCAGATCTTTGATGCCTCTTCCCGTCCCATGTTGCGGGCGGAGGAATACGACATGCCGGGCGTTTCGGTGGTCACCGCGTCGACTCTCGCCGAGCTGGCCCGGAAAGCCGGCATCAGCCCGGAGGGCCTGGAGGAGACGGTCCAGAACTTCAATGATTCGATCATTGAGAGTGCGCCGTTCGACCCCAACGTCAAAGACGGACGCCGCGCTGACACCCAGCCCCCGAAGAGCAACTGGGCCCGCGGCATAGCCTCCGGCCCGTTCTACGCCTTCCCGGTTACCTGCGGCATCACCTTCACTTTCGGAGGCCTGAAGACCGATACCTGGGGCCGCGTCCTGAGCGAGAACGGGGGGCCGATTGAAGGGCTCTACGCCTGCGGTGAAGCCTTGGGTGGCCTGTTCAGCGGAAACTACCCCGGTGGCTCCGGGCTTGCAGCAGGTGCAGTCTTCGGACGCCGGGCAGGGTCAATCGCCTAGAAGGCAACGCTGCAGTCCCGACAAGCAACGGAAAAGAGGAAAAGTGGCCAGTCCCATCCATCAGCGGCTTCGCGAAGATGTTCTCGCCGGTGTCTTTGCTCCTGACGAGCCGCTCACGGAGGCCAAGCTCACCGAGCGGTACGGCACATCCAGAACACCCGTGCGGGAGGCGCTCCAGCGGTTGGAACAGGACGGGCTCGTCGAACGGCGCGGCAAAGCAGTGGTTGTCCGCACGCATTCGGCTGAGGAGATCATCGACATCTACGAGTCGAGGATCGTCCTGGAACAGGCCGCCGCTGCGAAGGCCGCCGTCAAGGCAACCGCCTTGGACCACCAGTTGCTCAGGGCGCTGCTGCTGCAGATGCGGCAATTGGATGCCGGCGACGGTCGGGTGCTTGCGGAAACCAACAGAGCCTTCCACGCCCAGCTTTGGCACGCCACGCACAGCCCATCGCTCATCGGACTGCTGGAACGACTGGATCAGCAGGTACGTCGGTACACGCTCACCACGCTGACCTATCCGGGCAGGTGGCCGGTGGTGCTGGCGGACTACGCCGAACTGCTGGCCGCCGTCGAGGCCCGGGACCCGCAGCGCGCGGGGGAGATCGCCGCCCGCCACATGTCGGACGCCTTGGGCATCAGGTTGAAAATGTACGCTGAGGACCCTAGGACGCTCTAGGTCGTACCCGCGACCCAGGGTTGTCCCCAACCGAGCCCGCCGGCCGATGTTCCTGCATACTCCATCGCAACAGGTAACCCGAAAGTCGGGCGCAGGACATGGGTCGGCGCAGAGGTGGGCCAGGCTCAAAAAGAACCTGGCCCACCTCGCATTTCAAATTCTTAGCCGTGTCCCGGTGCCGATCTCAAGAAACCCGAGCCTGATTGTGCCAACTTCATTGGAGCCCACCATGACGGGCCGTACGATACCCACCTGAGAGGCGCTTCGAGGACCTTGGCCTCTGTCCTCTTTAGCGGTCGCGCTCTTAGCGTGAGGCGTGGGGAAGTGGTGGCAGCATCGGTTCGGAGGAAGGTTGCCGTGATGCGTTGGGATCTGGGGTTTGCGGGGTTGACGGTCCTTGCCGGCATGTCGCTCGTGTTCGGGATGGTCGCTCATCTGATCATCGGCAGGACGGCGATGCGGTGGGTTTGGCTCATCGCAGCGGGGGCGTACTTCATTGCGGGGCTTCTGGTCAGCGAAGTGTGGTTCGGCTGGGCCACCGGTGAGGAGCTTCAGCCCAACATCGATGGCCTGTCGTTCGACGAAGTGAATCTGGTCACCTTGTTCGGCATCATCGCGGCCGTGGTCCTCAGGTACCTGCTCCGCAGGAAAGGGCCGTCCTCCGGAGCTCCCGGCGATGTGCACAAGCGCCCTCGACAGGGCATCTAGGGGCCCTTGTTCGTTGCGGTATTCAGGGACGTGCCATCCGGGAGCGACCGGGATCCGATGGCGTGCCATTGTGCGACTCGGCCCGGAGGATCGCGATGCCGGGGATGAGGAGCCAGAGGCTGTGGAGCCCGCCGGTGACGGCGCTGATGTAGGCGGATCGCTCGCGGGATTGCCGCCGTTTATCAAGGTCTGGAGGAAGTCATTACCTGCGTAGACAGCGGGAACCGCGACCAGGTTGAGGACCGCGACGAAGTAGCCCGCCCAGCCGAGCGGCCGAGACATCGGTGGGCAGGCTGACGGCGGTCGAGGGCAGGCTGTCGGCGGTCGGCGCGTTCTGTCGGCTCTTGCTGGTTCTGCCTTCTAGTGTGCGGGGGCAATGTTGTCGTCGCCTGTCCTGAGGGCCCGGAGGCCAACAGCGGTGATCTTGTATTCGGGGCAGCCGGTTGCTTCGTCTTCGTGCTGGGAGGTGAGGCTGTTGACGGCTGCATCGGGGAAGTGGATCGCGGTGAAGAGCTGGCCGGGCTGGATGTCATCGGTGATGTTGGCAGGGAGGACGGTGCGCCCGCGGCGGCTGGTGACTTGGATGAGGTCCCCGGTCGTGATTCTCATGGCGGCTGCGTCCTGCGGCGCCAGGTCAAGGGTTTCCCGAGGGAGGAGGCTGATGTTGGGGGTGTCTCTGGTCATGCTGCCGGTGTTGTAGTGTTCGGCCCGCCGGCCCGTGATCAGCAGGAATGGGTATTCCGGGCCGGGCTCCTCGCCGGGGGGCAGGTAGGGGCGTGCCGCGAACCGCGCCCGGCCGTCCGGAGTGGCGAAGCGTTTGGTGTAGAGCCGTGGAGTTCCCGGGGACCCGGTGTGGCAGGGCCAATGCAACGCGCCTTCCCGGTCCAGGCGGTCATGGCCGATGCCTCCGAACAGTGGGGCCAGGGCCGCGCATTCGGCGAGAGCCTCGCTCGGGGTAGGACATCCGAGCGGGCTGCCCATGGCGGCGGCGACGCCCTGCAGGATATCGAAGTCGCTCCGTGTCCCCTCGGGTGCGGGAACCGCCGGACGGACGCGCTGGATACGGCGGTCGAAGTTGGTGAATGTCCCGTCCTTCTCCGGCCAGGCGGCGACGGGGAAGACAACGTCGGCGGCCTTCGCGGTGGGCGAGAGGAACATGTCATTGCAGATGACCAGGGGGCATGCATCCAGGGCCGCCCGCACGGCGGAGCTGTCGGGGTCGGTGGTGAGCACGTCCTCGCCGATGATCCACAGGGCTCTGAGGGCCCCGTTGCGTGCTGCGGCGAGCATCTGGGGGATCCTGAGCCCGGGGGTGCTGGGGACGGTTGCATGCCATGCCTTGCTGAAGCCCGCACGCACTGCTGGGTCGGCGACAGGCTGGTACCCGGGCAGCTGGTCCGGCAGCGCTCCCATGTCGGAGGCGCCCTGGACATTGTTCTGTCCGCGGAGCGGGTTTATCCCTCCGCCTGCTCCCGGTCCGACAGCCCCGCGCAATAACGCGAGGTTGGCCAGGGACCGCACCCCGTCGGTTCCGTGGAGGTGCTCGGTCACGCCAAGCCCATAGAAGACCATTGGGCCCCGCGCCTTGCCGTAGATCCGGGCGGCGGCGGTGAGGTCCGCGGCAGGCACGCCCGAGATCTCCTCCACCGCTTCCGGTGTATACCATGCGACTGTCTCGGCCATCTCCTCGAATCCGCTGGTGTGGGCGCGGATGAAGGTGTGGTCGGTGAGCCCGTCCCGGATGAGCACGTGGGCGAGGGCGTTGAAGACGGCCACGTTGGTGCCCGGCCGCGGGGCCAGGTGGACGTCTGCGTGGCGGGCCAGCCGTGTCCGGCGAGGATCGATGACCACGAGCCGGGCGCCGTTCAGCACGTGTTCGAAGATGCGCGATCCGACGACGGGGTGGGCGTCGGTCGGATTCGCCCCGACGACCATAACGGCGTCGCAGCCGTCGAGGTCCTCGAAGGGATTGGTTCCCCCGGCGAGCCCGAAGGCTGCGGTGAGGCCGGCGGCCGAAGGAGCGTGGCAGAGCCGGGAGCAGTTATCGATGCTGTTGGTGCCCATGACGGTGCGGGTGAACTTCTGGGCAAGATAGTTCTCTTCGTTGGTCGCCCGGGCGGAGGAGATCATGCCGAACGCGTCCGGGGCTGAGACGCGGACGGCCTTGAGCCGTTCGGCGACGTATCGGATGGCTTCGTCCCACGATGCTTCACTGAGGGTTCCCGCGCGTCGGATCAGCGGGGTTACGAGCCGGTCGGACGAGCGGAGGAACCCATGAGAGAACCTGCCTTTGACGCAGGCGTGACCCCGGTTGACCGAGCCATCTGCAACGGGGCGGACGGTGGCAATGTCCCCGTCCCTGCTTGTGATGTCGAGTGTGCACCCGACCCCGCAAAACCCGCAGGTGGTCCGGGTGGTCGTCTCCAGCGGACGGGCATCGAGCAGACCCGGCTCCGACAACGCCCCCGTCGGGCAGGTGTCCACGCAGGCCCCGCAGGCCACACAGTCCGAATCCACCCAGGCCCCGCCCGTTCCGGGCGCCACCACAGTGTCAGCACCGCGCCCGACCAAGGTGAGGGCGAAGGTACCTTGGATTTCGGTGCAGGCACGCACGCACCGGCCGCAGGCGATGCACAGGTCGCGGTCGAGCTTGACATACGGGTGCGAGCGGTCAACCCCTCGTACCGGCAGCAGCTGAACACCCGGGGGCGCGGTGACACCGTGGGTGGCGCACTCCCGTACCAGCTCGCTGCGGTCGCCGGGCACGTCCAAGGCTCGTGCGGGCAGGCCCGCCACGATCGCCCCCAGCGCCTGCCGCCGCAGGGGTACCGTGCCTGCAACGGCGACGATGCACCCTTCGCTAGCGGGCGTGCTGCACGCTGCGACCACACCGTGGCCCGATACCTCCACGAGGCAGGTCCGGCATGAAGCCGCTGCGCTGAGCCGGTCGTCGTGGCACAGGGCGGGCACGTGCAGCCCCGCCGCACGGACGGCGTCCAGGATGGTGGCCCCGGCCGGAAGATCGACAGGGATGCCGTCAACGCTGACCTTCATCCCGTCCACCCGTCCAGTCTGTAGACCCGGGCGAGGCTGCGCACGGCGGCCGGCACGCGCCGTCCGAACGCGCACAGGCTGCCCACGGCCATGGTGTCCAGCACCTGCGTTCTCGACGCCCGGGTTTCCTGCGTGCCGGGCAGCGCAGCCAGCACGCGTCCGCGGCGTGAGCCGACCCGGCACGGGGAGCACTGGCCGCAGCTCTCGGAGTCCGCGAACTCCCAGAGGTTGCCCAGGACCTGACCGCCCGAGACGCTCTGGTCAAAGGCGACGATCCCGGCATGGCCCAGGGCTGCGCCGTGCCCGGCCAAGGCCGAATCGGTCAGAGCCACGTCCAGATCCTCCGGACTGAGGAAACCTCCCAGCGGCCCCCCGAGCTGCAGGGAGCGCAGCTCCGACCCTGTGCGGAGGCCGCCCCCGAGGTCTTCGACCACCCGCCGGACCATGGTCCCGGTCTCGACCTCGTAGGCTCCTGGCCGGGCGAACCGCTCCGACAGGCACACCACGATCGTCCCGGACTCCCCGGCAACGCCCATCCGGGCATACGCGGCCCCGCCATGCCGGATGATCCACGGCAGCGCGGCGAGGGTCTCGACGTTGTTGACCACCGTGGGCCGGCCCGCCAGACCAGCCTCGGTCGGGTATGGCGGCCGTGCCCTCACCGCCCCGCGGAGTCCCTCAAGGCCGTTCAGCAGGGCCGTCTCCTCCCCGGAGACGTACGAGCCAGCGCCCTCCGCAACACCCACCTCCAGAGTGAATCCGCTGCCATGGACACCCTCGCCGAGATGGCCTGCGACCTCTGCTTCCCGGACTGCCTCCCGCATCCGGGCGACCGCGCGCGGATATTCCGAGCGGACGAACACCACACCTTTGCCTGCGCCCACTGCGAAACAGGCCAGGGCCAGCCCCTCGAGAACCCGGTGCGGGTCCTCCTCCATCAGCAGCCGGTCCACGAACGAGCCAGGATCGCCCTCGTCCCCGTTGGCCACCACCACCCGAGGACCCTTGTGGTCCAAAGCGGAACGCCACTTCAGGGCCACAGGGAACCCCGCACCTCCGCGGCCCTTGAGTCCGGCCGCTTCGACCTGCCCCAGTACCGTGCCCGGATCGGCGGCCGCCACAACCTCCGGCCACACCGACCAAGGCTGCGAGAGGCCGAGCAGACCGGCCATCACCACCGGCTCGCGGCTGTCACTGTGCCAGGGGATCCCGGGGTCGAGCCGGGGAGCGCGGCCGAGCAACTGGTCCACGTCATCGGCTCCCACACAGGCCTCATTCCCGTCGAGAGCAGCGGGAGCGGCATAACAGTAACCCAGGCAGTGCACTGTTTGGACCGATGTGCCAGCCTCCGCGCCGAGCGCTTCGCGAACTTCTTCCACATGGGATCCGGCTGTCGCCGCGAAGCACGCGGCCGCCCCGCAGACACGAACATGGCGCAGCTCCCTGGGCGCGGAAAGGTCAGAGAAGAACGAGGCCGGACCCGCCACGGCGGCTGCAGGGAGGCCCAATCCGAGGGCAACAGCCGTGGGCGGATCGCCGCCCCGCAGGCGCTCCCGCGCATTGTCGATCGGCCGATTGAAGCGGTCCGCATACCGGCGGAACCTATCCTCGCCGACCGTCTCCGGTCCCGCCTTCGGCTCCTGCTCTTGCATAGACTCAACCTTCCCGCCCCGTGTCAGCCATTTTCAAGAGCCCCGTGGCCCGGTTTTCCCACCGGCCCGCCACAGACCGCCGACGCCCTGAACGTTGCCGCCCGTCAGGCCTCGAGGTTCCGGACCGGGCAGCCGAGGAAACGTTGACAGGTAGCGTCGGGGGAGGGAGCCAGGCGCCCGCCCCCATGTCTCCGGTTCGGGAACCGTTTTGCACCTTCGTTGTCCCCGTACGGGAATGACCCCTAGCCCACGTGGACCCATGGTCGTCGGGTGACGTCCGCTTCGGCTTCGCGGAGGACTTCGCGGGTGACGGGGGCGATTTCGCCTTCGCCGAGGAAGAGGAACTTCAGGAGGTTGACTATGGGGTTGCCCTCGGTCCAGCGGAAGTAGATGTGCGGCATCAGTCCGGTTACGTCCCGGATGTGCAGGAGGACCGAGGCGATCGTGTTGGGAACGACAGGGCCGTGGACATCCAGGATCTGGTAGCCGTGCCGGGTGATGCCGCGGACTTCCAAGGCTGTTTCGAAGTCGGAGGAGTCATCGACGGTGACTTCCAGGAAGATGGCCTTGTGTTCCAGGGGCAGGTGGCTGACCTCGATCGCGGAGGTGAGTTTCTGTCGGTATGCCTCGGCGCTGATGCGGAGCGGCTCGTGGGCAATGATGGAAATGGGCCCCACAAGGTCGGTGGACATGAACTCCAAGGCGGCCCGGTCCATGTGGACGTGGGTGGCGTGCAGTTCAAAGGAGCGCCGGACCCGGGAGAGCAGGGAGAGCAGGATGATGCCGAGGATGAAGAACACTGCGATCCGGATGCCTTCGGGCCGTTCGATGACATTGGCGATGGTCGTGTAGATGAAGACGACGGCGATGGTGCCGAAGCCGATCGTGCGTCGTGGCTGTTTGTTGCGGCGGGCCGAGAGGGTCACGGCGATGGCAGCGGAGGTCATCAGCACGAGAACGCCGGTGGCGTAGGCGCCGCCTTGGGCATCGACGTCGGCGTCGAAAAGGAAGGTGATCAGGAACGCTATGAGGGTGAACACCAGCACGAGGGGCCGCACGGCCCTGGCCCATTCCGGGGCCATGCCGTACCGGGGGAGGTATCTCGGCACGAGGTTGAGCAGCCCGGCCATCGCGGAGGCGCCGGCAAACCAAAGGATGGCGATCGTGCTGATGTCGTAGACGGTACCGAACCCGTTCCCGAGGTACTCATGCGCCAGGAGCGCCAGGGCACGGCCGTTGGCTTGGCCGCCTGGCTGGAACTCCTGTTCCGGGATCAGGACGACGGTGATGAAGCTGGTGGTGATGAGGAAGGCGCTCATGATCACCGCGGCGCTGGTCAGGAGCCGGCGAGTCCCTTTGATGCGTCCTGCGGGCCGCTCCTCGGTGTCCGCGGCGCTGCCCCTGATCTGCGGCATGACGGCGACCCCGGTTTCGAAGCCGGACAAGCCGAGGGCCAGTTTGGGGAAGACGATCAGGGCGATGGCGATGACCATCAGCGGGTCGCCGTGTGAGGTGGTGAGGGACTGCCACCAATTGCCCACGGCTATTGGCTGGGTGAACACTTCGAACAACGTCACAGCCACGACCACGACGTTCAAGCCCAGGTAGAGCACGACAAGTGCGACGGCGACCCCGATGGCTTCCTTGAATCCGCGAAGGAACACCGCGGCCAGCAGTGCCAGCAGGAACAGCGTGAGCAACACGTTTTGGCCCTGCAGCCAGCCCGGCATGAAGGGGTTCTGGATCGCGTGGGCGGTGGCGTCGGCGGCGGACAGGGTCATGGTGATCATGAAGTCCGTGGCGGCGAACCCGAGCAGCACCAGTACCAGCAGCTTCCCGCCCCAGCGGGGCAGCAGCTTCTCGAGCATCGCGATCGACCCTTCACCTCGCGGGCTTTCCCCGGCCACGCGGCGGTAGACGGGCAGCGCTCCAAGGAGCGTCACGGCGATGAGCACGAGGGTCGCCAGCGGAGAGATCACGCCCGCGGCCAGGGCCGCGATGGCCGGCTGGTAGCCGAGGGTTGAGAAGTAGTCGACACCTGTGAGGCACATGACCTGCCACCAGGTGTGTTTCTTCAGGTGGGCATCACTGACGGCACCCGGTCCCTGGTGGATTCCCCGGGCGTCCTGGAGGCCGAACAACAACCAGCTGCGGAAGGCGGCGCCGGGACCGGGCCGTGAAGCCGATGGATCCGCCGGGGGACGGCTCAGCGTGGTCATGTCAGCCTTTCCTGGCGGGACACCATGCCCCGGTCACTGCCGACGGTAGCACCGGCGATCACCCGTGCGGCCGGGTTGCCGGAATCCTTGATGCTTCCTTAACGGCCTCCGGATCCGGGGCCCTTATCGAGGTTGCCACTGCGGGTCATCCGTCGCTTCACCATGGCGACGGGCCGATGCTCCTGCTGGCAGCGGCCGGGCTTCCCACGCACTCCGTGTTTCAATTGGCTCAGACGCTGCTCGGTCACTTCGCGGTACGCACTTATGCGTGGAGGGCAGCGGGGACATTGAACCGCACCCCATTGGATGACGGCTGGTAGTTGACTGTATATACATGGAAGATATTCACGACCGAAGGTACTCACCGTTTGGCAGACGCCAGGCAGGAAGCTGAACAATGCGAGTAGGACTGCGGCTTCAGGGAACCAGCTGCCGGGCCGTTGTATTGGATGGGCGGAATGTAGTTTCCGCCCCTCGGGAGGTGCTCGCGGGCAGCTTGCCGGAAGCTTTGGATTTGTCCCTCTCAGGGCTCCGCCGAGAGTTCGGCTCGGGCATCACGGAGATCACTGCCGACGTCGGGCGGGTCCTGGCGGAGCGGAAACTGTCCGACGTGGTGGCCATCCGCATTTCGCCCCGTCCCCCCGCGGATGCCTTCCACATGACCGTGCTGCCACCCCTTGTTGAGCCTGCAGTGACACGGACGGTGCATGTCCGCGGGGGGCACGACCTGCGGGGACGACCCCTGGCCCGGTTGGACCTGGAGGCGTTCCTGGCCGATCTTCCTGGCATCCTTGCCGGTGACGTACGGAACGTGGCGATCACGTCCGTGGGTTCGACGGCGTCAACGGACCATGAAACCCGTATAGCCGATGCCATCCTCAGCCACGACAGAGACCTGCGGATCAGTATTTCCAGTGACTTCTATTCCAGTGTTTTCCGGGACCGCGACTACACGGCCATCCTTAACAGCGCCCTGATGGAGACAGGGGAAGAGCTGGCTGCGATGCTTGAGGAGGCAGGCCGGCGGCAGTTCCCTGCCGCCCACCTGTCGTTTGCGAAGAACGACGGCGGCCGCGCACCTCTCGCACGCCTGACCGTGGCGCCGGTCCATGGGTTGCGCGCCGAGCCCGCGATGGGAATCCTTGGCGCGGCCACGTTGGCGGGAATCCCCGAGGGGGAAGTCATTCTCTGCCTGGAGGCCGGGGCCACGGTGGGCCACACCCGCGGAGGCCTGCCGGTCGCCCGAAGCCTCATTCGTCAGGGATTTGACGCAAGCCTCGCCAGTAACGCCGCCATTCTCGAGCCGTACACTGTCCACCACCCGGTTCGCACCGAAATCCCCTCCGTGATTGCCGACCTCCGCGAGTCGCAGGAGAGCGCGCTGCCTTTCGGCCTCGTGCCGACTCTACCGGCGGTGCAGGACGCCGCACTGGTGGGATGTGCCGCGGCGCCGCTGACGGCCTGGATTGACAGGCTCGAGACCGTCAGCGGCCGGGTTGACCTGAAACGCGTACAGAACCTCGCCGAAGAGGACGCCCACTCAGCGGCGGTCCAGCTAGGCGCCAGCCCCGGGCAAACCCGCATCCTTGAATCGAACGTCTACGCCATGCCCTACGGCAATCCCGGAATCGTTCGAATCCGGGTCCAAGCGGCGGGAGAAACGTCGGCCGACGACGAAGGCTTGCTGCACGCAGGCGCGCGGGGAACCACCCCGTGAGTACCGTACTCACCACGGAGGACATCCGGAACCTCCGCACAGGGGCCCACTTCCTGACCTGCACCATCGACCCGACGGCCATCTACATCTACGCTGAGATGATTCAACGGGCGATGGAGGACCGGTCATTGGAACTCATCACCGTCGACGAGCTTGCTCCCGACGATCTGGTGGTGGCTGTCGGAATGGTAACGCAGGGCCTTTTCATCGCCGACATGCCTCCCGTGGGCGATGAGTTCCTCGGCTGCATCCGTGCCATCGAGGCCAGCCTTGGCCGGTCGGTGCGGGCGATCTATTCGCTCGCCGCCGCCAACATCAACGGAATCGTCCCCCTCATGGTGGGCCTGCAATCCTCGCTGCCCGTCATAGATTCCGACCCCATGGGCCGCGTCTTCCCCTTGATCAGCCAAACGACGCTGAATATCGGCAACGTGCCGATCGGCCCCATAGCGCTTATGGGGGTAACCGGAGAACGGGCGGTTGTCGAGGTCGAAAGCCCGCAAAGGGCTGAAACCCTGGTGCGTGCACTGGTGACCGAACTGGGCGGCTGGGCAGCCACCGCCATGTACCCGTGTTCCGCGCAACAGCTGAAGGAGCATGGCGTCCACGGCTCCATCAGCCGGATGATCCGGATCGGGCAAATCCTCAACGCGAACACCCCGGTTGAGAAAAAGCTCTTGATGCTCGCTGAGTTCCTCGGCACGACGCGCATCGCCCGGGCCCGCGTGAGCCACATCGAAAGCCTCTCCCGGCCCACCGACCTCGGCCTGCCGGCGCAGCCGTCGAGCGTAACGCTCGACGACGAAACCACCGGACGAATCATCCGTCTTGAAATCCAGAATGAGATCCTGCTGGTCCTCGTGGACGGCGCAGTAACAGCAGCCGTCCCGGACATGGTGACCCTGCTCAATTCCGAGCAGGGCACAGTGGTCAACATCGACGACGTCCAGGTGGGTGACGTCATCGACATAGTGAAGATCACGGCAGCGGCGCAGTGGTACACGGAGGCGGGGCTGGATCTCACCGAGCCGAAGGCCTTCGGCATTCCGATCGGGCATCCGAGGCGGCGACATGCGTAGACCGAAAAATGAAAACCGGCTCGATGTCGCCGGGTTGTTGGCGCATGGCTCCCTCCGTGGCACTACGCCTCTATATCTCACCCCATCCAGCGCGCTGATAGAAAGCGTTGTTCTCGTCTCCCAGCTTGAGGCAATCCGGCAGGTGCGGCCCAATACCGTGGTGGTCCTCTCAGCGGAGATGGGATCAGGAGGCTGGCTGGTGTCCGCGGCACTGCGACACGCGTGGGAGCGGCGGGCCAGCGCCGTCGTCGTGGCCGGCAGCACGTATGCGAGCGCAGCGGTCGGATTGGCGCAGCGGTTGGGCATCACCCTTCTGGCCGCCGACGGGGACCCGGCAGCACTTGCTCTGGCACTGGCGGCTGAGATCGGAGCCGCCCTGTCGGTGGTCGATGCGGAACTGGCCAGGGTTGCCCGCACAGTCGCGAAGGACACCACACTCGGCGATGTCCTCAAGACCATTTCCGGGGAACTGGACGGGTTCGGAGTTTCACTTGAGTACGACGGCGTGGTTCTGGCCTCCACCGGAATGCCTCCACGGGAGACTGATGAAGTCATCACCGTGGAAGTCGGCGGGGCCAACAGCGCCGTCCGCTTCACCCTCACGGCCCGCGTGCCCGTTTCCGGCGTCCACAACCTGCGGCTGGTCCGCTCAATCCTCGAGGTAGCCACCCCCGCGGTGAAGGCTGCCTGGCTGTTGGAGGACCTGCTCAGCACTGCCCGGGCCGTTCCCACGGCAGCGATCGCCGGGCTGGACCAGGACCCAGCCGGGTCAGGCGCGGAGTTCGAGGAAAAACACAGACATCTGCTGAACCAGTTGGGCTGGCGCGAAGGGGAGTTGTACGTGGCCGTGTGGTTCCGCGGCGGGCGAGTGCAAGACCATCGGCCCGAGCTGACGGCCGTGTTACGCCTGCTCTGGCGCAAGGTCACATTACGCAGTCCCTTGGCTGAGGTTGAGGGCGGTTGGCTGACGCTCGTGCCGGCGGGGGATCAGGACACCTCGACCCAGCTCGAGAACCGAATCAGAACACGTCTGGGGCCAGCTCTTGCCGAGCTCGGCCTGGTGGCAGGATTGTCCCGATGGCAGGAGGATACCCCGGCGCTGGCTTCGATCGTGCGTGAGGCGCGGCTGGCCGCTGAATCCGTCCGGTCAACGGGGCCCGGCACGGTTCTGGGTTTCGCCAGCCTCGGGGTGGCCGCTGCCACGGGCTTCGTCAACATGGACGCCGTCGCGCTTGTTGCAGAACTATCACTGCCGCGACTGATGACCTCCCCTGACCGCGACGTGATCATGACCGCAGTGGCCGCCTTCCTCGATCACCGCGGCTCAGTCAGCCTCGCTGCGAACTTCCTCAACCTGCACCGGAACACCCTGCAGGCCCGGCTTAACCGGGCGCGGGAACTCGGTGTCCCGCTTGATAACCCCTCTGAGCTGCTGTCCGTCCACCTCATCGCCCATGTGCTGCGGCGATCCATGCCAGACCAGGCCAACGCTCCAGCGTCCACCTCCGACAGCAGTCCGTGACGGCGTGGTCCATGCTTGAGCCCGACACCCCGGGTCCGTGCCCGCCGGACTGTTCCGCGGGCACGGATCCAGGCGCGTCAGGGCTAGTTTAATTCGACGACAATCTTTCCTGACTGTTCGTTCGACTCCATGTAGCGGTAGGCCTCGAGCACCTGGTCGAAAGCAAAGACCCTGTCGACTCTGGGCCGCAGGGCCCCGGAACTAATCCGCTCGAGGATGAAGTCGACACCTCGCTGCCGTTCATCGGCTCGTCCGACGTGGTTGAACATTGAGTATGGGTGGAAAACCGATTGGGTCCTGCACATTGCGGCCATAGGGATAACGGGCTGCAAATCGCTCAGGGTTCCGTATCCGAAAATGACGGCATTGGGTGCGAGGTGATCGACGTAGGTGCCGAGGGACTCTCCTCCGACAGGATCGAATGCGACCCGCACGCCTTTGCCGTCGGTGGTGCGGTCGATGACCTCGCCGAGGTCATCGACTCCCACGAGGGCCACTTCGTTTGCGCCGGCCTCGAGGAGGAGCGATCGCTTCTTCTCCGACCGTGTCGTCGCGACGACCTTCGCACCCAGTGCTCGTGCGATCTCGATGGCGCCAAGCCCGGCCGAACTGGCGCCGGCAGTGACGAGCACTGTGTCTTCGCGTCCGAGATTGGCTGCCTCCGCGAAGGCAAAGTAGGAAGTGAGATATTGCATCCAAACAGAGCAGGCCTGGGCATCCGAAAGCTCCGGTGGAGCGAGGGTCAGGTAGTCTGCCGGTAGGACGGCTGTTGTTCCCTGCACGCCGTCCGTTGTAGTGAAGAAGGGAATGCTCGTGACGCGGTCGCCGATCTTGAAAGCGGTGACGTTCTTGCCGATCTCGGTGACGGTACCCACTGCCTCGGACCCGATGCGCGAGGGGAACACCGGGATGGTGTAGTGCTCTCCGTGGATGAACATCAGATCTGCCCGGTTGAGGGCGAATGCTGCGACGTTGATGCGGACATCGTTTTCGCCGACGTGACGTGGAGAAGCAGCTTCGACGGTCAGCACTTCGGGGCCGCCTAACTTGCGGAAGACAACCGCGGATTCCGGCTTGCTCATCGCTGGACCAGCGAGCGGTCGGTCAACGCGGACGCCGGAGTCATTGACACCATGTGCTTTGGCTCGAGAGCAGGGAAGAACCGCTGGCGCTCTTGGGCTGTAGGCCCGTCATAGCCCAGGCGCTTGCTGTGCGTCCAACCGAACCGACGAACCGAGTCGACGAGTTGCTCAGCGTGTTTGAGCGGCGCCACAGTCGCGTCGATCACAGGCACGCCGATTTCCTCCTGAACCGTTCGGAAGAATCCGAATTCGGCCGTGCAGCCGAGGATGACGACGTCTGCGCCGTCCTGCTCGACGGCCTTGCGGGCTTCGGCCATGATCCGCTTTTCGGTGAATGCAGGGTCCGCCTGGAAGTCATCTACGCCCATCTCGAGCACGCGCCATGAGGCAAGACGCTCTGATGCGCCGCAGCGATGGACGTTCTCGGCCATCTCCGGAATCCATTTTTTCCGTCCGACGAGGATGGAGAACCGCTCGCCCAGACTTCCGGCGATGCTCAGCGCCGAGTGCGCCGGGCCTACAACCACCATGCGATCGGTGATTTCGCGTGCCGCGCGCAGCGCCGGGTCGTAAAAACAACCGATGACGCAGGCGTCATACCCTTCTTCTTCCGCCCACCGCACCGTTCGCAACAACTGTGGAAGCATGAGTGCCTCGAAAGCGTTGTATTCAACGTGGGAGGGGCCTTCTCCGTCAAGGGAAACGACATCAACTTCGGTGCCGGGACGGACTATCCGGCGGAAGGAATCCGCCATCGCGTGGTTGTACGCATCAGTGAAGAGCGGGTTGATCCACAGGATTCGCGCGCGCTCCGACAGAACGTCGAGGGTGTCGGTGGGGGTGATCATTCCAATTCACTTCCTTCGGTTTCGGGCAAGAACAGGCCGAGGATGACCGTGGCAAACAAGAACATGTTGATAAACAGAATCGTCGAGGTGGCTCCCGTGGCCGAGGCCAGGAGGAAGCCGACGAGACTCGGTGCGACCGTATTTGCAACGCGCTGACCGAAAATCCCGAACCCGTACCCTGAGCCACGAAGGGCCGAGGGATAGAACTCACCCATCCACGTGTCCCAGACACCCCAGGCTCCCAGGGCGAAGAACGCCAGAGAAAACATGCCGAGATACATCTCGGCCTCGGTTGAGGCTGTCGCGAAGAAGAAACCGCCGCCAGCCGCGGCGAGGACGTAGGCCGTGAAGATCCATTTGCGGCCGAAGCGTCCGGTCAGATAGGAGGCCGTCATGTATCCGGGGATCATGAGGACCGCGCTCAGGGCGATGAAGGAAAAGCTTGATGAAGCGCTCAGTCCTCGCCCTTCAAGCAGGGTCGGCATCCACGATTGAAGTCCCCAGTAGCCCCAGGAGAAGGTGAAGTTGATGAGGACTTGAATGACCGTGATCCGGCCCATCCTCCCCTTGAAAAGGCCCCAGATGGACTGCTTCTTACCGTCCGACACGGTGAGAATGGTGCCACGGGAGATGCCGCGTGCTCCCAGCTGGCCGAGGACATCATGCGCGTCGTCGTTCCGCCCCCGCCTCGCGAGCCAGTACGGAGATTCCGGAACGACCTTGTACAGAACGATGCCCCACAGGCTGGCAAATGCGCTGGCAGCAATAACCCAGCGCCAGCCGTGCCCGCCGATCAGCGCAGCGGTGCCGAGGGCGGCCAGGATACCAATCGGCCACCCTGCGGCCAGATAGACCGTGGCCCTTCCGCGGGCCTTGACCGGGAGCAGCTCTTCAAAGTAGGGGAAAGTCACGGTGAAGACGCCGGAGAACAACAGCCCGGAGACGAAGCGAGCCGCCGACAGGGTCTCAAAGTTCGGTGCGAAGCAACTCAGGAGCGTGAAGACGCCATAACCGGCGAAGCTCCATGCACACGTTGCTTTCCTGCCGATCCGGTCAGAGATGGGCCCCCAAACTATTGACCCGGGGATCATGCCCAGGAAGAGCGCCGAGATGGCGATGCCTACCTGTGTCATGCCGACCTGCAGGTTAGTGGCCAGATCACCAGCAACGTAGGTGAGCATCAACATCTCCCAGGCTTCGATTGCGAAAGCGAAGAAGAGGACCGCGCAGATCTTGAAGTGGATGGACCCGAAAGGCATGTCGCGGAACGCGTGCCCGACGGCCATGGAGCGAGGCGGGCTTGCGGTCCCGGGCGGTTGCGCTGAAATGAGTGGGTCGATATGGGACATGACTTGACCTCCGAAATATTGAACGGGATAAGGAGTACACGCAGCGTTTCTGTGCACGGAGAACAGTCCGGATATCAAGGAATTCACCTCGGAGCAGCTCACCCGAGCTTCCACTCGGAGCGGCTCTTCCTGGCCTCCCGCGAGTGATTGCAATCACACTACAAACGGGGAGCATCCAGGCGGTGTTCACTTTGCACTTTCTTGATCCGCCCGTTTGGGCGTAAAGCACTACCCCTCTCAAACCGCACCCCGAGTGCAGGGGCAAAAAGGCCTTTGCCTTCTTCGGGATAAGGAGAGGCTCTCTATTGGCCGCTCTTGTTTTGCCTCTTGGGCTGGAGAAGCCGCCGGCCTCGACAACTCCGGTGTCCACACGGCACTGTTATGCACTCTGCCCAACTGGCTGCAGCCCAATCATGCAGTATGCCCACCAACGTGGTTGGCGCCGTATGTACCGTGATCTTCCACACACAACCTTCCATTCCATGAGGAGATACACATGCCGAACTACAGGGTGTCGATGGATATCGGCGGAACCTTTACGGACATCGTGGCGTACGATCAGGACGCCGCAAGCTACGTGGCTACGAAAGCGTCAACGACGCCGGGAAACCTGAGTGCCGGAGTCATCGCAGGCCTCGAATCGATAGTTGATGATCTATCGGACATCGAGTTCCTGGTCCACGGCACCACCCAGGGCCTGAATGCGTTCCTTGAACGTCGTGGGGTTCCCGTGCTGCTGCTGGCAACCGCCGGCATCGAAGATACCTATCACATCGCCCGCGGCCCCCGCCTTGAGCTCTACAACGCCCAGTACCGCAAGCCTGCCCCGCTTGTTGAACGCAAGGACGTCATCGGCGTCGGTGGCAGGCTGGACAGCCAAGGCCAGGAGCTCCGGCCCTTGGACGAACTGGCGGTCCGCCAAGCGGCGCGCCGGGCAGTCGAGGAGGGCTACGGCGCCGTCGCCGTTGCGTTCCTGTTCAGTTACAAGAACCCCTCGCACGAGCTCAGGGCCCGGGAAATCCTGATCGAGGAACTCGGGGAAGAATTCACAATCTCCCTCTCGCACGAAGCAGCCAAGGAATGGCGCGAATACGAACGCACGTCCTCCGCCGTCGTCGAGGCTTACACAGGTCCGGTCGTACGCAACTACCTCCTGGACTTGGAAGAGAAGCTCGCTGAACGGGGAGTGGAAGCCCCGTTGCATATCATGCAGTCCTCCGGCGGCGTGCTCACCGCCGAGTCCGCCCGTAAGCGCCCGCTGCAGACACTGCTTTCCGGCCCCGTCGGCGGTGCGATGGGCGATGTCGAACTGGCCGGCGTCTCCGGAAACCGCAACCTCATCGGTGTGGACATGGGCGGCACATCCTTTGACGTTTCCTTGGTGGTCGACGGCAAGCCGGACGTCTCCACGGAAGCCCACCTTGAAGGCCTGCCGATGCTCATGAGTGTCGTGAACATCCACACCGTCGGCGCTGGCGGCGGCTCCGTCGCGTGGCTCGAAGCCGGCGGCCTCCGGGTGGGACCGCGTTCCGCGGGGGCCAACCCCGGACCCGCCTGCTACGGCCGCGGCGGGACGGAACCCACGGTAACCGACGCCAACCTGGTGCTCGGGCGAGTCGACCCCGACTGGTTCGCCGGCGGACAGGTCGCCCTGGACCGCGAAGCCGCGATAACGGCCCTGAAAACAGTCGGTGACCAGCTCGGCCTGGACCCCATCGCCATGGCCGAAGGCATCTGCGATGTCGCCAACTCCCAGATGGCCCAGGCCATCCGGACCATCACCATCTCCCGCGGCATCGAACCCCGCGACTTCGCCCTCGTTGCCTTCGGCGGAGCCGGACCCATGCACGCCGTTTTCCTCGCCAAGGAACTCGGCATTCCGGAAACGGTCGTTCCCCGCTTCCCCGGAGCCTTCTCGGCCTGGGGCATGCTGCAAACCAACATCCGTAAGGACTTTTCCGAGCCCTACTTCTACCTCGACGAAGACATCGATGGGGCAGATATGGCCGGCATCCTGCGCTCGATGGAAGTCGAAGGCCTGTCGTCACTGGTCTCGGAAGGGGTCCCGGAGGAAAGCCGCACCACGACGGCGTCCGTGGACGTCCGTTATCAATCCCAGGAGTTCTCCCTGAACGTTCCCCTGACCTCCGCCGACGAACCCGAGTCTGCGGACTTCGTCGCCAACCTCGCTGTCCGCTTCTCCGCGATGTACCACGAGCGCTACGGCCACTCCAACCTCGGTGCCCCGATTGAAATCGTCACGCTGCGCACACAGGCCGTCGGCGACCTGGGACGGCTGGAAGCTCCCAGTTACGTCACCGCAACGGGCCCGGAGTTCAAGCACGAAGTCCGCCGGGTGATCTTTGACCACATCGAGCAGGACACCATCGTGGTCCGCCGGGACGACCTCGGCGCCGGCCACACGTTCGAAGGACCGGCCATCATCGTGGAGCAAACCGCCACCACGGTGGTTCCCCCCGGGTTCAATGTCAAGGTCGACGAGCTCGGCTCGCTGGTCATCCGCTCTGAAGACGTCGAAGGAAACTGAGGTACCAAAAAATGACAATTGCAGCAGTCAAGACCCTGGATCCCGTTACCGTGGAAATCATCCGCAACGCGCTCACCAGCGCCGCGGATGACATGAACGCCACCCTGATCCGTTCCGCCTACTCACCCATCCTCTACGAGGGCGGGGACTGCGTCGTGGCCCTGCTGGACACCGAACACCGCGTGCTCGGGCAGTCCGCCGGCCTGCCGCTGTTCCTGGGCAACCTCGAAACCTGTTCCATCGCTGTGGAGGAGATGTACGGCCGCGCGGTCTGGCAGGAAGGCGACATCTGGATCCTCAACGACTCATACCTGGGCGGCACGCACCTGAACGATGTGACCCTGTTTGCGCCGATCTTCGACGACGGGGCGGTGGTCGGATTCGCGGCCACGCGTGCGCACTGGATGGATATGGGATCCAAGGATGTCGGCGGCTCGATGGACTCGACGGACATCTTCCAGGAAGGCTTCAGGATGGGGCCGGTCAAGCTCGTCGAAGCCGGAATCGAGACTTCGGTTGTGGAGCTGATCCGGACCAACGTGCGCTTCCCCTACCAGACCATCGGTGACATGCACGCGATGATCGCAGCCCTCCGGATGGGGACCACCCGGATGAAGGAACTCGTGGACAGGTACGGGATGGAGCAACTGGATGCCGCCCGGGATGAGATCTTCCGCCAAACCGAGGAAATCGAGCGCGCGACCGTCCGCAACATCCCGGACGGGGTCTACGAAGCCGAGGGCTTCCTGGACAACGACGGCATCGATTTGGACACTCCCATTCCGATCAAGCTGCGGATCACCGTGGCCGGCGACACCGTGGACTTTGATGTCACCGGATCGGCTGACCAGACCATGGGTCCGGTCAACTGTGGCGCCGCCCAGGCCGTCTCGGCACTGCGCGTGGGCTACAAACTCCTCATCAGCCCGGAATCCAACTCCAATGGCGGTTCCTTCCGGCCAATGACCACCCAGGTGCGTTCCGGCTCAGTGCTGGGCGCCGTGACGCCGGCCCCGTGCCAGTGGTACTTCTCCCACCTTGGCCTGCTGATCGACCTCGTCTCCAAGGCGATGGCCCCTGCCATGCCGGAGCGCGTCGCCAGCGCCAGCCATGGTGACTCAATGATCATCACCGCCGCCGGATTCGACACCCGCTTCGGCCGGAACTTCGTCACCATGGAAGCAACCCTGGGCGGCTGGGGTGCATGGCAGGGCACCGATGGTGAATCAGCCATGATCAATAACGTCAACGGCTCCCTCAAGGACCTGCCCATCGAGATGCTGGAAACCCGCTACCCGTTCCGGATCAACGAGTACTCCATCCGCCCCAACTCCGGAGGACCCGGGCAGTACCGCGGCGGCAACGGCGTGGTGCGCGAATACGAGTTCCTGGCCGACTGCGTGGTGGGGCTCTGGTTCGAACGGTCGAAGACCCCCGCCTGGGGGCTCTTCGGCGGATCAGACGCGAAGGGCCCGGAGGTTGTGATCAACCCCGGCCGCGCTGATGAGGTCCGCACGCTGAAGGCGAACGCCCGCAAGGTCAAAGCCGGCGACGTCGTCCGCCTCGCCGTGGGAGGCGGCGGCGGCTTCGGAGAAGTCTCCAAGCGCTCCCGCGAGGACATCACTTATGACATCGTCAACGGGTTTATCACCGAGGACTTCGCCAAGTCGCACTACGGCTACTAGACACCGCCGCCAGCTGATGGGTTGCCATCCAGAAAGGAAAGGACTTTATGAGTTCCCAGTTTGAATCCTTTGACGACGTGTACGCTCACGCCCGGGAGGCAGTCGGCGTCACTCTCTTCACCGTCTCTGTCCTGGCCGACGAGGGCGCCAGTATGGCTCGCGTCTACACCACCCATCCCGATGTCTACCCCGTGGGCGGGAAGAAGACCCTGGCCGGGGACACGAACCGGGTGTGGCTGGAACAGGTGCTCAATGGACAGCAGCCGTTCCTGGGAGCGGATAAGGAAGCGGTCCGCTCATTCTTCTTCGACTCGGCAACCATCGAGTCATTGGGCTGCGGGGCTATCGTGAACGTCCCCGTCGTGAGCAGTGGCCGGACTATCGGATCCATGAACTTCCTCGGCCCTGAGGGCAGTTACGACCGTAGTTCGGTGGATGCAGCGGTTGACCTCGCACGGCGGTCTGTCCGGCTGCTCGAACAAGCACTTACCAACGCCAACTAGTTCCTTCGCGGGGCGGCACGAATTGGGGGCCGCCCCGCGAAGGACCACAGGAAGGAAACACCCGTGACCACTCCGGGAAGTCTGACGATACGGAATGCCCTCATCTTCGACGGTGAATCACCTGAGCTGATTGAGGGATCCATCAGCATCCGGGATGGCCGGATCACCGCCATAGGGCGGGAGGTGGAAGAGGCCGGTGCCGTGCTTGACGCCGGCGGCCGCACCGTGATTCCAGGACTTATCGATGCCCATTTCCACGCTTACGCAATTAGCCTGACATCTGCCAGGAATGAGACGGGACCACTGAGCTATTCCGCGCTTGCCGGGGCAAGGCGCCTCGCGGCTGCGCTGCTCCGAGGGTTCACTGCTGTTCGTGACGTGGCAGGCGGGGACGTTGGCCTTGCCAGCGCCATCGAGGAGGGCCTGTACCCTGGTCCACGCTACTTTTTCACCGGACCGGCGTTAAGCCAGACAGGCGGCCACGGCGATATCCGGGCCGCGAACCACGGAGGATGCTTCCATGGCGGCCACATGTGCGAAGTGGTGGACGGCGCCGAGGACCTGCTGCGGGCTGTGCGTCACCGGTTCCGTACAGGTGCCTCGGCGATAAAGCTCATGACCTCCGGAGGGGTCGTCTCACCGGTGGATCCGATTCGGGTTCCGCAATACAGTGCGGAGGAAATCCGCATCGTAACGGACGAGGCGTCCCGGCGGGGCAGCTACGCCACTGCTCACGCATATTCGCCCGAGGCCATTCGCCATTCAGTACTCAACGGGGTTCGCTGCATCGAACACGGGAATCTGCTCGATGCGGAAACCGCGCAGCTCATGGCTGACAACGACGTCTATCTGGTTCCCACCTTGGTGACCTACGAGGCGATGGAACGACGCGGAGAGGAAGTCGGTCTCACCAAAGTGGGAGCGGCCAAGAACCGGGAAGTGCTGCAGGCAGGGAGGAACGCTGTGGCACTGGCCCAGGACGCCGGGGTCCGGATTGGGTTCGGAACGGACCTTATGGGTGAACTGGAGGACGAGCAACTGGCCGGACTCCGCCTGCAGTGTGAAGTGCTTGGCGTTTACGGCGCCCTCCGGTCGGCAACATCAGTCAACGCCGCTCTGCTTCGGCGCGATGACCTGGGAAGGATCACCGGAGGGTCCTGCGCGGACTTGGTGGTGCTGGACGGGAATCCCTTCCGCGACGCCTCGATCCTGTGGGACGAAAACACGGCGCGGACCGTCATCAAGGATGGGCAGATCATCTCCAGTGGTGCCCTTCGGGGTGCGGCGGACTTAACGTTGAACGTTCCGGTTGCCTGAGAAAGCCGGACGGCGCGCAGTCCACGCCCGGGGCGGCAGATAACCCCGATTAGGAAAGGCCTGCCACGGCCCCGGCCCGGCCCGGATTGGCGATGTTTCGGGGGAGTGGCATACTCGGGGCGTGTCCGCCCGGTCGGGTTCAGCTCCTTCGTACGGCAACTATCATCAAACGTTGGGCTCCTGATTTCGGGCGCCAGGCATAGCGATAGCCGCTTTGCAATGATTTGACGCTGAAGGATACGCATGGACCGGGCAGGCCTTGACCAGATTGACCATCGGATCCTGGAGGAACTCACCAGGAACGCCCGCATCAGCCACGCCGAGCTGGCAGCCAAGGTCCTCCTCTCCCGCAACGCCGTGCGGCAGCGGATCGACCGGATGGAGCGGCACGGCCAGATCCAGGGCTACACCGTGGTTTCCGGTTCACCCGGGCAAGCTCCCGTCGCGGGATATCTGATGATCTACCGCAATGACCGGGTTCGCGGCTCCGATGTGGTCGTGGCGCTGCAGGCGATTCCTGAGGTGGTTTTCTGCGATGTGGTCAGCGGGGACTTCGACCTGATCGTCCGGTTGGAAGCCCGTTCATTGGAACGGATCCAGGAAATCTGGGAGAGGATAGCTGCCCTTCCCGGCGTCAAGGACACGGTGACCGCCATGTCGCTCTCCAACTATGTAAGCCGAGGCCCGGCCTCCGGTTCGCTGCTTTAGACCGCCGGGCGCTCTTCTTCCGCGCCGAGGGCGCGTTCACGTCATCGACAGGATGCACATGCTGGCGGCCGCAGGAAGCGTCGTTCGCTTCGGCCCGGCGATGGTCGAGAGCACCGGTCCGGGCAGTGGCCGGCGCGGCAGCACGTTTGACCATCGCCAGGCCTCGCGCGAGATGGGGTTGATTCGAGACCGGAATCCCGCTTACCGTGAAGTTGTCCAAGGCCCGCGCCGCACGGGCCCGCCCCAATAGGCGCCGCCGGGCGCCCGGACCGGGCCCAGGAAATCCGTTTACGTCTGAAAGCTCATGCCACGCCGCGCTTGATGCAGACGACCTTGGGCTGGGTCATTTCTTCGTAGGCGAACCGGACGCCTTCCCGGCCCATGCTCCCGTATTTCGAGCCACCGAACGGCATGCCGTCGAAGCGGTAGTCGGAGGAGTCGTTGATCATCACGCCGCCGGCGTCGAGCTTGTCCGCCGCATCGAGTGCTACGTTCAAGGCTTCGGTGAAGATCCCCGCATGGAGGCTGAACTCAATCCCGTTGGCCATCGCGAAAGCTTCCTCCACGGCATCGAATGCCTGCAGCATCACCACCGGGCCGAAGACCTCCTCTTGCCACAGCCTGGAACCATGAGGCACATTTTCCAGGACAGTAGCGTGGAGCACGTTGCCCTCGCGGACATTACCCATGAGACAGTGCGCACCCGCAGCGATCGCCTCATCCAGCTTTTCCTTGACCTCTGCCACGGCGTTCGCCGAGATCATGGGACCGATATCGGTACTTTCCTCCATGGGATCGCCGGCAATCAGGAGCGATGCCCGTTGGAGGAACCGACGGCGGAACTCGGAATAGAGGGAACGCGCCACCAGGATGCGCTGGACTCCAACGCAGTTCTGGCCCGCTGCCCAGAACGCTCCGGAGACGCAGGCATCCACGGCGGCCTCAAGGTGTGCATCGTCCAGGACAAGCACCGGGGCATTGCCGCCCAGATCCATGGACAGCCTCTTGAGCCCGGCCGAACGGGCGATGCTTTCCCCGGTGGTGAATCCGCCGGTGAAGGACACCATCCGGACATCCCGGCTCCGGACAATCTCCTCTGCGAGCTCCCGGCCTCCGTGCACCACCGTGAGCACGCCTTCCGGCAGCCCCGCGCTTTCAAGGGCAGCTGCCAGCATCTGTGCCGAAAGCGGCGTCAGCGCAGACGGCTTAAGGATGACGGCATTGCCGCCCGCAATGGCCGGGCCGAGCTTGTGTGCCACCAGGTTCAGGGGGTCGTTGAAAGGGGTGATGGCCGCGATGACTCCCAGTGGCTCACGGGAGAACCATCCTTGGCGGTCTTCGGATCCTTCAAACGCATCAAAGGGGATGACTTCCCCCGAATTCCGCCGGGCTTCGGCAGCGGAAAGCCGCAGCGTGTTGACCGCCCGCAGTACTTCCTTGCGGGCCTGGCGGATCGTCTTTCCGGCCTCTGCGGTGATGGTCCGGGCGAATTCCTCGCGGCGTTCTTCAATCGCAGCTGCCGCTGTCTCCAGGATCCTGCCGCGCTCGTGACGGGACAGGCTCCTGGCCGTGGCCGCGCCTTCACGGGCTGCGGCAAGGATCCCGCCGACCTCTGAGGGAGCAGTGAGCGGCACAGCGCCGAGCAAGCGGCCGTTGTAGGGACTCGTGACTTCGCAGACGGCTTGCAGTGTCTCAAGCATGTGCGGCCACTCCCGCCTTGGCAGCGTGGATGGCGATGATATCCGAGAGCAGGGCGTAGGCGGTTTCCACCCTTCCGGCCCCGGGACCGGAAACCGTCACGGGACCCAGCAGGTCCGTGGAGAATGAGACTGCGTTGGTGGCGCCGGAAACACCGGCGAGGCCATGGTCCAGCGGCAGGGCGACGGGTTCGACTCCCGCGCTCACGGTGCCGTCGGGGTTCCGTTTGGCCGAGCCCACGAGTTTCCAGCGCCGGCCCGCCAACGCCGCGTTCTTCACTTCCTTCGCGGAGAGCCCGGAGATCCCACGCCGCGTGACATCGGCGAGGGTGATGCCTGCGCCGAGCAGCTCGTTGGCGAGGATCAGGACCTTGAGCTGGACGTCGAAACCCTCGATATCGGCGGCGGGGTTGGCTTCCGCGTAGCCGAGCTCCTGCGCCTCGGTGATGGCCTTGCCCAACTCCATGCCCGTTTCCATCCGGCCAAGGACGTAGTTGCTGGTTCCGTTGAGGATGCCCTCGAAGCCGTCCAGTTTAAGGCCGGCAAACATTTTCCGTGCCAGGCGGATGACGGGCGTACCGCTCATCACCGCTCCTTCGAATTCGAAGTGAACGCCGTTGCGTTCGGCCAGGGCAGCCAGTTCCGGGCCGCGCAGCGCCACGGGCCCCTTGTTCGTTGTGCAGACGCTTTTGCCTGATTCCAGCGCCCACCGTACGTGGGACACGGCAGGCTCGCCGTCGTCGGGGTTGGTGAACGTTGCCTCGCAGACAATGTCCGCGCTGCAGCTGCGGATGACGTGCTCGTTGTCCGGAGTTGCGGATCCGCCGTGGTCGGCGAAGGTCTCGTTGCCGCTTCCCAGCCGGAGGGCCACCGAGAGGTCGATGCCGTCATCCTTGACCAGGGAACCCAGGCGCAGGTCCGTGATCGCGACGACCCGCAGGCCAAAGCCGAGTTCATCTGCAAGGTCGCTGCCCCGGTCGTGGATCAGTTGGGCGAGGGTCCTGTTGACGCCTCCGAACCCGATCAGCGCGATGTCATAGGTGGTGGTCATGGTGTTCCTTAGTTTCGAGGTGGGCTGTGATCCCATCGTGCGGCCGGCCGCTGTCCGTCGAACCATGTCCAACAGCCCGAATACCTGGTCGGAACGACCAAGCTAAGAGCGAAGAGGCATAGTGACGAATCGCAATGTATGTGCAACATAAGCAAGTCTTGATGTTTTTGATGACTAGCAAGCGGCATTCGTGTTACTTTCGTCACTGTTGACGCGCCGGACCCTCTCCGTCCGCACGATGACGTGAGCGTTGCACACACTCCCGGTACCCACTCCCAACACTGGAGGCACCCTTGGAACCTTTAACCCCGCTTAAGCCAGCTGTCCGGCAGGACGAACCAGATACAGCTGAATCAGGCCTCCGCCGCTCCATGGGGCCCAGGCATCTGATCATGATCGCCATGGGTGGAGTCATCGGGTCCGGGTTGTTCCTCAGCTCGGGCTACACGATCTCGCAGGCCGGACCGCTCGGTGCGGTCATCGCTTACCTGGTGGGAGCATTCGTCGTGTACTTGGTGATGGCCTGCCTCGGCGAGCTGGCCATCGCCTACCCGGTGTCCGGTGCCTTCCATATCTACGCCGCCCGCTCGATCGGCCCGGCCACCGGGTTCACTACGGCGTGGCTCTACTGGCTGTGCTGGGCGGTGGCGATCGGTTCGGAGTTCACGGCGTCCGGACTGCTGATGCAACGGTGGTTTCCCGGGGTGGACGTGTGGGTCTGGTGCCTGGTTTTCGCCGCCGTGCTCTTTGGCCTGAACGCCGTCTCCGCAAGGTTCTTCGGGGAGTCCGAGTTCTGGTTTGCCATCGTGAAGGTCGCCGCCATCATTGGGCTCATTGTCCTTGGCGGCGCGGCGCTTCTGGGATTCCACCCGCTGAGCCAGGGCGGCAACCACCCGTTCCTGTTTGAAAACTTCGCCACTGACGGCGGGCTGTTCCCCAACGGTTTCACCGGCGTCCTGGTCACGGCCCTCGCAGTCTTCTACGCGTTCTCCGGCTCCGAATTGATCGGCGTTGCCGCCGGGGAAACCAAAGACCCTGGCACGAGCATTCCGAAAGCCATGCGGAGCACCGTCGTCCGGCTCCTGGTCTTCTTCGTCGGAGCCATCGCTGTCATCGCCGCGACCATCCCCTTCGACGAGGTAGGGCTGGATGAAAGCCCGTTCGTCACCGTCTTTTCCTCCCTCGGAATCCCCTTTGCCGCAGACATCATGAATTTCGTCATCATCACCGCCCTGCTTTCCGCGGGCAACAGCGGCCTCTTCTCCTGCGCCCGCATGCTGTACTCCTTGGCCGACGAAGGACATGCACCCCAGGCCCTGAAGAAGCTGACACGGCGGGGGATTCCCTTGATCGCCCTGTCCGTCAGCATGCTGGGCGGGTTCGCGTCCCTGGTCAGCAGCGTGGTGGCGCCGGAAACGGTCTATCTGGTGCTTGTCTCCGTGGCCGGCTTTGCCGTGGTCGGCGTCTGGATGTCCATCGCTGCGTCACACTTCTTCCACCGGCGGGCGTTCGTGCGGAACGGCGGGGACGTGGCCGGGCTTTCCTACAAGGCACCGCTGTTCCCCTTGGTACCCATCCTGGCCTTCGTCCTCTGCCTCGTTTCGCTCATAGGCATCGCACTCGACCCCAACCAGGTCGCCGCCCTGTACTTCGGTATTCCCTTCGTCGCGGCCTGCTACGGATACTTCCACGTCAAGTACCGGACGAAGGCCCGGCAGGTGCCGGGAGCCTGAACCTCCCCGCGCCGAAGCGGCGGCAGGCAGCGTTTGCTGCCGGCCGCCGTCGTGCATGGCTCTCCGCCGTCGAAACTGTGTGAGGATAGGCTGGTTGCCAGTGCGGGAGGAGCAGCGGGAAATGGAGACTTCCCCGGAAGCGTCAACCATGGCGCAGGGACTCAGAATCGTACGACTCGTGACGGAACGTGAGAAGTCCGGCAGGCAGCTTCTAGGAGTTTCGCAGCTTGCCGCCGAATTACAGCTGGACCAGAGCCGGGTGTCGCGCCTGACGCAGGAACTGTGCGACATCGGATTGCTGGAGCGCGAGGAGCGCGGCCCGTTCAGGGCGGGCCCCCGGTTCTTTCGGCTTGCAGCCTCACTCAACAATGGCTGGTTCCGCGGAGCCGGGCCCGAATTGGAAAAGCTGGTTTCGTCGCTGGGCCTCCGGGCCCGCGTTTCAGTCCGGGTGGGATTCCGGGTGCTCCTGGTACGCGCGTCCAGTAACGACATGGCAGCCGGAAGCTTCGCGTATCCCGGGATGATCACCCCCGTATGGTGCACTGGGGCAGGCCGGGCCCTTTTGTGGGACCACAAGCGCAAAGGGCTTGATGCGCTCCTGCAGGACGTCAGCTTCATCGGCGTGGGGGGTCCGCAGGCAGCCCATTCAGTGGCCGAAGTCTGGGAGTTGATGGTTCGGGACCGGCCGCAGGGCTATGTGGCTGCCGCCGAGGAATTCGAGCACGGCATCCACGAGCTTGCCGCCCCGGTTCGGGATGACCATGGCCGCGTCACGGCAGCATTGAGCGTCCTCGGCCAGTACGAGCAGCTACGGGGCGACCTTTCCCGGGTGGCAGGCGCGCTCCTGGATAGCGCCGCGCGCCTCAGCGGTGTTTCCCGGATGGCAGGCTAAGCGTGGCCCAGGCGGGACTGCAGCCAGTTCCCTTTGTCCACCAAGGCCTCAGCGCACATCTGCTGCTTGGGCTCGAGGCGTGATTTCGGTCCCACGATCTGGAGTGCCGCAACAACGTCTCCCTTGAAATCCCGGACCGGGACCGCCAATGAATACAGGCCGGGCTCGGCGGCCTCATCCACCACCGAATAACCGCGGGACCGGGCGGCTGCAAGGCGCTCAAGGAAATCGGCCACGTCAACGGGTGTGTTCGGACCATGACGGACAAAATCCACGCGCGAAAAGATCCCGCGCACCTCGTCGTCGGAAGCCTCCCATAACAAGGCCTGCCCTGCGTCGCTGCAGTAAGCCGGATAGGGCCTGCCGATCCAGGAACCCACGAGTTCGGTGCTGTCCGGCACGCTTTCGGCAATAGTCACGGTACTGTCGCCGCTCAACACCCCGAGGTAGCAGGCTTCATCGGTCTGCCTGGACAACGCGTCGAGCGCGGCGGCGCCGTCCGTGGCGAGCCGGCGCCGGGTGAGCACCAGGGCATCGGTCATCACGGACCAATCGGGGGTGAACGTACGGTATGGCGTGCGCTGCAGGAATCCTTCCTGCTCGGCCGTGCGCAGGCTGCGTGAAACCTGGCTGCGGTCCTTACCCAAATCGGCGGCAATCTCGGCGACGGTCCCGCCGGGCAGACCCTGCGCCTGGCGGGACGCCGCCGCCAGCACGGCCATGATCCCACGGCCCATGCTGGAGGTTCTTGACATGGACTCGATCTTAGACGACCCCTTGACCATGCAACGGAAACCTCAGGAGATGGCGAAGACCCTCGCCGGGAATCCGCTGCCTCCCAAGGGCTTGGCCCACGAGGCAACAACGACCGCACCGGCCTCAGGAAGGTTCCCAAGGTTGGCCAGCAGTTCGATTTGCCACCGGTCCTGGGCCAGCACGTACGTTTCCAGGCTGAAGTCGTGCCGGGAGGTCGCCTTTCCCGGATCGGTGTCCGTCTGTTCGTGACCGACGGCGGCCACGCGCCGCTCCTCGATCAGGAAGGCGAGCACGTCACGGGACCAGCCCGGGGTATGGCTGATGCCCTCCGGATCACGGTTGGCCATCGCCGCGGCGTCGGGCCAACGGCTGCTCCATCCCGTGCGCAGGGCCACGAAGGACCCCTCGGGAACAGCGCCGTTTCGCTCCTCCCACCGGCTGATGTCTTCCATCGTGGGCGTGGCGTCAGGGTCCGCCGCTACGGCGTCCGTGATGTCCAGGACCACCAAGGGAAGGATCATTTCCTGTACGGGAATCTGGTCCAGGGTCCTTCCGCCCCGGATAAAGTGCGACGGCGGGTCCACGTGCGTACCCCATTGGCCGATGATGGAGTACCGGTGCGCGGTGAAGCCGTCCCCGCGTTCGAGGTCGAACACAGCCTCACGGGTTTCGTCCGGGAAGGCCGGGAAATGCGGTTGGCCCGGGTGGAAGGCGTGCGTCAGGTCCGTGTACTTCCGGCCGGCAAGGGTTGCCTTCAGCGCATCCCACAAACCGATGGACATGGTTTCCACTAGGCAGCCTCCCCTTCACGGCCGCCCGCATGTGAATGGGCAGCGATGGTCACCGGTCCCGTCAGCTCAATGACCGGCAGTTCCCACGGGTGGATGCCTGCCAATTGGTGCATGAATCCCTCAACCGCGTCGTCGGGGAGCATGGCGTCGAAGTACGTGGTGAACACAAATGTGGGTGAGATGGTGCGTTGCCCCACTGCGCCAAGGGTCGGTCTGGCTCCCTGCGCGCAGGTAAAGCCTTCGAAACCAACAGTGGACTCGAAAACATGCTTGTAGTTGCCGAAATCGCCCAGGTCTTGGAATTGCTCCACGGCTTGCAGAAGCGACGCCACACCCTCGTCATCTGACAGAGCGTCCAGGTCTCCGCCTGCGGCGCGGTTGAAGGTTTCTGCGCTGATCGGCCAATGCACCCGGAGCTTACGGGCCGCCTTCATCTGGATACTCAAGGTTTCTCCTTCACGGTACGTGTTGCATGTCATACTCGCACAGCCAAATGAGCATTACAAGCATAAGTTAGTGCTAATAATGAACATTGCCTCTCCACACACTGCTCGTCGGACGGGGGGCGCACATCCGCCTCGTGGGCGAAGCGGATGCCGTTTTCGTCGAAGACGTCCAGGATGGAGTTCCAGCGGTCGGCGAAGTCGTGGTATCCGGCGTCGATCACCTTTTCCGGGACGGGCGGGAACATGGCCACGTACTCCAGCAGCTCCAGCTTGGAGTGTCGGAGGTCAGATCAGGGGAGTGAGGGGAGTTACTGAGAACGGTACGGCCAAGAAGGGTTCCACGGCCTTCACGAAGTCCTTGACGTGGGCTTCCTCGTTATGGGCCTTGAGGTCTTCCTGATGGGCCCATCCCTCGATGAGGACGAATGTACCGGGTCTCTGATCGTCGGAGAAGACGGTGTACTCGAGACATCCTGGATCTTTTCGGCTTATCGCCTGCAGGGCACTGAGCGCTTCCTGGAGCTCGGTTTCGTGCCCCGCTGTGGCGATGAAGACCGGCATCAGCCAGACTTCTGCGGTGTCCCGCGGAACTGGGAGGGTGTTGGGCATTTTTCCGTCCTTGGATGGTCCTGTAAAAGTGCGGGAGGGACGGCTCGGTGCCGTCCCTCCCGAGTTGGTCAGATTAACTGTTGATCTGGGGGACCTCGACCCAGGCTTCTTTTGCAGCTGATTCGACGATCGCGTCGTCGATCAGGGCGACCTGATAGCCGTCTGCAAAATTGGGGCTTACGCTGCCGCCTTCTGCGATGGCTTTGAAGAAATCGTGGGCCTCGATGATCTTCGTTTCGCCGTAGCCAATGCCGAGCGCAGGAATGGGCCAGAGTCCTTCTCCGTAGGGATGTGCCGGGCCGGTGTAGACGGTGCGGAATCCGCGGCGGTCGGCCTGGTCGGACGCGAAGCAGACCTGCAGTTCGTCGCGGCGTTCGTAGTTGAAGACGATGCTGCCCTCGGTTCCGTGGATTTCGAAGGTGATGTAGTTGTTCCTTCCGTGAGCGTTGCGTGTTGCCTCGACGGATCCGACGGCCCCGTTGGCGAAGCGGATCATGGTCATGACCTCGTCATCAACGTCGACCTGGCCCTTGGGGCCCTCCCCGCCCCGTACGTTGCCGAGTGCGTCGGCCGCTCCGGTCTGCAGCGGTCGCTCGGGGATCCAGGTGGAGAGAACGGCATTGACGGCGCTGAACTCGCCCACGAGGTAGCGGGCCATGTCGATGACGTGCGTGGCAATATCGCCGAGGGCGCCGGAACCTGCGATGGATTTCTGGAAGCGCCAGGACAACGGGGAGTTCGGGTCGGCGCTCCAGTCCTGCAGATAGGTGCCGCGGAAGCTGAGGATTTGTCCGATTGCCCCTTCCTCGATGTATTTCTTTGCCAGTGCGACGGCGGGGGTCCGGCGGTAGTTGAAAGCCACCATGTGGACGATGTTCTTGTCTTTGACGGCGTCGTACATTGCCTTGGATTCCTCGCCGGTGCGGGCCAGCGGCTTTTCGCAGATGATGTGCTTGCCTGCCTCTGCCGCGGCGATGGCGATTTCGGCATGGAGGTGGTTGGGCGTGGCGATGTCCACGACGTGGATGTCGGGGTCGTCGATGATGCTGCGCCAGTCTGCCGTGGAGTTTTCGAACCCGAAGCGGCGGGCCGCTTCCGCGGCGAGATCCGGATTCGCTTCAGCGATGACTTTGCGGACCGGGAGTGCCGGTGCCGGCCAAAAGAACATGGGCATGGCAGCGTATGCCAGGGAGTGGGCCTTGCCCATGAAGCCGCCTCCGATGAGGCCGACGTTGAGGTTTTGCATGTGAATCTTGGTCCTTCCGGAAAGTTCGGGACATGCCGGCTGTGGCTGTCCCTCGCGGTTGAAAAATCAGTTAAAGGAGCTTCTCGAGGTACTTCTTACTCAGTTCTGCTGCGGCCCGCGGGTCACCGTCGTAGCTGTCGAGTTCGACCATGAGCCAGCTGTCGTATCCGCTTTCGCGGATCGCGGCGATGATGTCCGGGAAGTCAAGTTCTCCCTGTCCCAGGGGCAGGAAATTGAAGGGGTCCCTCTGGAAGTCCTTGAGGTGGACGTGCTGGATCCTGTCGGGGTACTTCCGGATAACTGCCGCCGGGTCTGCTCCGCCCGCTGCAAGGTGTGCGGTGTCCGGGCAAAAGCCGATTCGGGTGAGTGGCATGAGCCGGTCCAGTTCCTCCGGGCTCTCGACGATAGTGCTCAGGTGCGGGTGGTAGCTTGCTGACAGACCGAAGCTTTCTGCGATGTCCGTTACGCTGTCCAGCGCCTCACCGAGGCGTTGGTAGTCCTCGTCGGCGGTTCCGGCTGCCCGTCGTGCTCCGCCACCCACCACGAGCCGTTCCGCTCCGAAGCCCGCGGCCAATTCGGCGGCGCGGTGAATGCGGTGCATTTCGTCCGGGAGGATATCGGCGTAGATGAAGTTGGCCCCGGTATACACGCTTGTCAGCGCGACTCCTGAACCGCTGAGGATCTCTTTGAGTTCCTCGGGCTTTTCTGCGTACTCCGCAAGATTCCCGTCGAACATCTCAACACCCTGATAGCCGACAGATGCGATGTCCTTGACGGCATCCCTCATGGAGCCGTGGGTCATGTAAAAGAGGTCCTTGACGCTCGTCACGCCCTGCGGGTGGCCAACGACGCCGCCCCAAGTGATGGAACAGTAACCAAGTTTCATTGCTTCTGCCTTTCGGATACGGAGGAAGACTTGAGTAATTCGAAGGGGGTGGGAATGCCGGGAACGTCTACCCACGACTGCTGCGCAGCGGAGGTAATGAGTGCATCCGTCAGGAGTGCAGCGCGCAGGCCGTCCCGGAAGGTGGGCAGGCCTTCGGGTGGCTGCCCCTGAACGGCTGCGTATACGTCGGCGACGAAGGAGTTGAAGCTGTCCTGGTATCCCTGGGGATGTCCCGGTGGTAGCTTCGCGTACCGTCGGCCGCCGGGCGTGCTGAGGGTCTGCGGACCGACGGTGATCTCAGAACTGGACCCTGTGGTTCCCATGTGAAGGGTGTCCGGTCGCTCCTGGTTGAAGCTGAATGACGCTTCGGTTCCGTCGAAGGAAAACCACAATCGGTTCTTACGGCCCGGGCTGACCTGACTGACGACGAGGGAGCCTGTGGCCCCCTTGTCGGTCTCGAACAGGAGCGTGGCCCCGTCCTCGGTAGCAACGGAGGACAGCTGGCCGCCGGTTGCGCGTTGGTCGTAAGCCCGGCTGGTCTTCGCCACCAGCCTGGTGATCCGGTGTCCGGTGGTGAACTCCATCAGGTCGCACCAGTGCACGCCGATGTCACCGAAAGCCCTGGAGGCTCCTCCGAGTGTTGAATCGACCCGCCAGTTTGTGGCTTCCGCCCCCACCAGCCAATCCTGCAGGTAGGAACCGTGGAGCAGCCAGAGGCGGCCGGCGTCTCCGCGCAGGATACGGTCGCGAGCCTCACGGACCGCGGGATAGAACCTGTAGACGAAGGGCACGCCCGTGACGATGCCTGCCCGGTCGGCGAGGTCCATGAGCTCCCTGGCGTCCTTGACGCTGGTGGCGAGGGGCTTCTCGCAGACAACCGGTTTCCCGGCTGCGATGGCTTTGCGGGCAAGATCGGCGTGGGTCGCGTTCGGGGTGCAGATGTGGATGACATCCACATCTGCCCGTCCAATCAGTGCTTCGGGGGACTCGGCTGCGGTTCGGGCGCCGAGCGCGGCTGCTGCTGCTTCGCCGGAAGCCTGGCTGCTTCCGGCGACTGCGCTGACCTCGCCGCCGGCTGCGCGCACCGCGTGAGCGTGGACTGAGCCCATGAATCCCGTGCCGATGATCCCGGACCGGAGTTTGGGGGTCATCTGGCTTTACTTCTTTCGGGCCAGGGCGACGGCAAGGATGATGATGGCGCCACGGACCACCTGTTGCTGGCTGCTGTCCAGACCGGCCAGGATCAGGCCGTTGTTGATCAGGCCGATCAGGAGGGCCCCGAAGAGAGTTCCCATGATGGAGCCGAACCCGCCGAAGAGGCTGGTCCCGCCGAGGATGACGGCGGCGATGGCGGAGAGCTCATCGCCCGATCCCCACTGGAACCTGCCGGATTGGAGACGCCCGGCGTACAGCATGCCGGCGACGCTCGCGACCATGCCCGAGATGAGGAGCACCTGGAACTTGATGCGCTTGGTGTTGATGCCGGTGAACTCGGCAGCGTTGCGGTTGCCGCCGGTAGCAAGGACCTGGCGGCCGAACTTGGTGCGGTTCAGCACGACGGCGCCGATGGCAACGAAGATGGCGCTCCAGACGACCAGGCCGGGGACGGGTCCGAAGTCGCCGGATCCGAAAATCATGTTGAACGTGTCGTTAAGGATGGGCTGCGGGGCCGAGGCGGTGATCCACTGGGCGACGCCTACAGCGATACCCAGCATGCCCAGCGTCACGAGGAAGGAAGGGATGCCGAGGAGACTGACCAGTGCGCCGTTGATGGAGCCGACCACGAGTCCGACGGCAAGGCCGGCGAGGATTCCGGGGACCAGGCCCCATTGTGACAACGCCATGGCCGTGCAGACGCTGGACAGGCCGGCTACGGATCCGACGCTGAGGTCGATTTCAGCGCAGGAGATAACGTAAGTCATGCCCACTGCAATAACCGTGATGGTTGCCGTCTGCCGGAAAATGTTCAGCAGGTTCTGTGGGGACATGAAGCCCTGGTCACGCAGCAGAACGGCGAAGAAGAGGAAGACGACGACGAAGCCGATGTAGATGACGTAGCGTCGCCAGTCGAGTTCCTTCAGGATCGTCCAGAAATTGCGGTGTGCCGCGGTGTCGCGGGCGGGGATGGTGTTTGCCTTGCTCACTGTTCAGACTCCCTGGACTGCAAGTTGAAGATATTCCTCGTCAGCGATGTCGCTGCGGGGGATGTCACGGATGACGGAGCCGTCCTTGAGGACGAGGACGCGGTCGCTGACCGCGAGGAGCTCGGGGTATTCCGAGGAAATGACGATGACGGCTTTGCCCGCGCTGGCGAGTTCGCGGATCATGTCCAGGATCTCGCTCTTGGTGCCGATGTCGACGCCGGCCGTCGGCTCGTCCAGGATCAGGATGTCCGGGTCGGTGCCCAGCCACTTGGCGATCACCACCTTCTGCTGGTTTCCGCCCGAAAGCAGCCGCACCGGGCGGTTCGGGTGGGCGACCTTCACCGCGAACTTCTTGATGAGGGACGAGGACAGATCCTTGCCCTTCATGGAATCAAGAAACGGTCCCCGCGTGATCTGGCCAAGCAGGGGCAGCAGCAGGTTGTCGCGGACAGAGTGGTCCAGGACCAGGCCCTGAGCCCGTCGATCCTCGGGAATGAGGGCGACGCCGGCGTCAATGGCCTGCTGGGGCGAGTTCAGGTTGACCTTTTCGCCGCGGATAAGGATCTCGCCGCTTTCGCGACGGTCGATCCCGAAAAGTGCCCGGGCGAGTTCGGTGCGGCCGCTGCCCATGAGACCGGCCAGGCCCAGAATCTCCCCCGGGCGGAGCGAGAAGGAGACGTCCCTTACCCGTGGCCCGGCATTCAGCCCGCGGACCTCCAGCAGGGGCGCACCCTCATGAGCGACGTGGTCCCGCTCCCGGTAGGCAAGCTGGCCCTCGATCTTCTTGCCGACAATGCCCTCCACGATCTGTTCCGGCGTCACGGCAGTCAGCGGCTCGGTGAGGAGTCTGGCGCCATCCCGGAGAATCGTGATCCGGTCGGCCAGCCGGTAGACCTCATCCATGCGGTGAGAGATGTAGATGATCGAGATACCACGCTGCTTGAGCCGGTCAATCAGCTCGAAGAGCGCTTCCGACTCGTGACGGGCAAGGCTTGCAGTGGGTTCGTCCATGATCAGCACCTGGGCGTTCTGGGAGAGCGCCTTGGCGATCTCGGTCAACTGCCAGTAGGCCGTGCCTAGCCGGGAGACCTCGGCCTGCGGGTCGACGTCCACCTCCATCTCGGCGAAGACTTCCTTGGCCCGCCGCACCGAGGCGCGGTCGTCGATGAACCCGCCCATGCCGAGCGGCTCAGCAGCAAGGAAGATATTCTGAGCGACGGTCAGGCTCGGTACGAGACTGAATTCCTGGAAGACCATACCGATGCCGGCGGCCTTCGCGTCCTGAATCGAGTTGATGGTCGCCGGTTTGCCGCCAATGACGATCTCGCCGGCGTCGGCCTGATAGACGCCCTGCAGGATCTTCATAAGCGTGGACTTCCCGGCCCCGTTGCCTCCTGCGAGGGCGTGGACCTCGCCCTTCCGGACGTCGAAGCTGACATCCTTCAGAACCGAAACGCCGTTGAAGCCCTTGGAGATCGAGCGCATCTCGACGACATTGTCTGCGGTGTTCATGGTGTGCCCTTTCGGGACGGTGCGGGGTTGGTCCCCGCACCGCCGGGTCTGGCTACTTCTTGTAGGACTCTTGGATGTCCTTCGGAGCGTCCTCGTGGTAGACCTGCTTCCAGGCTTCCAGGACGTTGGAGTGGTCGACCGGGAGGGCGCTCAAGGCCACATAAGCCGGTGCCTTCTTGCCGATCAATGCACCTGCGGCCAGCCGGGCCTCCGTGACTCCCTGGTCGAAAGGAACCTGGGCGCCGAGCCCAACGACCAACTGGTCTTTAGCCAGGGCAATGGCAACGTTCTTACCGAGGTCCTCAGTGGCGATCTTCAGGTCCTGGCGGCCCGCGGCGCGTGCTGCGGCCATGACACCTTCTGCGGGGACATCCCACACGGCCCAGATTCCGTTAAGGTCGGCGTGCTTGCTCAGCATGGCGTTGGCAGCTGCCTGGGCATCTCCGGCGAAATCAGGGCCTGCGATGCCCTTCTCCTCGACAATCTGGACATTCGGGTAGTCCTTGGTGATCGTCTCCTTGAAGCCCTGGTAGCGCTGCTTGGTCACAAAGAAATCAGCCTGGTGGAAGACAACGCCGATCTTGCCCTTGCCGCCGATGGCCTTGGCCATCTGGTGCGCCGCGACGACACCGTTGCCGTAGTTGTCGGCGGAAACGACGGAAACGTAGTCCTTGCCGGCAGTCAGCCCCTGAGGAATGTTGTCCATGAAGACGAGCTTCGTTCCGGCAGCCGCTGCCTTCTTGTAGGCCGAGGCCGTGGCCACGGGGTCAGTGGGGATGGAAACAATGATGTTCGGGTTCTGCGTCATCACGGTCTCGATGTCCGACACCTGCTTGTCCGGCTTAAAGTTTGCGTCCGTTGTCGCGATGACTTTGATGCCTAGCTTTTCGAATTCGCTCTTCAGGCCGTTGGTCTGTGCGGTGGCCCAGTCGTTGCCGCCGTAGTGCATCACGATTGCGGCCTTGGCATTGAGCGCCTTGATCTTCGCAATCTCTTCGGGCGTGAGATCTGCTGTCGATGCCGGTGAAGGCGTCTCGCCGTTGGGGCCCTTGCTCAGGACTTGTCCCTTGATCTTGTCAAGGGCCTGTTGGGCTTTCTCGGACACGCCGGTATCAGGGGCGTTTGAGCTGCCCGAGGTCGAACTGCTGCAGGAAGCGACGGAAATTGACAGGGCTGCGGCCAAAGCCACAAAGGGAAGCCTGCGGATCATCATTGTTCTCCAGTGCTTGTGGGAGGGATAGGTGGGTGGATGGTTGAGGTCAGGTCAGGCCAGGGCAATGGCGAGGGAAGGGGGTACCGGTGACAGGACGAGTCCACCGGCGGCTGCAGCTGTGCGGACGGCGGCAGCCTTGTCTGAAGCCCTAACGAGGGCCTCTGCGTGCTTTTTGTCGACGAAGAGCCCCAGGGAGCACGGTCCATAACGGGCTTGAACCCACTTCACCGCCTGACCCGCCGCCTTGGTCATGTCGCCGGCCGCCTCAGCGACCGAGCCGTCAACGGTCGACAGCCACTCAGGAGCCCCGGCATGGTCGACGGAAACGACCAAGCTGGTCCACAGGCTGTCGTTATCGAATACGCCGACGACAGCCGAGGAGCCTGCCGAAACGAAGGTTCGGACAGCAACTGCGAGATCATCCCGCGCAGCGTCCGCCAGGAGCAGTTCCAAGTTTGCCCACTGGGCCGGGTCGATGTTTCGACGGCCAACGCCCGGATCGGCTAAGAGTGCGTCGGCAGTGTCGCTCATCCCGCTCCATCTCCATTGAGGTGATCGTTTCGTCAACGTTAACGATGGTTCCGTTAACGTTTACGGAAAAGAGCGTAAACGTTCACGGAGATGGGTGTCAAGCATCACAGCGAAAGTTGCTCGGCGGGCCCCGGCGAGCCGCGACATAAGATGGAGGGCGTACAAAACCGTCGCCGGCTCGACCCACGCAAGGAGGACAGGAGGGAGCATGACAGGCATGGCGATCCCCCGCGAGAACAATGGCCGGACTGCCGACGCTCCTTTGCGCCGGAAGCCGACCATCAACGATGTCGCCCAACTTGCAGGCGTCTCGTTCGGGACGGTCTCGAGAGTCCTCAACAATGCCCCCGATGTCAGCGCCTCGACCCGTGAACGGGTCCTTCAGATCATCAAGGACATCGGCTACCGCCGGAACCGCGCAGCCACCGCGCTGGTCACAAGCCGTTCGACCTCCATTGGCATACTGTCGGATGGCTCCCCACGGTTCGGGCCTGTGGGAACACTCATGGCACTTGAGAACGTGGCGCGGAACAAGGGCTACGCCACGACAGTAATCAGCGTCCAAAAACCCTACGAAGATTCCGTCCAGGCCGCCCTCGACAGTCTGGACGATACGGGCGTAGGGGGGATTATCGTCATCGCACCTCTCGTCGAAATGGCAGCGGCCGTCTGGAATGCGTCATGCCGCTTGCCACTGGAGATGATCGCAGCCGGCGCGTCGTCAACTCCAAACGTTTTCACATACTCAGAGAATCAGGAGCTCGGGGCGAGGCTGGCCACGCAGCACCTCATCGACTTGGGCCACACCGACATCGCGCATCTCGCTGGCTCCATGGATTGGTTCGATGGACGGGTGCGCAAGCGCGGCTGGGAAGCGGCGCTCCGTGACGCCGGCCTCGAACCAGGCCTGTGCATCGAAGGTGACTGGAGCCCCCGGTGGGCCTACGAAACCGGCCTTCAACTTGTCCGGGAAGGAAAGGTTCCCCAAGCGATCTTCGCCGCCAGTGACCATACCGCACTCGGGTTGATCCGCGCCTTCGCCGAGAATGGCGTCCGTGTCCCCGATGATGTCAGTATCGTGGGATTCGACGACGTTGAAGGGTCGGATTTTTTCCTGCCTCCGCTGACCACGGTGCGGCAGGACTTCACTGCATTGGCACTTATGAGCACCGAAGTGCTTATCGGTGCCATGGAAGGGCGCGAAGTGGACCGTACGCCGATCGCACCGAGACTTATCGTGCGCAACAGCACCGTCTGCGCCACTTCCCGCTGAGTCGCATCCCCACTTAGGGCGCGATCGCAGAACAGCAGGGGGCGGAGCGGGAAAGCCCGCAGCCGAACGGTTCGAAAACCGCCAGATTGAACTGCGCTTCAGCCGCCTTCTACCTTGCGGTGCGGTGGTGCCCCAGGCGGCGGCGTGCGTTCGCTGGCGAAGGATTCCTCGGGATCGGTGACGTGCCATACGTTCTGGGGCCCAGGCCGGGAAGTGTTTGACGGCCATGCGGGTGCCGTCGGCCTGGCCAGTGTCCACAACGCTGTAGCGGTCCCGGGCGTTGGAATCGACGACGACGACCTCGGCTCTAGGGGGCAGCGTCACCGTGGAGGCATCCAGGAAGTCTTTCATGATGGGTCAATCGCCTCCAAGGTGCGCTGTTGGGCCGGTAGCCCAGCTCGTCATGGCCGCAATGACGTGCCGGCGGGTCACGCCCGCCGGCACGTATCTGCAGCCGGGTCATGGCGGCTGGACCTGAACTCATCTTTCCTGCCTGGTTGCCAGGGCCGCTTCGACGGCAGTGAGGTCAAGGACAATCATCTGAGTTAGCGATAAATCAGCGATCATGACTGAAGCGGTCGAGCGCAAGTATCTCGGATTTCCCCCTATTTTCAGGTGTTTTCAGGGGAAAAGCTAGTGGCTTTCCATATTCAACGAATTTTTTGAAAAGTCTTGATAGTGCGCTAACTCACCATGTAACTTGTCTCACTAAGCCCCAAAGGCGGGGTGGTCACGAACACGAGGGAGTGTTGTTCATGCAGAGAATTGGAACGGGAATCCGTCGGAGCAAACGGCTTGCCACGGTGGCACTGTGCGCTTCCATCCTGACGGTCGGTACGCTCGGGCTGGCTGGCTGCAAAGGTGGCGCTGCCGCGGTCGGCGGCAGTGGGAAGGCTTCCGATGAGAGGCTGGTCATCGGCTGGAGCCAGCGTGGCATCAGCGGCAGCGACTGGTGGAAGACCCTCGTTGAGGGCGGTCAGGCTGAGGCCGGCAAGGTCGGGGCGCGGCTGGAACTGCTGGACGCCAACGGCGACACCGTCCGGCAAAATGCCGATGTTCAGACCCTGATCACCAAGGGCGTTGACGTCGTCGTCATGAATCCGAATGACCCCATTGGCGTCGGTCCTTCAATTCAGGCGTTGAAGGACGCGGGCATCCCGGTTGTGACAGTCAACTCGAGTGTAGATAAATCTCTGGTTCCCGACATGTTCTGTTACGTCGCGGAGGACCAGGAACATACCGGATCGCTCGCGGGCAAGGTGGCCGCCCAGCGGGCACTTGAGAAGTTTGGGGACAAGGGGAAGATCAAGATTGTCGGCATTGGAGGCTTCCCGGGAGATGTGCTGAGCGACCTTCGGTTCAATGGCTTCATGGCGGGCTGGAACAGTGTCATGCAGAAGCATCCAGGCGTCACCACCGTCAAGCTGGACACCAAGTACGGTGAGTGGAAACCGGACAAGGCTCTGGCCCCGATCCGTGATGTTGCGACTGCAAACCCGGACCTCAAGGTTGTCTACAGCATGAGCGATGTCATGCACGGTGGCATCGTGCAGGGCCTGCAGCAGGCCGGCCTATGGGGTGACGGCATCATCATGGCCAGCTACGACGGTGGCATGGGAGCCATCAAAGAGATGGTGGATAACCCGAAGGGCCCGCTCCAAGCCGACGCGTCCAACCAGCCGTGGGATCAGGGGGCTGCCGCAGTGCGCATGGCGATCGCGGCCGTCAAGGGCGACCAGGCTCAATGCCCGGGCAAGACCAAGTACATCGATACGACCGTGGTCACTCCCGCTGATGCGGCCGAATACTACGTCCCCAAAGACACCTACGTCCGCGCCAAAGGCTAAATCCGCCGGCCCGGTCAGCAGTCTTCAACCCGTTCGGCCTCGAAGTCCTGGTTCGAAAGTACTAGTTAAGGAACATCTATGTCCGCCAACAACCAAGTCCCGGTGGCATCTGCCCCCGGGATCGCAGGGGAACCGCCTTCACCTGCCCCAGAGCTCGAACTCGAACTTGAGGGCATCACCAAGTCCTACCCTGGCGTGAAGGCGCTGAAAGGCGTCAGCTTCAGCGTCGGCCGCGGATCGATCCACGCGTTGGCCGGGCAGAACGGGGCCGGCAAGTCCACGCTCGTCAAGATCCTTTCCGGCGCCGAATCCCCGGACTCCGGGAGCATTCGCCTGGGTGGCGAGCTCCAGCGTTTCCGGGATCCAATGGATGCCCAGCAGGCTGGAATTCACACCATCTACCAGGAACTTTCGCTCGTACCATCCCTTTCCGTGGCCGAGAACATTTTCCTCGGCAAACTGCCACTGCGCAGTGGTGCGGCCGTGGACTGGCAGCGGATGCAGGCCCAGGCGCGCATCGCGCTGGACCGGGTGGGGTTTGACCTGGACGTGCGCCGTCCCGTCGGCAGCTACTCCACCGCTGAGCAGCAGGCAGTGGAACTGGCAAAGGCGCTGCACAAGGACGCGCGGATCCTTCTGCTGGACGAGCCCACATCTACGTTGCCGATGCCCGATGTCGAGCGGCTCTTCACTGTCCTGCGGTCCCTGTCCGAACAGGGGGTGACGCTCCTTTACATCTCCCACCGCATGGATGAGCTCTTCTCGCTCTGTGATGCGGTAACCGTGTTGCGCGACGGAGTGAACGCCGCCGATTTGAAGACGGCAAGCTCGAAGCCGGCCGACGTCGTTACGGCCATGGTCGGGAAAAGCCTCGAAGGGTCCATCGCCGACGCTGCACTGCGCGGAGAACGCTCGCCTCGACTCGGCCCCGGCCCACGCGAAGGCGTCATCCTCACTACCCGCGGCCTCTCCGAGCAGGGATACGTGGACGAGGTGTCGTTCGATCTGCGTGCGGGGGAGGTCCTGGGCCTCGCCGGGCTAATCGGCAGCGGCCAGTCCGAGCTTGCAGGCCTTATTGCGGGAGCACGGAAGCGCACCTCCGGCGAGATGAGCGTCGATGGGCAGGCTGTGGAATTCCGTGCACCGCGGGACGCGATCCGCCGCGGGATCGGGCTGCTGCCGCAGGACCGGAAGGCCGCAGGCTTCATCCCTGACATGGGTGTTGCCGGCAATATCACTTTGGCCAGCCTGCCCCAGTTCAGCCGGCTGAGTGTGATCCAGTCGCGGCGGGAGCGCAGCGTGGCCGCTGACATGGTCGACCGTCTGGGCATGAAGGTCTCCGGCGTAACCCAGCCCCTGAAGACACTGAGCGGCGGGACCCAGCAGAAAGCGATCCTGGCCCGGTGGCTCGTCCGCCAATCGCGCATCCTCGTATGCGATGAGCCGACCCGCGGAGTGGACGTCGGGGCCAAGGAAGACATGTACGAGCTCATCCGCGAGTTCGCGCAGGCCGGCGGAACCGTCGTCGTGGCGAGCTCGGAGATCACCGAGGCGATGATGTGTGACCGAGTACTGGTCATGGCCCGCGGCCGCGTCGTCGCAGAACTCGACCACGACGACATCGACCCCGCCGGCAACGCCATCCTCGAACGATTTGCCTGACGGCACCCCACCCAGATTCCTACCAGGAGAACAACCATGTCCCGGACCCTGTCGCCCCTGCCCCAGCGCAGTGGCACCCCATCCCCATCCATCAGTATCGGCTCACGCCTGCGGGGCAGCGCCCTCCGCGCCCTGCCGAAGAGCTACCTTATCCTCGTGCTCCTCGCGATCCTCGCGATCGGCTACTACGTCTCCGACGACTTCCTGACGTTCCGCAACGCCGAAAACGTCATCACCGCCGCCTCGATCGTCGTCGTGCTCGCCATCGGCCAATACTTCGTCATCCTGACGGGCGGCATCGACCTCTCCGTCGGGTCGATCCTGGCCATGTCCACCGTTCTGACGGCACTGACCTTGCAGGCTGGAATGCCCGCCGGCGCGTCCGCAGTGTTCGTGCTTGCCTGTTGTGCCGTCGCCGGATTGATCAACGGCATCCTCGTTGTTTGGTTGAACATCCCTCCATTCATCGCAACGCTCGCCATGATGAGTGCCGTCAAGGGCTTCAGCTACATCATCCAGTCAACAAGCCTGATCGAGATCCGCGACCAGGGGTTCATCCAGGTCTTCTCCCGCGGCAGCATCCTCGGCATCCGCAACCCCGTCCTGATCTTCATCATTGTTGCCGTGGTCGCGGCTCTTGTGGCCAAGTACACGACGTTCGGCCGCTCCCTCTACGCGATTGGCGGCAACCCTGAAGCCTCGCGCCTTTCGGGCCTGCCCGTCGCGCGGAACCTGATCGTCACCTATACCATTTCCGGGGTTCTGGCTGGCCTGGCAGGCCTTGTCGCGGCGGCCCAGCTACGGCAGGGAAGCTCGCTCATCGGCGTAGGTTACGAACTCGACGCCATTGCTGCCGTCGTGGTGGGTGGTGCCTCCCTCATGGGCGGAAAGGGCGATCCACTGAACGCGGTGATCGGCGTGTTCATCCTGACGACCATCATCAACATCATGAACCTGGTAGGCATCTCCTCCGAGCCGCAGTTGCTGATCAAGGGCGCAGTGATCATCCTTGCCGTCTTCCTCTCCAGCGCAGGCGGCGTCCAAAGGATCTCAGGATTCTTCTCCAAACATTTCCGGCGCCCGCAGGCCGCCTGACCGGATACCCATCCCCAACTCATTCATCAGCAGAAAGCAGGAATTCATGTCCATTCGTCCCTTCGGCCGCACGGATCTGGCCGTCTCCGATATCTGTGTCGGCACGAGTGCGCTCGGGAGCTTTCCCGCCCAGTACGGCTACGAAGTCGATGAGGACACCGCCGTCGCCACCATCCACCGCGTCTTCGACGGGCCCTTCACCTTCATCGACACCTCCAACGAATACGGTGGGGGCGCCAGCGAAGAACGGATCGGTCGCGCGATCGCCGAGCGCGGCGGCATTCCCCAGGGATACGTCGTCGCTACGAAGGTCGACCCGATTCCCGGCAGCGCCGACTTCTCCGGTGACCGCGTCCGCAGGTCTGTCGAGGAAAGCCTCGAGCGCCTCGGCCTCGATAAGCTCCAGCTTGTCTACCTGCATGACCCGGAGAAGATTTCCTTCGAGGAAGGAGTGGCCAAGGGAGGACCACTCGAAGCCCTCGTCGATCTCCGGGACCAGGGCGTGATCCAGTACCTGGGCGTCGCCGGCGGCCCGATCGAGCTGGAGCTGCAGTATCTTGCGACGGACGCGTTCGACGCCGTCATCAGCCACAACCGCTACACCCTGGTTGAACAGACCGCCGAGCCACTCCTCGAGGACGCAGCCCGGCGCGGAGTCGCCTTCGTCAACGCCGCCCCGTTCGGCGGCGGGATGCTCGTCAAGGGACCGCGGGCCGTTCCTCGCTACTGCTACGCACCCGTGGACCAGGCAACGATCGATCGGGTCCTGCGCATGGAAGCGCTGTGCGAGCAGCACGACGTCCCACTGGCCGCGGCCGCCCTGCAATTCTCGGTGCGCGATGAGCGCGTGACATCCACCATCGTTGGCATGTCCCGCCCGGGCCGGGTCGAGGAGACCCTCCGGCTGCTAAACCATGACATCCCCCAGGAACTCTGGGACCAGCTGTTGCCTCTTGCCAGCGTGGGCCGGAACGGCATTGAAGCCGTAACGGTCTGACTGTCGGGGCGAGTAGCAGGAATTCACGAAAGGAAATGAAGCAATGACCAGGAAGAAGCGGCCCGAGCCGGTCGACGTCGTCATCGTCGGCGCCGGTGCGGGCGGGGCAACTGCGGCAAAGGTGCTGTCCGAGGCAGGCCTGAAGGTGGTGGGCCTCGAGCGTGGGCCATGGCTGAAACCCGAGCACGCTTCGGGCGACGAGCTGAAATTCCTCAACCGGAACTTCATCTGGCAAGACCCGAAGGTCAAGCCCCGGACCTACCGTCCGAACGACAAGGTCGAGGCGGAAATCACCAACTTCTCCGCGACGCCGCAGGTGGTCGGTGGGGGCACCACCCACTGGGGCGGCATGGTCCCCCGGATGGCGGAGAGCGATTTCAAGCTCCGCAGCCTGCACGGCGACGTTCCGGGTGCGAGCCTGGTCGACTGGCCGATCTCCTATGACGAGCTGGAGCCGTACTACACGCGGGTTGAATGGGAGTTCGGCACATCCGGCCTGGCAGGAGCAAACAAGTGGGAAGCGTGGCGGAGCCGCGGCTACCCGACCAAGCCCTCGCCCCTGAGCCAGATCGGCCGGACCTTTGCCACCGCCATGTCCAAGCTCGGCCACAGCACATTTCCCATGCCACAGGGCATGGTGACCGAGACCTACCGGGGCCGCCAACCATTCAGCGAGAACGGCTTCTGGCAGCAGTATCCCGATCCCGGCAACGGCAAGTCCTCTACGCTGATCAGTTTCATTCCCGACGCCATTGCAACCGGCCGTTACGACCTCCGCCCCGACTCCTATGTCAGTGAGATCCTCGTGGGCAAGGACGGCCGCGCCACCGGAGTCCGCTACCAGGACGAGGACGGAGACGAATTCGTCCAGCACGCCAAGGCCGTCATCGTCTGTGGCGGCGGCATCGAAACGCCCCGCCTGCTGCTCATGTCGAAGTCCGGTCTCTTTCCGGACGGCCTCGGCAACGGCAGCGGCATGGTCGGCAAGAACGCCACCTTCCACCAGTATTCCTTCTCCGTCGGCCTGTTCGACCGTGAGGTGAGCGATCCCCTGTACGGGTGGGCAGGCCACTACATGAGCCTGTGCTCATTTGACTTCTACGAAACAGACGAGAGCCGGGGCCACATCCTGGGATCGCTCATTTTCCCTTCAATGATCGGCCACCCGGTGAACTGGAGCTTCCCCGGCCGGCCCACGTGGGGGCAAGCAGCGAAGGACGCGGACCGCGAATTCTTCAACCACAGCATGAAGATTGGCGTCCTGCTGCACGATCTGCCGGTCGAGGACAACAGGGTCGACCTCGACCCGAACGTCAAGGACGCGTGGGGCCTGCCGGTCGCCCGGATTACCCATACGCCCCACTCCAACGACTTCGCCCAGGAACGCTGGCAGGTCGCCAAAAACGGGGAAATCCTTGAGGCCGCAGGCGCGAAAAAGGTCATCCCGGTCAATATGGAGCGGATCACGGGCAACACCTCCCACGAACTGGGCACCGCCCGCATGGGCAACGACCCGGCAACGTCCGTCGTCGACCGCTGGTGCCGCTCCCACGAAGTACCGAACCTCTACGTCTTCGACGCAAGCTTCTTCCCGACCGCGACCGGCATCAATCCAGCCCTGACAATCATGGCCAACGCCTGGCGGTGCTCTGACCGGATCCTCCAGGTCGACCGCCACGGCTGGTCCGAAAACTGATCCATACCTCACAGACACGAAAGGAAAGCTCACATGGGACAGGCGGAATGGGCCACGGTACCCATCTCTACCCGGGACGTTGACGGCCCGGTCTTCTTCACCGAGCACGAGTGGAAGACGATCGAGGCGGCGTCAGCCCGGATCATCCCCACCGACCACCACCCGGGTGCGCGTGAGGCCAAGGTCGTGCGCTTCATTGACCGGATGCTGGCAGGAACGCAGTTCATCTTCGCGGCCGCGGATGGCAACGGGTTCCTCCGGCTGGAAGGCCGCGACGAAACAGCGTGGCAGGAGCGCATCAAACAGCGCCGGGAGTTTTACCGCGAGGGCATCGTGGAGTTGGACCGGCTAGCCAAGGAACGGGCCGAAGCCGAGTTCATCCGGCTTTCGGAAGAGGACCAGGACGCTGTACTCGAAACCCTTTCGGGCAGCCCCAAACCGAACACCTTCTCGCTCGGGCACTCCGAAGTTGGGCTTGGGGGCGCGCCGGCAGGCAATCAGCCCGTCAACGAGGACTTCCTGGAGTTCTTCCCCTTGCTCGTGCTGAATACCCGTCAAGGGTTCTACGGCGACCCGGTGTACGGGGGCAACGAGAACCGGGTCGGTTGGGGCGTCATCGGCTTCGACGGCCCCCCGTCGCTGGCGTCAACCATGGACGGCAGCTACACCACCCGCAAGTACATGGTGGAGGGGGCAGAGTGGCCATACGATCAGCATCCCGAAGTCCTGCGCTTCCGGCGCCCGTGACATTTGGCGCGCCGATCGGCGTCGCGCTACCGGACCGCTCGCGGGTGACCGAGGATAATGGTGTGGTGTCCACGACCCCAGTGCCCTCGGAAACCCGTACCTCCAACGGTCGTGGAGAGCGGCTGGCTTCCAGGTCAAAGGCCCCCCGGATGTCGGACGTTGCCCGGCTCGCCGGCGTATCGCAGCAGACGGTGTCACGGGTTGTCAGGGGAGCATCCAACGTAGATCCGGACATTCGTCAACGGGTCGAGCAGGCCATCGCACAACTGCGGTATCGGCGAAACCCGGCAGCTGCGGCTCTCGCCAGCAACCGGACCATGACGATCGGGGTTGTCAGCTTCGAACTATCCGTCCTGGGGCCAACAGTGGCCTTGTACGGTATTTCCGAGGAAGCGCGCCAACACGGCTATGCGACGCGTTTGGTCACACTGGCAAGTCTCCACCGGGACGATATCCGGGCCGCTTTTGAATCCATCAACTCGGACACGGTTGACGGCGTGATCGTACTCGCGCCCCTCCTGGATGCCATCACGGTTCTCGAGGGCCTCGACATCGGCGTTCCCGTGGTCACATTCCAGCAAGGATCGCAGCCGAGTCCGACCAGCGTTTCCGTTGACGAAGTGCGAGGGGCACGGATGGTGGTCCGCCACCTGCTGGACCTTGGGCACGAAACGGTGTGGCACGTCCAAGGCCCGCCCGGCTGGATGGCAACATCCGCCCGCGTCCAAGGCTGGGCAGCGGAACTGGGGGCGGCTGGACGCTTCGTTCCGACCCCACTCGCAACGTCAGATTGGTCGGCGGCGGAGGGATACCGGGTTGGCTGTGAACTTGCCGCACGGCAGGACGTCACGGCGGTCTTCGCCGCCAACGATCCCTTCGCGCTGGGAGTAATCAAGGCCATGGACGAGGCCGGGCGCAATGTACCTGGCGACGTCAGCGTTGTGGGCTTCGACGACGTCAAAGAAGCGCCGTATTTTCGGCCGGCACTAACGACCGTGAAGCTGGATTTCGAAGCCATCGGTCACATCGCTGTGAGCCGTATCCTGGCCATGATCAAAGAGGAAGCCGAGGGAGACATCCCTCTGCTGGAACCGCGCCTGATAGTCCGCGACACAACATCACCGCCGCGAAGCCAGCGCTGACCTAAAGCTGTACTGGCACCGCCTGCCGCTACTCAAGGCTCGATGCCTTGTCTGAATAAACGGGCCCCGCCCACCTCCAGAAAACCAAGACACCAGGTCTTGCAATTCCCTACCAGATCGCAATACCGTGAGTTAGCGCTAACTCACGTACTCGAAGAAGAGAAAAGAGAGAAAGCAATGGTCGATCCATTTGTCGTCGTAGCGGTTTCGCCGCGGACCATCAATGTGAAGAATCCCGGCGACGGCGTTGCCAACGTCAAGCGCATCAACGAATTCATCGATACGGCAGTGATGGTCGGGACCTGGGAGGGCTCACCGGTCAAGCTGGTTGTCCTTCCGGAGATGGCGATCCAGGGCATGATCGCCAACACGCCGGGAAACCGCGAAAAGGAGCGCCACTTTGCCGTGACGATCCCTGGGCCGGAGACGGACGAGCTGGCGAAAAAAGCCGTGGAACTCAACACCTACATCGCTGCCGAACTGTACATGGTGAAGGACGAGGACTTCCCCGACCGCCACTTCAATGTCGCCTTCATCATCGATCCGCAGGGCGAGATCATCTATAAGCGCTACAAGGCCACCAGTGATGCCTACGAAGGCGGCATGCTCGGCAACATGAACCCGCACGACGTGTGGGACGAGTGGATTGAAAAGAAGGGGAACGGCAACCCAATGGACGCCATCTTCCCGGTGGCGAAGACCGAGATCGGCAACATCGGGTATGCCATCTGCCACGAGGGTGTCTACCCGGAAGTCGCGCGGGGCCTGGCCATGAACGGCGCCGAGATCATCATCCGGGGCACGCTGATCGAGCCGGCCGTCCAAAACGGCATGTGGGAACTGCAGAACCGTGCACACGCCATGTTCAACTCGGCGTACGTCGTCGCTCCGAACCTGGGGCCCGAAGTCCGCGAGGACGGGAGCATGCAGGACCTGTTCGGCGGCCAGTCCATGATTGTCGGGCCGCGGGGGCAGATACTCACCAAGCAGCAGGGCTGGACCTCCGGCGACTCGTTCGTCTGCACCACAATCGACATCGAGGCGCTCCGCCGCGCCCGTGTCTCGAACGGCTTGTACAACCAGTTCAAGGATCTGCGCACAGAGCAGTATCGGGTCATCTACGACAACCCGATCTACCCGAAGAACCAGTACCTCGATGCCCCGCCGAGCGAAGGCTGGCTGGCCCGGGAAGACTCAACACGGGCCGCCAATATCGAGAAGCTCATCGAGCGCGGTGTCCTCACGCCGCCGTCCGGCTACAAGGCCTGACTCCTGCAAGGCCTAAGGTACGGAATTGGCCGGGGAACACGTCTCGTGGACCCCGGCCAATTCCATGTGAGGGCGACCATGCCCCCCTGAGCGGGGACCGCAGGAGCGGCGCCACGCTTCTGCACGTCATGACGATCCCGATAAGTCCGATGCAGCCCAGAATGTCTTCCTCTTACTTCTGCGCCGGTCCGGAACGCGATCCCGTCTGTGGATGAACGGTCACGCGGCCCAGGCTGGGTCGCCGCTTCCACGTCCTGTGCTCCCAAACCGCCTACACGAAATGGGGACTTGACGGACAGGAGATGGCGCTGGGGGAGGGCCGGCTTCCAAACCATCCTGAATGCGGCATTGAACCTTCGGGACTTTGTCCCCGGCTTGCCCCGGACAGACTTGCCCCGGACAGAAATGCACGGGCAAGGACCTGCGTTGGGCTCGGCTGAGCCGGGGATCTCCGGAGTCGGAGCGACCGCGCGCGTCCGTCACGGTAGTCCTTGCCCTCTAAACACTGCACCATACGTGGGGTCGGGCCTCACAATTCGCACAAAACTGGGTGTGCGCAATGTGCACGCCTGGGGCTTTGGATTCGATGGGGGGAGTGGCGGGTTTTCCATGGTTGGCGCCCGGTTCGAGTCCGGCCTCGCTTTCCTGGGCTGGTTGGGGTTCTGTGGTCTTGCTCCTTCATGGCGGGGTAGGAGCAGGACGAGATGACTACTGGCTGATTGGTGGTTTGCACTCCGCGGTCCGGAGGCGGGCGTGACGGTGTCCGTTTGTCCGGCTTCAACTTCACCCCCCGGGCCTCGCCGGCTTCAGAGTCGCGGGTGGTCGGAAGGCCTCCCGGCATGGAAGTTGCTTTCAAACGGATTACCTCTGGGGGTACTCTGGACGGACTTCGCTTTGAGGAGGCAGCCTGAAAGGTGGTATCAGTGCGCGTAGGGCTCAAGGATAAATGGGATCGGCTCGGTTCTGAGGCGAAGACGTGGCTACTGGAACATCCGGCCTGCCTGGTTCTTCCCCCGGCGATATCGGCGGAATTCTGCACGGACCCACTCGAGGACCTGGAGTTCGACCAGCAGGGACGGGTTGTACTCTGCCGGGAGGACCGTGATTTTATCCGGGATAAGGCGGAGGCTGCCGGAACCATCCGCGTCCCGACGGAGGAGTACTTGTTCTTCGATACGGCCCCTGTGCCCGTAGTGCGGGTGCCCGGCGAGGCTTCGCGGTTCAGGTCATAGGTGCGTGGCCCGTCTGCAACCCCACCAGGCCGAAATGCCACGGGTGACCCCGAGCAACGCGGCGGTCCGGCTCAGACCGGGATCGGCTCCGCCAAAGGGGCCAGCGTAACGCGGCGGTGAAGCCGATGGCCGACTTGAAGAATTCAAGGTGATTCTTCGGCTGCCTGATCCCCTCCGCTACTACAGCCTGCTCCAATTCCTGGGAATGAGATTGCCCGGGCGCGAAGCAGCCTCCGAAGGGGAGCTGTTGTGCATCTGCGGTGCAGGCCGTCGTGCTTGGCCTCAGCGACGATCCCGACCCTGATCCTGACGGGCATGTTTGCTCGCCGTGGCCTTGATGGAACGCCGGACGCCTGGCCCATGAGATGGTCATCCTTCCGATGCCGGACGGTGAAGGACAAGGAATCCTGCCCGGTGCTTCCGGGTGGGTGACGGCCACCCTTTCCCCTGGCCGCTATGAACTCATCTGCAACTTTCCGGGCCACTATGTCGCAGGGATGTTCACGCAGCTCACCGTCACCTGAGCCACCTCACCGCACTCACCGCATCGGACCGGGCATCGGATCTGTGGGCACGTGACCGTCGCGATGGTGGACGGGGCCCGCCGCATCCTGACGGGTCCTGCCCACAGCAAGGACTGGGCCGGCGTCGATGTCGGACTTAAGTCCCTGTTCCGGAGGGCGGCTCCGGCGTACTTTGCAAGTGGAGTCCTGCTTATCCGGGGCCCACACCCAAGGGGGCATCATGACCACACGAAGGCTTTCCACATTCAGCATTCTGGGGGTCTGTGCCCTCTTCGCGCTCTCAGGCTGTTTCGGCCCTCCCTCCCCGGCGCCCACAAGCAGTTCTTCCACACCGAGTGCTACAGCAAGCCCCGTCACCACCCCGAGCGCGACGGCGAGTCCGTCCGCGCCGATTAGCCCGTCGACTGAACCGGTTCCGACGACGACCACCGCGCCGTCGCCCGCCCCCACGAGCCCGGCCGCGAGGGAGGAGACCACTTCCCCGGGCCTCCCGGAGCAGGTCGCGCCGCTGACGGTCTACTACGTCGCGATCGGCGACAACGGCACTTCCGGGCCGATGATCGGCTGCGGCGATAGTCTCGTCGCCACGACCACGGCCCCGGTCCGCTTCACGGATCAGGTCGGTCCCAGCATCAGGACCTTGCTCGCAAACAAGAGCCGCGCCGTCGGCATGTCCGGGCTCGTGAACGTCCTGTATCAATCGAAGCTCACCTACCTCGGAGGTGAGCTGGACGGTGGAACAATCACGATCCACCTTTCCGGGCAGTTCATGCTGTCGGGCGTGTGCGATATCCCGCGCGCGAAGGCCCAGTTGGAGTTCACCGCCATGGCTGCTTCCGGGGCCACCAGCGCCCGGGTCTTTGTGAACGGCCGCCCGATCGACGACGTGCTCAGCCTGAAGTAGTGCAGTTCAGGCAACCTGGCGAAGACGAAGAGGGAACGTTTCCGTCCATGAAGTCGGCAAAGTGAACGCTGATCTGTTCCCCCGCCCCATGGGTCCGAAGCGCAGCAGGATGTCGATCCGCCTTCCCTCCGTCGCGGGCTGTCCGCGCAGTTCGGACAGCCTTGTGTGGAACAGGATGGCCGCCGTCGAGCGCTCCCGAGCCGAGCGAAATCGTGGCCTGTACCGACAACAAGGTGACTGTGGAAGAACGGTGGCCGGGAGCGAGCACCCCCGAGTACCAGAGGTGAGTACTTCCTAGGTACCAGAGGGCTTTCCCCTGCCCGAAGTAGGTACTTGTTACTCGTGACACCCGCTTGACCTGGAGTCTAGACTCGTAGTCACAGGGCGGCCGTGGCAACGGTCGACTTTGTGCTGCAGATGCTGCTGGGAATCTGGAGTTCAACTCCGGGGAGCAACAATGCTGGGCTATGGATTTTTTCACATGGGCGGGCGTGGTAGAGGCCGAAGGACCTCCTGGCTTGGCGTAAGGCGGCGAAATGATCGCCCGGTTGGTCCGCATCTACGCAGATCGCGGGATATGCGGCTTCAGGCACAGCTGACAGCGCTGTTGCTTGCGCTGGAGGGTGGCCTGGTGGTGGTGCCGGTTGCGGCGTCTGCTGAGGGCGGAATGCGCGCTGCTACGAACTGTGAGGTGCGGCTGCTCGCCGGTCTGGGTGGCCGGGGCAGCAACGCGATCGCGGCGAGCAGCAACGGCCTGGTGATCGGCATCGCCGACACTGCCACAGGCGGATCCGCGCCGCTGCTCTGGAGGGACAGCCGGCCGACGCCGCTGACGATCCCGCTCCAGGCCGCGGCCCCCACCTCGGTGAACCGGGCCGGAGTCGTCGTCGGCACGGGGTATGACGCCACCCATGAGGTGCTCGTGGGCTGGTGGTGGCAGAACGGGCGGTATCACCGGCTCCCCGTTGGCCCAGGCGACATTGCGCTCCCGTCGATGGTGTCGGACAGCGGCGTCGTTGTCGGTGCCCTGATCGCCGACGAGGAGCACTCCGACGGGCCGGGCGCCGACGAGGACGAACGACCCGCTGTCTGGTCCACCGTGACCGCGGCACCCCGCGAACTCAGGCTGCCCCCCGGTGCGCGGAGCGGCCATGCGTTCGCGATCGGTCCGGACGGCACGATCGGCGGGGTGGCCCTCGCCGACGGCGGTACGCCTGTCCTGTGGGCGCCAACCGGCACACCGAGGACCCTGCCGACCCTCGGCGGGCGAGGCGGCGTGGTGCTGGCGATCGGCTCCGACGGGCAAGCACTCGGCCAGAGTGCCGTGCCCGGTGGAACCCACGCGGTCCACTGGGACGCCTCCGGCCTCATCGCAGACCTGGGCACAGCGGCCGCCGGCCCCACCTCGAGCGCGCAGGCAGGCATCGCGGGGATCGCCGTCGGAACCGGCAGCACGCCGGGGTTCCGCGCCTCGCGACCACAGGCTGTGATGTGGGTCGGCAACAGCGCCCGGATCCTGCCACCGGGTTCGGAAGGCCAGTTCGCCGGAGTGTCCGGGACGGCGAGCTCTGTGTCACAGCAGGGCGGGACCACCATTGTCGTCGGGTTCTCCGCGGCAGCCAACGGGCTGCGCCGCGCGACCGAATGGAGCTGTCGATGAACGGCCGCCGGCGCGCGCGCCACCCACTGCGCCCGGTGCTGGCCCTTCTGTTCGGGGGAGCACTCGTTCTCGCGAATGTCTACTTTCTCGCCACCTCGCGGGAGAACCAGGCCACCGCCGCATTTTCGGTGAGCCTGGGGTTCGCCGGCGACACCGGCGGCAACACGGTCACCGGCAAGGTGATCGACGCAGCAAGAAACGCGGGGACTGCGGCGATGTTCAACCTCGGCGACATGTCCTACTCCCAGATCACCCCGGAGGCGTCCTGGTGCTCGTTTGTCTCGCAGCACGCCGGGACCATGCCCTATGGGCTTGTGTCCGGGAACCATGAGGACAACGGACCTGACGGGGTGTGGTCGAACTTCGCCGCGTGCCTGCCGGACAAGTTCGGCTCCACAGGAGACTACGGCCAGCAGTTCTACACGGACTTCCCCGCCAGCAGCCCGCTGGTCCGGGTGATCATGGTGTCCCCGAAGCTGACCTTCAGCGGTACGACCAAGGACTGGTCCTACAAGGCCGGCACACAGGGCTACACGTTCGTGTCGTCGGCGATCGACGCGGCCCGGGCTGCCGGCATCCCGTTCGTCGTCGTCGGGATGCACATGTACTGCCTGTCGATGGTCAACTACCCCTGCGCCGCCAGCCCTGACCTGATGAATCTGCTGGTGGCCAAGAAGGTGGACCTCTACCTGCAGGCACACGACCACGCGTACGCGCGCAGCTACCCGCTCACGCTCCAAGGCACTTGCACGGCCATCTCCGTCAGCAGCTTTAACCCCGACTGTGTCGCCGACACGAACCCCACCGGCGAATTCACCGCCGGCACCGGGACGATCCTGGCCACCGTGGGTTCGGGCGGCAGGTCGCTCAACAGCGAGAGCAACACGACGACGGCGCCGTACTTCCAGCGGTTCATGGGCAGCAACAACAACCCGACGTACGGCTTCTTGAAGGTGTCGGTGACCGACACGACGCTGACCGGTCAGTTCGTCGGCGCCTCGGGCGGGACCTTCACCGACAGTTTCACGCTCACCCGGACGGCACCTTCACCGACGCCGACACCAACGCCGACGCCGACACCAACGCCGACGCCGACGGCGACGCCGACACCGACGCCGACACCAACGCCCACGCCGACGCCGACGGCGACGCCGACGCCGATACCGACCTCTGTCAGGTCGTCGGCAGCCGGATCTGGCGAGCTGACCTCTTCGGGCTCGTACACGCCGACCTTGCCAGCAGGCTGGCAGCCCGGCGACGTAGTCTTCCTGTTCTCACAGGTGACCGTGGCTGGGTCTGCGAACGCCACGGCTCCCACGGGATGGACGCGGGCAATCGCCGACTTCACCAGCGCCGGATCCACCTCGGCGCACCAGGCGGTCTGGTATCGGGTGATGCAGTCCGGCGACACCGCGCCTAGTGTGCCCGAACCCGCGTCCCGGTATGCCTGGGTGACGGTTGCCGTGCAGGGCGCCAGCGCCACCACACCGCTGGACGTTGCGCCCGCCAATGACCCCAACGCCGGGGTGTCCTACCCGGATGTCCGGGCCCCCTCGATCACGCCAGTGACGTCGGGGGCGTTATTGTTGACCGCACACGGCGTGAGGAACGGCACCAACTCGGCGACCACGACATTCACGCCCCCGCCGGGGACGGCGGAGGCCGGCGACGTAACGTCGAGCGTTGCGTCCAAGTCGAACGCGGCCATCGAAGTCGGCTTCCTCTCGCTGGCCGATACGTCCGCCACCGGCACGAAGACCGCGACCGCAGCCTCGAGCTCCGGCACGAGCATCAATCAGTGCGGCTCGGCGATCATCGTGCGCCCTGCCTCGCCCTGACCGGTACGGCGCAAGCCGGCGGCAGCACCGCCGTCGGAAGCAGGGTAGTCTGCAGGCGTAGAAATGGTGTGGTACCCACGCCTGTGAGGACGGTGGCCACAGGGTTGCTTGGCACGGTCCCGTGATGCGCGTGCGGTCTCCCGGCTTCGATAGTGCCCCAGGGCGTGGGGCGGCTTATCGGTGGCTCTAACTACGGTGGGGGACGCGTACCTGCGTCCGTGCCCGACCCCGACGTTGGAACGAAGTTCCAGTCGAAAGACCCGTTGTCCCGGAGTGTCAAACGAAGGTACCCGTGAGTGTCGCTGAACCGCTTCTCGATGTACGGGGGATTGCTGGTGAAGGAGCGGAGGCCGATACCTCCCGTCGAAACCTGGAACGCTGTCATCCCGTCGCTGACGCACTGGTCAGCGTTGTTCACCGGACATGACCGTTCGTAGTTGTGTTGCGATCCTGACAGGGTCAGACGGACCCGGTGCTTCCACATCACATCGATCCACGGCTTGTGGTCAGCGGCCCGCATATGTCCTTTCGTGTTCGACGTGAAGTACGGTTCGTGGTACACGACTGCCAGGTGCTTACCCGCAGCCTCTGCAGCAGCGAGGTCGTTGTCCAGCCACGTCGTCAACACCCGGGCCTGGGTGGGATTGTACCGCCAGAGCGCGGACGACAGGAACGCGAAGTGCCAGTTCCCGAAGTCCTTCGAGTACGGTTCCCCGTTCTCGATGAACCCACGCTCCTGGTTGATCGCAGCCTTCGCCGGGGACCCCGGGCATTGGCCATCCATGAAGTTGTCGAGGTCTTCGTTGCGGCCGGGTTTCCAGTCGTGGTTGGGGGCTGACACCCAGTACAACTTGGGCATCGTGCCACCCCACAGCGGCGTCCAGTAGTTCACGTAGTCAGCGCAGTATGCGGTGTCGTACTGGAAGTCCCCGAGCCCTAAGAACGCGTCGATCTCGTTGTTCTGCACGAGCCGGGTGATGGCCGCAGCGTTCCGACCGGACGGGCTATCAGGGGCATAGTTCTTGACGCCGTTCATGTCACCGACAGCGACGATCCGAACATCATTCCCACGGCCGATAACGAGGGACGCGGCAAAAAGGGCAGTGGCGCCCAAAATGAGAGCGGACGCTCCAGCGATAACACGACTGCGGCGCATGGAGGGCGCCTCCCTTCGTGGGAGAGCGGGGTGTGCTACTTCCAGGCAAATCGGGGGCCACCCGGTATGTCTGCTTTCGAGTGTAGGACAACCCCGGGACGATCACAGGGCATCATGGTTCTCGTCGTCCCTGCCACGAAGGCCCGGAGTGCCGGCACGGCGTGCCGGGAAGCCAAGTAAGAGAACGTCCGCTGCGGACGCGGCACTTCTGAACGGAAGTCAGCCACCCGGGGCCGAGAGCGGAGCGCCCCCGCAGAGCAGGCCGGTGGCGCGTGGGCCATGGGGCGGGCAGTATGGGGGAATGAACGTCCCCGACGCGGACGGTCCGGCGCACGATGGCCCCAATAGGGCCCGCCTGCACCCGTGGGGCCGTTATGTGGCTTTGGGTGATTCGTTCACGGAGGGGGTCGGAGACCCGGAACCCCGCAGACCGGGGGGCCTGCGGGGTTGGGCGGACCGGGTCGCGGAAGAGCTGAGCGCCGGTCACCAAGGTTTCGCCTACGCGAACCTGGCGGTCCGTGGACGGCTGCTCCCGCAGATCCTGGATGAACAGGTCGGGCCGGCACTGGACCTGCGGCCGGACCTGATCACTCTCAATGCCGGGGGCAATGACCTGATTTTCCGCCGAAGCGATCCCGACAAACTCGCCGAGCGGATGGACGCCGGCGTGGAATTGCTGGCCTCTACCGGCGCAACGGTTGTGTTGTTCGCCGGCCCGGACTGGGGCGCAACCCCGCTGCTGGGCCGGGTCCGCGGGAAGGTAGCGATCTTCAATGAGAACCTGCGCGCCATCGCGGCACGCCACGATGCAGTGATCGCCGATCTCTGGGCGCTGCGGGAACTCACCCACCCGCTCATGTGGGATCCGGACCGTTTGCATTTCTCTCCGTTGGGCCAGCACACCATCGCGATCATGGTGCTGGAAACCCTGAATGTCCCCCACACCCTGGAACCCTTGGCGCCCAAAGAGTTGCCCGAACTCAGCTGGCGCGAGGCGAGAGCCGATGACATCACCTGGGCGCGTGACTACCTGGTCCCTTGGGTCCTTCAACATCTCAGACGGATCTCCGACGATGAGCGGCACGCCAAACGGCCGAAGCCGGGCCCGGTGTTCGGGGCCCCGATGCCACCCGGAACCTTCGTTGGACAGGACCCCCGGAACTAGTGGTCAGACCGCAACAGACCCGGCATATCAGCTGTCTGTATTGCTGGTGAGGCTTGCGGGGCCGGGCTGCTGATTTCCTGCGCTGTCGAACGGCGACGACGAAGCAGGCAGCCCAGTCGATCATCGCCTCGCGGCTCGCCTCGCTGTGCGGCGAGGCGGGAAGCTCACGGCGTCGCCGGCCTCCTGGACCTCGATGACGTTGTGGTGGCCCACGCGTTGCCTGCGATTGAGAAGAAACATCCAGGAGACGGCGGCAAGGCCGCAGGCGGCAATGAGTGCGACGCCGGCAGGGCCAAGCCCCACAGCGTAGGCAGAGAGGCCGCCAACCCCGGCGGCTGCGGGAAGGGTCAGGACCCAGCCAAGAGCGATGCGTGCGGCGGTGCCCCAGCGGATCGAGGTGCCGTGGCGTCCGAGCCCTGAGCCGATGACCGAGCCGCTGGTAACCTGCGTTGTCGAGAGCGCGAAGCCGAGGTGCGAAGAGGCGAGGATGGCCGCTGCGGTGCTTGATTCGGATGAGAAGCCCTGCGCGGGGCGCACCTCAGTCAGGCCGGTGCCAAGAGTGCGGATGATGCGCCAGCCGCCCGCGTAGGTGCCGAGCCCGATCGCGGCTGCGCACGCGACGATGACCCACATCTGGGGTCCGGTCCCGACGGCCTGCTGGCCGCCTGCGATCAGTACCAAGGTGATGATGCCCATGGTCTTTTGCGCGTCGTTCGTGCCGTGCGAGAGTGCGACAAGGCTCGATGTGAAGATCTGGCCGATCCGGAAGCCAGCGCGGCTATGGTGGAGCTTTTCCCTCGCCTCCGCATCGCGCCTCGTCGTCACGGCGTAAGCGATGCGCGTACAGATCCAAGCGGAGGTGCCGGCGATGAGCGGGGCGGCGACGGCGGGAACGATGACTTTGGAGAAGACCGTTGTGAAGTCCACCGAGTACAGGCCGATGCCTACGACGGCGGCGCCGATCAGGCCGCCGAAAAGCGCATGTGACGAACTCGAGGGGAGACCGCGGAGCCAGGTGAACATGTTCCAGACGACGGCGCCGACGAGGCCCGCGAAAATGAGCTCGGGGGTGATGTGCACGCCTGCCGTTCCTTCGCGGATAATTCCGCCGGAGACGGTCTTGGCGACCTCGTTTGACAAGAAGGCGCCTACGAGATTCAGCACCGCCGCGAGGGCAACAGCCCTCCGGGGTTTGATCGCGCCGGTCGCGATAGGGGTAGCCATGGCATTTGCCGTGTCGTGGAAGCCGTTGGTGAAGTCAAAGAAGAGCGCGAGCGCGATCACCAATGTGATCATGAGGGTGATGCCCACCGGGTCCTCCACAGTCCGATTTGAATCAAAATAGGGCTACGTCGGGGTTGGGCATAGGGCTGAAAGTCCCGGAGGAAGCGCTGAGAAGAGGCCGTTTGGCCCCTATGTTCTGTCGGCTTGGGCAAGGCGCTGGATCTGAGGATCGTCGAGGCGATTCATGTTGTGAGGTTGTTGATCATGGTTTCCAAAGTTCGGATGGTCCGCTCGTACTCACCGTTCTCAAGCCCTTGAGTGCTGATGTCGCGCACTCCGTTCACGTCATTGAGCGCCTTACGGTACTCAGTGCGCCCTGCGTCCGTGAGCCGGTAGACGCCGCCCTTCTCTGCGACGAGCCCGCCGCTTAGAAGCTGCTCGAGCGACGCCTCCGAAGGCTCGCGGGAGGATGTTTCCTGGTTTGGAGCGGTAGCTACGTCCAGCTGGTTGATCGTGCTCTGGGTCTCGGCGAGCACGTTGAGCAGTTGCCATTGCCTGCGGCTGAGCCGATGGTTCGCAAGGGCGTCTGTGAACCGCTCCTCAAGCAGCCGGTCGAGAGTCCTGAGCAGATAGGCAATCGGCTGGGTGGTGTCGGGCATGGTGACCTCCTGTCGCGCGGGCACCCCGTCCGTTCCGTCGACGGGGCACGGTGGCTGCGCAGATTGTTGGTGATTCCAAGGATGCGCCGAGATTACGGCCGGGGCGGGCGGAGCGTAAGGGTCTAAGGGCCCCGACCTTGTCATGGTTGTCGCTGCTGCCGCGGAACCCCTTCGGGCCGTTGCCCGACGTGTCCCGGCAGGGGAGGGATGGGTGACCTTTGGCCCTTCCCGCCCCGTTTCGCGCCAGGCAGGCTTTAAGCAGGACGACAGACAAGACGGACGGCATGCTCCGCCAGTGGACAAAGCTCTCACCTAGTGGGCGTTGATTGTTCGGAGGGACCATGAAGCGAATAGGAACGCCTGGGATCCTTGACACTCAGGGAACCGGTGGTCACCGCATCGAAGCGACGGCGGCATTGCGTCGGCAATCCACGCTGGATGACGCGGGAGACCCTGGCGCACGGGTGCAAGGAGTAGCCAGCGCATCCTTGGCTTTGTCAGCCGCGATCGGGCCCACTGATTCCACGGATGATTCATGTTCGACATGCGTTCAGGATCTATGGCCTGATTGCATCGACTGAGGGCCTCTAGGGGCTCCGGAACGATTCGGTGCTGAATACTTCGGCTAGAAACCTGTCGGTTCGGTCTCGAGTTCGGGCTCCCCGGGCAGGTATTCGGGATGGAGGGGGTGCAGGGCGACCGTCCGGGGAAACCAAAGCAGCGCATCGTAGCGCTGCCTGAGTTCCGTGGGAACGTAGTTTCCGCCTTCCCGCTCCGGGTTGTAGACCACGCCGATTGCCCGGTGTCCGAGCCAAACGTCAGGCCATTCGCCCGGCCGGGATGCCCCGAACAGCAAGGACGAGGGGGCGTCCAGCGCCTGGTTGAGCAAGTATTCATGGCTGCCGGCCTGGGCAGGTGGAAGCAGCATGGTCTTTCCGGGCCGCCCCCAGGCCTCGGCCGCCATAACCGTCCCGGCGAACGTGGCGAAACCCACCAGGAATACGGTCCCGGGATGGCGTTGGCGCATCAGCTGCCCGATGTTGACCATTCCGGCGTGTTCCATGTCGGTGGCCCGTGCGTCGCCGACATGCGTATTGTGCGCCCAGATCAATCCCTTGGAATGGTGACCATGGCGGTCCGCGATGCGATCGATGGTGTCGCTCATGTGCTGGTCGCGGATGTTCCATGACTGCCGGTCGCCCCGGACCATGATGCGGTAATAGCGTTCGGCGTTGGCTGCGATGATGGCGTTCTGTGCGACGTCGAAGGCTGCCGGATCGTCCTGCATCTTCGCGAAGGTCTGCCTTCGCACCTCGGCAAGGAGCGCGAGCACGTCCGCTTCGCATGACTGAGGTACCAGGCGGGTGTTCCATGCGTACCTTTGCGGGTCTTCGCCGAAAGGCGCGAAGCATTGCCACGCGCGCAACGCCGCCGGAACGGCTTCCCTGGCGTTGGCGTGGAGCCAGGCAAAGATCACGCGCAGCGAGTCCCACAGAGAGTAGACATCAAGGCCGTAGAAGCCCGTCCGTTGGCCTTCGGGCAGGGCCAGGTTCCATTGGCGCAGCCACTCCAGGAATCCGGCAACTTCGACGTTGGCCCACATCCAGGTCGGCCAGCGGGAGAAGCCTGCAAGCAATTCCCTCGCATCGAGTTCCTGATCCGCTTGGCCCCGCACCCAACGGTTGATCCGCCAACAGTCGGGCCAGTCGCCTTCGACCCCGATCCAGGTGAATCCGTGTTCCTCGATGAGCCGGCGACTGAGCAGCGCCCGCCAGCGGTAGAACTCATGGCTGCCGTGCGACGCTTCACCCAGGCACACGAATCGCGCGGCAGCGGCTGAACGGACAACGTCGTCGAGGTCGTACGGGCCGAGGAGCGGCCGGGCCATGTCCCGGATCCTGACGGGCTCCGCCCCGGTCACTGTGCGGCCCTGTCTTCCCCGGAAGCGAGCAGGTAATGCCTGAACCAGGCCGCGGCCAGCCGGGCGGCCTGGGCAAGGGTCCCGGGCTCAACAAACAGGTGGCTCGCACCCGCCACCGTTTCGAGCTTGACCGGTGCGTGCATGAGCGCCATTGCTTGGCGGTTGAGCGCAAGAACCTCGGTATCGGCGCTGCCGACAATCAGCAGGGTCGGGGCACGAACCGCACCCAACCGCGCCGCTGCGAGATCCGGACGGCCTCCGCGTGAAACGACGGCGGCTATTTCGTCCCCAAGACCAGCGGCCGCCCAGAGTGCTGCGCCCGCGCCCGTACTCGCACCGAAAAAGCCGATCCGGCATGATGATGTGTCGTCTCTTCCGCCCAGCCACCGGGTTGCCGCTGTCAAACGGGCGGCGAGCAGCTCGATGTCAAAGACGTTCTTCCGATCGAATTCTTCACGGGGCGTCAGCAGGTCGAGAAGGACCGTGCCAAGGCCGGCATCCTGGAGGATCGAGGCAACAAAGCGGTTTCGGGGACTGTGGCGGCCGCTTCCGCTGCCGTGGGCGAAGATGACAATGCCGCGGCACTGGGCCGGCAGGTGCAGTGTGCCCTGGAGCCGCACCGGCCCGTCCGGGATCTCGATCTCCTCCTCGATGCTGCCACCGTTTCCTGCGGTGTCTCCCACACCCGGGCGGAGCAGCCAGCGGTCGGCGGCGTCAAGCAGGTGTTCGACTTCTTCGTCCTCGGTAGGGGTGAAATCGCGGTAGTAGTAGCCGACGGCCTGGAAATCCCGGGGCGATTGCAGGCAAACAACCTCATCCGGTCCATCAAGCCCGGCCAACACTCCAGCCGCCGCGACGGGTACGGCCAGGACCACTTCCGCGGCCCCCAGTTTCCTGGCCACCTGGCATGCGACGCGGGCCGTCGATCCGGTTGCTATGCCGTCGTCCACGATCACCGCCGTCCGCCCGCGCAGGTCCTTGCGCGGCCGACCGCGGCGGTATCGGAGTACACGCGCTTCAAGGACGCGCCGTTCCCTCTTTTCCACGGCTTCCAGTTCCTCATCGCCCACCCCGGACAATGCGAGGACGGGGGAATCGAGTACCCGCGAATTACCTTCGCCGATGGCACCCATGGCAACTTCCGGTTGGAAAGGCACCCCGAGCTTCCGCACCACTATCACGTCCAGCGGAGCCCTGAGGGCCCGCGCGACCTCGAAGGCCACCGGGACGCCGCCCCTGGGGAGGCCCAGCACGATGACGTTGCGTCCGTGCAAGCCTGCCAATTTCCGCGCCAGGCGCCGTCCCGCGTCTGCGCGGTCCTGGAATTCAAACATAACAACCACCTGACCCTGTTGTGGGAACGGGGCCCGGGAACTTCCCTGAAACCCTGCGTCCTGCCCGGTCATGGAAAACCACGGCCTCTGCTTCAGTCATGTCCGCTGCCCTCCGCGTGTTCAAGCTGTCGGCCTTTTACCGGCCAACAAGGGCGTCGAGAGTAGTGAAGCCGTAACCCGCGGCACGGATGAGGTCGATGACCCTGGGAAGGGCGTCGGCGTCAAGGGTGCTGCCGTCGTCGGGGTTGGAACCGATATGCATCAGGACGATCTCCCCGGGCTGGAGGGCTGCCATGACACGGTCGGCGACAACCCGGGTGCTGATGCCCCCGCTCGTGCCCTTCCAACCCAAGGTGTCCACGGACCAGCGCACGGCGACGTAGCCGAGGTCGTTGACGGCGGCGATGGTGCGGGCGTCGTGTTCCCCATAGGGAAAACGGAACAGCGGCCGCGGGTCGGCGCCGGCAGCGCGGAGGACTTGTTCGGCGCCCAGCACCTGCTGGGCGATCAGTCCTGCGGAGAGCCCGGTGAAGCCTGGATGGGTCATGGAGTGGTTGGCCACCCGATGGCCGGCGGCGGTGATCTGCCGGACGCCGCCCGGGTTGTTCACGGCCCAGTTCCCGGTGAGGAAGAACGTTCCCCTGACGCCTTTGGTGGAGAGGGCGGACAGGATCTTCGGCAGTCCTGCTGAGTTTGCGCCGGCGTCGAAGGTGAGGGCGACGACGCGTCCGGCGCCCGGGATCGAAGTGACGTCCTCGCCACGGAGTGCCGACGGAAAAGGCGGGGGAGTGACTGGAGGCGTGCGCACCGGCGTGGGCGGCACGGTCACCGGCGGCACGACCGGTGTTTGTCCGTCTTCCGGCGTTTCCGTCCCGGCCGGCGACGGCGGCATGGTGGGCGGGGACGACGAAGACGGCGGAGCGGTGGGCGGGAGCGACGAAGGCGCCGGCGTGGTGGCCGGGGTGGTCGCGGGTGTCGTTGTCATGCTGGATGCGGCGCCCGCGCTGGTCGCCGGCGAGGGACTTGACGACGGCGGAGTGTCGCCTTGCAGTGACAGGACCACTGCCACGGGGACGGCGAGCGCCAGCAGGGCGAGTACGAGGACGACGGGGAGTACCCGCCGTCGTGCGCCGCGGACGGGCAGGGACATTGCGGCCTCCCTTCCTTGTCCTCCGCTTTCGTGCCGGGTCTCCGTCATTCCCCGGGACCGGAGCCCCGGCTCCGGTCCGGAGTCATGTACTTCTCCGTCTTGAGGTGATCGTAGGAGCCGGGAACAGGAACCGACAGGGCATAAAGGCCCAAGGGCTGGCCCGGCACCCGGGCATAATGGCACTGGCTCCGCCGGGCGGCTCTTGATAGGACGGAGTCATGCCCGGTTCGCCAACAGCTGCCGCAGCAAGGCCGCGCTTCGACGCCGTGATCTTCGACCTGGACGGCGTAGTAACGAACACCTCGGTCGTCCACGAGGCCGCGTGGAAGGACACCTTCGACCGTGTCCTTGCGGATGAACGGGTTCCTGGCTCTGCCGATACGAGCCCGTTCAAGGAAGAAGACTACCTGGATTACGTGGACGGGCGCCCGCGGACGGCTGGTGTTTCGGCGTTCCTGGCGGCCCGGGGAATCGAACTTCCGCCCGGCGATGAGCGGGACCCTTCCGGGGCATGGACAATCTGTGGGATCGCCGCTCTGAAGAACGAGCTCTTCATGATGCGGCTGCAGCGTGACGGTGTCCAGGCCTTCGCTGGGACGGTGGAATTCCTGCGTCGCATGCGTGCTTCCCGGGTGGCGGTCGCGCTGGCCACGTCGAGCCGGAACGCCCCCGCAGTGTTGGCAGCAGCCGGGCTCTCTGCGGAATTCGATGCCATCGTGGACGGTTCTGCGGCGGCGGACCTCCATTTGGCCGGCAAACCGGCCCCTGACCTGTTCCTTGAGGTGGCCCGTTGGCTGGGTGTCAGCCCGGTTCGCACCGTCATCGTCGAAGATGCCGTAAGCGGAATCCAGGCCGGCCGCAGGGGAGGCTTCGGACTCGTGGTGGGTATCGATCGCGTGGGCCGCAGGACTGAACTGGAAGCCGCGGGGGCGGACATCGTCCTGAAGGACGTCAGCGAGCTCGATCTTGGCCTCATCGAAACAGACCCCTGGATGCTCGTCTACGAAGGACAGGACCGTGCCCATGAGGGCCACCGGGAAGCTCTGACCACTCTGGGCAACGGCTACATGGGGGTGCGGGGAGCGGCGGTGGAATGCCCGGCCGGCTGGCGGGGATACGGCAACGGATACCCGGGCATGTACCTGGCCGGTGTCTTCAACCGGGTTCCGGCCGTCATTGAAGGCCGGAAATTTCAGGAAGAGCACATGGTTAATGCCCCGAACTGCCTCCCTGTGGACTTCCGGCTGCGCGGGAAGCGATGGTGGTCGGACGGCGGCTTCACCGTGCGCAAGGAGCGGCGGACCCTGGACCTCCGGCGCGCAGTACTGCGTCGGGAGGTCCTTCTGGAAGCAGACGGGAAGCTGCTGGAAGTAGACGAGGTCCGCTTCGTTTCCGCGGACTCCCCGCACCTCATGGCGATGCAGTTCACGCTGACGGCGCGCGGCTGGAACGGCGAGCTCCTCTGCCGGGGCGGCATTGATGCCGGGGTCGCGAACGCGAACACCGCTGAGCCGGCCCCGGGAGGCCGGTATCATCTGCGCGACCTGACGGAACCGGAGCAAGGGAGCGTTCTTGTTGTTGAAGCCGAGACCCTTCAGAGCAAGGTGCGCATCGCAGCCGCGTGCACCATGCGCGTTGAGGGGCAGGAAGTCAGGCTGAAGCACGGGCGGATCGGCGCTTTCCATTACCGTACGTTCCGCATCGTGCTGGCCGCCGGAGAAAGCGTCCGCATCGCCAAGACCGTGGCCGTGGCAACATCGCGTGATCGCGCCATCGCTTCGCCCCGGACCGCGGTGCTGGACCTCCTCGGATCTCCGGCGATCGGATTTGCCGGTCTCCTCGCCGCGCACGAGGCCGCATGGGGGCGGGCACTTGCTCCGTTCAGGATCCGCACGGACGCCTCGGCCCAGGTCCGGCTTGTCCTGAACCTGCACATCTTCCATCTCTTGCAGACACTTACCCGTCACACAGCCGAGCTGGATGCCGGGGTTCCCGCACGTGGCTTGCACGGCGAGGGCTACCGGGGCCATGTGTTCTGGGACGAACTGTTTGTCCTCCCGCTGCTCACAAGCCGGGTGCCGGACGTTGCACGGGGATTGCTCGACTACCGATGGCGGCGCCTGCCGGCCGCCCGCCGGGCCGCCGCGGAAAGGGGGCTCATGGGAGCGATGTTTCCCTGGCAGAGCGGAAGCGACGGCCGGGAGGAAACACCCGACTGGTTGTACAGCATCAGCTCGGGGCACTGGATTCCCGACTACTCCCACCTGCAACGGCACGTGGGTTTGGCCGTGGCGTTCAATGCATGGCAGTACTACGAGGCAACCCAGGATGCCGACTGGTTATTGACGAAGGGCGCCGACCTGATCATCGAAGTCGCCCGGTTCTTCGCTTCCAAGGCAGAGCATGATCAGGCGCAGGACCGTTTCCACCTGCGCGGCGTCGTCGGACCGGACGAATACCATACGGGCAGCCCGGACGATCCCTCGTCCGGGCTCGACGACAATGCGTACACCAACATCATGACCGCCTGGGTCTGCGATCGTGCAGCCCGGATGGTATCGGTCATCGGAAAGCACGACGCCGAAGAGCTGTCCCGGCGCCTGCAGCTTACGGACGCCGAGCTGGGGAGGTGGGAACACATTGCCCGCCGTATTTTCGTGCCGTTTCATGCGGACGGCGTCATCAGCCAGTTCGAAGGCTACGAGCGGCTCAAGGAACTGGATTGGCAACGTTACCGCCAACGGTACGGGAACATCGAGAGGCTCGATCTGATCCTCGAAGCGGAAGGTGACGGCGCCAATTCCTACCGCCTCGCCAAGCAGGCCGACGTGCTCATGCTGCCCTACCTGCTGGGGCAGGAGGATCTGCTGTCCATCCTCGAACGCCTCGGATACACGGTCAGCCAAGAGCAACTGGCACGGACCGCTGAGTTCTACCTCGCCCGCACGTCCCACGGATCCACCTTGAGCAGGGTGGTGCACGCATCCGCATTGGCAGCCGTGGACCCTGAGAGAGCATGGGGCACCTTCCGCGACGTCCTCGACGCCGACCTGGACGATACGCAGCACGGAACAACCCGCGCGGGAATCCACCTTGGCGCCATGGCCGGTTCCATCGATCTGCTCCAGCGCAGCTTCGCAGGCCTTCGGATGGGCGAGGGGGTCCTCAGCTTCAATCCCCGGTTCCCCTCGGGGCTGCGCGCCTTGGGTTTCCAACTCCGCTACCGCGGCCATGCGCTGCAGGTGGATTTCGACAGTGGGCGCCTGCGGATCGAGTCCGCTCCCGGAAGGGCCGCCCCGGTACAGGTCCGTGTCGGTGGCCGGGAGGTCCCCCTGGCTGCCGGGGAAAGACTCGAGTTCAGTTTGCGGCACCTCGACGAAACGCCGGCAGCCGCTGGCTGAAACGGCCGGGGGCCGGGACAGCTTATGAGGGCGTGTGCGTCATGAGGGCATGCGCGCGAAGACCCGGCAGACTGCGAGGCTGAACCACAGCCGAAGGTCGTGGAACCTGTCCCTGAGCAGATGGCCGGCAAAGAGCCCGCTGGGTTCCTGGTGTCCGGAAAGCCAGTCCCGCGCGAGGTCGGTTTTCTCTGTGTTGACGTCGGGCCGGACGATGCTGATGGCGTCGAGGGCGGAGACGAGGTCGGTCATCCAGAAAGGGAAGCTGAATTCGGTCCAGTCGGCGATCCGCCCTTTGTCCGGGTAGACGTCCGGTTCGAAGAACCTGTCGGCCAGCAGTGCCGCTGCCTTCCTTGCGGAAGGGTCCGCGCGATGGCCGGGGTGGGCTGCATAGGCCCTGAGCACAACCCCCGTGATGAGGTGGGAAAAAGGACGTGCCGGATCAGCGGGTATCGTGTGCATCTCGTCGAGGGCGTCGAGGTTCCGCCCCTGTGTGCGCAGAGGGAGGGCCCAGCCGCCGTCGTGCTGGCGGGAGGCTTCGAACCAACTGAACGCGAGGTCCACGCGCGGGTCGTGCGTGAACCCGGCCTTGGCCAGAAGCCCGATAAGGCCCGCAGTGTAGTTGGGGGAGTACTGGTTACCGTAGATCCCCCGAAGGTCTCCTTCCGGCGATTGATGGGAAAAGACGTATTCGGCGGCCGCGGCGAGTGCCGGGTGCCCGCTGGTAAGCCCGAACATCTCCACCAGGAACCCCAGCTGCCGGTACGTCTCGAGTAAGTCATAGTCGGTCCGGGCCCGGGGCCGCCTGCCCGGGTAGGCCCAGGACCCGTCCGCTGCCTGACGCCGCAGGATCCGGCGCGGGACCGCAAGGTCCCAGAGGGCTTCCCCGGGTGGAGCGACGGAGCCCGGGACCAGCTCCCGGGCCACCCAGTAACGCACGGCCGGATGCCCGCTCGCCAGCAGCGGGGCAAGCGGGTCGAAGCGGAGGAGGTCAATCCATGCCATGAATACCTCGATCTCCGTCCGGCTGACCTGATCTCCGTCCAGCGGTGCCCAAATCAGCCGGGAAAGGCAGGCAGCCCGGAGGAAGCGCCGTGCGATGGCTGAGCGCTGGGACTACGGCCCTTCGCCGAGCACGGTGAGCCGTTCCCGGTATTCCTCCGCAGTAAGCTCACCCCTGGCGAAGCGTTCATCGAGGATCTGCCGGGCCCGGCTTCTTCGCTCCGCCTGGACATCCGGCCCCCGGCGCCGCTCTGTTCCGTAGCCGCCATCGCCGAGCATACGGATCATGAAGAAGACCAGAAACGAGATTCCGACGAGGGTGAGGGCTCCCCAAAGCCACATCCAGCCCATGTCCATTCCGTAGCCCCACATCATGGCCGGCACCTTCCATCTCTCTGCTGGCTGTGCTTCGAGCCTTCCTCGGGGACAGCAGGCCCGCCAGAGTCCAAGGGCCCGGGCCGGTGCCGGCTAGGCACGGTCCTGCCAAAGCCCGATCACATTGCCTTCGCTGTCCCTGAAGTACGCGTTCCAGCCAGTGCCCGGGACCTCCATCTTGGCCCGGACCGTTTCACCACCCAGGAGACTGATTTGCTCCAAGGCACGGTCGATGTCTTCGACGTCGATGGTGACTACGGGCGCTTTGAGCATTTCTCCGCGGCGGAAGATTCCGCCGTTGATGGAGTGCCCGCCCGCCCCCTCACCGGCGTTGCCCGGTTCGGACGTGTCGGCGAGGCTGTACTCCATCCCGGGCAACACCTGGAACCTCCAGCCGAAGGCTGCGCCGTAGAAGTTGCGCGCACGCTCTTCGTCGTCCGCGGGAATCTCGAAATGGACCACTCCACCCATCGTTGTTACCTCCGGTTTCTTGCGTCCGGCGCCGCAACCCGGCGCCGGGATGGTTGCGCATTCATGATGGCTCTGACAAGGGAATGACTTCCAGGCGGGTTTCCGGGCCGGTGCCGGGGCCGACAACCAGGAGCACATGTCGCGCCGTGACGCCGGACAGGGCCCGGGCTACCCGTTCGGCCAGCTCGGCGGCCGGCCCTGTTTCGGACGGTGCCTCCGAACCGCCGTCTGCCCTCTTCCATACAGTCACCTTGGCACCGGATGCCTTGGCGATGATGCGGGGCAACCCACCCGGTTCACCGGTGACAAGGGTTATATGGCTGATCCGCGGAATGTCGGGCGTCAGGGCGCGTTCGCGCCGCCAGAGCGCAAAGTGGTATCCGGCAACAAGGCCGGCTGCGGCCAGGAGCCCGATCGGTGCGCGCACACGGTCCACCAGGCTTCCTCCGGACGCATCGCCCAGAAGGAATTCGAAAAGCCTGTATCCAATGACCAGGAGCGCGGCAATCGAAACGGCGGCACTGATGCCGAAAAACACGATGAGGTATGCACGCCGGGCGGAACCGGCGGCGTCAACGGACCGCGGGCGGTCCAGGGGACGCCAGCTTTGCCACCAGACCGGAAACCCGACCAGCAGGGAGCTGAGCCCGCCAAGGAGCAGAGTGCGCGTACCATCCCCGGCCAACGGCGAGACCAAGCCGGCCAGCAGCGCATTGACGATCACACCGAGGCCGGATGCCGCAGCCGCCAGCGCGATTCCCGATGTCACCAACGCGGCGGCCCGCCTGCCCGCAAGGGAACGGCGCCTCCCGGCGACACGGTGATACCGCCAGACCAAGGCACCCGCCAAGGCAGCACCCATCGCCGGGGCGAGCGGCGCCAGTAACTCCGCCTGGGGATCGTTCCGGTCGAATGCCAGCCTCAAGAGGACAAAAGCCGAAATACCCGCCCCGCCCAAGGCGGCGATCCCCGGGATGAAGATCCCGCTTCCGAGGAGGACAACGTCCGCCAAGGTTGTCCGCAGCCTGCGGGTGCCGCCGCGGTACCAATGGAGCCACCAGACGAGGCCTCCTCCGGCGCTCCATGCCAGGGACCGAAGCACTGACTGCCACCAGGGATCCACATCCGGGACCAGGCTGGTGAAGCCCCGGATGGCAACGTCGAACAGCCCGCCCAAGGCAGCGGCCGCTGCAAACATTCCGAGCAGCAGGCCGTATGCCGAGCCTAATATCCCCGGAACGTCCGCCAGCCGGAGCGGACCCTTGAGCGGATGCTTCCACATCAAACGGTGGCAGAACCAGATGGCAGCCCAGACAAGTCCTACGGACAGCGGCGATTGCCATTGCGGTTCAGGGCGCCCGATGAAGGAAGTGGCCGCTGCGAGCAACGCCGAGGTGGAGACAAGCAGTGAGACCACATAGACAACCGTCACGTACAGGCCCCACGCAACGGAGGCGCGTTCCGCGCCGACGTCGAGCTTCCGCCAGACAATGCTCCACAAAAGGACCGTGAGAGGGGCCCCGAACAAGGTGAACGCAAGCGCCCTGGCAAGTCCGGCGACGTCGTCGGAAACAAGCGCGGTGCCCAGGCCGAACAGCCGCTCCAGGAGGGCCGTGAGACCGCTTGCGCTCACCAGCAACAGCGAGAAGAGCAGTACGAAGAGGATCAGCCGACGCAGTACCGGATGGGCGGGCTGTATCCGGGCAACGTTTGCCGTGGCGGGGGTGCTCATGGCCGGACTCTCGTTCCGGCGCAATCCATGAGCTGCGCGGGCACCGTGTCCAGCAGCCAGCGGCCGTTGACTTTGACCAAGGAAAAGGTGCCTTCGACCGAATACTCCGACGGTCCGAATGGTCCGCTGTCCCCGGCCGAACTGACGATTGACACGGTGACTGTCGCCGAGCCGGAGCGTTCCGTGTCGGAGACAAGGACAATCCGGCTCACCGTTGGTACTCCGACGTATTCCGTGCAGCGCTGGCGGGCCGCATCGGTGAGGAAGGAGTTGGCAAGGGCGGTGTCGCGGTCGATGACAGCGCTGCTGTACCGTTGGACGACTCCCGTGGGTGTCGATTCATCCAACAGTTCCGGTTGTCCGCGGAAGAGTACGACCGCAAGCGCGGCCACGACCAGCAGGCCAATGGCCGTCGCGATGGCGATAAGGAGCCGGTCCGGTCTGGAGGCCGCAGCATTCATGCCGCAAGTATGAACCCGTCCCGGCCTGTTGTATGGGGTCTTCCGGCCCTGTTCCGTCCGGCAATCCCGTTCCGTCCGGCAATCTCAGGAGGCGGCGTTGTACGCGTCGCGAAGCCATCCGGCCACCTCGGGGTCAACCATGGACGGATGGTGAAGCTCAAGGTGGTGCATCCATACTCCTGGGGCTGGCTGTACGGTCTCCTTGAACCGCGGTGAATCGAGTTGGCGGGGGAGCGCCAGCGACAGAACCGCCGGGACGTCCGATTTCACGTACTGACCAGGCCGCCAAAGGTAGGCAAAACCGCGGCGCCTGCGGAAGGCGATCTGGCTCTTGGAGACGCGGACTTCTGCGGGCCCGAGCCCGGACATCGCGGACACAACAGCCCCAAGAATGGCCAGCCCTGCGGGAGAACCTTCGAAAAACTTCTGTGCGGCGCCGGATGCGGACTTGTCGTCGGCTTCCTCATGCAACGGGCCAGACAACCCGGGTAAGCCATTTCGTGGGGTCGGGTTCCGTTCCCGGATCGCTCAGGTAGAACTCCCACATCGTGTCCGACGGGGTGAGGCCCTCGGCCTCCATGCGCTGTTGGATGGCCCCGTAGGTGGTTGAAAGGCTGTCGTATGATCCCTGGTGCATTGCCTCGAAGGCATCGGTTTCAGGAAGCGCACTTGCCACGACGTCGCTTGTGCCGTGGAAGTCGCCGGCGATGGGGAAGCCGGCCTCGACGTCGACGGTCTGCGTGGGCATTCCGTGGTAGAGGGCGAACGGCGGCCCGGCCAGTTGCACGTTCTGCTCACGGGCCGCAGTCATGACCGTCTCGAAGGTGCGGCCGAAGAAGGCCGTGAGCTCGTTCATTGGCACTTCATCGCGGATCACAGCCGTTGGCTGGGTTCGGGCATGGATCTTCCTGGGCTCTGCCGCATTCATGGAAACCAGAATCCGCCCCGGAGGCCACGGCGAACAGGGTCCAACGGCACTGGCGTTTGCGGCGCCCTGGCCCCGGACGCTCGGAGTCCGCGCCGCAGACGGGCCCCACATCACCGCAGCCCGCCCGCGGGACTTTCGACTCTGGGCAGCCATGCGGGGCCGCAGTCCGATGGAACCATGACGGCAGGAAGCGCTCCACCGACTCGCTGGCCCACGATTGCCAAAGACATCTCAAGCTTCCCTGTCCGGCCGAATCTGGTGGATTACGAGGCAACGTGTGCCGCGTTCTCCTGGGACGAAGCCCGCCGGGGTCTCTCGGGGCTGCCCGGCGGCCGGGGCGTCAACATCGCCCATGAAGCCGTGGACCGGCATGCCGCCGGGGAACACGCCGGCCGCGAGGCACTTCGGTTCATCCGGGCGGACGGCACCACCCGCTCCCTGAGTTTCGCCGAGCTTGCCGGGCAGAGCAACCGTTTTGCCGGTGTGCTGCGCCGTTTGGGAATCGGACGTGGCGAGCGTGTCTTTTCCCTGATCGGCCGCAGCCCGGCCTTGTATGTTGCTGTACTCGGCACGCTGAAGAATGCCAGTGTGTTCTGTCCGCTGTTCTCCGCGTTCGGTCCCGAACCGGTCCGTCAGCGACTGCAGTTGGGAACCGGCCGGGCGCTGGTCACAACGCGGGCCCTTTACCGGAAGAAGATCGCGCAGTCCCGCGGGTTACTTCCGGAGTTGCAGTATGTCCTGCTGAGCGATGCCGACGGTGACCCGGAACCGGGTTGCCTGGACCTCGCCGCGCTGATGCGGGAAGCCTCCCCGGACCAGGAGATTGCCGCGACCCGGGCCGAGGACATGGCCCTGCTGCACTTCACCAGCGGAACGACGGGCACACCGAAGGGAGCCATCCACGTGCACGACGCCGTCACGGCCCATTATGCGACCGGGAGCTTCGCACTGGACCTGCACCCGGAGGACGTCTACTGGTGCACGGCCGACCCGGGCTGGGTCACCGGAACGTCCTACGGCGTGATCGCGCCCCTTGCGCACGGCGTGACGACGATCGTTGACGAGGAGGAAATGGATGCGGACCGCTGGTACCGGATCCTCGACGAGCAACGCGTGACGGTCTGGTACACCGCGCCCACGGCCCTGCGGATGCTCATGAAGGCCGGGACGGAACGCGCCGAAGGGCACGATTTGTCTGCCCTGCGCTTTGTCGCCAGCGTCGGCGAACCGCTCAACCCGGAGGTGGTGGTCTGGGGCCGGGAAGCCTTCGGCCAGCCCGTGCACGACAACTGGTGGCAGACCGAAACAGGCGGCATCATGATCTCCAACTACGCCTCCACAGAGATCAGGCCAGGCTCCATGGGCCGGCCGCTGCCCGGCGTTGAGGCTGCACTGGTGGCCCGCGACGAGCATGGCGCGCCGCTTGTCCGCGATGGCAACGCTGAATTGGTGACCGAGCCTGACGCCGTGGGAGAACTGGCGCTCCGGCCCGGCTGGCCTTCGATGTTCCGCGGCTACCTGAACGAAGAAGAGCGTTACCGCCGATGCTTCGTGGGCGGCTGGTACCTCACCGGGGACCTCGCGAAACGCGACGCCGATGGATACTACTGGTTTGTTGGCCGGGGCGACGACGTGATCAAGTCCTCGGGGCACTTGATCGGTCCGTTCGAAGTGGAAAGTTCACTGATGGAGCACGAGGCCGTGGCAGAAGCCGGAGTAATAGGCATTCCGGATCCGGTGGCCGGCGAGGTGGTCAAGGCCTTCGTGGAGCTCCGCCCCGGCTGGGAACCTTCGGAGGCCATGCGGCTGGAGATCATCGGGTTCGCCCGCAAGCGGCTGGGCCCGGCCGTAGCCCCACGATTGCTGGACTTCACTGCCGCGCTGCCCAAGACCCGCAGCGGCAAGATCCTCCGGCGCCTGCTTAAAGCCCGCGAACTCGGCTTGCCGGAGGGAGACACTTCAACTATCGAAGCTGCTCCCGCAACCCCTCTTTCGAAGGAACAGTGATGTCGGACCCCATGTCCCCGGGACCTGGCCGGGTGGATCAGGAGCACGGCCGGCACCTGCTGCTGCAGATGCTGCGCGTGCGCCAGCTCGAAGAAAAGTGCATTGAGCTCTACAGCGCCTCAAAGATCCGCGGCTTTCTGCACGTCTACATCGGTGAGGAAGCAGTAGCCGCCGGCATCCTGGAGACGCTGTCCCCGGACGACGCCGTCGTTGCGACCTATCGCGAACACGGCCACGCGCTGCTCCGCGGAGTCCCTGCCGCCACGATCCTTGCCGAGATGTACGGCTACCTTGAGGGCTGTTGCCGCGGACGCGGAGGGTCGATGCACCTCTTCGACGCGGCCACGCGCCTTTACGGAGGCAACGCGATTGTCGCCGGCGGGTTGCCGCTCGCCGTCGGATTGGCCCTCGCGGACAAGATGTCCGGACGCTCCAACATCACTGCCTGTTTCTTCGGCGACGGCGCAGTCGCCGAAGGTGAATTCCACGAAAGCCTGAATCTTGCCGCACTCTGGCAACTGCCCGTCCTGTTTTGCTGCGAAAACAACCTGTACGCGATGGGCACCGCGCTCGGCCGCTCTGAATCGCAGACGGACATGGCGCTCAAGGCCGCAGGCTATGAAATCCCGGCGTGGGGAGTCGACGGCATGGATGTCCTCGCCGTGGAGGAAGCCGCGCGCCGGGCAGCGGACTCCGTCCGCGCCGGGGGCGGCCCGCATTTCCTCGAACTGCGCACCTACCGGTTCCGGGCGCACTCGATGTTCGATCCCGAGCGGTACCGGGACAAGGCCGAGGTCCTGAAGTGGCAGGAACGGGACCCGATCGGCCTCCTCCGCAGCACCCTCGAGGCGGCCGGACAGTTGGGCCCCGGGGAATGGGCGCAATTGCAGACGGAGGCAGAGTCCGAGATTGCCCGCGCCGTGGAGATCGCCGAGACCGGCACGTTGGAGCCGCTGGAGGACCTCACCCGTTTTGTCTACAGCGAGCGGAGCGCGCCATGAAGTCCAGCTACCGCGAGGCGCTCCGGGCCGGCATCCGTGAGGCCATGCAGCGTGATCCGAGGGTGTTCCTGATGGGCGAGGACGTCGGTGCCTACGGCGGATCCTTCGCTGTAAGCCTGGGCCTGTTGGAGGAGTTCGGCCCCGAACGGATCAGGGACACGCCACTGTCCGAGTCCGGGTTCGTCGGCGCCGGCATCGGGGCAGCGCTCGGTGGCATGCGGCCCATCGTGGAGATCATGACCGTCAACTTCAGCCTCCTGGCCCTGGACCAGATCGTGAACAACGCCGCATCGCTCCTGCACATGTCCGGCGGCCAATTCCATGTGCCGCTGGTCATCCGGATGACTACCGGCGCCGGGCGCCAATTGGGCGCCCAACATTCACACAGCCTGGAAGGCTGGTTTGCGCACATTCCCGGCCTGCGCATCCTGGTCCCGGCCACCCTGGAGGACGCCCGCGGGATGTTGTGGACGGCACTTGAGGATCCGGATCCTGTGCTGATCTTCGAGCACGGTTCGCTGTACAACGTCACGGGCGAGCTTGACGACGACGCCGGCCCGGTTGACATAGAAGCCGCCGCGGTCCGGAGGGCCGGCGGTGATGTTTCCCTGATCACCTACGGCGGGACACTTCCGGCCGTTCTCGACGCGGCAGGGCAGCTCGCGGCCGACGGGATCGAGGCAGAAGTGCTGGACCTGCGAACGCTCAGGCCTTTGGATGAGCCCGCCATCCTGGCCTCGGTCGCCCGGACCCACCGGGCGGTAGTCGTGGACGAAGGGTGGCGCAGCGGGAGCATTTCCGCGGAGATCAGCGCGAGGATCACCGAGCATGCCTTCTTCGATTTGGATGCCCCCGTCGGACGGGTCTGCAGTGCCGAAGTGCCGATCCCTTATTCCAAGCATCTGGAACTTGCGGCCCTTCCCTCGGTGGAACGGATCATGGCGGCGGCAAGGGAGGTGACGGCGGTCCGTGGGTGACTTCCTCATGCCTTCGCTCGGGGCGGACATGGAGCACGGCAAGCTCGTCGAATGGCTGGTCAAGCCCGGCGATTACGTGCGCCGCGGGGACCTGGTCGCCGTCGTGGATACGGACAAGACGGTCATGGACATCGAGTCCTTCCAGGAAGGCGTGGTTGCGGACCTCCTCGTTGACATCGGGGAGACGGTACCGGTGGGGACACCACTGGCCAGGATCACACAGACTCCGGCCGAGACCGGACCTCCGCCGCACGGGGAGTCCGGCGTGCACGGGGCCCCGGCAAAGCCGGCGCCTTCGCCCCGGCCTGTCGCCAGGCCAAGTGCCCCGATTGCGCCACCCGTCCGGCACCTCGCCCACCAGCTGGGAGTGGACGCGGCGACGATCCACGGAACGGGCAAGGGCGGAAGCGTGACCCGGGCAGATGTGGAGCATGCTGTTGCCGCGCATGCCGGCAGCAGGGTACGTTCCTCTCCGCTCGCCCGCCGGCTCGCGGGCGAGCATGGCATCGACCTGGCGGCCGTCCCCGGCACAGGTCCCCAAGGCGCCGTGACCGGGGCCGATGTACATCGCTACCTCGGCAGCCACGAGGATGCGGGGATTCAGGTGGAACCCGTTCCGCTTCCACGTGAGCTCCCGCCCGAAGCCCGGGAAGAACCGCCCGCAGGGCCGCCGGCGGAAGCGCGCGAGAGAGTGGCCAGCCTGCGCCGCGCCATCGGGACCTTGATGTCCCGTTCGAAGCAGACCATTCCGCACTATTACCTGAGCACTACCGTGGACCTCAGGGCCGCGACTGAATGGATGCGATCCGTCAACGCACAACGGCCCGTTGCCGCCAGGCTCGTACCCTCGGCGCTCCTGCTCAAAGCTGCGGCGCTCGCAGCCAAGGAGGTACCCGAGGTCAACGGATTCTTCGACGACGGCGGGTTCCGGCCCAGCCCGGCTGTCCATCTCGGTGTCGCCGTGGCATTGCGGCAGGGCGGCCTGGTTGCGCCCGCGATCCACGACGCCGACACCTTGCCTTTGGATGCGCTGATGGAGCAGTTACGGGACCTCGTCAGCCGTGCGCGTGCGGGCCGTTTACAGCGCGCGGAAATGGCGGACCCGACCATCACGGTGACCAATCTGGGGGACTTGGGCGTCGAGAGCGTCTACGGTGTGATCTACCCTCCACAGGTCGCCATGGTCGGATTTGGCCGCGTCATGGAACAGCCGTGGGCGCAGAACGGAATGCTGGGGGTCAGGCACGCCGTGATCGCCACCCTTTCGGCCGATCACCGGGTCAGCGACGGGCTTCGGGGTGGCCGCTACCTCGCAAGGATCGAGGAACTGATGCAGAAGCCGGAGGAGCTATGAACGAACAAGACGCCCGCGCCGTGGTCCATGCCGCCATCGGAAAGGTCGCGCCGGACGTGGACCTGGCCGACGTCGACGAGGGGTCCCGGCTGCGGCAAGACCTTGAACTGGATTCCTTGGACTTTCTGCGGCTCGTGGAAATCATCGATACCGATACCGGCGTCAATATCCCCGAACGCGACTACCCCGCCGTTGTTACGGTTGCGGGCCTGATCGGATACCTGGCCAGCCACGGCTGAGCGTCGGGACCGGCACAGCCATGACAAAGCATCCGGAAAGCACGGTCGTTGAGGTCGGCGGGCTGCACTGGGCCACCTCCAAAGCTGTCGTGGAGAAGGTTTTGCTCCGGCAGCCGGGAATCACCGCTGTCGAGGCCAACCCGGTAGCGCAGACCGCCACGGTCAGTTTCGACCCTTCTGTGACGTCCGTGGGGCAGATCTCCGGCTGGGTCCGGGAGTGCGGATACCACTGCAGGGGCGTATCGGTCCCGGACCATGTCTGCTATCCAATGGCGGAAAGCGCACCCCCGTCCCGAATGGCCCGCCCGCATGCCGGCCACGTCGAAGCAGGCCACGCTCACGGTCCGGCCGCCGGCACCCCGCAGGACATGATGGGCCACGGCGGACACCATGCCGGAGTGTCCATGGACAGAATGGTCGCCGACATGCGGAACCGGTTCCTGCTTGCGGCTGTCCTGTCCGTCGGGGTGACTCTGTGGTCGCCGATGGGCCGGGACATGTTCGGCTTCACGGCGCCGGCGCCTTTTGGCCTGCGCGACGACGTCATGGCCCTGATCTTGTCGCTACCGGTGATCTTCTACTCGGCGTGGATCTTCTTCGACGGCGCCTACCGGGCCTTGAAGGCGGGCACGCTGGACATGATGGTCCTGGTTGCGATCGCCGTCGGCGCGGGCTGGCTCTACAGCGCCTGGGTCACGCTGACCGGTGGCGGGGACGTCTTCTATGAAGCGGCCACCGTCCTGGCATCCTTCGTTCTCCTGGGCCATTGGTTTGAAATGCGTGCCCGCGGCGGGGCCAACGAGGCCATCCGGACCTTGCTGGAGCTCGCCCCGCCGCTCGCGGTCGTCATCCGGAACGGCGAAGAGATCGACGTTCCCACCTCTGAAGTCCAGGCGGGGGACCTCCTGCTGGTCAGGCCAGGATCGAAAATACCCGTCGACGGTGAGGTCGAAGAGGGCCGGTCCGACGTCGACGAGTCGATGGTGACCGGCGAGAGCCTCCCGGTCACCAAGACGCCCGGCTCCGAGGTGATCGGCGCTTCCATCAACACCACCGGCACCATGCGCGTCCGGGCCACCAAAGTCGGCGCGGACACCGCGTTGGCCCGGATCGTCGCCCTCGTCCAGGAGGCCCAGAACTCCAAGGCACCCGGCCAGCGCCTGGCTGACCGGGCAGCCTTCTGGCTCGTCCTTGTCGCCCTCGTCGGCGGGACCGTGACATTTGCCGCCTGGCTGGCAAGCGGTGCCGGGGTGCAGGCCGCGCTGCTGTTTGCCATCACCGTGGTCGTGATCACCTGTCCGGACGCGCTGGGCCTGGCCACCCCGACGGCCATCATGGTGGGGGCCGGGCTGGGAGCCAAGCGGGGAATCCTGTTCAAGAACGCCACCGCCCTGGAAACGTCCGCCCGGATCGACACCGTGGTGATGGATAAGACAGGAACCTTGACCAAAGGCGAACCGGCCGTCACCGACGTGGTCACCGACGGCATTCCGGAGAGCGAGTTGCTCAGCCTCGTCGCCGCCGTCGAGCGGGAGTCTGAACACCCGCTGGCGGCCGCCGTCGTGCGTCATGCCTTGGGGCGGCAGGCATCCGCCATGGCGGCAACGGACTTCCGCAACGTCCCCGGCCACGGAGCCGTTGCCACGGTGCACGGCCGCAGAGTGGTGGTCGGCAACCGCAAGCTCATGGCTGATGAGGGCATTGTCCCCGGCCCTCTGGGCTCCGTACGCGACAAGTTGGCTGCCACTGGCCGCACCGCCATCCTCGCTGCCGTCGATGGCAAGCCGGCCGCCGTCATCGCCCTGGCCGACGCCGCCCGCGAAACAGCGGCCCCCGCAGTCGCAGCCCTGCACGATGCCGGCATCGAGGTCATCATGCTGACCGGGGACAACGAAGCAACCGCCCAAAGGATCGCCGCCCAGCTTGGCATCGATACCGTCATCGCCGAAGTTCTCCCGGGGGACAAATCGGCGAAGATCAGCCAGCTGCAACGGGCGGGCAGGAAGGTCGCCATGGTCGGCGACGGCGTCAACGACGCCCCCGCCCTGGCCCAGGCAGACCTGGGGATCGCGATAGGCGCCGGCACCGATGTCGCCATCGAAACAGCTGACGTCGTCCTCATGCGCTCGGACCCGCTCGACGTTCCCACCGCCCTGCGGATAGGGAAAGGAACCTTACGGAAAATGCGGCAGAACCTGGGCTGGGCCGTGGGTTACAACACGATCGCCCTCCCGATTGCCGCAGGGGCCTTCTCGTTCGCGGGGATCGTGCTCAGCCCTGAGATTGCCGCTTTGTCGATGTCCGGATCCAGCTTCCTCGTCGCCGTCAACGCCCTGCTGCTCAAGAGGCTTCGCCTCCCCGGGCCGGGGACACCCGGTTCCGCGGCCGAGCGCGCCTTCCGGCCCCTGGCGCCGGCCGGACAAGGCTAGGCCATGGATATCCGCCTCGTCGCACACGTGTTGTTCCTGCGGGCCGCGTGGCGGCGCAGGGACCGCTGGAACGCCGCGCGCATCGCAGCGCACCAGGAGAAGGCCCTTCGGGAGCTGCGCCGGGCGGCGTACGCCGGGTCTGCCTTCTACCGCCGCCATCATGATGGCTTGTTCGATGCACCTCTGAACGATCTCCCGCCGGTGACCAAAGCCGAGCTGATGGATAACTTCGATGACGCCATCACCACTCCGGACCTGGCCCTGAGGGACCTGGAGGACCATCTGCGCGCCCTCGCAGATTCAGACGGGGATCCGGGAATACCGTGGAAGGGCCGCTGGTGGGCGGCTGCGACTGCAGGCACAACCGGCCGGCGCGGAACATTCGCCTGGAACCGCGCCGAATGGGCCACCGTCCTGGCCTCCTACGCCCGCGCCAATGACTGGGCCGGAATACCTGCCGGCTTGACCCGGCCCCTCAAGATGGCGTTGGTGAGCTCCCGTGTTCCCACGCACCAGTCCGCCGTGGTTGGCGCATCCCTCCGTTCCGGGCTCGTCCCCACCCTCCGGCTCGACGTCACAGCCCCGCTGGAGGAGACTGTCGCCGCCCTCAACCGCTTCCAGCCCAGGGTCCTTGTCGGCTACGCCTCGGCGCTGAAGCCCCTGGCTGCAGAACAGCGCTCGGGCCGGCTGCGCATCTCACCAGAGGGCGTGATGTCCGCGTCGGAAGTGCTCAGCCCCCAGGCGGCCGCGGAACTCGAGGCAGCGTGGGGAACCGCGCCCTTCGACGTGTACGCCTCCACGGAAACCGCAGGGATCGCTTCCCCGTGCCTGCAGCGGAACAGCCACGTCTACGAGGACCTGCTGATCGTTGAGCCGGTGGACGCCTCGGGGAAGCCAGTGCCCCGGGGGACGACCGGCTCCAAGCTCCTGGTCACGGTCCTGTTTTCGCGGACCCTGCCGCTCATCCGCTACGAAATGTCCGATACCGTGCGGCTGGGCGGACGGGGATGCCCTTGCGGGCGCTCCTTTACCCTGCTGGAGGACATTGAAGGTCGGATCGAAGACGTCCTGGAGCTGCCCGGACACGACGGTACGGTCAGCATCCACCCGATTGTGTTCCACCACCTCCTGGACCAGGCAGGCATTGCGGGCTGGCAGGTGATTCAGGAATCCGCCGGGCTGCGGGTCCTGCTGGCAGGCCTGGCAAGCGGCTTCTCCACGGACGGTGTCCGCGCCGCAGTTTCCGGGGCGCTCGCCGCCGCCGGGGTTGCGCGGACGCAGGTTGAGGTGCAGGTGGTGGAGCACGTGGAACGGACGGCACTGGGAAAAGCGCCTTTCGTGCGACGGCTTCCCCGTGCGAGCTAAGGCCCTCTGCCCCTCAAGGCCCGGTGCCTGTTGGCGAGAGGGCCTGCAACTGTCCGCCACCCTGCGGGGGACAGCGGCGCCTTCCCTACAATTCCTTGCGGTGGAAGACCGAGGCGGCGAGCCAAACCAGCGCCACCGACGCCGCGAGCGACGTCGCCACCGCCCACACCGGTGACGGAATCCCGATCCCCGCGGCCAGCGACGCCGCCTGACCGGCGAGGCCCGCCGGCGAGTTGATGCGGACCGGTTCCCAGATAGCAGCGATTGACAGCAGGGCGTAGCAGCCGAGTCCTGCGCCGGCTGCACCCGGCGCGGAAGGGATCAGGACGGACAAAAGGGTCATCACGGCGATGAAGAAAACGCCCAGCACCAGCCACAGCAGCGCGGCCTCCCACAATGTCCGGGCCGGCGCCGCCCCGAAAACGGCTGCGGTCACTCCCCAGGTGATGAGTGTTCCCACCACCAGTATCACCGTGAGGAATGCCGAATGGATGGCAGCCTTGTCAACAACGAACGCAGTGCGGGACACCGGCTTGGTCAGGACGAAAGCCGCCGTGCCGCTCTTGGTCTCTGATGAGACAAGCCCGCCGTACATGACAATCAGTGAAAACAACACGATCTGCGCGAGGTTCTTGATCCATTGACCGTAGGCGTCGACGTAGGTGGGCGGCGGGAGCTGGAACTGTCCGAGCTGCCCGCCGGCCAGCGCGTTGATCAGCTCAGGGGTGAAACGGGCCAGAGGCGGCCCGGTGAGTGCGAAGAAGAGCACAATCGAGGGGAGCACCCAAATGCGCCAGGTCCGGACGATTTCGGCGGCTTCCTTCCGGGCGAAAACGAGGTACCCGTTCATGACCGGGCGCCTCCGACGAGTTGGACGAAGACCTCTTCGAGGTCCAGTTCCTCGACCGTGAGACGCTCTATTCCCGCGCCGTGGCTGCTGAGCAGCACAGGAATCGCGTGTTGTGCGGCGGCAAGATCGTTGACGGTTATTTCGATGACTCCACCGGTTCCCAGGCTGATGGAGCTCGCCCACGCGGAAGCTGCGATCGCCGCGGCGAGTGCCTCGGCGCCCCCGGTGACCTCGACAAGGATCTTCTGCTTCGAGTAGCGCTGCTTCAGCTCCTCCATGGGTGCCTGTACCACCACGTGGCCCCGGTTGAGGATGGCCACGGTATCGCAGACGCGCTCGGCATCGGCGAGGATGTGGGTGGAGAAGAACACGGTGGTCCGGCCCCGCAGCGATGCGATGAGATCCAGAACGTCTTTCCGCCCCATGGGATCAAGCGCGCTGGTCGGTTCATCCAGCAGCAGGAGCCGCGGAGCGCTGATGAGGGCTTGGGCAACACCCAGGCGCTGCCTCATGCCGCGCGAGTACTCCCCGATCCTGGCGCCAACTCCGCCTAGCCCCGCCAGATCCAGCAGCAACTCCGCCCTTTGCTCCAGTTGCACACCGGTCATCCCGTACAGGCTTCCCACGAACCGCATGGTTTCCCGGGCAGTCATCCAGTTGTAGAAGGCGGGGACGTCGGCGAGGTAGCCGATGCTGGCCCGCACGGCATTGTCGGCGGACGCCACGGCCCGGCCCAGTACCCGCAGGGAGCCTGCGCTAGGCCGGGCGAGCCCCGTCAGCAGGCGGATCATGGTGGTCTTTCCTGCGCCGTTCGGACCGAGGAAAGCGAAGATGGAGCCTTCTTCCACGGAAAGGTCGATGGCGTCGAGGGCACGTTTCCGGCCGAAATCCTTCGTGAGCCCCACGGCCTCGATGGCCGCGTTCATTGCTGCTCTGAGTTATCGGGCGGGCCGTAGAGTTTGTCGACGACGTCGGTGACGCGGGCCGGACCCGCCGGGCCGGACTGGCCAGTTGCCTCGGCCCGGGGAGCGGGCTTGCGGCCGAGCAAGAGATAGAGGATCGGGCCGAGCAGATTCAGGAAGAGGATCAGCACCAGCCAGATCCACTTGTTGCCGAAGGCGAGCAGCGCGGCAGGACGCCGGTAAAGGTCAACGAGGGCAACGATGTCAAGCGCCAGGGCGGCGGCAGCCAGGACCACCAGGGCCACCAGGACGCCGGCGGGGATGGCCGAAAGGTCGGTGGTCATTGCGGGCCCTCCGGCATTCGGGGCAGTCCCGGATCCATGGCGGGGCGGTCCCCGGGGTCAGCGGGCCCCATGTCGAGCCGGAACGGCGGATACTCGTCGCGCATCAGGGCCGTGTAGGCGACCACCCGGTAGATCCAGCGGTTGATCCCCAACAGAAGGTCAAAGAGGCTTTTCGGATACACGCCGGTGAAGAGCAGGATGACTCCCGCGACCAGGACGAGGAGGCCGAGGAGCGAGATCCCGCCCGTATCCTGATAGCCCACCCACACGCCGTTGCGGAGGCCCCAGGTGCGGGCCGAGCCGGTGAATGCGGCGATGACCAGCAGGTGGGGTATGGCCAGCAGCCACGACTTGACCAGCACAAGCCCGCGGGAGAGCCGAAGAGGATAATCGACGTCGAAATCTGCCGGGTAGCCGGTTCTGGCGAGGGTGAATGGCGGATACTGGTCTGTGCCGATCGCCGAATAGGCGTAGAAGCATACGCGCCAGGTCCAACGGAGCACTCCGACATTGAAGCTGAAGAGGGAACGCGGATACTTCCCCGTGAACAGTATCGCGAAGCCCGCGACGATCGTTGTGACGACGAAGGCGAACCACAGGAAGAACAGGACGATCAAATGGGGGATGGCCAGGAACCACTTGATGAGCCATAGCCCACGGGAAAGCTTCGGGTCCAGGTAGCCGCTGAGCCGTGCAGGGTAGGCCGCGGCCGGGCCCTCCGGCGGTACTGGCGCCGGCGGTACTGGCGCGCGGACTCCGGGTAGCGGGGCAGCGCCGCCCTCCTGGTGCGGCGGACCATGCCGGCCCAGGCCGGCGGCACCGGCGACGATCATGGGAACCCCTGCGGCCAGCAGGATGATTCCCGCGACGAGCAGGCCGAGGAACACCGGCCACAGAAGATCCGAGCGAACCCCTGCTTGCAGATCGAAGGTGATGCGGCTGCCCGCGTCGGCGTTCATGATCACTACGACCCAGTTGCCTGACTGCAGGTCCCATTCAATCTGGCGGGTGCCTTGCCCCTGGTCCGAAACGGTCCAGAACTTCTGGTCTCCGGGCCGGGCGGGTGTCCTGTTGCCGGGGATGTCGCGGTACCTGGGCTGGAAGGGCCTGAACTCCACCCGGATGACCTCCGAATGGCGCACGCCGGCAAGGTAGTCTGCCACATCCTGCTGCCGGGCGATGCCGATGAATACTTCCTGCCCCGGAACGGCCGCCGAAGCACGGAACATCACCCGTCCCACGCTGCGGCCCGGAAGAATCGCCGGCAGCTCCCCATCCAGCACGATATTCGCTTCGGGTGTTGTCAGGGCGTAGGAAGGACTTTCGTAGCGTTCAACGGGCGTCGTGAGATAGCCATTTTCCCCTTGTTGGTAATTCGCCCACCCCACGCCCAGGGAACCCGCCAGCAGTCCGAAGCCCAGGAGGGCTGCGAGGGTGCCGGCGACCAGCATGATTACCCGGCCTGGCTTCATTGACATGTTTCCTTAGTGGTTTTCGGACGTGGGGTCACCGTTGAACGCCGCGAGCAGCTGCCTGGCCCAGGTGGCCGCCCTGCCGGTTTCGCCGTTGAGCAACGGCCCTTCCGCCCCCTTCACGTAGAAGGCCATCGGCTTTGAGATGATGTCCGCGCCGGCTTGCCTGAGGGCGGTTGTCATTTTCCTGGCTGCGTCGCCATGGACGAAGAGCTTGACGCGGGTATCGAACGCCGCCGCCTTGACTCCCTTGAGGCCGTCACCGGCGAGGCCGGAAAGAAGCTCGGTGATCTTCGGCGTCGGACGCCATCCTTGAATGGGACTGCCGACGACGAGGAGGTCGTAGGCCGAAAGGTCTCCGGGCCTGAAATCCTTGACGGAGATTGCCGCAGCGTCCAGCGGTTGCAGGCTGCTTGCCAGGGACTCGGCAATCGATTTGGTGTTGCCGTACGCGGAATCGTAGAGGATGAGGGCTTTCACCGGTCTTCTCCTTGGACGGGTAATCAGGACGCCTCGATGACGACCTTCAGCACCTTGGGTTCGGCCGCGCGGGAAAAGGCTTCGGACGCGGTGGCCGGATTTTCCATGTGCCGAGCCTAGGTTCCGGGCGCACGGGCCGGTAGGGCAGAAAGTCCCGCGGAAAACGAGCTCCGCAAAGCGTTGGCGGGATGGCCGTCGTCGTGACTTTTGGCCCTGTTTCCGCTGCCCGTTCCGGTGAAGACTAGGCCCCACGACCCGGTGCGCTACCCTGCCGGACCACTGCCGAACAGCCAGGAGGAACATCATGGAGAACGATGAACGGCCCGGAACGGTCCTGGACGAAGAGCAGTCGTGGACCGTTCTGCGTCGCTGCGGGCACGGACGGCTTGCCGTCTCGGTCCTGGGCAAGCCCGATATCTACCCCATCAATTACATCGCGGACGGCGGCGTCCTGCTCATGAGGACGAATCCCGGAACGAAGCTCGCAGAACTCACGGTCAACGCGAATGTCGCGTTCGAGGTCGACGAAGTGTTGGACAGCGAGGCCTGGAGCGTTGTGGTGACGGGAAAAGCGCGCGTAGTCGAGTCGCAGTCAGAAGTCGACAGACTGGATAAGCTCCCGCTCAAACCGTGGATCCCAACGCGTAAGTACACCTACGTGGAGATCACCCCGGAGCGAATCAATGGCAGGCATTTCGAGCTGGGCGAGGAACCCGAGAGGTACTAGGCGGAAACTGCCGGACGGGCGTGGACGAGGTGAAGGGCCGGATTCTTCTTGGCACCAACGGGTCCGCGGCGGCGCGGGCCGCCGCGGACTGGGCGGCGCGGCGCGCCGCGGATGCGGGCGACGAGCTGGTCCTGGTGCACGTGGTCCCCGCCCGTACGGTGTTCCGCCTCGGGGACTCGTACGAAGCTGCCCGGAAACTGGGGCAGGACTTGCTTGACGGCGAAGTGGCGCGGCTGTCCGGCCCCGACGCGCGGTTGAAGGTGACGGGCATCCTGGCCGACGGTGAACCCGCACAGGCCCTGCGGGCCCTTTCGGAAGAGGCTGAGCTCGTGGTCGTGGGGACGGACCGTGGCCCCGACGCCCATGGTGAAGGGTTCGGCTCGGTGAGTTTTCAGACATCGATCATCAGCCACAGCCCCGTTACAGTCGTGCCGGTGCAGGGGCAGCGGCCGGCCGCGGGCGTCGTCGTGGGGGTCGACGGTTCCCTCGAGTCCCGAATCGCGGCGGAACACGCCGCGGCGGAGGCAATCCGGTTGGGGGAGGAGCTGACGATGGTGCACGCAGCAACTGACACGTCCGCTGGGCGGGAAATATTGGGGGCGGCCCGGGACGGCGTTGCGGCCGCGAACCCGGGCTTGCCTGTCCATGAACTGCTGGATCTGGACCACGGCCCCGCCGACGCGCTCCTGAAAGCCAGCACCAGTGCCAGGCTGCTGGTGCTTGGCTGTCGCGGCAAAGGCGGACTTCGCGTGCTGATCGGATCGGTTGCCAAGGATGTCCTGTTCAGGATTCATTGCCCGACCCTCGTCACCCGGCCGGCCCGGACCATGGCTGGCCTTCCTACCGTTTCAGGCCGGGGCGAAGCGCCCTCAGAGCGTTGAGTATCGTCGCCAGATCCACCAGTTCCTGGAGCAAGGCTCCACCTACGGCGGGTATGAAGCCGAAGCCCGCAGCGGACATCAACCCGATGCTCAGCAGGATCCCGGTCCAGATACTCGCCCGTGCGACGTTCATGGTGCGCCGGCCGATCTCCACCGCCAAAGCGGCCCGCGACAGGTCATCGAGCATGATCACGACGTCGGCCGATTCGCTCGCGGCCGTGGCGCCCCGGGCGCCCATGGCTACCCCGACGTCGGCGGCAGCGAGGACGGGAGCGTCATTGACGCCGTCGCCGACCATCATGACTGCCCGGTCCGGAAGCTCAGCGACAGCCGCAACCTTGCCGCCCGGCAAACACTCCGCCAGGACATGAGTGATGCCGGCATCGGCAGCGATCTTCCGGGCCGTCGAATATGCGTCTCCCGTGAGGAGCATGGTTTCGCCTACCCCGAGCTGCCTGAGGGCGGCAAGCGTGGCCGGGGCATTCGCCCGCAAGGGATCTTCCATGACCAAGGTCCCGGCGAAACCGCCGTCCACGCCAACATAGACACCCAGTTCGCCGCCCTCCAGGGTGGCCGGGACGAATCCGGTGGCTGACGATCGCACGAAATCGGCTTTGCCGACTGTGACAGTGTGTCCACCGCAGAGCGCGGTGACGCCCTGTGTTGCCTGTTCGTGGGCGTCCGTTGCCTTCAACAGCGCAAGCCCGCGGGCACGGGCGGCCGCCAGGACCGAGGACGCCAGCACATGGGACGAATACTGTTCCGCGGAGGCGGCCAGCTGAAGCAGCCGGTCCTGGGAAAGCCAGGCGGACGCTTCGGGAGAGAGCCTGATCCCGTGCAGCGCGGGGCGGCCGTGGGTCAGCGTGCCCGTCTTGTCGAAGACGGCGGTCCGTACCCTGGACAGCCGTTCCAGCGTGCCGGAGTCCTTGATGATGATGCCGGCGTGCGCCGCCCTGCTGGTTCCCGAGAGGAACGCCACCGGCGCCGCGATCAGCAGCGGGCACGGGGTGGCGACGACCAGGACCTCGGCAAAGCGGCCGGGATCCTGGCTGCCGAGCCATGCAGCCCCCGCCAGCAGGAATGCAAGCAGAGTGAACGGGGCGGCGTACCTGTCGGCGAGCCTGACAATCGGCGCGCGGCTTGCCGCCGCTTCCTGGACCAGCGCCACGATCTGGCTGTACTGGGATTCTGCCGCTGTGGCGCTTGCCGAAACCCGCACCGCGCTCTCGCCGTTGACGGAACCGCTGAGCAACAGGTCGCCCTGGCGGTGTTCGACCGGCAGGCTCTCGCCTGTCAACGTCGATTCGTCGAAGACCGCCGTCGGGGAGAGCAGTATTCCATCGACGGGGAGGACCTCGGAGGGCCTGACCACCAGGACGGTTCCCGGCAGGACACTGCCCGCGGGGACATCCTCCACTTCCCCGTCCTCGCGCTCCAGGTGGGCCACCTGCGGAGCACGCTCCAGCAGCGCACTCAGTTCGCGGCTGGCACGCCGGTGGGCAAATTCCTCCAGGGCCTCGCCGCCCGTCAGCATGAGGGCGACGATGATGGCGGCAACGAACTCGCCGACGGCGACCGTACTTGCGATCGCGGTAATGGCAAGTAGGTCGATGCCCCAGCGCCCATGCGCCAGGTCCTTGACCATCGAGACGGCCCGGTACGCCGCCAGCATCAGGACATAGGCGCTGGTGGCCACCTGGGCCGTCGTCCCCTGCCCGATGGCCAGCAGGATTCCCATGACGACGGCGACGAGCGCGGTTCCGGAAAGCAGCGGGAACTGCAGGAGCCAGCGGGCCGGGCTAGCGGAACTCTTGGGTCCGGGCATCGGTGGCGCTCGGTGCCCGGTCCGCCGCCGGCCCGGCGGCCGTGGCCCGACCGGGCAACTTCCGGTATTCGGCCGGGCCGGGCTGTTGGACCTGGTTTTCAGCCTTCGGGTTCATTCCAGGCCTGCCCGTGTCGCATCGTCGAGCGGACTCCACCAGGTCAGCGGCGAGGTGACCTTGAAGCGGCGGCCGCTGATCGACGTCGGGACGATCCGCACGAAGGCATCCTTCCGGCCGGCCTGCCAGGGAAACAGCCGGAGTCCCACCGTGTCCAGGAGCTCCTGGGTCAGCTTCACGCCGGCGGCTTCGCCCTTGACCACCACGCTCCAGGCGATTCCCGCATCCTGGTCGACGCCGTCGGCTTCAAGCGCCACCGGCGTCTCACCCAGTGCCGCATGGAGCTTGGTGCCCTCTCCCGTGCGGAAGACCAGGGTTCCATGGTCAACCTTGTAGTTGATGGGGAAGATATCCGGGTGGTCGTTGACCCAGATCGCCAGCCGTCCGACGGACACTCCCCGCAGGAGGGCCCAGCATTGCTCGGGAGACAGGACTTCGACCTCGGAAACGGGTGATGGTTTGCTCGTCATGGCCCCGACGGTACGCCCGGGTCCGGGGCGGGAACAGGGCACAAAGGCCCGTGCCCGGTCTTGATGTCTGGAACACCGCGAAACCGCCGGGTAGGCTGGCATCGGAACGACGGAAGGGGCCATGAACATGTCCAGCCCGGACCGGGAACAGACCGAGAATCCTCCGGCGGCGGGAATCCGGATCGAGGAGCTGCTCACTGATTTCCTCGCCAAGGCCGGCGAGTTGCTTCATGCCCAGCAGCACATGCGCGGACTCCTCGAAGCGGTGGTGGCGGTCGCTGAAGACCTCAGCCTGGAAGCAGTCCTGGACCGCGTGGTCACTTCGGCCTGCCGGCTGCTGAAGGCCCGCTACGGCGCTCTCGGAGTGATCGGCGAGGGCAAGGCCTTGAGCCATTTCATTACCGTGGGCATCGATGATGCGCTCGCCCGCAGGATCGGTCCGCGCCCCACCGGTCACGGCGTGCTGGGCCTGCTGATCAGTGAACCCGTTCCGTTGCGCCTGCATGACCTGCGGGAGCATTCGATGTCGTACGGCTTTCCGGCGAATCATCCGCCCATGAAATCCTTCCTGGGGGTTCCGATCCGTGTCCGCGATGTCGTCTTCGGCAATCTCTACCTCACGGAAAAGGAAGACGGGGAAGACTTCACCCAGGAGGACGAAGACCTCGCCGTTGCCCTTGCGGCAGCGGCTGGTGTGGCGATCGAAAACGCCCGGCTCTACGAGGACGCGCGGCGCAGGGCTTCCTGGCTGGAAGCCTGCATGGATGTGACGGGCAAGATGCTCGGCGGAGACCATGTCCTGGAGCAGGAATCCCTGGAAGAAAGCAACTGGGGGCTGAACCTGATCGCGGACCGGGCGCTGCGCGAATCCGGCGCCTATCTGTCATTGATCCTGATTCCTGCGGAGAGCAGCGGGGCGTACCGCGTCCTGGGGGCTTCCGGGGAACAGGCGGGGCAATTCGCAGGTCAAGTGCTGGCACTGGATTCGGAGACGGTCCGCGGCGTCGCGGGCGGCGGCCCCCCGGTCCTGATCGACGAGGCAGGCCCAATTCTCGGGTCGGCGGACGGTAAGAGCCTAGGGCAGCTCCTGGCCATCGACCTCAGTGCCCACGGGGCCCATCATGGTCTCCTGTTGCTGGTGAGGGCACCCGGCGCCGGCCGCTTTCCGACGACCGACATCGAGATGGGGGCTGTCTTCGGTTCACATGTCGTGCTGGCCCTCGAACTCGACCGGGTTCACCGTTTGAGGGAACAGCTGGTCCTCTTCACCGACCGGGACCGGATCGCCAAGGACCTGCATGACGTGGTCATCCAACGGTTGTTCGCCGCCGGACTGAGCATCCAAAGCCTTCGGCGTTTCACCAGCAACGGGGCTGCGTTGGAGAGGATCGATTCCGTGACGGCCGAACTCGACAAAACCATCCGCGATCTGCGCGACACCATCTATTCGCTTCGGGCAGGCGCGGGGGAGCGGGAACTCCTGAGCAGCCGCATCCTGCAAGCCGTTCGCGCCGCGACCCGCTCCTTGCCGTTCGCGCCGCACCTTGCGCTGACCGGCGCCGTGGATTCCGTGCTCGACGACGACGCTGTCCTGAATCTTCTGGCAGTCATTTCCGAGGCGCTCAGCAACGCCGTCCGGCATTCCGGGGCGGGGTCAATCAGCGTGTCCGTCTCTGCGGAAAACGGCCGGCTGCAGTTGGCCGTGGAGGATGACGGCTGCGGATTCGCCGACCCCGTGCCCGGCAACGGCCTGGCCAACATGGAACGGCGGGCACGTGAACTCAACGGCAGTTTCTCGGTGGACAGCGCCCCGCAATCAGGGACCCGCCTCGAATGGGCCGTTCCCGTCCGTTGAGGCGGGGAAGGGACATCAGCGCCGGAGGGAAGAACCGGGCTCCGGCCCATGGGCCATGAACACCGCCGCCTGGGTACGCCGTTCGAAGCCCAGTTTTGCAAGCATGGACGAAACGTAGTTCTTGACGGTCTTTTCGGCCAGCAGCATTTCTTCGCCGATCTGACGGTTCGTGAGCCCCTGCCCCACAAGGTCGAGCACCCTGCGCTCCTGGGGCGTCAGGCCGGCCACTCGCGGGTCCACCCGCTCGGGCTCAGTGAGGCCCTGGACAATCTTGGCTTTCAAACCGGCGTCGAACAGCGATTCACCGTGCGCGGCCCGGCGGAGTGCTCCCAGAAGGTCGGTGCCACCGATTTCCTTCAGGACGTACCCCGCAGCACCGGCCAGGACGGCACTGCGGAGTGCCTGTTCGTCGTCGTAGCTGGTCAGGATGAGGCACACCAGGGAAGGGTCCACTGACCGGACGTCCCGGCACACCTCAATGCCGGTGCCGTCAGGTAGCCGGGCATCAAGGACGGACACGTCGGGGCGCAGGGCAGGGATGCGGCGGGCTGCTTCCTCCGCGGACCCGGACATCCCGACGACGACGAACCCTTCGCCCTCGAGGAGTTCCTGAAGGCCCCTGCGGACCAATTCGTGGTCATCGAGAATGAACACGCGGATCGGTTCGCCGGAGACAGGCTGTGGCGCTGATTGACGATCCATGGTTCTCCTGCCCCAGCAACGAAAATTGCGGCTTGAACCGGCACTCTCATGTCCCGGCTCTGCCGTCATTCTTCCTTGCCGGGTCAAGAACCGACAAGGGTCGAAGGGCCCGGGTTGAGTCCGTGACTTTTGGCACTGTTTTGCCGCTTTGCTTCTGTCCACGCTGGGAGAAAGCAAGGAGACAGCCATGGTAAGACGCCCAAAACGCGAAAAGATCATCGTAGGGGTCGACGGCTCGGAGGAATCCGTCGAAGCCGTGCGACAGGCGTATCGCCTGGCCACTGCTACCGGAAGCGATGTCGAGGCGTGGACCTGCTGGGAGTTCCCGGCCGGGTACGAAGCATACCTGGCCATGGGCATTGACGGCTTCGCCCACGACGCAGTCACGGCGCTGGAGCAGACCGTCGCAAAAGCCTTCGACGGTGAGCCTCCGCCCGGCTTCCGGACGAGGCTCGTCCACGGCGCTCCCCGCACGGAACTTATCGAAGCGAGCCGGAATGCTTCCCTGCTGGTCGTCGGCCGGCGAGGGCGCGGCGGGTTCCGCAGCCTTCCCCTCGGCTCGGTCAGCGCATCCTGCGTGGCCCATGCCCACTGCCCTGTCCTTGTTGTCCACCGAAAGGACGTCTCAAGGAACACCAACCCCGCCCCGGAACAACCGTGACGGGTACCCCCCCACAGAGAACACAGAAGGAGTCTGAATCAGATGAAGAAATGGACACGCTGGCAGGACTGGACAGTCGTTGCTGCCGGCGCCTACGCGGCGCTGTCCGTGCTGTGGACCACGCAGTCCGGATCGTCGATGGCGTTCCTGGTCACCTTGGGTGCGCTGCTGGTCATTGCCGGCGCCACCAACCTGGCCTTGCCTGGAATGCCCGCGGCCGAGTGGGCGCAGGCCCTGATCGCGATCGTGCTGCTGTTTGCGCCATGGTTGGGAGGCTTCGCCTCTGCAACCGGCGTGGCGTGGAGCGCCTGGGTCCCGGGTGCCATCGCTTTGGTAGTCACCGCGCTTGCGATCAGGCCGAGCACCGAAGAGTACCGTCACCACCACATGGCAGCCCACTAGATTGTGCCGGGGTGTCCCGCAACGCCGGGACACTCCGGCCATCCATGACCTGGAGGAAAGCATGACCAGCAAGAACCAAGCCACGTTGCGCTTTCTGGGAGCAACGGACACGGTCACAGGGTCGAGGTACCTCGTTGAAGCTGGCGGACGCCGGATCCTTGTGGACTGCGGTCTGTTCCAGGGTTTCAAAGTCATCCGCAGCCGTAACCGGGGCGGTTTTCCGGTTCCGCCGGCTTCCATTGATGCGGTTCTCCTGACCCATGCCCACCTTGATCACACCGGTTATGTTCCGGCGTTGGTGCGAGACGGATTCAGTGGTCCGGTCTATGCCACGCACGGGACCATGGAACTGTGCGGCCTGCTTCTACCGGACAGCGGACACCTGCAGGAGGAGGAAGCCAGGTATGCCGAGCAGCGGGGCTCCTCGGTCCACTCGCCGGTGCGGCCCGTATACACGGCCGCCGATGCAGCGAAATCCCTCGGCAGCTTCAAGGCGCAGGACTTCGACCGGACACTCGAACTTGGCGGTGGAATCTCGGCAACTTTCGTGCCCGCCGGCCACATCCTGGGGGCAGCCCAGATACACCTCGCCGTGGGTGGGCGCTCGCTGCACTTCACGGGGGACCTGGGACGGGACGACGATCCGTTCATGTTCCCTCCCCGCGACCTTGAAGCGGCGGATGTCCTGGTGACCGAATCCACCTACGGCAACCGGACCCATCCCGCCGCCGGATCCCGGCAGGAACTGGCCGACGTCGTCAACCGGGTGGCCAAGCGCGGGGGAGTGGTGATGATCGCCGCTTTCGCCGTGGGCAGGGCCGAGACGTTGCTGCTGCATCTGTCCAAGCTACGCCGGGACGGACTGATTCCGGACATTCCCATCTACCTGAACAGCCCCATGGCCGTGGACGCGTCCCAGCTCTACAAACAGCACCGGGAAGAGCACCGTCTCCGCGACGAGGAATTCAAAAAGATGTACGAAGTGGCGCGGATGGCCAGGAGTGTTGACGACTCCAAGCTCCTGAATCTCAGGGGCGGACCCATGATCATCATCTCCGCCAGTGGAATGCTCACTGGCGGCCGCATCCTGCACCACATCGAGGCCTACGGCCCGGATCCCCGGAACGCCCTGATCCTCAGCGGATACCAGGCGGGCGGGACACGTGGGGCCACCCTCGCCTCGGGGGTCCGTGAGCTGAGGATTTACGGTCAGGACGTCAAAGTAAGGGCCGAGGTGGTGCAACTCGAAGGGTTCTCCGCCCACGCGGACGCCAATGGAATCATCAGGTGGATGCACACCGCTCCGCGGGCCCCGCGCATGACCTATGTCACCCACGGTGAACCCGAGGCTTCGGACGCATTGCGCATCCGCATCAAACGCGAACTCGGCTGGAATGTCCGCGTGCCGGAATACCTTGAAACCGTTTCCCTGGACCGGCCCCGTTAACAGCCGCTACGGCAGCCACCAGCAGGACTTCCGGCCCTAACCACCGATGGCCCGCAAGGGAAAACTTGCCTTACGGGCCCGCACGGCGCCCCCGAACGCCCTTGACGAGGAGCAGGAAACACCATGAAAAATCCAATTGTCGTCGGCGTCGACGATACCGAAACCGGCCAGGCAGCCGTTTCCTGGGCGATGCACAGGGCGGCGGCGTTGAAGCTGCCCGTCGTGCTGGTCCATGCGCTGGACGACCGCTGGTCCTACGAGAACTACGCAACCAGCGAACAGCTCAGGAAGTTCGGGCTGGAGCTCCTCGAAAAGGTGAAGGCCCAGGCGATCGAGACAGAACCGGACGTCGAGCTGAACGCCAAACAGGTGTCTGGAAGCATCGGCTACGTACTGCGGAAACAGTCGCGGAAGGCCTCGATGGTGGTCATCGGCTCCGGGGAGTCCTGGTTCGGCGGCGCGGTGACGGACCGCGCCCTGCAGGTTGCCGCCGTCGCACACTGTCCGGTGGCTGTCATCGGAACGAACGCCGGCGACGGCGGCCGGCAAGGCATCCTGGTCGGTGCGGACGGGTCCGAGGAGGCCACCCAGGCCGTCGCGTTCGCGGCGGCGGAGGCGGACCGTGAAGGACAGGCGCTGACGATCCTGCACGCGTTCGGAAGTCCCCGCTTCCGCGTTCCCGAGGGGATGCCCGGCAGAGACCTCGCCGTACGTGCCGCGGAAGAAGAGCGGGTCATCCTCTCCGAGACGGCGGCCGGGCTTGCAGAAAGCTACCCTGACCTCACAGTGCACCAGGTTCTTGCGGTCGATACAGCTCCCGCGAAAGCCCTCGTCGAAGCGGCTCAGAACGCCCGGTTGCTGGTCCTGGGAAGCCGGGGCAGGGGGGCGTTCAAGCGGTTGCTGATGGGTTCCACGGCCCACGCTGTGCTTACGCAGCTACCGTGCCCCACCATCATCACGAGGATCAGTCCGGTCAAGCGCGGCCAATGACGGGCATGAACGATCGCGGGCATGGATGAGGTGACAGCGCACCCTCGGGGCGGCAGCCGGCAGGTCCAGCGACTGACGCTCCGCTGAGCAACTGCGTGCGGACGGCGTGCGTGGCGGCTGCCTGCCCCCGGGCCTGTACCGGAGATGGACGGAACGCCGCGCACGTGACCTTCGACTCTGGTCCGGCGCGTGCCGGACCAGCACGGTGGAAACATGGAAATCCAAGGAAATCCGCCCCGGATTATCGTGGGCATCGACGGCTCTGAATTCTCATCCAATGCCTTGAGGCTCGCGCGTCACATTGCGGACAGCTTCGATGCACCCCTCGAAGTCATTACCTGCATCGGGATGCCCGATTTCTATATGGCCTCGCATCTGGACCCCGGAAACGACACGGTGACCCATCAGCTTGAACAGGCTGCGGCGCGGTTGGCGGAGGAAGCGGTGGAAAGGGCTTTCGGTGACGACCGGCCGGCGCGGCTGACCGTGAGTGTCAGGTTCGGGGCACCGGCCAAGGTGCTTGTCGAGGAGAGCAAGGATGCCGGAATGCTGGTGGTCGGCAGGCACGGCGGTGGTGGTTTCCTGTCACAGGTCATCGGTTCGGTCAGCAGTGCGTGCGCGGCCCACGCGCACTGCCCTGTGCTGCTGGTTGACCAAGGCGACACCGGAGTGCTTCAGCCGTCAGAGGGAGGGGGCCCGGGCGCATGAACGGGGTCAACGTGCTCTGGTTCGATGAAATCGGCAGCGCGGATGTACCGCACGTGGGCGGGAAGAACGCCTCCCTTGGAGAACTGACCCGGGCCTTGACTGCTCAGGGAGTACGGGTTCCCGGGGGATTCGCTACCACCGCGGACGCGTTCCGGCGCTTCATCGCGGGGAACCGGATCGGCGGGCAGCTTGACGGAGCCATGGAGGGCTATCACAGCGGGCGGACGAGCCTGCGTGAGGCCGGGGCCGCCATGCGCTCCGCGGTCCTGTCCGCCGGGCTGCCGAACGATCTCGCGCTGGATATCACTGAGGCGTACCGGGAATTGGCGCACCGGGCGGATCAGAGCGAACCGGCCGTGGCCGTGCGCAGCAGCGCGACTGCCGAAGACCTCCCCGATGCCAGTTTCGCCGGACAGCAGGAGACCTTTCTCAATGTCCGTGGAGAAGCGGCTGTCCTGGAGGCCTGCCTGCGGTGCTATGCGTCCCTCTTCACCGACCGGGCCATCAGCTACCGCGACCTTATGGGGTTTTCGCAGCAGGACGTCGCCCTGTCGGTGGGTATCCAACTGATGGTGCGTTCGGACCGCGGTTCGGCCGGCGTCATGTTCTCCCTGGACCCATCCACCGGATTCCCGCGGGCCGCAGTGATCAGTGCCAACTGGGGACTCGGGGAGACCGTGGTCCAGGGCTCGGTCAATCCTGACAAATACATGGTCTTCACGCCGCTTCTGGGTCCGGGAAAGCATCCGGTGATCGAAAGGACCAAGGGGTCCAAGATCCGGAAACTGGTGCACGGTCCAGGTGGCGCCGGGACCGCCCTGGTGGATACGAGTGATGCTGAAAGGGGCGCGTTCGTCCTTGACGAGGAAGACATCCTGATCCTCGCGGGATGGGCGGTGAAGATTGAGAACCACTACGGCAAGGCCATGGACATCGAGTGGGCCAAAGACGGAGTCTCGGGAGAGCTGTTCATCGTCCAGGCGCGGCCGGAAACCGTCCAGTCGCGGCGGACAGCCGCTTCCTTCACCACGTACCGGCTCAAGAAGGCGGGGGTGGTGCTTGCGTCCGGAGCCGCGGTGGGCAACGGCATGGCTTCTTCCGTCGCCTGCCTGATCACCGATCCTTCCCGGATCGATCAGTTCGTGGATGGCTCGGTGCTCGTCACTGCACAAACTGACCCTGACTGGGTTCCCGTGATGAAGCGGGCTGCGGCCATTGTCACCGACCGTGGCGGCGTGACCAGCCATGCCGCCATCGTCAGCCGCGAGCTTGGCATCAATGCGGTGGTCGGGACCGGTGAGGCGACCATGCGGATAGCCGATGGGCAGCCCGTCACCGTTGATTGTGCCGACGGCGACCGGGGTGTGGTCTATGAAGGGAGCCTTCCGTTCGAAGCCATCGAGCATGGTGTTGGCGATGTACCCGCGACCAGGACCAAGCTCATGGTCAACCTCGCCGACCCGGGCGGCGCTTTCAGGTGGTGGAAGCTTCCGGCACAGGGCGTCGGCCTCGCCCGCATGGAGTTCGTCATCAATGAGATGGTGCGGGTCCATCCGATGGCCTTGATCCATCCGGACAGGGTGCCGGATCCGGCGGAGCGGGAGACGATCGCCGCCCTGACCGGGGATTTTCCCAGCCCCGCAGACTACTTCGTCGAAACCTTGGCGACCGGGCTGGCGAAGCTTGCCGCTGTCTTCTACCCGCACCCGGCAATAGTTCGGCTCAGCGACTTCAAATCCAACGAATACCGCCGGCTGATTGGTGGTTCCGCCTTCGAAGGGGTCGAGGAAAACCCGATGCTTGGCCTGCGTGGCGCTTCACGCTACTACCATCCGCGTTACCAGGCGGGTTTTGAGCTGGAATGCCGGGCCATCAAGCGGCTTCGGGACTATCACGGTTTCGACAACGTCGTGGTGATGGTGCCCTTCTGCCGGACGCCTGGCGAGGCCGCGCAGGTGCTCGAAGTGATGGCATCGAACGGCCTGGTCCGGGGACAGAACGGTCTCAAGGTCTACATGATGTGCGAAGTGCCTTCCAACGTGATTCTCGCAGAGCGGTTCGCCGCCGCCTTTGACGGGTTTTCCATCGGCTCGAACGACCTCACCCAGTTGGTCCTTGGTGCGGACCGGGACTCCGCCGAACTTGCTGCACTTTTCGACGAACGGGACGAAGCTGTGGAAGTGATGATCGGGGATGCCATCCGGAAGGCCCACAACGCGGGCATCCCGGTCGGATTGTGCGGTCAGGCACCGAGCAACCATCCGGACTTCGCGGAATTCCTGGTTGGTCACGGGATCGACTCGATTTCCCTGAACCCGGACACCTTTGTCCGGACGGCCGCGGTCGTGGCCGGCGCGGAGACAGCCGGGGGGCCGGAGGCAAGGTGATGGCGATGGCGTGGTGGCGATGCCGCTCTCCTCCGGCCCGGCAGCCGTGCTGCAGCGGCCCGGCCGCTGCCCGGAGCACACAGGCTCACAGAACCCAGAATCCTGTCCCGCAGGGCGCGGGGCAGAAACCCACGGACGATGGAAGGTCAAGCCATGAACGAGCTATTGAGGTGGTCGCCATTTGACCGCCGCACCCCCTTTGATCTGATGGAACCGTTTCGCCGGCTCTTTGAAGGCGAGTCCGAACGGTCCATGATCCGGGTGGAAGAAGAAATCAAGGACAACGTCCTGACAGTACGTGCGGAACTGCCGGGTGTGGACCCGGACAAGGACATCGAAATCGATCTCTCCGATGGCCAGTTGCGGATCCGCGCCGAACGCAAAGAGTCGAGCGAACAGAAAGACGACGGCAGTTACCGCTCGGAATTCCGTTACGGCTCGATGTTCCGCAGCATCCCGCTGCCGAAGGATGTGAAGGAAGAAGACGTTGTTGCCAGCTACAAGGACGGCGTTCTCGAAGTAAGAGTGCCCGTGCGGGAAAGCAGCGGCGAAACCGCAAAGCAGAAGATCCCGATCTCCAGGGAGTAGGACGCAACGACGGAACTGCCCGTGACGGGTCCGGAAAAGCCCGGGCGAAAAGGCCCCGGGCACAAGGAAGTGGCGGTGCCGGAAACGGCACGCCACTTTCACGGTCCGGCACTTTCACACCCCGGCACTTCACGGCCGGGGCTCCAGGATGGTGGCAGCATGGCACAGGGACGGACAACAGGGCTGTCGGGCGAGCAGGTGCGGGCGCGCGCCGACGCCGGCCTCCGCAATGCCGTTCCGAACGGTTCCAGCCGCAGCCTGTGGAACATCCTGCGGGCAAACGTCTTCACGTTGTTCAACGCGATCGTCGGAAGCAGCTTCCTCCTCCTGCTGGCACTTGGCCAATGGCGCGACGCCCTCTTCGGGTTTGCGGCCCTCGGCAATGCCGTGATCGGAATAGTGCAGGAGTACCGGGCGAAACGGACCCTGGACAGGCTGGCAGTACTGCAGCTGCCCGGCTGCCGGGTGCTCAGGGCCGGTGAAGTCCGGGAGATCGCCGTCGACGACGTCGTACAGGATGACATCCTGGTTCTTCGCGCGGGCGACCAGCTCGTGGTGGATGCCCTCCTGCTTGACGGACACGGCCTGGAACTGGATGAATCGCTGCTCAGCGGCGAATCCGTCCCGGTCGCCAAATTCCCCGGCATGGAACTGCTTTCAGGCTCAATCGTCGTCGCGGGGCGGGGCGCTGCGCGGGCGATCCGGGTCGGAAGCGAGTCGTATGCGAACAGGCTGGTGGCCGAAGCCAGGCGGTTCTCGCTGCTTGCTTCGGAAATCCGACGCGGTATTGACAGGGTGCTGAGATGGGTCTCTTGGGCCCTTCTGCCCGTTTCCGTACTCCTCGTCAACGCACAGATGCAGGCCCAAGGTGGTTGGGAGCATGCCTGGTCCAGCGGCTCGTGGAAGCACGCCGCGACAGGCGCGGTTGCCGGGATCATTGCGATGATTCCCCTGGGGCTGGTGCTTCTCACGAGTGTTGCCTTTGCGGTCGGGGCCCTGAGGCTTTCCCGGGACCGGGTGCTCATCCAGGAACTGGCTGCGGTAGAGGGGCTGGCCCGCGTGGACGTGCTGTGCATTGACAAGACCGGCACGTTGACCCACGGCCGGATCACGTTTGATGCGGTGCATGACATTGACGGGGCTGGACATCCAGGGTGGCAGGAGGTCCTCGGATGGTTCGGTGCCGATGCGGACGCCAACGCCACGGCCCGGTGCCTTGCAGGGACGTTCACCGCGGACGGCCTGCCCGAGGCCGGGCAGCGGGTACCGTTCTCCTCTGCCACCAAGTGGAGCGCCGTCAGCTTCTCGGAGGGCCGGGAAGCCTCCGGCACGTGGGTGCTTGGCGCGCCGGATGTGCTGTTGCCGGCAGGAAGCCCGACGGCGGTGCGAGCTTCCGCGCTCGCTGCCGAAGGCCTGCGGACCCTGGCGCTGTCCCACGCCTCCGGGCGGTTCAGTGTGGCCCGGGGTGCTGCCCGGGAGCTTCCGCACGGCTTGGAACCGGTGGTACTCCTGACGTTCCGCGAGGAAATCCGGCCCGATGCGGCACAGACTTTGGCGTTCTTCGCGCAGGAAGGGGTGTCGGTGAAGGTCATTTCGGGAGACGACCCCCGCACTGTCGGCCGCGTCGCGCAGCGGGTCGGCCTTGGTACGGGCGAAGGCTGCGATGCCCGCCTCCTGCCTGAGGACCCCCGTCTGCTCGAAGAAGCGATGGAGAAGACTGTTGTCTTTGGCCGCGTCAGTCCCTCGCAGAAGAAAGCCATGGTTCAGGCACTGGAAAGGCAAGGGCATACGGTGGCCATGATCGGCGACGGGGTGAACGACGTGTTGGCCTTGAAAGAAGCGGATCTTGGCATAGCAATGGATTCGGCAGCACCGGCCACAAAGGCCGTGGCGCGCGTGGTGCTCCTTGACGGGCGCTTTGACCGGCTTCCTTCGGTCCTTGCGGAAGGCCGGCGGGTCATTGCGAACATCGAAAGGGTTTCGGTCCTCTTCCTTAGCAAGACTGTCTATGCCCTGACGCTGTCCGTGGCGGTCGGGGTCCTGCTGCTGGATTTTCCGTTCCTGCCCCGCCAGTTGTCGGTGACGGACGGCCTCACCATTGGAATTCCAGCCTTCTTCCTCGCCCTGATGCCCAACCTGCGCCGTTACCAACCAGGGTTCCTCAAGCGTTCGCTGCGGCTGGCACTTCCGGCAGGATTCATCATCGCTGCGGCCCTCCTGGCGATCACAGGTTTCGGCTCTGCGGCTGCCGGCGACTCGACGGGCGCGGTACGGACGGCAGCAGTTGTGGCCCTGTCGCTGCTGGGCCTTTGCCTGCTCGCGGTCGTTTCCCGTCCCGTGAACGCCTGGAGCACGGCGATTGCCGCCGCGATGTCCGCGGTGCTGGTGCTTGTATTGTCCGTACCTGTTTTCCAGGATTTCCTCGACTTCGAGCAACCATCTCCGGAGTTGCTTGCCGTCACCGCCGTCGTCACGGTCCCGGCCGCGGCATGCATCTTCGCACTTGGCCGGGGAGGCTGGCTCACGCGGGGCGGGGGCTCCCGGGAGCTCCCGGAGCGGCGGTGAATCTATTCCAGCGTGGCCGGGCTGAGTATATTGACAGCAATGGATGCGCTGCCGGTGCCCGTCCAGGGGTTCCCGAACCGGCGTTCCGCACCCGTCGGTACTGGAAGCGAGGACCAAGTGTCTGACGTCATTCCGCCGGGAGTCAGCCGGCGACTCTATAACGAAGATCTCGCGCCGGCCGAACACCGCTCGTGGGGCTTCTATTCGTTGTTTGCGATGTGGATGTCGGATATTCACTCGCTTGGCGGCTACACGTTCGCTGCAGGGCTTTTCGCGTTGGGCCTGGGTGCATGGCAGGTGTTTCTGGCTCTGGTCGTGGGGATTGTCATCGTCTTCGTCCTCATGAACTTTTCTGGTTACGCAGGCCAGAAGACCGGTGTTCCTTACCCTGTGCTCGCCCGGATCTCGTTTGGCATCTTCGGCGCCAACCTGCCCGCCCTGATTCGTGCGTTGGTCGCGATTGCCTGGTACGGCATCCAGACGTGGCTTGCCTCCCGCGCGGTCATCGTCATCGCTGTGGAGCTCTGGCCCGGACTCCAAAGCCTGGCCGGGAACAACTTCCTGGGCGAATCCTGGCTCGGGTGGCTGGCGTTCCTGTTGATGTGGTCGTTGCAGCTTCTTCTGCTCCGAAACGGCATGGAAACGATCCGGAGATTCCAGGACTGGGCCGGGCCGGCCGTGTGGGCTGTGATGGGCGTGCTGGTGGTTTACATTCTGATCAAAGCGGGTTGGGACATCTCCTTTGACCTGCCCGGGGGCACGTCGGAATGGGGCGTCCTGCATGCATTCCTTGCCGCCACCGCGCTGACGGTGACCTATTTTTCCACCCTGTTGCTCAACTTCTGCGACTTCTCCCGGTTCGCGCCCACCCGCAAAGCAGTACGAACGGCCAACCTGTGGGGCCTTCCGGTCAACTTCATCGCCTTTTCCGTGGTTTCCGTTGTCGTCACGGCCGGGACCTTCAAAGTGTACGGCGAGTACATTTACGATCCGGTTGAGATTGTCGGGCGGATCGACAGCATCTTTGCCCTGTTGCTTGGTGCTGTCACGTTTGCTGTGGCGACCCTGGGGATCAACGTCGTCGCGAACTTCGTTTCGCCGGCATATGACCTCGCGAACGTTTGGCCCTCCCGGATCGATTTCAAGCGGGGCGGGCTGATCGCGGCCTTGATCGCCCTCGTCATCACACCGTGGAACCTGTTCAACAGTCCGGTCGTCATCAACTTGTTCCTCGGAGGCCTCGGAGCACTGCTCGGGCCGCTGTTCGGGATCATCATGGTTGACTACTACGTGCTCCGGAAGCAGCACGTGCTGGTGCGGGACCTGTTCAAAGAGCAGGGGTACTACACGTATACCCATGGCTGGAACCGGAAAGCGGTCATCTCGTTTGTCGTCTCGGCTGTCCCTGCCGTGGTGTTGGCGCTTGTACCTGTGTTTGGAGCTTTCTCGGCGTTCTCCTGGTTCATTGGAGCGATAGTGGCTGGGACAGTGCACTACTTCATCTCGCGCAACGATTCGAGTCTGGCGGAATCGATCACGGCCGCTGCCGCGGAGGAGCCGGAAACGGGCACCGATTGGATGCAGGTTCCCCGGTGAATTGTTCCCCGGCGATACGGAGATTCGACGAGCCAGGAGCTCTGCGATCCAGGCACATCAACTCGAGCGCAGCGCCACGCGGGTCTGGGTCTGTGCTGCACCGCATTCCTTCTTGAGCCGGCGCAGCAGCCGGTCCAGCGCCCCGGTGTCCGGGGTGTACGCCCGCAACAGGTAGTCGTACGGGCCGGTCATGTGCACCGCATCCACGATCTGCCCGATCGACCCGACCTTGCCCGCGAAAGTCTCGTAGTCCGTGTCGGCGCCGAGTCGCACATCGATGAAGACTTCCAGGCCGCCGCGGGGGCGGGTCGCTTCCTTGCCGGTCCGGACGGTGTAGCCGAGGATGATTCCATCGGCTTCCAAACGGCGGACCCGGGCGGCAGCCGCATTCGTGCTCAGGCCGACGAGCCTTCCGAGCTCACTGAATGAACGGCGTGCATTCTCCTGCAGAAGACCGAGAATCTTCTCGTCAATGACATCCACGCTGAGAATGATAGTCGCTGCACAGTGAAACTGTCAGTGCTCCTCATTGCTGCATTGCACACTGGTATGCATGGTGAATGAGATCTGGTTATCGGCCGCGGCCGGTGCGGTGGCCGGCCTTGGGGTCGCGATGCCGCTCGGGGCGATCGCCGCGCTGTTGCTGCGCGAAGGCCTGGTCAACGGTTTCCGGGTCGCGGCAGCAGCTGCCGCGGGGGTTGCGACGGCGGACCTCCTCTACTGTGCCATGGCCACCGCCACCGGTGCCCTGTTCGCACGGACAATCCAGGACCACCGGGGAGCCTTCCTGACCGCCTCAGGAGTCTTGATCGTGGCGATCGGAGCCCTGCAACTGCGCCGAGGACTGAAGGAGCGAACAGGCGGGGACCCCCAGGTCGAGCGGATCCCGGCAGGCCTTGCCTACCTCCGCTTCGTCGCCTTGACCGGGCTCAACCCGATGACGCTGATCTACTTCATCGCATTGGGCGGTGCCGTGGACTCGCGGGGCAGTTCGTGGGTCGGTCCGGTCGTCTTTGTCGCTTCGGTCGGCCTGACATCGCTCGCCTGGCAACTCCTCCTGGCCATGACGGGTTCGGTGTTCGGCAGGGCGGCGGGCCCGGGACTGATGCGCATCATCGGCGGCGTCGCTTCGTTGCTCATCATCGCGCTCGGCGGCATCGTCCTGGTAAGCGGCATGGAAGCACTTGGATCTTTTTCCTGAGAACCCCGTGCGACTGTCTGCACGTGTCGCGAGCATTTCACGACGTCGGTGTTTCCGGCGGGTGGCGGAGGGTTTCCCGGTTCCCGTCCGGGGAGCGGGGGAAACGGGGCCTTAGTCCCGGCAGTCAGGCCAGACGTCGAGTCCGCCGTCGTGAATGCGGTCCCCGGAGGCCCATGCCTTCGCAGCGGTCGACGAAGTCCATGACGCCGTGGCAGGAGAACCGATCCCGCTGGAAACCTGAAGATCGGGCCCTTCAATCAAGGGCCGGCCGGCGGGTTCGGACGCTGCGATCCGTTTCATGCTTCCTCCTGCTGCGGGACTGTTGGGATAACCATGCCACCCGTGGATCAAGAGCAGCCCCGGTTTTCCGCGGCCTCGGCACAGTTTTTGGGCAGGAATTGGGATTGCGGGCGGTGCGGCAGCACCTCGGCAGCGCGGAAGGTCTTGGGTCCGGCGGCGGTGGGATGTAAGGATCGCTTATGCCCGACCGTTTGATGCTGCTGGATACCGCGTCCCTGTACTTTCGTGCTTTCTTCGGCGTGCCCGAATCGATCCGCAGCCCGGATGGGACGCCCGTGAACGCCGTTCGCGGCTTGTTGGAGATGATCGCGCGGCTGATCACCGAGTACGGGGCGACGCATCTGGTGGCGTGTTGGGACGAGGATTGGCGTCCCGGGTGGCGGGTGGATCTCATTCCCTCGTACAAGGCGCACAGGGTCGCTCAGGCTGTGGTGGGTGCCCCGGATGTGGAGGTGGTGCCGGAGGCGCTTGTAGTGCAGGTTCCGATGATCCGCCGGGTGCTCGGCCTGGCAGGAATCGCCGTTGTCGGTGCTGCCGGGCATGAAGCCGACGACGTCATCGGCACTTATGCCAGCGACGCTGGCCTTCCGGTCGACGTCGTGACCGGGGACCGTGATCTGTTCCAAGTGGTCGATGATGCCCGCCACGTGCGGGTCATTTACACGGCGCGGGGGATGAGGAACCTTGAGGCCGTGACCGATGCGGTCGTCGTTGCCAAGTATGGTGTGATGCCGGGGCAATATGCTGACTTCGCGGCGCTGCGCGGAGACGCCTCCGACGGGCTGCCGGGCGTGGCCGGGATCGGGGAAAAGACGGCGGCGTCGTTGCTTTTGTCGTACGGCACTCTTGACGGCTTGCTCGCGGCCGCGGCGGATCCGGACAGCGGGCTGTCCGCGCCCGTGCGGGCGAGACTCGCCGCTTCCGCCAGCTACCTGACGGTGGCGCCCGCCGTCGTGAATGTCGTGCGCGACCTCCCGTTGCCCACGCTCGACGACGCCGGAGCGCGGCTGCGTCCCGTCGCCGAAGATTCGCGCACTGAACTCGAACGTCTCGCGAGTCAATGGAACCTCAGCGGCCCCATGAAGCGGTTGCTTGACGCCCTCGACCTCCGCCCATGAGGGCGGTCCCTGTTGTGGTGCACCTTGATCTGTAGGGAGCGTGAGATGGCGCCGTGTTAACCCCGGCTTCCCGGGCCGTGGTGGCCCGGGAAGCCGGGGTT
>NZ_QRCU01000002.1 GCF_003369445.1 Arthrobacter silvisoli
GATTACCAGAAGCCGGCCATCCGCCTCTCGGCCCTCATGGGTGTCCCGTCCATCTACGTCTGGTCCCACGACTCCATCGGCCTGGGCGAAGACGGCCCCACCCACCAGCCGGTGGAGCAGCTCGCCACCCTGCGCGCCATCCCGGGCCTGGATGTCGTCCGCCCGGCCGACGCCAACGAAGTGGGCATCGCGTGGAAGACCATCCTGGAGAACCACGAAAACCCGGCCGGCATCGTGCTGACCCGCCAGAACGTGCCGGTCTTCGCCCGCGGCGAAGGTGCAGCCGAGGGTGACACCTTCGCGTCCACCGCCGGCGTGGCCAAGGGTGCGTACGTTCTGGCCGAGGCTTCCAGGGACGGCGCCACCGTCCCGGCGGATGTCATCCTGATCGTCACCGGATCCGAGGTCCAGCTGGCCGTGGCGGCCCGCGAAAACCTGCAGGCCGAAGGCATCGCCACCCGCGTTGTCTCCGTGCCCTGCGTGGAATGGTTCAAGAAGCAGGACGCCGAGTACCGCGAGTCCGTGCTCCCGTCTGACGTACGGGCCCGTGTCTCCGTCGAGGCCGGACTGGCCCTGGGCTGGTCCGAGTTCGTCGGCGACGCCGGCCGCTCCATCAGCCTCGAGCACTATGGCGCCTCCGCCGACTACAAGCGCCTGTTCCAGGAGTTCGGCATCACCGCGGAAGCAGTCACCGCCGCGGCCAAGGACTCCCTCGCCGCCGCAGGCATCTAACCCTTCGCAATCACTGCGGCCGGGGTCGCGGGACGGGCCTCCTGGCATCCCGCGGCACCGGCCGCAGCCGTCACCGGCACCACTTTCATAGGAAGAAGCAGAAGACATGACCACTCCCACCCAGCAGCTCTCCGACGTCGGCGTTTCCATCTGGCTCGACGACCTCTCCCGTGCACGCCTCACCAGCGGCAGCCTCGCCAAGCTGATCGAGGAAAAGAACGTCGTCGGCGTCACCACCAACCCGTCGATCTTCCAGGCCGCCATCACCTCCGGCAGCGACTACGACGCCGCGATCGCCGCACTCGCTGCACAGGGCGCCGGCCTCGAGGAAACCATCTTCGAGATCACCACCACCGACGTCGCCGACGCCTGCGACTTGTTCGCCCCGATCGCCGCGGCCACTGACGGCGTGGACGGCCGCGTGTCCATCGAGGTCGACCCGCGCCTGGCGTGGGACACCGAAGGCACCATCGCCGAGGCGAAGCAACTGTTCAAGAAGGTGGACAAGGACAACGTCCTGATCAAGATCCCCGCCACCCTCGAGGGCCTGAAGGCCATCACGGCCGTGCTCGGCGAAGGCATCAGCGTCAACGTGACCCTGATTTTCTCCCTGGAGCGCTACCGCGCCGTGATCAATGCCTTCCAGTCCGGCCTTGAACTGGCCCGGGACAACGGCCACGACCTGTCCAAGATCCACTCGGTCGCCTCGTTCTTCGTCTCCCGCGTGGACACCGAAATCGACAAACGGCTGGACGCGATCGGCACCCCCGCAGCCAAGGCCCTCAAGGGCAAGGCCGGCGTCGCGAACGCCCGCCTCGCCTACCAGGTCTACGAAAAGCAGTTCTCCACCGAACGCTGGGCCGCCCTGGCCGCTTCCGGCGCCCGCGCACAGCGTCCGCTCTGGGCCTCCACCGGAGTGAAGGACCCGTCCCTGCCGGACACCCTCTACGTCACCGAACTGGCGGCCGACGGCGTCGTGAACACCATGCCGGAGAAGACCCTCGACGCGACGTTCGACCACGGCGTCGTCACCGGCGACACGCTCACCGGGACCTACACCGAAGCAAACACCGTCCTCACCGCGCTCGAACACCTCGGGGTGTCCTACAACAACGTCGTGGCCCTCCTGGAATCCGAGGGCCTGGAGAAGTTCGTGGCCTCCTGGAAGGAACTTCTGGCCGACGTCGAAGGCGCCCTCGCCGCCGCACGCCGGGCCTCCTAACCGCCGGGCCTCCTGAAACACCGTCGTTTCGAGGGTGTGGAGACCCCACCGGGGTCCCCACACCCTCAGCCAGCTCACCGAAAGGCAGTGACCATGTCCCCTTCACCCCTGACCTGCTGCATCAACCCCAGCATCCTCTCCGCCGACTTCGTCAACCTCGAAGCAGAACTTGCCCGCATCAGCAACGCCGACGCCGTCCACGTCGACGTCATGGACAACCACTTCGTCCCCAACCTCACCATCGGCCTGCCCGTCGTCGAACGCATCCAAAAGGTCAGCCCCGTCCCCCTGGACGCCCACCTCATGATCGCCGACGCCGACACCTGGGCACCCCGCTACGCCGACGCCGGACTGCACTCGGTCACCTTCCACGCCGAAGCCGCCACCGCCCCCATCAAACTCGCCCGCGAACTGCGCGCCCGTGGATCCAAAGCCGGCATGGCCCTCCGGCCCGCCACCCCCGTGGAGCCCTACCTCGACATCCTCCCCGAACTGGACATGCTCCTGATCATGACCGTCGAACCCGGCTTCGGCGGACAAGCCTTCCTCGACGTCATGCTCCCCAAGATCCGCCGCGCCCGCGCCGCCGTCGACGGCTCCGGAGTGAATGTCGCCATCCAGGTGGACGGCGGCATCACCGAAGAAACCATCGTCCGCGCCGCCGAAGCCGGTGCCAACGTCTTCGTCGCGGGGTCCGCCGTCTACGGCAAACCCTCCCCCGCCGACGCCATCGAATCCCTCCGTACCAACGGCCAGCTCGCATTCGGCTGACCACCCACGACAAACACCACACCCCAGGAAGGCAGTCTTATGAGCCAGACGTCAGATTCTTGTCTCGACAGGTGGATGGGCCGGGAAGCCCTCGCCGAGGCCATGATTCCGGTGATCGGCCGGCTGTACCGCGAAAACAATGTGGTGACGAGCATTCATGGCCGCAGCCTGGTCAACAACTCGACCATGAACATCCTCAAAGCGCACCGCTTTGCCCGCCGCATCAGCCACAGCGAACTCCCGCTGGAGGAGACGGCCCCCGTGCTGGACGCACTGGCGCGGCTGGAGCTGGGCGCCGCCAACATTGACGTTGCGCGGCTCACCCAAAAGTACGCGTCCGACGGCGGCGGCCAGTCATTGGAGGAATTCCTCCTCATTGAGCTGGCAGAGATCGTCGGGAAGCGGGGCGCCGACCACCGCGGCAGCACCGACGTCGTGCTTTACGGCTTCGGCCGCATCGGCCGCCTGCTGGCGCGCCTCCTGATCGAAAAGGCCGGCGGCGGGCACGGGCTGCGGCTGCGCGCCATCGTGGTCCGCAAGGGCTCCTCCAACGACCTCGCCAAGCGGGCCAGCCTGCTGCGGCGGGACTCCGTCCACGGGCCGTTCGAAGGGACCATCCGGGTGGACGAGAACGCCAACACCATCACGGCCAACGGCGTGGAAATCCAGGTCATCTACTCTGACGACCCGGCCGGTATCGACTACACCGCGTACTGCATCCACGACGCGCTCGTGGTGGACAACACCGGCCGCTGGCGGGACGCCGAGGGCCTGTCCCGGCACCTGCAGAGCAAAGGCGTGGCCCGTGTCCTGCTGACCGCGCCGGGCAAGGGCGGCGTGAAGAACATCGTGCACGGCATCAACCACGGCACCATCGAAGACTCGGACGCCATCGTCTCAGCGGCGTCGTGCACCACCAACGCCATCACCCCGGTCCTGAAGGCCGTCAACGACAGGTTCGGCCTGGTCCACGGCCACGTGGAAACCGTCCACTCCTTCACCAACGACCAGAACCTGATCGACAACTTCCATTCAGGTGACCGGCGCGGGCGTTCCGCCGCCTTGAACATGGTGATCACCGAAACCGGGGCAGCGAAGGCCGTCACCAAGGCCCTCCCGGAACTGGAAGGCAGGCTCACGGGCAGCTCCATCCGGGTCCCCACACCTGACGTCTCCCTGGCCATCCTGAACCTCAACGTGGCCACCGTGACCACCAAGGACGAGGTCAACACCTTCCTGCGGGAAATGTCGCTGCACTCGGAGCTGCGCGAGCAGATCGACTACATCGACTCCCCCGAAGTTGTCTCCACGGACTTCGTGGGCTCGCGCCGCACGGGCATCGTTGACGGCCTGTCCACGATCTCGAACGGGCGGAACCTGGTCCTGTACGTCTGGTACGACAACGAGTTCGGCTACAGCTGCCAGGTCATCCGGGTGATGGAAGAGATGGCCGGGGTCAACCTGCCGTCCTACCCGGTCAAGGATCACGCCGCCGTGCGCCAGGCCCTCATGGTCTGACGCCCGGTAGTACGAGGCTCCGGACGGCTGATGCCGTCCGGAGCCTCTTAGTGCCCGGCGACTAGTGCCCGGCGACCGGGTCGATCGCGACGGTGCTGCCGGATACTCCCCACTCCCGGCCGGATTCGGTCACCGGCCTTGGGGGCTCGGCCTGCTGGCTCAGCCCTTGGCGGGACGCGTGCGGGCCAGGGCGGTGGCGCCGGCACCGAGGCCGATCAGCCCGGCACCCAGGCCGAACCAGCCCGCCGTCGAGCCGCCGTCATTGGAGGCGGACGCAGCGGCCGGCGCGACAGTTGCAGACGGGGTCGCCGCCGCGTGGTGGCCGGCCGCCCCGGCGTCCTCGGCTGTGGTCACGAAGGAAGGCGCCGGGTGTTCCGGCTCTTCCTGGCCCTCAACCGCTTCCTGGTCCCACTTCACCACTGTGCCATCCGTGTAGCTCTGGGTAGCCGGCAGCGTCACGGTGGTACCGGCGTCGGGCAGGACGCCCACGGAGATGGAGAACGCCTGGTATTCGTGCGGTCCGATCTGGTGCTCGGCGTCGGCCGTCCACACGATGGAACGCGGTGCCTTGGTCACCGTGGCGCCGTTGATGGTCACGGGCTTGGGCAGCGCCCCCGTGATGACCCGGGCGGTCCACCCCTCCACAGGCTTCACGGACACGGAATTGAACGGGGCGTCGGCCGGCAGTGCCACTTCGAGCTTGTTCGTCTTGGCCGTGTCCGATTCGTTGGGGACGTTGAAGGTCAGGTGGGTGTAGCCGCCCGCTGCCGTGTCGTCGGGATCGACGTGGACATGGGCCGAGGCTGCGGCCGCGCCGGCGGCGAGCAGGCCGGCGGCCATGGCGGCCGCGGAGGTGGTCTTGAGGGTACGGCAAAGGATGGACTTCATGGCAAGTATGCCTTTCATGGAAAGAAGATCAGGGTCCCGGCCGGGAGTGTGACCGCCGGGATGTCGGCACAGCAATGGCCGCCTGGTCTCCTCCCGTGGCTGACGTGCCGGGGGACTCAGGCGGCGTGAATCGTCGACGGCGGCCCGCGCCGTGCGGGGATGCGCCGGACCAGTTGGTCCCGGGTCAGGACGATCGGGGCCGTGCACGGCCCCGGCACACGGGCCGGGACGATCGCGCAGGGCACGGGCAGTTCCACCAGCGGGCGCAGCCAGGCGGCCAGGGCCCACAGGGCCCGCTCGCCACGGGCGAGCACCGCAGCGGTGGCCAGGGTTGCGAGGGCGTGGGCGGCGAACATCTGCCAGTCGTCGGCTGCAGCCTGGGTTCCGGGAGGGGTCATGAAATGCCCGGTCATCAAGGGCAGCGGGTTCAGGCCATGCCCGGCATGGCCCGAAGGAGCCCGGCCGGCGAACGGCACCGCCGCGGAGAGGGCGTGGAAAGCCCAGTGCAGCCCGGCCTGCCCCGCGCCAAGAAGCCCGGCCAGGACGGGAAAGGACAAACGGAACTTGGTGGCCACCGCGACCGGCAGCACCGTCAAAGCGCACAGCCCCAGGAGAATGGCCGGTTGCGGGAGCATTCCGCCACCGGCAAGGTGGCCGCCGGCGGCCAATCCGAGGGTGACGGCGGCGATGGTCCCGGTCCGGAGCAGCCGGAAAGAAGCACGGGTGGTCATCGGTGCTCCTTTCCGGCTCTCGAATACTGCTTCACGCCATCTTAGGGACTTGTCCGGTGGTGCGCCGGACATGACTTATTAATGGGAACGGCTAGAAGGTGTGGCCCGCGGAACCCAGCTGCTTCGCAGCCTCGACGATGCGGGCGGCCATGCCGGCCTCGGCCGAGGCACCCCAGACGCGCGGGTCATAAGCCTTCTTGTTGCCGATCTCGCCGTCGACCTTCAGCACGCCGTCGTAGTTGGTGAACATGTGACCGGCCACCGGACGGGTGAACGCGTACTGGGTGTCGGTGTCCACGTTCATCTTGATCACACCATAGGAGACCGCGTCCGCGATCTCCTGGTCGGAAGAGCCGGAACCGCCGTGGAACACCAGGTCAAACGGGTTGTCCTTGCCGATCTT